>JBGOWI010000017.1:0-38922 GCA_041478555.1 Phycisphaerae bacterium
ATGGCTGAAATCAGCGGCAGAGTCGAACTAAAAAGCGACAAAAGACGCGGCAAGATGACCATTATCATCCGAAGCGAAAAAATGGAAAAGGAACATCATGTGCCTCGCGACAGACACCTCAATGTGCACGCAGGTGATAACGTTGAGGCAGGAGACCCGCTCACCGACGGTCCTCTTGTACCGCATGATATACTGAGAATCAAAGGCGAAGAGGCTCTGCAGGGGTATCTGCTGGCTGAGGTTCAGAACGTCTATCGTTCGCAGAATGTGACCATTAACGACAAACACATCGAGATTATTCTTTCACAGATGCTGCAGAAGGTTGAGATTGACTCGGTCGGCGACAGCAGCTTCCTGCCGGGCGATATTGTGCCAAAACGTGCCTTCAGAAAATCAGGCGAAGAGCTCGCCGGCAGCCTCAAAATTTCCGACGCCGGCGATGCAGACCTCGTCGATGGACAGGTTTACACCAAAGCGGAAATTGAACAGGCCAACGAAAAGGTTGAAAAACTCGGCGGCGAACCCGCTAAGGGGAAAAAACCTCGACCTGCAACCGCAAAGACCCTGCTTATGGGTATTACAAAGGCTGCGCTACAGTCTGAAAGCTTCATCTCCGCCGCCAGCTTCCAGGAAACAACCAAGGTATTGACTGAAGCGGCTTTAATTGGTAAAGTAGATCAATTGCTCGGTTTGAAGGAAAACGTTATACTCGGACACCTGATTCCCGCAGGCACGGCGTTCAAACTGCACCTCGAAATGAGCGTAAAACACCTGGCAAAGGCTCCGCTGCCAAAAGAACTTGCAGAGCTTAAGGAAACGCACGAGGCCGAAGCACAGGCTGAGGCTGCTGCCAGAGCAGCGTTGGGACTTGAATGAAAAAATTGAAGATTGAAAATTGAACATTGAAGATTTGTGGACTGCCTTCGGCAGGTTTAATTTAAAAAATCTTAAATCTTCAATCTTAAATTTTAAATTTGGAGTGAATGATGCCAACAATAAATCAGTTAGTGAGAAAGGGCAGAGGCAGAAAAGGCAAAAAGCGTATCTCTGATATTTCAGGTTCGCCGCAAAAACGCGGGGTGTGCCTGATAGTCAGAACCCAAACGCCCAAAAAGCCGAACTCTGCGCTGCGTAAAATTGCCCGCGTAAGACTTACAAACGGCAAAGAAATTACCGCCTACATCCCCGGTATAGACCACAATCTGCAGGAACACAGCACCGTCCTGGTCAGAGGTGGAAGAGTCAGGGACCTGCCGGGCGTTCGCTATCATATTGTCCGCGGCGTTCTGGATTCTGCCGGCGTGGCCAACAGGAGGCGAGGACGAAGCAAATACGGCGCAAAGAAACCGTAGCCACCAAGACGCGAAGGCACAAAGAAAAAATGATATATATTAAAAAACTTCGTGTCTTAGTGCCTTTGTGGCTATAAAGTTTGAAAGGTAAAAAATGGCAAAGAAGTTTACAGCTTCTGAGAAACAATTAAAACCGGATACGAAGTACAACAGCAAACTGGCTCAGAAGTTTATCAATACGATGATATGGCGGGGCAAAAAAAGCGTCGCCCAGAAAATTTTCTATGATGCTATGTCAATAGTTGAAAAGAGAGTAAAGGAAGTTGGGCCGCTTGAGCTGTTTGAAACCGCTGTCAACAATGTAAAACCATACGTTGAAGTCCGCTCGAAACGCGTCGGAGGAGCAAGTTATCAGGTGCCGATGCCGGTCAATTCAAAAAGACAGCAATCACTTGCTTTCAGATGGATTATCGCCTCGGCAAGAGGCAAAAAAGGCAAACCCATGTGCGACAAACTTGCAATAGAGCTCATCGATGCATACAACAAACAAGGCGGAGCAATAACAACCCGTGAAAATATCCATAAAATGGCCGAAGCCAACAAGGCATTCGCACACTTTGCCTGGTAATTTTGAGAATTGATAATGCCACGGTTGAATTTGAATATTTAACCGTGGCATTTTTGTATAAATTTAGTTATCAGTTATCGGTTTTATGCCAGAATCACTAAAAAAAATACGAAATATCGGAATAATGGCCCATATCGACGCCGGAAAAACTACTCTTACAGAAAGAATTCTGTATTATACCGGCAAGACTTACAAAATGGGCGAGGTACACGATGGCACCGCTGTGATGGATTACCTCCAGGAAGAACAGCAGAGAGGTATTACCATAACAAGCGCAGCAACGACGTGCCCGTGGAAACAATGGGTCATTAACCTCATCGATACGCCGGGACACGTCGATTTTACCGCAGAGGTCGAGAGGTCTCTGCGAGTTCTTGATGCTGCCGTTGCTGTTTTCGATGCAAGCGAAGGTGTCCAGGCTCAAAGCGAAACAGTATGGCGGCAGGGACAGAAGTATAATCTCCCCGTTTTGTGTTTTGTTAACAAGATGGACAAAACAGGCGCAGACTTCGAGATGTCCGTCAACAGTATAAAAGATAAACTTCTTGCGCATCCTGTCTGTGTGCAGATACCAATCGGTGCCGAGGCGGGTTTTGTTGGGATTATCGACCTTATCGCCCTTAAGGTTGTTTACTACAAGGCTGAAAAGCTCGGGGCAAGTTTTGAAGAACACGACATACCCCCGCTCTTGCTTTCGCAAGAAAGCACGGGGGTCAAAAAATGGCGGCATGATATGCTCGAAAGCCTCGCTGAATTCGATGAGCAGTTGATGGAAAAGTATGTCCATGACGAGCCGATAGACGAAGTTCTGATACATAAGGCGTTAAGAAAAGGAACGCTGGCAGGAAAGATTCATCCGGTCTTCTGCGGCTCGGCACTGAAATATATCGGCGTTCAAAAACTCCTCGACGGCGTCGGGAGATATTTTCCTTCGCCGGTGGATAAACCCGATGTAACAGGACACAAGCCGACAGGCGACCAAAATACGCAGTATGCCTTACGGCAGAAAATAAGCGTTAAGTGCGACCCGCACAAAAGTCTTGTCGCTTTGGCTTTCAAAATAATCAACGACAAACACGGAGACCTGTATTTCCTCAGAATATATCAGGGCACACTAAAAAGCAGCACGAGAGTTCTCAATACGAATAGAAGCTGCAAAGAGAATGTTACAAGACTATTCAGAATGCACGCCAACAGCAGAGAAATTGTCTCCTCTGCAAGGGCCGGAGATATTATCGCCTGCGTCGGACTAAAGGATACCCTCACGGGAGATACCCTCTGTGATACAAAAAGTCCGATAATACTTGAAAGTATCACATTTCCCGAGACGGTTATGAGTGTGTCAATCGAACCTTACGGCACCGCCGACAGGGATAAGCTGTCAGAAGCGCTGGCAGTTCTAAGAAAGGAAGACCCGACTTTCAGGTGCAAATACGATGCTGAAACGGGACAGACCATTATAAGCGGAATGGGAGAACTGCACCTTGAGGTGCTCCAACACAGACTTGTAAGAGACCTCAAGGTTAACGTCAGGGTCGGAAGACCCAAAGTTGCGTACAAAGAAGCAATAACCACAAAAGTGGAAGCTGAAGGGAAATTTATTCGACAAACCGGCGGGCGAGGCCAGTATGGGCACGTTGTTATTACTATTGAACCTTTGATTGACGAAACCGGCCATTACAGTAAAGAAATAGGATTCGTAAACAAGATAACCAGAGGGGTAATACCCAAAGAATATATACCGGCGGTGGAAAACGGCGTAAAGCAGGCGTTGGGCAGCGGAGAACTTGCAGGCTATCCTGTTGTTGGAGCTAAAGTTACGTTAATTGACGGCTCTTTCCATCAGGTTGATTCTTCTGAAATAGCTTTTGAGCAGGCAGCGGGAATAGCCATCCGTGAAGCATTCAAAAGGGCAGGGCTTGTTCTGCTTGAGCCGATTATGAAGCTTGAAGTAAGTATTCCGGAATCTGATTATGGAGCGGTTCAAGGCAATATAATCAGCAAACGAGGAACGATTACAGATACCAGAGTGCACGGAACTATCAGGGTTATTGACGCCAAGGTGCCGCTTGCTGAAATGTTCGGTTATTCCAGCGAACTTAGAGGAATAACCAGCGGCAGAGGCAATTTTGTAATGGAGCCAGCCATATACGAAAGAGTACCGGAACAAATTGCTGAAAAAATTCTATCTGACTATTGACTTGTCCCGATATATCTGGTATAAGCTGGCGTTTCCTCAGCCGTAGCGAGCCCCCTCTGCTTCTTGCGAAGCAAGAGAGGGGGCGTTCCGAGTTGGGCTGACCCGCTTCGCCGCGAAGCGAGGCGAGTTTACATATCTGTAGCAGAAACTACTATGGCAAAATAGCTTTGCGAATGTTTAATCGCAAGACAAACAGGCGATATTGTGTGTCTTGTTTTTGTGCTTAGATGCTGAAAAGGCGATTTTTATGTAAAAAAGGCTTTTTTCAGTATTATTATTGTTGATTTTTTATTCTTAAACAGTTATTCTCTTGTTTTTTCGCCTTTGCAAACCGGGCAAAGGCGATTGTTGAAAAGCCCGGATTAGATTGAAGATTTGGTTAAGGGTTTTTTTAAAGAGCTGGTATGGCAGCAGAAACAGAAAGAATTCGTATTAGAATGGAAGCTTATGACCCCCGCGCGCTGGATACTTCCGCCCGTGAAATAGTGGAGCATGCTCGCAGGACCAACGCAAGGGTCAGCGGTCCTATTCCGCTGCCTACACGGATTGAGAGATACACCGTGCTTCGCAGTCCGCACGTTGATAAAAAGAGCAGAGAACAGTTTGAAATGCGGACACACAAGCGACTGATAGATATCTATGAGGCAAACGCAAGGACAGTTGAGGCACTGAATCGACTTGTAGTACCGGCCGGTGTGTTTGTGAAGATAAAAGCGTAAGATAAAAAAAACGTAAAGCGCAAAACTGTGTTTTACGTTTTTGTTTTGCAGTTTCAGCAAAAGGGTTTTTGTAAAAAATGATGCTTCTCGGCAGAAAAGTTGGAATGACACAGGTGTATGATGACGGCGGCAAAATTGTGCCGGTTACGGTCATACAGGCGGGTCCCTGTACGATTATGCAGATTAAGACAGAACAGACCGATGGATACAAGGCGATTCAGATGGGATTCGATGACGTGAAAAAATCACGCCGGAAAAATCCCCAAATCGGCCATGCAAAAAAGGCTGATGATGTTCCGAAAAGATTCATAAGAGAATTTCGCCTCGGGGGCCAGTCTGCTGATTACAAGCAGGGCGACAAAATTACCGTGCAGGTTCTTGCAGAAGCAAAACGGGTCGATGTTATCGGGACAAGCAAGGGAAAAGGTTTTGCAGGTGTTATGAAGAGACACGGTTTCGGCGGTTTTCCGGCAAGTCACGGTACGGAAAGAAAGCATCGTACCGGCGGCTCTATCGCAAGCCATGCAACAAACAGAGGTCACTGCGGACACCCGAAAAAGGGGAAAAGGATGGGTGGGCATATGGGAGACGTCAGGGTTACAAGCAAAAATCATGCTCTGGTGAGCGTCGATGTCGAAAAGAATCTGCTTGTAGTGAAAGGTTCTGTTCCGGGACCGACAGGCGGATATGTAATAGTTAAGCAGAGCAAGGGCGGTAAGTAGGATGCTTATGATTACTGTTGCCGTACATAACAGAGATGGAGAACAAATTGAAAGCCTCAATGTCGATGAAGCAATGCTCGGCGGCCATGTAAGATATGCACTGCTCAAGCAGGCTATTGTAATGTATCATGCAAATAAACGTCTCGGGACCGCTGCTACAAAAAGCAGAGGCATGGTTGAAGGCTCGACAAGAAAAATATATCGGCAAAAAGGCACCGGCAACGCTCGTATGGGCACTGTAAGGATGAACATCCGAAGAGGCGGAGGCGTCGCCTTTGCAAAACTGCCGAGAGATTTCGGAAAGGATATGCCGAAGAAGCAAAAGAGACTCGCAAGAGATTCTGCAATACTTGCAAAGCTTCAGGTCGGAAACGTCGTTGTAGTTGACGAACTGAAATTCGAACAGCCGAAAACGAAGGATTTCGTAAAGATACTCGGAAATCTCAAGATTGACAGAAGCTGTCTGGTTGCTGTCAGTGAACCTGACCAGAATCTCTATAAGTCCGCAAGAAATATTCCGAAGGTGGCAGTAATGAAGGTGGCCGACCTCAACGCCGGTGATATCTGTAATACGCAGAAGATGCTTTTTACAAAAGATGCGTTTCTTGCGGTGATTGACAGAAAAAAAGATGAAAAAAGCAGGAATAATCATCCTGCTATCGGGTAATAAATATGGATGACCATGAAATAGTTATAAGGCCGCTGATAACCGAGCAGAGCATGCACTTTGCAAACAGTAAAAATGCATACTCGTTTGAGGTGAACAGAAAGGCCAACAAGAACCAGATAAGAAATGCTATTGAAAGACTCTACAGCGTTAAGGTAACAGATGTAAGAGTCGCCAACCGCAAAGGAAAGCCCCGCAGACGGGGCAGATTTATGGGAAAAACGTCAGACTGGAAGAAAGCGGTTGTCGTGCTCGATGAGCAGTATCATATTGATTTGTTCTAAGACAGGCAGGAAAAATTATGGGTATCAGAATTTACAGACCAACGACAAACGGGCGCCGAAACGCGTCAGTCAATGATTTTGCGGAGCTGACGACAAACCGGCCACAAAAGGCTCTCTGTATGAGGATAAAGAAGGCTGGCGGAAGAAACAATGAGGGAAAAACCACCTGCCGGTTCCGCGGAGGAGGCGCAAGAAAAATCTACAGGATTATTGATTTCAAGCGGAATAAAGATGCAGTGGCTGCAACTGTAGAGACAATTGAATATGACCCGAACAGAAACTGTTTTATTTCTCTTGTTCGCTACGACGATGGTGAAAAACGATATATCCTTGCTCCACAGGGATTTGCGGTGGGCCAGAAGATAGAAAGCGGCTCGGGAGTCGAGCCTCGAGTTGGAAATGCAATGCCGCTGGCGGCAATTCCGGTCGGCGTCGAAATTCACAATATCGAAATGACCGCAGGACAGGGAGGAAAGCTTGTCAGAGGCGCAGGACTTTCCGCAAGACTGATGGCAAAGGAGGGTAACTGGGCAACGGTCATTTTGCCGAGCGGCGAAATGAGAATGCTCCGTGCCGAGTGCAGAGCTACAATCGGAACGCTGAGCAATCCGGACTATCAGAATATCAAAATTGGAAAAGCGGGCAGAATGAGACATATGGGTATCAGGCCTCATGTTCGCGGGAAAGCCCAGAACCCTGTCTCACACCCGATGGGCGGCGGGGAAGGCAGAGCCAACGGCGGAAGACATCCATGTTCGCCGACAGGCGTTCTGGCAAAAGGCGGAAAAACAAGAAATCCAAGAAAAACAAGCAATAAACGAATTATACGAAGAAGAAAAACCAATAGAGGTGAACAACTAATTCTGTAACTGAATTAAGGGTAATTTGAGGTAATAATGACGAGATCGCTTAAAAAAGGGCCGTTTATTGACGCCAAACTTTTGCAGAAGGTTTTAAAGCAGAATGAATCAGGCATCAAAGACCCTATTAAAACCTGGTCCAGGCGCAGTACGGTTGTTCCGGAATTTGTTGGATTTACCTTCCTCATACACAACGGAAAGGTTTTCAACAGACTTTTCGTAACTGAGGAAATGGTGGGACATAAGCTCGGTGAATTTTCAATGACTCGCACTTTCAGGGGTCATTCAGGAGTTAAGGCAGAAACGGCAGGACCATCGGCGGCATCAAGACCGGCTGCACCAGGACCAGCGGCACCAGCAGGAGCACCGCGACCGTCGGCACCACCGTCTAAACAAACAGGAACGTGAAATGTTAAGTGCGGGTAAACTTGATAATCTGATTAGGCGACAGGGTAAAAGCGTAACCGAGCTGGCTGCAGCTATCAAGCGGGCGGGCCTGAATGAGCAGCGGGCGGCAAGCGCTATAAAAAACTGGAGAAAAGGGTTGCTTAAGCCTCTGCCGAAAAGCAGCGATGTCGAAGCGCTCGCTTCGGCCCTTGGAGTAGAAACCGCCGGCATCTCGGAGTGGAGGTGCTCAGTAAGATATGCGCCGACTTCGCCAAGAAAGGCAATGCTCGTTACGCAGCTTATTGCCGGCAGAAGCGCGCAGGAAGCGATTGATTTGCTCAAGTTTACGAGAAAGAGAGCGGCTGATATGGTGCAAAAAGCGCTCAAAAGCGCTATTGCAAATGCTGATGAGGATGCCGCAGATGTTGAAAACCTTTATGTCTGCCAGGCTAGAGTTGACAGCGCAGGCGTCAGAATCGGCACAAAAAGATGGATAGCCAAGGACAGGGGCAGAACTCATTCTATCAGGAAAATGGCCAGTCACATACATGTTACTGTGACTGAAATGTAGATATGGTATTTCGTAAAGCGGTTGCGGTTGCGAGGCTCGTATCGGTTACGTTAATCGTAAAGCGTCGTTCAGGACGTAACCGATAAACGAAATACGAAACGAGCGTCGCAACCGAGAAACGAAGAACGAAAGGTTAGAATATATGGGTCAAAAGGTTCAACCGATAGGTTTCAGAACCGGCATAAGACTGCCGTGGCAGAGCACATGGTTTGCTCCTAAAGCCAGTTATGGACAGATGCTGGTTGAGGACCAACGGATTCGAAAATATATAGATGAGAAATTTAACAAACAGCCGCCGTTCGCCGCTGTTTCAAAGGTCGAAATAGCAAGGACAAGAAACGAAGTGAAAATTGCTCTTCACACCGCAAGGCCGGGTATCGTAATCGGACCACGCGGCGCCGAGGTGGACAAGCTCAGACAGGACCTCGAGATGCTTATCGACCGACAGGTTACGGTGAACGTCATAGAAATAAAAGAACCGGCCCTCGATGCCAGACTCGCGGGAGAGGTAATAGCTGAACAGATGAAAAAAAGGGTCTCTTTCAGAAAGGCGATGAAACAACAGTGTGAGCTGGCAATGCAGGCCGGTGCAAAGGGAGTTAAAGTTATCTGCTCCGGAAGACTCGGCGGAGCTGAAATGGCAAGAAAAGCAACTCAAAAGGAAGGCAGCATTCCACTGCATACTATCGATGCAGACATCGATTACGCCGCTGTGGCCGCCGTTACAACATACGGAACCATCGGTATTAAGGTCTGGATTTATAAAGGCAAATACGGGCAGCAGCCGGAAGAGCAGGTCGGCAGAAAGTCCCTTCGAAGACCGAGGTCTTCGAGGAGTCAGCCAAAAACCGAGCCGCACCCTGCTGCGGCCTCCGGCGAGACTGAGAAGAAGAGCAGCGATACCAGTAATCCTGCCGCGACAGACCAGAATAAATAGGAAAAGGTAAATACAGGCAAGGTACAGCTATGGCACTTATGCCAAAAAGAGTTAAGTATAGAAAAAGCCAGAGAGGCAAAATGAAGGGAAATGCCTCAAGGATGAATTATGTCGCCTTCGGCGAATACGGTCTGCAGTCTCTGGAGACAAGCTGGGTAACAGGAAAACAAATTGAGGCTGGAAGAGTTGCCGCCAGCCACTTCCTGCAAAGAGTAGGAAAGGTATATATAAGGATTTTCCCGCATAAGTCCATAACCAAAAAACCGCTTGAGACAAGAATGGGAAAAGGAAAGGCTGAAGTTGAGCAATGGGTTGCGTGTGTAAAGCCGGGCACGGTTATGTTCGAAATCGGCGGCGTCAGTGAAGACGTTGCAAAAAGGGCTCTGGCAAGGGTCGCTCACAAAATGCCGGTAAAGTGCAGACTTATTACCAGGAGTCACGCTGTCGGATAAGGTGGTTTGGATGAAAGCTTCGGAAATAAGAGAAATAAGACCTGATGAATGGCAAAGCGAGCTTGAAAGTCTCAAAAAGCAATTGTTCGACCTTCGGACAAGAGCCGTAACAGAGAAACTCGAGAATACACATATGCTGCGAAATATAAAACGAGATATCGCAAGGCTCAAGACAGTTATCAGAGAAAGCCTGTTAAAGGGCCAAAAGTAAATGGAAGACAAGAGAAAACGAAGAAAAACCATTTGCGGCACCGTTGTCAGCCGCAGCGGAGACAAAAGCATCAGGGTTACGCGTAATTACAGGATAAAACATCCTGTTTACGGGAAATATATAAACAGACGAACAAAACTTAGTGTTCATGACGACAAGAACCAGGCAGCTGTCGGTGATGTCGTCGAGATTGTCGAGTGCAGGCCTATGAGCAAAACGAAAAGCTGGCGTCTGAGCAAAATCGTTCAAAAAGCAGTTGAAAAAGATTAACAGTAAACCCCCACACCAATGTATTGGTGGAAGGGTAAAAATGTATTACTAAAAGGAAAAAATTGAAAATGAAATCTTTATCAAAAAGACAGTTTACATTGGTGTTGGGGTAAAGGATAAAGCGTTGATTCAGCAGGAAACATATTTGGATATTGCCGATAATTCCGGTGTCAGGCAGGCCCAGTGCGTCCTGGTCCTGGGGAAAAACTCCGCGAGAAAAGGCAAACACAGACGTGTAACTGCCACGATAGGCGATATTGTGTGCGTGGCGATAAAAAAACTATTGCCGAGCTGCCAGCTTGACAGAAAAAAGGTTTACAAATGTGTCATAATAAGGACAAAAAAAGCTGTCAGAAGAGCCGACGGCAGCTATGTCAGGTTTGACAGTAACGCGGCGGTAATTATCGACGCCGAAGGCAACCCGGTCGGCACGAGAGTCTTCGGTGCGGTCGCAAGAGAATTGAGAGAAAAGAATTTCATGAAGATAGTATCTCTGGCAAGCGAGGTTGTATGAAAAACCCTTTGCAGTTATGAGGCGAAGATAAGCATGGCAAGACATATTAAAAAAGGCGATATGGTTGAAGTTATTGCCGGTGAGCACAAGGGAACGGTAGCAAAAGTAATGCATGTTATTCCTTCGAAGGACAGGGTCGTCGTTGAAGGAGTAAACAGGCGTTACAGACACGTAAGGCCCAGCCGAAAATACCCGCAGGGCGGCAGAATACAGGTTGAAGAGCCCCTGCACATAAGCAATGTTCTGCCGGTAAACCCGAAGACTTCAAAGGGCACAAGAGTGAAATTTGCCATCGACAAAAAAGGCGGGAAAAAACGCCTTGGTATCGACGGAACAGAAATCGGAGTGGTTAAAAAGACTGATTAGGAGACTATCTGTATAAAAGGTTTTCAATATGGCAAGGTTAAAAGACCTGTATAAATCGAAAGTAGCTCCTGCTCTGCGGGAAAAGTATAACTATAAGAGCATGATGGCGGTGCCGAAGATGCAGAAGGTAGTTGTTTCGATGGGCGTCGGCAAAGCGGTACAGGACAAAAAATTTATCGAAAGCGCTTTGCAGGATTTGATGATGATTACCGGCCAAAAGCCGCTTGTCATCCGGGCCAAGAAGAGCGTCTCCAATTTCAAGGTCAGAGAAGGAGACCAAACAGGATTGAAAGTTACGCTGCGAGGCCAGAGAATGTACGAATTTATGGACAGGCTCATCAACCTTGCAATACCGAGGGTAAAAGACTTCAGGGGCCTGAGCCCGAACAGCTTTGATAGAAAGGGAAATTATTCGCTCGGCATGAGCGAACAGACGGTCTTTCCGGAAATAGACCCTGCAAAGGTGGAAAACACACAGGGTATGAATATAACCTTTGTTACAACGGCCAGAACGGACGACGAGGCAAGAGAATTGCTCAAGCTGTTCGGCATGCCGTTCAGGGAGTAGTTGATGTCAACAAAAGCTCTCGTAAATAAATGCAAGAAGAAACCTAAATTCAGAACAAGGGCCTATACTCGATGCGAAATCTGCGGCAGAAGCCATGCAGTTTACAGAAAGTTCAGAATCTGCCGACTCTGTCTGAGGAAACTTGCCAGCGAAGGCAAAATCCCGGGACTGAAAAAGGCGAGCTGGTAACAGATAAATAATTTGAATTCTTTTTTACAGGATTGGTCAGATGCACAGTGACCCGATAGCGGATATGCTTACGAGAATAAGAAATGCCAAGTATGTCGGCCATGAAAATGTTACGGTCAGAGCTTCAAAAATCTGCCGGGGCATCGCTGAAGTGCTGAAAAATGAAGGTTATATCAGCGATTTCGACAGGATTGATGATGCTACAGGACAGGGGGTGCTGAGAATAATGCTTAAATACGCCCCCGACGGAACGCCGGCAATAACCGAAATTAAAAGGATAAGCAAGACCGGAAGAAGAATATACAGCTCTGTCAGGGAACTGCCTTATGTTATGAACGGAATGGGAATTGCTATTGTCTCAACCAGCAAAGGTGTAATGACAGATAAACAGTGCCGGGCCGAGAATGTCAGCGGTGAAATAATTTGTACGGTGAACTGATGAGCAGAATAGGTAAAAAACCGATTGACATACCGGCCGGCGTAAAAGTCGAAGTTTCCGACCAGATAGTTAAGGTCAGCGGACCCAAAGGTGCCCTTGAGATGAAATGTCATCCGAAGATAAATGTCAAACTTGACAGTCAGAACAATAAAGTTGTTGTTGAAAATCCCTCCCCCCAGGGCCGGACTGAAAAAGCACTGCACGGAACTACAAGGGCGCTGATTAACAATATGATAACCGGCGTCAACAAGGGATTTGAAAAGAAAATGGAAATTTACGGCACCGGTTATGGTGTAAAAGAACAGGGCGGAAAACTGATTCTGCAGGTAGGCTACAGCTATCCTGTCGAGATGAAGATGCCGAAAAGCGTAAAGGTTCGGATAGATGTGGCGGCAACAAAAGGCAATGATACGCCGGCAAAGTTTGCCGTAACCGGATACGACAAACAGGAGTTGGGAGAGTTTGCCGCCAATGTAAGAAAAGTAAGGCCGCCCGAACCTTATCAGGGCAAGGGTGTTCGATATGCTGACGAGCATGTTCGCAGAAAAGTCGGCAAGGCTCTTGTCAGCACTACGACATAAATTTAACGATTGTGATTTTTTGAGATTTGCTTATGCAGATTGACAGAATAAAAAAGGCAAGACTTAGAAGAAAGCTGAGAGTACACAAAAAACTGCTCGGTATGCCGGACAGGCCCCGTCTGAGTGTTTTCCGCTCGAACCGACATATATATGCGCAGATTATCGATGACGTCGCCGGTGTAACACTTGCTTCGGCAAATACAAGAAGCAGGTCGCTGCGCAACGGGCTGAACAAAACGGGAAATATCGAGGCGGCAAAGATTGTCGGAAATGAAATTGCAAAACAGGCAATACAGGTCGGAATCAAGACCGTAAAGTTTGACAGGAACAAATTCAAATATCACGGAAGAGTGAAAGCGCTTGCCGAAGCAGCAAGACAGGCCGGTCTGATTTTTTAAAAAGTAGGTTTCAATAATGTAGCGGATAGTCGGATTTTGGAGATAACAAATTGGCTGAAGGGTCGATGAAAACTATCGGTCAGGATAATCCCATTGAGGAAAATGTGATAAGAGTTTTTCGCTGTGCAAAGGTAGTCAAGGGCGGAAGACGATTTAGTTTTGGCGTTATGGTTGCCGTCGGCGACAGGGCCGGAACCGTGGGAATCGGTTACGGAAAGGCAAAAGAAGTGCCGATGGCAGTCGATAAGGCCATCAAGGACGCCAAGAAGAGTCTTAAAAAAGTGGCTCTTAGCGGCCAGACCATACCACATCAGATTATCGGCAAATTCGGTGCAACAAAAATAACGATGATACCTGCAAGTCCGGGTACCGGTGTTATCGCCGGCTCAAGCGCAAGAGCCGTGCTCGAACTGGCTGGCGTGCACGATGTGCTGACAAAAGTTTATGGCAGTACGACGACCAAAAATGTTGTTAAGGCTACAATGGATGGTTTGTTAAGACTTCGCAACCCTGAAGAAATCGAACGGCTTCGCGGAGTAGCCGTCCAGGCGGTAAGAAGGTGGTGAGAAAATCATGTTAAGTCATGAAATAACTTCAATAGCAGGCAGGAAGAAACAACGAAAAAGAATCGGCAGAGGACCGGGCAGCGGGCACGGCAAGACCAGCGGCAGAGGCCATAAAGGGAGCCTCAGCCGAAGCGGTGCCGGCGGCAAGATAGGATATGAAGGCGGCCAAATGCCGCTGTTCAGAAGGCTGCCGAAACGAGGTTTCAGCAACTACCGGTTTGTCCGCAGATACGAGATAATAAATGTTTCACAGCTCGACAGGTTTGAAGACGGTTCTGTAATCGATGTCAAAAGCCTGTTCAGTGCAGGACTTGTCGACAGTGCCAACAGCAAGGTCAAGGTTCTCGGAGACGGAGGGCTGACAAAAAAACTTGACGTAAGCGTCCATAAATTCAGCAAGGCCGCACATGATAAAATTTTAAGCTGCGGCGGTGTAGTAAGAGTGGTTGCATAAATTGGCAGGAAAGATAAATGTTTGATACTGCTGTAAATATTTTCAAGATTCCCGACCTGCGGAACAAGATGCTTTTTACCATAGCACTTCTGGTTATTTACAGGGTCGGGTTTCATATATCGCTGCCGGCTATTAACCAGCAGCTGATGATTGGGGCCTCCGAGCAGCGCGACCAGAGCAGTCCTATAGGCAGAGCTCTGGAACATCTGCAGATGCTCAGCGGCGGAGAATTAAGAAGAAGCAGCCTCTTTGGACTCGGTATTATGCCTTACATCACAAGCTCCATTATACTGATGCTGCTTGGAGAGGTGATGCCTTCGCTTAAGAAGCTGAAAGAAGAAGGGCAGACGGGCTATAAAAAAATCCAGGAATATACGCGGTACCTTACCGTGCCGATATGCATAATACAATCGATGATGTACATGAAAGTGATGCGGCCGTATACTTATCCGGGGATGGAGGCCGTCGGTGTTATCATGGGCACCATAGGAATGACGGCAGGTACTATCTTTATGATGTGGCTCGGCGAACAAATCGATGAATACGGCATCGGAAACGGCATAAGTCTGCTGATTATGGCAGGTATCCTTGCAAGAATGCCGGGCACGATTACGAGGGTCTGGGAAAACACCTCGTTTACAGTAGGTGCCGGCACAGCAAGCGGTACTTACGGGCCTGCAAAGATATTGTTTCTGATAATAGCATTCATATTTGTCGTGGCTGGTGCCATACTCATAACACAGGGACAGAGAAGGATACCGGTTCAGCAGGCAAAACAGATGCGTGGTATGCGAGTTTACGGCGGTCAGCGGCATTATCTGCCGCTGAGAGTTAATCACGGCGGCGTTATGCCGATTATTTTCGCCTCCAGTTTGATGCAGTTTCCGCCGATAATCATCGGGCAGTTATTGAGTATAGAAAAGTTCAGCAGGTCGGTTGTTCTCGGAAGTATTTATGCGGCGCTTCATGCCGGGGCATATACATATAATCTGCTTTATATCGTCCTGATAATTCTGTTTTCTTACTTCTGGACGACGGTACAATTTCAGCCGAAGGAGATGGCCAAGAATCTCCGTAATTCAGGAAGCTTCATACCGGGTCTTCGGCCGGGGCATAGAACCGCCGAATACCTCGAAACCGTTATGATTAGAATTACCTTTTATGGTGCTGCCTTTCTGTCAGTTATAGCAGTCGTGCCTACCGTCATTGCTCAAATGCCGGGACTGGATATTGACTGGCAGGTCGCTTCATTCTTCGGCGGAACAGGACTGCTGATTGTAGTCAGCGTCTCGCTGGACGTGGTACAGAGAATCGAAGCTAATTTAATAATGCGAAACTATGAAGGCTTCAGTTCAGGCGGAAGGATAAAGGGAGCAAGAGGATGGTAATTGTGCTGCTTGGTCCGCCGGGAGCAGGAAAAGGAACGCAGTGTAAAAGAATTGTGGAAAGATACCGACTGGCTCATCTGTCCAGCGGAGATATATTAAGAAGCGAAAAGGCTGCAGGAACAAAGCTGGGCAGAAAGGCTCAGCGGTATATGGATTGCGGCAAGCTTGTGCCGGACCAGATAATAATTGAAATGATGGTCGGAGCAATAGCTTGTGCAGGCGGGAACTGTGTGCTCGATGGTTTTCCTCGCACAGTTGTGCAGGCAGCCGAGCTTGATAAAGAGCTGGCACAAAAAAGGGAAAAAATCGATGCCGTCGTGAACCTTGTTGTTGACGACGATGTCGTCGAAGAACGCATAACAGGCAGAAGAAGCTGTCCGGTATGCGGCGCTGTTTATCATATTGATACGCTGGAACCGAAAATTGAGGGCCACTGTGATAAGTGCAAAAATCAGGAACTTATACAAAGGCCGGATGACAAGCCGGATGTAGTAAAACAAAGGCTGAAAACTTATCACGAACAAACTACTGCTGTGGTCGGTTACTATGCCGACAACAGTCAGGAAATATTAGATATCGATGCCGACAGGCCAGTCGATGATGTGACGGCCCGGATTTTCGAAAAACTCGACAGTCTTGTGACGGCCAGATAAATAAAATGGCGATTATTTTACGAAGTCGCAGGGAAATAGAGCTTATAAAAAAGGCCGGCAGGGTTGTCGCTGAAGTTCTTTTAAAATTAAAGGATTCCGCTGTCCCGCAAATCAGCACTGCTGAACTGAACCGGATAGCTGAAGATATGACAAGACAGCTCGGAGCGACAGCTCTTTTTAAGGGCGTTAAGAACCCTTATGGAAAGAGGGTTTTTCCGGCGGCTGTATGTGTCTCGCGCAATGAACAGGTTGTGCACGGGATGCCTTCGGAAAAGGTAAGACTGCAGGAAGGTGATATCCTCAGCATCGATTTCGGCGTTAAACTCGATGGCTATTGTGCTGATGCCGCTGTTACGCTGGCAATCGGTAAGGTCAGCAACGACAAGCAGCGACTGATTGATGTAACAAAACAAATGCTCGATATTGCAATACAGCACAGCAGAGCCGGGGCAAAGTGGAGCAGTATTGCCGGGATGATGCAGAAATGTGCCGAATCGGCAGGCTTTTCGGTGGTTACAGAATTCGTCGGACACGGGATAGGCATCGAGATGCATGAAGAACCGAAAGTTCCGAATTTCGTCAGTGACGAACTTTTGAAAAATGATATCTTGTTGCAGAAGGGAATGATACTTGCCGTGGAGCCAATGGTCAATGCGGGTACAAGCGATGTGGTTACGTTAAATGACGGCTGGACGGTTGTTACAAGAGACGGAAAACCGTCAGCTCATTTTGAGCACACAATAGCCATTGCGGGAAACGGCTGTGAAGTGCTTACTATAAAATAAACGGCATTTTTTATTATGTCAAAAAAAGACGCGATAAAAGTTGAAGGCAAAGTGCTTGAGACTCTGCCAAATGCCATGTTCAGGGTTGAACTTGCGAACGGACATGTGATTATGGCACATGTATCCGGGAAGATGAGGATGCATTTTATAAGAATCCTTGCGGGTGACAGTGTAACTGTCGAGATGTCGCCCTATGACCTGGGCAAGGGAAGAATTATTATGCGGCATTAGCGGTCTGAGGTGTGTTATGAAGGTCAGAAGCTCGGTAAGAAGAATATGTGAAAACTGCAAGATTGTGCGTCGCAAAGGTGTTGTGCGCGTAATCTGCTCGGCAAACCCGCGCCATAAACAGAGACAGGGCTGATAGATTAATCGGAAAGGTAAATTATGCCTCGTATAGTTGGTGTTGATATTCCTAACGAAAAGGCGGTGCTGATTGCTCTTACTTATATACACGGCATTGGAAGATTCACCGCGGCAAAAATTCTAAACGAAGTTGGTGTTACCCCAAATATACATGCCGGCAAGCTCTCTGAAGATGAAGTCAGCAAAATCGCACAGATAATCGACCGTGATTATATCGTCGAAGGCCAGCTCAGAAGAGAAGTCGCTCAGAATATTTCACGGCTTAAGGATATCGGCTGCTACCGGGGAATCCGGCACCGCAAAGGACTGCCTGTCAGAGGTCAGCAGACTCAAAGTAACGCTCGCACAAGAAAAGGAAAGAGAAAAACAGTCGCCGGCAAAAAAGGCGTAAAAGAACTGCGTGGATAATATTTTTGAGGTATTTTTCATAAATGGCTAAGGGAAAAATAAGAAGAAATGTTGCAAAGGCTGTTGTTCACATCAAGGCTACTTTCAACAATACCCAGATTACAATAACCGACACCGACGGCGATACTATCTGCTGGGATTCGGCGGGCACAGTCGGCTTTAAAGGCTCAAGAAAAAGCACTCCTTTTGCGGCTCAAAGAGCGGCGGAGAAATGTGCAAATGCTGCCAAACGCTCGGGCGTCCGCGAAGTTGAGGTAAAGGTCAAGGGACCCGGTTCCGGCAGGGAATCGGCAATCTCGGCACTGCAGGCGGCAGGCCTGAGAATTTCTTCCATCGAAGATGTTACGCCTATCCCGCATAACGGCTGCCGTCCGCCAAAGAGAAGAAGGGTCTGATACTGAAAATATTTTGGAGTAATTGAAGATATGGGACGTTATCTTGATTCATCATGTGGATTGTGCAGACGTGAGGGCATGAAGCTGATGCTAAAGGGCATTCGCTGCGAAACAAGTAAATGCCCAATTGAAAAGCGTCAGAAAAATGTGGCGCCTGGTATGCACGGCTGGAGACGCGGAAGAGGCAGTGAGTACGGCGTGCGACTGCGTGAAAAGCAGAAAGTAAAACGATACTATGGACTGGCTGAAAAACAGTTCATGAGATATTTCCACAAGGCTGAGAAAACAAAGGGGAATACCGGAGAAGTCCTGCTCGGACTGCTGGAAAGAAGACTGGACAATGTGGTTTACAAGCTTAACTTCGCTCCTTCGAGAAAAACGGCAAGGCAATTGATAGTGCATGGTCATATTTATGTCAACAACAGAAAGGTTGACACGCCGGATTTTACCATAAGTATCGGCGATAAAATAACCATTAAACCTTCGGAAAAGAGCAAAAAGAAAATCAAAGCACAGCTTGAAACTAATCCGAACTTTACCACGCAGGCCTGGCTGCAGCTTGACCTGAACACCCCTTCGGCCACTGTTGTTGCACTGCCTTCAAGACAGGATATACAGTTTCCTATAGAAGAACAACTTGTTGTGGAGTTCTGTTCGAGGTAGCTTTTGATTTTTTGTTCTGACATATAAGCTAATCGCCGTTGAGCGATTTATGACGATATATTAACCGGGCAATTAACAGATAGCGATTTTAGAAGGCAAAGGCCCCTGACCGAATCGCTGAGAACAATTGCCCATAGTAAGGAGGCCGAAAATGAGAATTACCTGGAGAGGTCTGGAACTTCCCACTCGCGTTGAGCTGGACAGGCAGATTTCAACCGACAGATATGGTCTGTTCCGCGTCGAACCCTTTGAGCATGGGTTCGGCACGACTATCGGAAACAGTTTAAGACGCGTGCTGCTTTCTTCCCTCGAAGGTGCTGCCGTGACAAGCGTCAAGATTGCCGGCGCAGACCACGAGTTTACCTCACTGCCCGGCATCAAGGAGGATGTAACTGAGATTATTCTCAACATTAAAAATATTATTGTCAGAAAAACCGTGCCGGAACCGAAGGTTATTACCGTATCGGCGCAGAAGGCAGGTGCTGTAACGGCCGGTCAGATTCAATGCGACCCGACAGTTGAGATTACAAATAGAGACCATGTGATTGCGACTCTGACCCGCGATGCGAAATTTTCAATGGAAATGACCGTCGGAACCGGAAGGGGGTATTCGCCTGCTGCCGAAAGACTGGCCCAGGCCGACAGATTTGAGCAGGAAGCAGGAAGAATAGAGGTCGATGCAATTTATTCGCCGGTGGTTCGCGTTCGTTATAAAACCGAAGATACACGCGTCGGACAGAAAACCAACTACGACAGGCTCATCCTCGAAATATGGACAGACGGCTCCATTACACCTGAAATGGCCCTGGTCGAAGCAGGAAAAATCCTGAGAAAACATGTAAATCCATTTGTTCAGTATTTCGAAATAGGCGCAGAAACGATAGAAGAAGCTGAACCGGCTGAAGTCGAACAGGAAACAGAAGTCGACGAGCAGCTCACTGAAAAGCTTAAGATGCCGATTCAGGAACTTGAGCTCAGCGTCAGAGCAAGCAACTGTCTTGAGGCGAGCCATATTGAAACCATAGGACAACTGGTCAGAATGACCGAAGCTCAACTGCTGAAACTCAGAAGCTTTGGGAAAACAAGCCTTCGCGAAATTATCAGAAAGCTTGCGGATTTGGGGCTTTCATTAGGTATGACCGACCTTCCGGAATAAATAATTTTTTGAGGTATGAAAGAATATGCGTCATAGAATCGCAGGCGGACAACTTAACAGAACCAGCGCTCACAGAATCGCTATGAGAAGAAATATTACTGCCGCTCTCTTCGAGCACGAGACTATAAGCACTACTCTTCAAAAGGCAAAACACGTAAAAAGCTTTGCTGAGAAACTTATAACTCTTGCCAAGAAGGGCAATCTGACTGCCAGACGAAGAGCTATTGCCATACTGGGGAACCGTGATATCGTTGCGGAAGTTGACGGCAGAATCGAGAAAAAAGGAACTGTTATAGGAAAGCTCTTCAGCGAGATAGCCCCTCGCTATCTTGACAGACCCGGCGGCTATACCAGAATCATAAAGCTTGCCAAAAGGCGTCTCGGAGATAACGGCCAGCTTGTGCTGCTCCAGCTCGTCGGCCAGGAAAGTCAGGCTGAAACCTCGAAAAAAGGCGGCAAAAAGAAAGCTTCTAAAAAGAAAGCTGCAAAAAAAGTTAAAGCCGAACAAGCAGAAGAAAAACAGCAGCAGCAAACAGAAGAGAAGAAAAGCGAATAAATTAGTTTAGATTAAAGCCGAAAGGCTGACAATTGGTTGATAAGGATTGTATATTCTGTAAAATTGCTGGCGGGCAGATACCTTGTTTTAAAATTTACGAGGATGAAAATGTGCTGGCATTTCTCGATGTTGGTCCTGTAAGCGACGGCCATACGCTGGTTATGCCAAAAGAACATTGCACAAAAGTACATAACTGCAGCGCCGGGCTGCTGTCGGCGGTTGCCGTCGTTTTGCCAAAGATTACTGCGGCGGTTGCTGCCGCCACAGGAGCGGACGGCTATAATGTCCTGTGCAATAACGGCAGAGCGGCGGGACAACTTGTCGAGCATCTGCATTTTCACGTAATACCGCGAAAGACAGGCGACAGCGTTTTCAGTCATTGGCCGGCATTTAAATATCCGCAGGGTAAGGCTGAAAAACTTGCCCGGGAAATTCGCGCCAAGCTGTAATTGATTTATCGATTGCGGTCTGGTAGACTTTGTAAATTGAATTGATCGCGGGGTAGAGCAGTCTGGTAGCTCGTCGGGCTCATAACCCGGAGGTCGCAGGTTCGAATCCTGCCCCCGCTATTTGTTAAGGCAGCAGATATAAAAATGCTGAATCACAAGTAACAAGTACGGTGGGGAATAGTGTAATGGTAGCACGAGTGGCTCTGAACCATTTAGTCTAGGTTCGAATCCTAGTTCCCCAGTTCGCACATACAGAGCGTGACTTTAAAAAACCTCTCAATTAAACCCGAAAACGCTTCAAATAGAAATTGTGTATTTGGCGTATCCTTTATGACGGCCTCGCTTTTTTAATTTCTCCTTGCCCTTGCCTATTTTTTGTTGTATCATCCGCCCCTTTAGGCAGTTAAAGTTTATTCGTTTTACGCCACTTTTCAGGAGCTCATAGCTGTGGCAGGTATTGGAGATAATCGTAATATAGTTCTGCTCGGACACGGCAGTGCCGGCAAAACCACTCTTGCTGAAGCCATCCTGCATAAGACCGGAAAAACAAACAGGTTAGGCACTGTTGAAGAAAAAAATACCGTCGCAGATTTTGACGAGGAAGAAAAAGACAGAGGCCATTCCATTCATTCTGCACTGCTCCATACAACACATAACGGCAAAACCATAAACCTTATTGATACCCCGGGGTATCCGGATTTCATCGGTGCCGCACTGACTTCGATACCGGCCGCAGACTGCTGTGCGATTGTTATCAGCGCTTCGGCAGGTATTGAAATCAACACCAGAAGGCTTTTCAAGGCTGCGACTGATGCCGGTAAACCAAGAATTATCGTCATAAACAAAATCGATGCTGAAAACGCAGACCTGCCGGAACTGCTTAAAAATATTCAGCAGATCTTCGGCACCCAGTGCAGATGCGCAAATCTGCCCGTCGCAGATAAATCCGCTGTAATCGACTGCCTCAAAAGTGATTCCGGTGAGTCGCCGGTTATGGATGTTGCTGGCGCTCATACCGAGCTTATCGAAAGCGCAATCGAGGCTGATGATGCTTTGATGGAGGCATATCTCGGCGGCGAGCAGATTTCGCAGGAAAAAATCGCATCCGTATTTGTTAAGGCGATTATCGAAGGCACTATCGTGCCGATTCTGTTTACAAACGCAAGAAAGGAAATCGGCATAACTGAATTGCTGAATTTTATAACTGATTATGTTCCCTCGCCGGCTCAGTGTAAACCGGCAAAACTTATCGCAGGAGAAAAACAGAGCGAAATTAAGTCTGACCCGGCCGGACCTCTGGCAGGACTTGTCTTCAGAATCGGACTTGACCCGCGTACAAACATGAAATACACCTCTATGAGAATCTTCAGCGGAACACTCAAAAACGATACCGCAATGCTTAGAAACACCGACAGGAAGGCCATCCGGCCCGGCCATGTCCTCAAGACGCAGGGGGCTGAAATCGGTGAAGTCAACGTCGGCGCCGCAGGAGATATTGTAACTCTTGCTAAGATCGAAGAACTCCAGATAGGAGACCTCATCCATGACGGAAAGGTAACGGGAAAATTCGAAATGCCCAAACTTCCATCACCAATGTTCAGCCTTGCTCTGGAACCCGCATCAAAAGGAGATGAGCAGAAATTAGGCTCAGCGATGGAAAAACTTACCGAGGAAGATGTCTGCTTCAAGGTCACCCGCGACCGGCAAACCAGAGAACTGATTATCAGCGGACTGGGCGATTTACATCTGCGCGTTATGCTTTCAAAAATGGAGAAAAGATTCAAGCTCTCGGTCAACACCAAGCCGCCGAAAATACCATATCGTGAGACAATTACAGCAAAGGCCGACGGACACTACCGTCATAAAAAACAGACCGGCGGCGCAGGACAGTTCGGCGAAGTTTATCTCAGAGTCGAACCTGCGGAAAGAGGCTCGGAGCCGCCGCTGCAGTATACGTGGGATGTATTCGGTGGCTCTATCCCGGGTCAGTATGAAGCTCCTATTGTCAAAGGTATTGGGGATGTTATGGACAACGGCGTTGTTGCCGGCTTTCCCATGCAGGATATCAAGGTATCCATCTATGACGGAAAACATCATCCTGTTGACTCCAAGGAAGTGGCATTCCGTGCCGCAGGAAAAGGCGCTTTCATCGATGCCGTGCAGAAGGCAAGACTGTGCCTTCTTGAGCCGATTGTTAATATAGAAATCACCATACCCGCTGAATACGTCGGCAATATCGCGGGCGACCTGTCCGGCAAAAGAGGGCGCGTTCAGGGACAGGATATGCTGGCGGGCAATATGATGGTCATAAAGGCTCAGGTTCCGCTGGCCGAAATCGCAAACTATGACAGCCAGCTTAAAAGCGTTACCGGTGGTCGTGGCAGCTACTCAATGACACTGAGCCATTATGAAATCGTCCCGCCGAATGTTCAGCAGCAGGTCGTCGCACAGTACGCAAAACAGAAACAAACAACGGAAGAATGATGGAATATCAGAAAGCGGGTTTCTTCAGGTCAGAAAGTGCAGAATAATCTTTTTGTAGAAGTCCACCCCTTTTTGCAGGTCTTCGATTTCAATGAATTCGTCCGGCTTGTGAGCAAGTTGCGGTCTGCCCGGACCGAAAATAACCACGGGAATATTTAATTGGGCAATAAAAGGCGCATCGGTTGTAAACGGTACAGCTTTAATCTCGCCTTTGTTTATCAGCTGCTTTATCTGACTGACAAACTCGCAATCAGGGTCGGTATGAAGGGCGGTAACGTCGCGAAGGATGTTCAGTTTAGCTTGAAAGTCAGACCTCTGTCCTGAAAGTTTTGAAAAAATCCCTTCGAAATCCCTGATTATAGCAGAGTGATTCTGCTCCGGCAGGGTTCTGATATCTATCTGCACAGAACACGTATCGGGCACTACATTTGTTGCATTTCCGCCGTTAATTCTGTTTACGCTCATCGATGCCTGGCCGAGCAGCTTGTCGGGCCGGGCAGTTATATCGTAATCTGCAAGCTCATTTAAAAATACTCTCATTGACTCTATTGCGTTTATTCCGAGATGCGGCATTGAACCGTGAGCGGTTCTACCCTTTGTTATAATCTCAAGCCACAAAAGTCCGCGATGGGCGGCAGCAAGTTCAAAATCTGTCGGTTCCGGCACTACTGCTCCGCAAAGTTCGGACTTATTTTTCACAAACGATTCTAAAAATCTCTTGACGCCGATGCTGTCGGTTTCCTCACCTGCTGTAGCGGCAAAGATAAAGTCGCCTTTGAGTTTAACCTTGGAGCAGAATATTTCAGTCATTGCAACCGCTGCTGCTGCGATGCCGGCCTTCATATCACAGGCGCCTCTGCCGAAAATCTTTCCGTCGTGCTCTGCTGCTGCGAAAGCAGGAGATTGCCAGCTCCGCTTTCCCGCAGGCACAACATCAAGATGGCCGACAAATAAAAGAGCAGGTCTTTGGCCTGTAGATTCGAGTTGAGCAGTCAGATTTGCGCGATTGCCGTCCCAAATATCGACCCTCGGCTCTATGCCGGCTGCCAGAAAAAAATCGGCCAGCACGTTGGCACAGTTAATTTCACCGACATCCGGCGTGGATTTCGCATCGATTAATTTTTTCAAAAGCTCTTTCATTTGCAGCATATTATAACACTGGCAAAGCAGGCTCAAAAACAATTTCTTGAAGCTGACAGAGATAACGTTAAAATCTTACCACAGAATGGTGCAAATAAAAGTTTCACTGACAAAATGCAATGATTATGAACCTGTAAATGTTCGGGCTGCATTGCTGAAACATTTTAATCTTCACGGCGGTATCAGCGCATTTGTGAGCAGAGGCGATAAAGTTCTTATAAAGCCGAACATGATAGCTCCCAAACCTGCCAGCTGTGCCGTTCAGACAGACCCTGCCGTAATTATAGAGCTTGCCAAAATCCTTCTCGACTTTGGCGCAAAACCGTTCGTTGCGGATTCTTCGGCATGGGCAAATGCTGCCGCCTGCGCAGAGGCTCTCGGCATTGTCGAACCTTTAAAAAAACTTGGCGTCCGAATAAAACAGCTCAGCAGGCCTGTAAAATGCACGCTTGAGCATTCAGGAACAAAAATAGGCATCAGCTCAGTTGCACTTGAGGCTGATAAGATTATAAACCTGCCGAAGCTCAAAACCCATCAGCAGCTTGTAGCGACCATTGCAGTCAAGAATATGTTCGGCTGCGTCAGCGGAAAGGCAAAGGCAATCTGGCATTACAGAAAAGGCGCAACTTCTGAAAACTTTTGCACAATGCTGATAGATATTTACAAGCTGCTTGGCCCTGTGCTGACGATTATTGATGCCGTTGTTGCGATGGAAGGTCCCGGCCCTATAAGAGGAAATCCCAAAAAACTCGGCTGGCTGGTTGCATCCGTTGACCCTATGGCTGCGGAAGTTATATGCTGTGATTTAATAGGATTTAATCCTGAGCAGCTGCCTTTAATCAGAGCTGCTGAAAAGATAGGTTTTGGCTGCACAAATAAACAGAATATTCAAGTTGTCGGCGATTTACTGCCGGACGACCCTCATCTTGGGCTTGTTCCCGCAGAACAGACACCGCTGAGATTTACACCGGCCAGAATTGTTAAAAGCGTATTACGGCAGATTTTTATACTTGTAAAGTCAGAACACTGAGCTTAAAATTCTCAAGGTCAGAAATGGAGTTTATTTTATGGAACGGCCTGACTTTGAGAGAAGAAAACAGCAGCGGAGGCGGGACGAACGCGATGCTGTTGCTCACTTAGGTGTCGACAGAAGACAGGGGAAAAGACGTCAGTATCCCAGACTCGCTTATCCGCTGGCGGCGGCTCCTCAAGTTCTGAATATGCGGTCGCAGGTGGTTGGTATTTCAGCAAAAGCGGTTAGGTTTTTCTTTTCAGATTTCGACCCGCAGAGATCGACCTTAAAACAGGGAGGCAAGGTTAAAATCACTCTGAGGTTTCATGATGGACAGGTTATTAAAACGACCGGCACCGTTTTAAGACGGGACCAGTACCAGGAAGAAAGAGAACATTTTGTCTGTCTTTTCGACCAGGAACTCCCGCCGGAAAGAGTTGACAAGGAACAGACATATCTTCAAAAAAAGTTTCCTGATATCAGTGGCGAGGAGCTTTGGGATTCAGCCCCCATTTTATTTTTTGATTAAATTGACATATCTGATGTGGTTCATTATCATCTTGTCCGATGAAAATGGATGTCAACATCCTCGGTATCGAAACAAGCTGCGATGAGACTGCTGCTGCTGTGGTATGCAACGGGACAGAGGTGCTCTCAAATATTGTTTCCTCACAGATAGAACTTCACCAGAAATACGGCGGCGTCGTGCCGGAAATCGCATCACGCGCTCACATCGAAAAAATTTACCCCATTATTGAACAGGCAATCGAGCAGTCAGGACTTGATAGCAGCGGTGTAGATGCAATAGCTGTTGCAAATCAGCCAGGCCTTACTGTTGCGCTTATCGTCGGAATAACCGCAGCAAAGACACTTGCGCTCGTATGGCAAAAACCCTTAATTGCAATAAACCATATCCACGCCCATCTTCAGTCGGCAATGATGGGAACAAAGGATTTGCAGCTTCCCACTGTGGCGCTTGTTGTCTCAGGCGGTCACACAAGTCTGTATGAATGTAAAGACATCCTTGAGCTTCAGCTGCTTGGCTCAACCATTGACGATGCGGCGGGCGAGGCCTTCGACAAGGTTGCGTCGATTCTGAATCTGCCTTACCCCGGCGGGCCGAGCATTGAAAAAGCTGCAAGAGGCGGCAATCCTGCCGCAATTGATTTTCCCAGAACAATGCTCGCAAAGGATTCGCTTGATTTCTCATTCAGCGGCATAAAGACAGCGGTTCTTTATTACTGTCACGGCCAGGATATGAAGGGAGAAAATCACACTGACAAAATGAGCCGAAAGGAGATTGCGAGTATCGCCGCATCATTTCAGGCTGCCGTAGTAGATGTTCTTGTAAAGAAAACTGAGATGGCTGCTGACAAGGTCGGAGCAAAAACCATTCTGCTTGGCGGCGGTGTCGCAGCCAATACAATCTTGAGAAACGAACTTGAAAAAATGGCGCAGCAAACCGATAGAAAGTTGCTGGTTGCGCCCAAAAGATACTGTACGGACAATGCCGTGATGGTAGCGTCTCTTGCCTATTATAAATACAAAGCCGGCCTTTTTGCCGATATGACACTTGAGGCAAAAGCCGGCTGTGATGATTGAAAGGCACATTATGCAAAAAATAACGGAAATGCCAAAACTGTCCGCCCGCAGGGCGGATGCTCATAAAGGTGATTTCGGCAAGGTCTGCATAATCGCGGGCAGCACAGGCTTTAGCGGAGCTGCGGCTATTGCGGCAAAAAGCGCGCTTCGAAGCGGCTGCGGTCTTGTAAGACTTGCGATACCCAGAAGTATTCTGCCCATAGTGGCAGCTATTGAGCCCTGTTATACGACAATTCCGCTTGCCGAGGATTCTTCAGGCAAAATCAGCGCGAAAGCTGTCGATACGCTTCTGAAAGCTGCCCAAGAAAATGACATTATTGCCTTCGGCCCGGGTGTCGGCACAGCCAATGGCGTTAAGGCTGTACTCGAAAATCTGCTGCGGCTCGATGGGGTAAGACTCGTTATAGATGCGGACGGCCTGAATAATCTTGCTGCTCTGCGGGATTGGCCCAATATATGCAAGGCAAATGTTATTCTTACTCCTCATCCTGGCGAAATGAAAAGACTCTGGTCGGGGCTTTTAAGAACACCTATACCCGATGACAGAGAGACTATCGCTGTTGAATTTGCCCGTGCTGCCAAAGCTGTTATTGTGCTCAAAGGTCATGGCACGATAGTTGCCGATACAGAAAAAATATACATCAACACTACCGGCAATCCGGGCATGGCGACAGCAGGGGCAGGCGATGTGCTTACAGGCGTTATTGCTGCTCTGTGCGGACAAGGTCTTGGTAATTTTGGTGCTTCTGTGCTGGCAGTTTACATTCACGGCCTTGCGGGAGATTTGGCGGCGGAGAATAAAGGCCAAACGAGTCTGATTGCCACAGATATTCTTGATTATCTGCCGCAGGCCTTCAAAGTCGTCTCGGGAGATAAAATATGATAGTCATTTGCTGCCGGGTAAGTTCACCATTTGTTGTGTTTTCAGTTGTGCCGGACATTTTTTAGTCTTTTTTCAGATAAGACGTCTTTTTCTTTCAAATAGGAAATCCTGACTCGATTTTCGGAAGTGTATTTAAGCACCTGGCCGCCAGACAAGTCGAATTGCCGGTGTGCCTTGCGAGCTATGCGTAAGTTGTACCTGTACGAAAGACTGGCTATCATCGTAATAAAAAAACTGTGTCTTTGCCAAAAATTGCCGTATAGCCGGCTTAATATTCTCTGTATCGAATAAAAAGTTTTGTCGCAGTATTCGAGCTCTCTAATAACATCGTCCCGAGACAAGTGTTTATAATTGGCGACCGGGAGAGTAAGCGTGTAATACTTCCAGTCATCAGGGAAAGAATTAGTTGTGATTCTGCCTTGCGTTTCCATTTTTTTCCAGAGGCGTGTGCCGGGCAGTGGCGTTAGAACCATTGTATTGAGGATGTCTATGCCATAAAAATCAGATGCTTCGACTATCTGTCTGCCGATACCCGGCTTGTCAGTCTCCAGGCCTATAATGAAAGAGCCGACTACAATGATATTGTGTCGCTTTATCCTGCGGACAGAGTCTTTCATATCCCGGTTTTTGACAAGATTGAATTTCTTGCCCACTTCAACCAGCCCTTCGGCGGTTGGTGATTCAAAGCCGATAAAGACGCCCCTGCAGCCGGCCCTGGAGGCAAGCGTCAGCAACTCGTCGTCATCGGCGATGTTGATTGTGGTCTGTGCAATCCACTTCTTGCGGATGCCGGCAGCAATCATCGCGCTAAACAACCTCTTGGCCCAGCTGATATGTTCTTTACTGGTTCCGATGAGATTATCATCAACAACCAAAACATACTTTTCCCGGATTGTTTTGAATTCGCGTACGACATTTTCAATGGGCCGAGCTCTGTACTGGGGACCGTTGAAAGCCGTAACACTGCAGAAGTTGCAATTAAGCGGGCAGCCTCGCTTGATTTGAATCGAACCAAAAGCGTATCCCTTGGGCAGCAGGTCATGTCTTGCAGGCGGAACATTTTTCATATCCACATATTCGCCGGCATAAACTCGCTTTAAGAGGCCATTCTGGAAGTCGGTTAAAACTTTTGGCCAGACAAGCTCGGCCTCGCCTGTTACCACCGAATCGACGTAATCGAGGGCCTCCTGCACACGCATGGTAGCATGAATACCGCCCATTATTACCGGTACCGAGCGGCTGCGGAACTCCGCGGCCAATTCGTAAGCTCGGCTGGCCTGGGCAGTGAAAGCAGTAATGCCCACCAGGTCCGGTCGGGGCATCGACGCATAGTCGGCTGTGCCGAGATTTTCGTCAATTACCTTAATATCCCACTGAGGCGGCGTAGCCGCAGCCAGGACTAAAAGGCCCAGCGGTTTCCAGATTCGATAACGGTTCCAGCGGTTGTTGCGGACATTGGCAAGACTTATGAGTGAATTGCGTGGATTTATCAGATATAATCGCATGGTTCGCTTCTTGATATTGACGGATTTCAAAATTTTTGTGCAACTGCTTTTGCCTCGGTAATAGCATTAGCCTGTGCGGAACTTACGGTTTTTTCATCACTTAGCATAGGCTGACAGATTATCGCTTTTATATCCGTAAAACCTATAAAGCCGAAAATAAACTCAATGTATTTCTTCTGAAAATCCATCGCGGAATTTTCATCATAGCTGGCACCGCGGGCAAGTATTAGGCATAACGGTTTGCCACTTACAAGTCCCTTGTAACCACTGTCGGTAACCGTGAAGGTATAACTCGGTTGAACTATAATATCAATATAGTGTTTAAGCTTGTAAGGTATGCTGAAATTCCACATTGGTGTCGATATGAGATATTTGTCGGCGGATTTGAACTGTTCGATTATTTCTTCGATTAGGGACCATTTTTTTATCTGCTCGTCGGTTTTTTCTTTGCCGTAAATAATAGCGTATTTTGATTCTGCAGCGAAAGCGTCAAATTCAGGCAGGGATTGTTTAAACAGGTCAATTGTTACAATTTTATCCTGCGGATTTTTCTGCTGATATGCAGACAGAAAAGCCCCCGCCACCGCATGAGAATGACTTCTCTGGTCTCTCGGAGAAGCCTTTATGTAAAGAAGAGTTTTCATAAAAAACCCCTTTGAATTTTAAAACAATCCTGCGGCAGTTTGTATTTCAGGTAAGTTCAACCGACCAGTATGCATGGTCAAGAAACTGCTTCCAGCTGTGGTATCTTTCGCTGCTTAAATGAAGATGAACCGTCGGATTGCGTCTCGGCTTTGTCGGTTGTCGTACAAGCGTTATGCCGGCCTGTTTCGGCATTTTTCCGCCTTTCTTCGCATTACAATCAGTGCAGGCACAAACGAGGTTTTCCCAGCTTGCCGTTCCGCCCATACTTCTTGGTATGACATGGTCGAGAGATAACTCTGTCGTCGGAAATTTTTTCCCGCAGTATTGGCATCTGTTGCCGTCGCGGGCGAATATGTTGCGTCTGTTGAATTTTACATCGGTTCTCGGAAGCCGGTCGTAAAACAGAAGTCTGACAATCCGCGGTACAGCTATGTGAAAATTTACGGTCGAAATCCAGTCGTGCTCATGTGGCTCAAAAGACCTTTTCAACCGACTTATGTCCAGCCAGCTTTCAAAATCATAGTTATAGTACCGGCCCTGTTCGTATGATATGACCTCGGCAAGTTCCCTGCACAGCATGCACAAAGCTCTTTTAACGCCGATAATGCGCAGCGGCATATAATGCTTGTTCAGCACAAGCACGTTGCAGTTCAGAACTGATTGTAATTCGGTTAAAGCCATTTCCTCCTCGCTTAAACCATTAGCAGCTTAATACCAGAAAAAGGAGGTTTTTACAAGTCGATTTTCCATTTTGTCTGTCAGGGCAACCGGACACAGCCTCATACAAGATACTGGTTTTTGTTGTTATAATACTAATTACCGTGCTGCCGACAAACGGACGCTTTATTTCAAAAGTACTACCGCTTCAGCTCGAGGGCCCTTTTCGCCTTGGACTATCTCGTAGCTTACCCTATCGCCCTGATTGAGTGTTCGAAGACCTTTTGTCTTGAAACTCGTGTGATGCACAAACACATCAAGCTGGCCCTCGGCTTCGATAAATCCATAGCCCTTCTTGGGGTCAAACCACTTAATAACTCCCTCTGCCATTGAGGTACTCCTTAAATAACCTGACCTTTCTGTGGGATTCCCAACAGACAGATTCGTTTAAATATATTTTTATGATGCCGTAACAATTGATGTTGAGAATATATCTATTCTTACACTTACGCCGAAGTAACGATGTTACTCAGTTTTTCCTTCATCAGTCGGCCCATTTTGAATTTTACCGTACGCTTGGCGGGAACCTTCACCCTTTCGAGAGTCTTGGGGTTCTGCGCGACCCTGGCCTCACGTGTGCGGACCTCGAATACACCGAAGTCTCGAAATTCCAGACGGTTGTTCCTGCTGAGCTCTGAAATAATTTCGTCGAGAAAGGACTGAACAACTCGTTTTACCACAACTCTTTTGGCCTGTGTCTGTTCCGCAATCCGGTCGATTAATTCTTTCTTTGTTATCGTTGTCATAGTGTACCTCGTATCAACAGAGAGTTTCGGGAATTGGTTTGTTATATTGTATTGCTCTAAATACGTCTTTCTTCAGTTATTATTAAGTTCTCAATCCTGCCGTTACCTGCGATTCTATCGATTTTAAAAAACTGCAAACCACTATATAGTAAAGACTTCTATACAGCAAGCACTTTTTTACAGGATTTTTGTAGTCAAAATGTTGGAAAACAGTGAAAAATTCAGGTTTTTCGTGATAGAGCTTGAAAAGACAATATAATTGCTTGACCGGCACCTCGGAATCGGCAATAATCCCGCTTTTTAAATAAAATTCAGGTAGAAGGCAGCAAAATTGTCTCATAAGATACTGTCAAAAAAGCAGTTATGTTCTAATGTGTTCATGGCTGATATTGAGGCTCCGCTGGTGGCGGCAGCCGCAAAACCGGGCCAGTTTGTTATTGTTTGTCTTTCAACGGCTTACAGTGAAAGAATTCCTCTGACAATAGCTGCCTGTGACCGCCAGTATGGTACAATCCGCCTTATCTGGCAGGCTGTTGGAAAAACTACCGCCGAACTTGCAGAACTGAAGGTCGGAGACGAGGTAGAAAATATCCTCGGACCCTTGGGCAGACCAAGTCATATTGAAAAATTCGGCACCGTCGTCTGTGTTGGCGGCGGAATCGGAAACGCGCCGCTTCTGCCGATAGCAACTGCAATGAAAAAAGCAGGCAACAAAATCATCAGCATCCTCGGCGCAAGGACAAAAGAGCTTCTAATCCTCGAAAATGATTTTGCCGCCGTAAGTGATGAGAAAATTGTCGTTACAGATGACGGCTCTTACGGAAAAAAGGCACTCGTTACACAGCCGCTTGACGAGGTTTGTCAAAGGACGCCAAAGCCTGACCTTGCTGTTGCAATAGGGCCGGCAATAATGATGAAGTTCTGCTGCGAAGTTACGAGGAGATATAATGTCCCAACCGTTGTCTCACTTAATACGATTATGATTGACGGTACTGGTATGTGCGGAGGCTGCCGGGTTGAGGTGGCCGGACAAACAAAATTTGTCTGTGTTGACGGACCGGAATTTAACGGACATCAGGTTAATTTTGATTTAATGATGAAGAGAATACAGGCCTACAAAAAACAGGAACAGCAGGCATTTGAAGAGTATAAAAGGCATAAGTGTAAAATCGGGCTTGATAGTTGATATGGAGTATTTAATTGAACGAACAACAAAGCAAAAAATTGCTCGATGAACTTTTAAAAAAATACAGAGACGGCACATTAAAACCTTCGGACAGATTGAATATACCGCCGCAGCCGATGCCGGTTCAGGACCCAATGAAACGGCGAAAGAACGTCAACGAAGTTGCACTCGGATATACCGAAATTCAGGCTCGCCTTGAAGCGCTGCGATGTCTGCAGTGTAAAAATGCTCCTTGTGTCCCGGGCTGTCCGGTAATAATAAAAATAAAAGATTTCATCGCTGAAATTGTCGAGGGCAATTATAAGAAGGCTTTGGATATAATTCGCGAAAACTCACTTCTGCCTGCCGTCTGCGGCAGGGTCTGTCCTCAGGAAGTGCAGTGCCAGCTTCCCTGCACGGTCGGAAAAAAATTCAAGAACGTCTGTTTGTCTGTCTCCATAGGCAGACTCGAAAGGTTCGTTGCGGACTGGGGCGAAAAATTGCATGATGCTTCCGTTCCCAAAGTTGCTGCTGAGACAGGTAAAAAAGTTGCTGTAATAGGTTCGGGCCCCGGCGGAATTGTTGCCGCTACCGATATCAGAAAAACCGGCCATGACGTAACGATATTTGAGGCATTTCACAAACCCGGCGGCGTGATGGTTTACGGCATCCCGGAATTCAGGCTGCCAAAGGCAATAGTGCAGGAGGAAATAGACCAGCTCAAAACAATGGGCGCCAATATAGTCTGCAATTTTATTGTCGGCAGAACCAGAACCATAAAACAGCTTATGGAAGAAGACGGCTTCAAAGCTGTTTATATCGGCGTAGGTGCAGGCCTGCCGGTGTTTATGGGCATCGAAGGCGAACACCTTGTCGGCGTTTACAGCGCAAATGAATATCTGACCCGCGCAAATCTTATGCGTGCTTATGACTTCGGCAAAGGGGCAGATACGCCGATCGCAAGGCCAAAAAAGGTGGCCGTCATCGGCGGCGGAAACGTCGCGATGGATGCTGCAAGAACAGCTGTCAGGCTTGGCGCTGAAAAAGTTTATCTTGTTTACCGCCGCAGCGAAAAGGAAATGCCGGCAAGAGTTGAGGAAGTCCACAACGCAAAAGAAGAGGGCATAGAATTTCACCTTCTGCAAAATCCAAAAAGAATCATCGGCAACAGCGATGGTCTGGTTGCAGCAATTGAATGTCTCAAATATGAACTTGGCGAGCCGGATTCATCAGGCAGGCGCAGACCGATACCTATTGAAGGTTCTGAATTTCAGATTGAAGTTGATGCTGTGGTAGTTGCTATTGGTAACGGCGCAAATCCGCTCATCGGCCAGACAACACCGGGCCTTGCACTGAATAAATGGGGTAATATTATTGTCGATGAAAATTGCAAAACCTCGCTCGAAGGCGTTTACGCCGGCGGAGATATTGTTCTCGGCGCCGCAACGGTAATTCTTGCAATGGGTCAGGGTAGAACCGCTGCAGCGGCAATTAATGAATATCTCAAATAGTTAGAACGTATTTCATAGTTCTTCGGAGATTATGGAGTGTGTTCTAGTGAGTAATTGTACTCCTGAAAAATTAGCGGGAGATCATTATGCGTCTGATACCTGAAAAAATTAACACGAGTTGCCAAGAGCTTAACCACGCATGGGATTTGTATAGTAAAGAAATCATAGATAAGCCAAATGTCTTGATTCCCGATACTGAGGAGGATCTTAACTGGCATGCCTTCTTGGGTCATAGCCTTGACATGCAGGGTTTTCGTGCGGCTGAATTTGTAGGTGTAGACGCAATGTCGAAATCAGCAAAAAACTTCAAGCCTCTTAGGGTTAGGAATATTAGTGTTTGCGAGCTCAGTAGTCTTTGGGAGATTGAGGCAATACGTGAACATCTGCTTCATAATTCGAAGGGAACACCAATTACCACAACTTATGATATTTTGCGAAATAATGGAGGTGAGGTTGGCAGTTCTCTTGCCGAAGCTTTTGAACAGTTTCCTATGCGTAAAGGCCATTGGTGCGTCCGCGGATTTTTACAGAACTCCAGAGTATTGAAAGATACGGGCTATTCGTTTCGCAAGTGGCTTGAGCAAAAATGCAAAATATGGGGTTTGCAAGAATTTCCACCGTATGATTTTCGCTTAAAGGTTCAAGGGAAACAAATGTCGCTTGAGGACACTTTATGCAAAGAGCTTGAGAAAACTTTTTATATGGTAGGACCTGAAATCTCTCCCTACATGCTTTGCGATTGGCAGATGTGGTTGTGGCGGAATGAAAGAACAGAAGTGTTTGACAACTTCAAACTCGATTCATTCCATTCTGAATTTTGTCAAAAGGTAAATTCTCTTGGCAAAACAATTATGCCTACTGATAAGCAAGGTTTCATAAAGTGGTGGCATTCATATTATCCGACGTTACCACCGCGTTTGGCAAACGAATGTATTTGGTTGTACTTAGAACATGGTCATTTTTAGACAAAGTCTCATTTAGCAGATAATTCCCATAAATTATTTGTATTAATAAGATGAAAATGACCAAATAGTATTTTGCCTTCGAATTTGATATGTATATCGTTTTCAGTGGACGATTCGATTGTGCAGGTTCCTTCATCAACTATTTCAACCATTCCTTTGCCGTTATTGACAGGGCCCTGATAAGTGAGGAATTTTTTATCGTGGTCGAAAATGGGCGTTGCTTTTGTTTTTTGCGATGATAACTTTTCCGGCGGCACTTCGAGCCGCCAGGTTTTTAAAACATCACCCTGCTCAATCATCAAATCCCAGTGAATATCTTTGCCGTGTGTGTGTTTATGAATGACAAATCGTTTTTTGGCTGGGCCTTCCACGGCTTTTTCAGCCTTTGGTCTGAATGGCAGTTATCGCAACTGCAGCAACGATATCATCGCTGTTGCAGCCGCGGGAAAGGTCGTTTACCGGCTTTGCAAGTCCCTGCAAAATTGGGCCATAGGCGTTGAGTCCAGCCAATCGTTCTGTCATTTTATAACAGATATTGCCTGCACCCAAATCCGGGAAGATAAAAACATTGGCCTGACCTTTTAAGGGGCTGTCGGGACATTTTTTGGCTGCGACCTTCGGCACAAAGGCAGCGTCAAACTGCAATTCGCCGTCAATCAGATATTCGCCGTCAAATTCCTTTGCAAGTTTTTCCTTTGCAAGTTCCATCGCCTTTATCATTTTTGCAGGTCCTTCGCCCTGGGCTGAACCTTTTGTTGAGTAAGACAAAAGTGCAATCTTCGGGACAATTCCGAACTGCTTTGCAGTTCGAGCTGTCGCAAGTGTAATGTCAGCAATCTGTTCGGCATCGGGGTCCTCGTTAAGGCCGCAGTCTGCAAATAGCAGAGTCATTTTACTGTTTGTCATAAAGAACATACTCGAAACGGTTTTAATACCTTTGACTGCCTTTATGATTTGCAGTGCAGGTCTTACTGTATCGGGTGTTGAGTGCGTGGCTCCTGAGACAAGGCCGTCGGCGTCGTCTGATTTTACGAGCATTGTGCCGAAATAGACCGGGTCTTTTACGATTTTTAAAGCACTCTCCGGCGTAACGCCTTTGTTTTTGCGGAGCTGATAAAATTGTTCTGAGTAGTCTTTCAGTTTACTGCTGGTCTGGGGATTGATAACATTGATGTCGTTTGAACTGACCCCCATATTTTTAAGTGCGCTGCTGATTTGTTTTTCATCGCCGAGGACAGTCAGCTTTGCCATTTTGCGATTCGTTATTTTTTTCGTTGCCTCTATTGTCCGCTCATCGTGCCCTTCCGGCAGGACGATATGTTTGAAAAGGGCAGCGGCCTTTTCAAGAATCTGTTGTGAAAAATCCTTATTCGTTTCCATAAATTTTCCTTTTAAAATTAGCCACCAAGACACGAAGACACGAAGAAAAATATATTTTAAAAACTTGGTGTCTTGGTGCCTTTGTGGCTATACCAACCGCGTCTGGCGGGACTCGAACCTGCAACCTTTGGTTCCGTAGACCAATGCTCTATCCAATTGAGCTACAGACGCAAGTGTATGTTTTACAATATGTTACGAAGAGCCCGATATGGGTTCAAACACTTGAGTTTACTTTACAGCCGAAAGGCCGCTTTTGCAAGAGGATTACTCATTTGAAAGCAGGTCTATAGTTTTTGCAAGAATGTGTTCAATATCGTCATCGCTGCTTACATCGAGCCAGTTGACATTTTTGAAGGTTTTGAACCATGTCCGCTGGGCCTTGGCAAATCGGCGAGTGTTGATTTTTATCTTTTCAACAGCCTTTTCGAGCGTTTCTCTGCCAGCAAGATAATCAATAATTTCGGCATAGCCGATTGCGCTGCGGGCCTGCAAACTTAACGGTTTTTCCTCAGCGAGCAAACTTTTAACTTCCTCAACAAGACCGGCCTGTATCATTTTTTTTACCCTTGCGTTTATTCGTCTGCTCGCTTCGGATTTTTCTCTGTGCAGTCCGATGATTTTCCAGTTGCCTTTGGCTTGAGGCAAATCAAACTGCTGCTGATAGGTGGAAATTGGTTTTCCTGTTAGCTGATAGACCTCAAGTGCTCTTATTATTCGCTTTTCATCGTTTGAGTGGATTCTTTCACTGGCAACAGGGTCAATCTCGGCAAGCTTTTTATGAAGTTCGGCAAGCGATGTCTGTTTGATTTGTTCTCTAAGCTGTCGGCGGATTTGCTCATTCGTGCCGGGCCCTTCGAAGATTCCATAAAGCAGGGCTTTTATATACATCGCGCTGCCGCCGACTGCGATAACAGGTTTATTTTTTGATTCTATTTGTTTTAAGGTCTGCTCAGCGAGATTCAGAAATATATCAACACTGAACGATTGACTTGGCTCAACGACATCAATGAGGTGGTAATTTATCTGCTTTCGAGCCTCTTTAGAAGGTTTTCCAGTGCCGATGTCCATCCTGCGGTAGACCTTCATCGAGTCAATGCTGAGTATTTCAGCGTCGAGTTTTTTTGCCAACTCAAAGGCAAGCTTTCCTTTGCCGCTGGCTGTTACGCCCAGAATTAAGAGCCTTTGTTTGTCCACAATCAATGCTTGTCCTCGCGAAAGCGGGGATTTGGCTGTATGAAAACTGGAAAATATGTATAATAACAGGTTTGTGAAAAAACTCCATAGAAGGGGCTGTTGTGGCTGAAAAGACGGAAAAAGTAGACCCCGCAGCACGGTGCGGCGGGGTAGATATCAGAAGCGCACTTGAACAGAAGGCCCAGCTTGTCAACGATGTAATTGCCGCGGCGATTAGGGACTTTGACGGTATCCCTGACAGGCTCAGAGAGGCGATTGAATATACTCTCGGTGCGCCGGGCAAGCGGGTAAGGGCGGCGATTGTTTTGTGGTGTTGTGAGGTTGTGGCACGCAGTGTCCTTAGGACTGACAGGATTAATTACGCAGTATGCCTTACGGCAAAGGATGCCCAAACCGCGGCGGCGGCGATTGAAATGGTTCATACTTATTCGCTTGTTCACGATGATTTGCCTGCGATGGATGACGATGACTATCGCAGGGGCAGGGCGAGCTGCCATAAGGCATTTGATGAAGCGACGGCGATTCTGACCGGCGATGCGCTTTTGACGATGGCATTTGAACTTTTATCGACGAAAATTAGCGAGCCTTCAAAGGCGGTCGAAATGATAAAGACCCTTGCCGAGGCAGCAGGGCCTGCCGGTATGGTTGCCGGCCAGATTAACGACCTGCTGGCAGTTTTGCCTGCGGGCAAAACAGAGCAGGTGAACAATAGAACAGGAGAACAGGTGATAAATATTCATATAAACAAAACGGCAAAAATGTTTTGCGCCTCTGCTCTTTTAGGAGCGATAGCTGGTGGTGCATCGAAGCAGCAAAAAGATTTGTTAAGCCGGTTCGGCCTTAAACTGGGCCTGGGATTCCAGATTGCCGATGACATAC
>JBGOWI010000080.1:0-6667 GCA_041478555.1 Phycisphaerae bacterium
AACGATTTTATCGCCATCACGGCAGGGGGGTACCACTCCCTTGCCTTGAAGTCCGACGGCAGTATCGTCGGCTGGGGGGAGAATGACGATGGTGAGGCGACGCCTCCGGCAGGGAATGATTTCACAGCCATTGCCGCAGGCCGTTGGTATAGTCTTGCCCTAAAGTCCGACGGCAGTATCGTTGGCTGGGGGTATAATCAGTTTGGTAAGGCGACGCCTCCGGCAGGGAATGATTTCACAGCCGTTGCCGCAGGCGGTCAGCATAATCTTGCGATTAAGTCCGACGGCAGTATCGTCGGCTGGGGGTTAAATAATTTTGGTCAGGCGACGCCTCCGACAGGGAATGATTTCATAGCCGTTGCCGCAGGCCAGTCTCATAGTCTTGCCCTGCGGGAAACAGTTTATGACGACCCGAACATGTCTCCGTCGACAATTCTCATAACAAGATGCACTGTAACCGCGGGCAGCAAGGCCGGCAGCAACAAGATTTCCTTTTCGGGCCTGATGGACGCCAATGCGGACGACATTTCGGCCGCCAGTGCTATCGAGGTTACCGTTGATTCAAACGATATAGTCAATCCCTGCGTTCTAACCTTTCCTATCGACGCCAAGACCTTTAAGAAGGGCAAATACAGTTATTCGAAAACCGCAAACGGCGTAAGGAAGTCTTTCACATACAATCTGAAGACCGGCAAATTCTCCTTTGCGGCAAGTAACATCGACCTGTCCGGCCTGGCGTGCCCGTTGACTGTGCAGATAGAGATAAACAGCTACGTTGGGGTAGCCGAGGTTGACGAGACAGTAGTCAACGGCCCCAAAAGGCCGATACCAATCCTGCTAATGATGGGAGTTAAAAATGTCCTTAGGGTCGATAAGTGCCAGATCAAGCAAAACAATAAGAAATCGGACAGCGACCAGTTGTCAGTCAGCGGCGCATTCGCTGTCGAAGACACGGATGTAAATATGGTCAATGAAGAATTTGTTGTTACGCTCGACTCACAAACCTTCACGCTGCCTGCCGGCAGCTTCAAGACCGGCAAGGGAAAGTTCACCTGCTCAAAAGCCCCTGTAACGGAAAGTAACATTCCCGCCGGTACAGCCTCTGCCACGTTCAACTTCACGACGTGTTCTTTCATACTGACGATAAAGAATATGACGATTACGGCGGGTTCCGGCGCTGTTGATTTCTGCGTGGCGTTCGCCGGCTACAGTCAATGTGTGCAGGTTACGCTTCCTACGGCACCAACAGGTGGAACCACGCTCAGGATACTTCCCGGATATACCTTAAGCGCGTGCATAGACACATACACTGGCGAAAGCCACGTTAACCCTCAAACGCTAATGGCGGCGGGAGGATCGCCTTTTGCAGGCTATACGTGGAGCAAACCGGCATTATCGACCTTCCCCTTTGGCACAACTGTCGCTCCACTAACGGGCGTATTTTCAAGCACTGGGGGAGCCCTTAACGCGGCGAAACCGGAACAAACGTTCACGGTGGAAGTCTCTGATGGCACCTCAACAAAGACCGGAAGTGTTACATTAAATGTTACAACAGCCTCGTCGGCTCCATCGGACGGAATACCGATGCCGGGATGTCCTGAAATGATTCTTCAGCAGTCTATAGGTGGCTCGTTTGCCCTTGACGACGCAGTGGCGAACAAGCCCTACGGAGCTTCGCTTTTTGTAATGGGAGGCACCCCTCCCTACAGTTGGCGTGAAGACACCTCTTACAGCGGAAGGGGAGACTTTGACCTATCGGGATTGACCATAGACTGGAGCCGTGGGATAGTGAGAGGCACCCCTTTCAACAGCGCGTCGGGGAAGACCTTGAAGTTCCGTGTCATCGTTAGAGATAGTGCAGGAAATACCGATGTCGAATCCCGTTACGGGATGGCTCCTGTCTATACAATCACCGTCCGGTAGCTCAAAAAAAATACGAAGGGGAAACAGGGATAGCGAACATTTAAAAATCTGCCAGCAACGACAACTAACAACGGAACAAGCGTAAAGTGACAAACCTGACGGCTGTAACTGGATGGCACTCAGTAGCGACGGTTGGATAACGATTGACTCCAGCAGCAGTGGCAACAGCAATGGCACAGTCAACTCAAGGTGGTATTATCTCTGCCACGTTCAACTTCAAGACGTGTTATTTCAAGCTGACGATAAAGAAGACGAATATTACAGCGTGTTCCGGCGAGGTCGATTTCTGCGTGGCGTTCGCCGGCTATAACCAATGTGAGCAGGTTACGCTTCCATAAATTGGGTCTTTCGACCCAACCAGCGGCAGCGTTGACATGCTCGACTTGGCGACCTTCGCCGAAAACTGGATGAAATAACAAAAAGTGTTCTTTCAATAGTCAAAATCTGGTGACACCATACCGGGGAAAAAGGAATCCCGATAAATCGGGAGGACTTACCGGCAACGCGGCAGTTTTTCATTTGGTTTTCTATCCCAAAGATTGTGGGGGCATTTTTTCAACACACAATCCATACCGTTTTTTCAACAAACAGTGGCTAAAAGCATCAACCACACATTCTAAGACAATTACGTCAAAAATCGAGGAATCGCCCCAATTTTAGCGGACATGTTTACTATGAAACGGATCTCGCCATTTTTTATCCACCTGAAGGTGAGATAAAAAATGGCGGAGAGGGCGGGATTCGAACCCGCGGTTCGCGATAAAGCGAACACTGGTTTTCGAAACCAGCTCGATCAGCCGCTCCGACACCTCTCCAACCTTCCGGCTCTGCCGAAAAATTGGGCGATACAGGACTCGAACCTGTGACCCGCTGATTAAGAATCAGCTGCTCTACCAGCTGAGCTAATCGCCCGTAGGTAAAACGCACAGTCTACAACTCATAGCCGAATATTGCAAGAAAATCATCGTTTATGGATGTCTTAACTGGCGATTGAGCTTGGCCTTAAAATTCTTGCAAAAGTGGTTGGCGGGATGTAGATTATAGACGGTTTTATCAGGCGGCGTAGCTCAGTTGGTTAGAGCATGGGATTCATAAGCCCAGGGTCGTCGGTTCGATTCCGACCGCCGCCATTTTATAGTCGTTAGCTATTAGTGAATAGTCGTTATCAGGAAGCTGCGCCGAATTATCTACTCAACTGATAATTGCCAAAAAATTAGGTTATTTAGAAAGCGGAACAGGCGGCATTTTGCTTGATGAAATTGAACAAATAAGCAAAATGACAATGAGTTTAATTAAAAAACTTAATTCCAATAACTAAACACTATCGACTAACGACTATCGACTAACCCGCCCCCATCGTCTAGCGGCCCAGGACGCCGGGTTCTCAACCCGGTAACAGGGGTTCGATTCCCCTTGGGGGTAATTTTAAATAAAAATTTCTGGGAGATGCTGGTTTGCCCCAAAAGAAATATAAAATAACCGCTCTGGTAGATTCAGCAACCGTTCCACAAGACGACCCACAATTCCTCATCTTGCCTAAAACCCCTACGACTGAATATTATGTCATCCAGACTATCCGACAGCTCGGCCATGAAATAACAATTACCGCTGTCGAAGATGACATTATCTCCGTTGCCAACCAGCTAAAACAACAAAAGCCCAGCCTTGTCTTCAATATGACCGAAGAATTCGGCGGCGATAGACAAAAAGACAAAAATATCGCTGCAATGCTCGAACTGCTCTCAATCCCATTTACCGGCACCGGCTCTGTCGGCCTTATGCTCTGCAGAGATAAAATACTATGCAAACAAATCCTAACATATCATCAGATAAAAGTGCCGGACTTTCTGTTTTTTCCGCTGGGAGAAAAAATTAAACTTCCCAAATCAATAAAATTTCCAATGGTTGTCAAACCTGCCTTCGAAGACGGCTCAGAAGGAATCTCAAACGCCTCTGTAGTCAACGATGTCGGGGCTCTCAAACAGCGAATCCAATTCGTTACCAAAAAATGGAAGCAGGGGGCAATTGCTGAAGAATATATCGAAGGCAGAGAATTCTACGTTGGAATAATCGGCAATAAAAAACTGGTAACTTTGCCGATTCGAGAATGTATATTCAACAATTGGATTCGACAAGCTCACCACAAGAAAAATGCTAAAGGGCCACGCCTTGCAACTTATCGCGTGAAATGGGACGAGAAATACCGCCGAAAATGGAATGTAAAATTCGGCTTTGCAAAACTTGATAAAACTGAAACAGAAAAAATTTACCAAACCTGTAAACAGGTATATGGCCTGCTGCAACTGCGGGACTATGGAAGAATTGATTTAAGACTTACAAGCGATAATAAAATCGTCATTCTGGAGGTAAATGCGAACCCGGACGTTGCAAAAGGCGAGGAATTGGCCGAGGCTGCTAAAAAGGCAGGAATTACATATAAAAAGTTCCTCTCTCAAATTATTGAGAGCACACTTGGACGATACAAACATTGAAAGAATGTAGAATACAGGAGAATTAAAAATGAGCGATGACAAAAAAGACGAGCAGTTTATGAAGGCGGCGATTGACCAGGCATATATCGCTCTGGAAAACGGCGATGTGCCGATTGGTGCGGTTATCGTCCATCAAAATCAAATAATTGCCAAAGGTTTAAACCTGCGGCATAAACTCAACGACCCTACGGCACACGCTGAAATCATCGCGATTACCGCGGCCGCGGAATATATAGGCAATTGGCGATTGCACGAATGCAGCATTTATGTTACTTTAGAGCCTTGCTGTATGTGTGCCGGGGCGATGGTTCTGGCTCGACTCGACAGACTTGTTTACGGCTGCAGAGACCTGAAGGCCGGTGCGTGCGGAAGCCTGTATAATATTGTGCAGGATGAGCGACTTAATCATAGATTAGAGATAACTAAAGGTATTCTTGCCGAAGATTGTGCAAAACTATTGCAGGATTTTTTCAAAAAGAAAAGGGATACCGCTGACAACGATTTTTAAAAGGATTGAAAATGCAAAATGACAGAAAAATCAAGATTATGCCCTGCCTCGATATGCGGAATGGCAGAGTCGTAAAAGGCGTTCACTTTGTGAACATAAAAGACGCAGGCGACCCGGTGGAATGCGCCAAGGCCTACTGCGAGGCAGGCGCAGATGAGCTTGCAATGCTCGATATTACCGCAACAGTGGAGAACAGGCCGACGATGCTCGATGTTGTGAAAAAGGTTGCCCTCGTTACCACCATTCCATTTACCGTCGGTGGCGGAATCAGCGACCTGAAAACCGCTGAGGCGGTTCTAAAGGCAGGCGCGGATAAAATCTCGACAAGCAGTGCGGCCTTCAGGAAGCCGCAGATTATTGGAGAGATGGTAGAAAAATTCGGTGAAGAAAAAGTAACAGTCGCTATTGACGTTGATAAAAATCCAAAAATGCCAAGCGGATATGAAGTTTATATCGACGGCGGAAGAACCGCTACCGGCATAGATGCGATTGAATGGGCAAAAAGGGTTGATTCGTTCGGCGTAAAAGTTATTTTGCCGACAAGCAAGGCTACGGACGGCGCAAAAACAGGTTATGATTTGCCGCTGATAAAGGCGATAGCAAAAGCGACAAGTGCTGAGATTGTCGCATCAGGCGGGGCAGGCGAAATGGAACATTTTTTGGAGGCTGTAAAGGCTGGGGCAACGATTCTGCTTGCCGCCTCGGTGTTCCACTTTAATATTATTAAAATTCCGGAACTGAAAGACTATTTAAGGCGTGAAGGCGTAAACATAAATCTTTAAAAGTGTTTGAAAGGAATGGCTATGAAAAAGGGTATCCATTTCGTTCTGGTTGTTGTGGTGCTCGGCACAGTCTTCGCATTTTTGTGTCCGTCTGTTTTTGCACATTGCGATACGATGGATGGGCCGGTAGTCAAAGCTGCACAGAAGGCGCTGGAAACCGGCAATATTAATCTCGTCCTTGTCTGGGTGCAGCAGAAAGACGAACCCGAAATCAAAAAGGCATTTGAAAAAACGCTGGCAGTTCGCAAATTAAGTTCTGAGGCAAAGGAACTTGCTGATATGTACTTTTTTGAGACCGTCGTGCGAATCCACCGGGCAGGCGAGGGGGCACCTTATACCGGTCTGAAACCGGCAGGTGCAGAGGTAAATCCTGCGGTAGCTGCCGCTGATAAGGCAATTGACAGTAACTCTCTTGAGAAGCTGGAAGAATTATTGACCGATACGGTGAAGCAGGAATTACATAAAAAATTCCGCGAGATTCTTGAATGGAAGGATTACAATACTTATGATGTGGCTTCGGGCAGAAAATTTGTCCAGGCCTATGTCGTTTTTATACATTATGCAGAGGGCGTATACGAGGCGGCCCAGACAAAACAACCATCTCATCAGGAAAATACAGAGCCGCAGAAAGAACACGGCCATTAGGAGTTTTGAGTTATTGGTTTTAGGTTTTTAGTTACCGGAGAGGTGTCTGAGTGGCTGAAAGAGCACGCTTGGAAAGCGTGTGTGCAGGTTACTGCACCGCGGGTTCGAATCCCGCCCTCTCCGTTTTTTGCCAAAGGCAAAAGACAGAACAGTAGAAAGTAGAGAGTTGAAAGTAGAGCAAACCACGAACTTCTTTTCCGCTTGACAGGAATTGTCTGTAAACATATTCTGGTTTGCCCACGAGGGCGGTTAGCTCAGCTGGTTAGAGCGCCTGCCTTACAAGCAGGAGGCCACAGGTTCGAGTCCTGTACCGCCCA
>JBGOWI010000073.1:0-8923 GCA_041478555.1 Phycisphaerae bacterium
AAACCCGGTTGAAGTTTACTTCAGAAAGGGTTTGGTTTGAATTTACAGTGTTTGCAAAACACCGCCTTAAAGCAATCTCTCTGTGTTCTCTGTGAACTCTGACTTCGACGAGCTCAGTCGAGTCGTGGCTAAAAAAATCCGAGTAATCCGCGAAATCTGTGGTTAAAAATTCGTGAAAATTCGTGCCTGCCCTCCGAAGCTTTATCGGAGGTGGGTTCATTCGTGGTTAAAATATATTCTGACTCTGTTTTGTGCTAATCGCACAAAACGCGCAAGCCGAAGCGGAGCGGAGGTCTCGCCATAGCCTTAGGCGACGGCGGATCGCAAAGTTTACCTGAATAGTCCACATAGTCAAATTTGCGCAAGTCGTACTTGCGCAAATTCATCGAAATTCGAAAAAAATCGAAAAAAGTGATTCATTTTTTGAAAAAATCCGAAAAAATCGTTAAAAACTTGAAATTTCGACCCCGTTTTTAGCGTAATTTTAAAAACTTGCGCACTTCTTATCAAAAACTTGCGCATTTTGCCGAGAAAATCGTTCATAACTCCTTTATTTTCGAGCCCGATTTTTTTGTAAGTCCTTATTTTCCATTCTCGTTTTTTGAACATTTTGAATTTTGGTAATTTGAATTTGCCTGCCCCGTTAGATGCGTCAATTAGCTGCTTGAAGATGCTGTTAGCTATCTAAACTGGGGTTTCGGATTTCGTGCTTCGGATTTCGGATTTTTTGTCTTTGACCTTCCTTTTCTAACCCCCGCCGCCAGATCGTTTGTGTTTGGCTCAAAAAGTGCCTGTTTTTGGGGGGTTTGGAGAATTTTAAACGGGGTCTATCGTTTTAGCGGATTGGTCTCTATTTTTTAACTTAAAAGCCCAACATCCATATTGACAATAACCTATATTTTCGTAGAATAGAGGTTTCGCAAATCAGCCTGAGCCTTATGCGGCAGGTCTTGGCCCGCAGATAGAACTTATTATAACCATTTCCGCGGCAAGCGGTTATGAACCGGAGCAACGAATGGCAGACAACAAGCAACCAATCGACAGCCACGTACATTTAGAGGTAGAACCGGAGATTAACAGATACTTCAAGGCTGCCATAAAGGCACAGGCAAGTGATTTGCATCTGAAGGTCGGCCAGCCGCCGAAACTGCGACTTAACGAGGGCATAAGAAGCACAACAGCCGAGGCCCTTACCGAAGAGAAGATTGAAAAACTTGTTTTTGAAATTTTAAACGAGAAACAAAAACAGTTTCTTATGGAAACCGGCGACCTTGACTTCGCTTATGAAGTCAGTCAGACCGACAGATTCAGAGTGAGTGTCTTCAGACAAAGGTCCAAAATCAGCCTGACAGCAAGGAGAATAACATCCCTGATTCCCCCGTTTGAAAGCCTTCATCTGCCGCCCGCAGTCAAGGATATCGCCGACAAATCATACGAAGGCCTCATCCTCGTAACAGGCCCTGCGGGCTGCGGCAAAAGCACTACAATCGCATCAATGATAGACCATATTAATCAAACTCGTTCGTGTCATATAATTACCATAGAAGACCCGCTTGAATTTGTCCATACCGACAAAAAGGCCATAGTTTCACAGAGAGAAATCGGGATTGATGTCAGAGATTATGAAGGCGCGTTAAACTCATTGACGAGGCAGGACCCCGATGTGGTTCTGATTGCCGAAATGCGAGACAAGGAAACCCTTTCGGCAGCGATAAGAGCCGCAGAAACGGGACAATTAGTTTTCAGCACGCTGCACTCCGGCAGCGCAGCACAAACCATACAGAGAATCGTTGATTTGTTTCCGCAGGAAGAAAGGACCCTTGCCAGACAGGCATTTGCTCAGGCCTGCAGGGCTGTTATAAGCCAGTTCCTTCTGCCCGGCCTTAAAAAAGAAACACTGATGGTGCCCGCTGTTGAAATACTCATCTGCAATCCGGTTGTCAAAAAGCATATATCTGAAGGACGTGAAACCGAGCTTGAAGCCGTCATAAGAACCAGCCAAAGCGAGGGAATGCAGAGCTTTACTGAAAGCCTCAGGGCGCTGGTCGAGGGCGAATGGATTGACCTGAAGGTGGCGCTACAGCATGCGCCTAATGTTGAAGAACTGAAAATGGCTCTTAAAGGAATAAGGCGGAGCGGTTGATGCCGACAATTACAGCAACAATACAGATGGGGGCATATATCTCGATTTTCAAGCTTGTTGTTTTTGTAATCGGCCTCTTCGCATGGCTTCCCATACTTACCTGGGTCAACAAGGATGCCAAAAAGGTGCGTACGAAAGTGCAGGACTGGACGATGACGGTTTTTCTGGCCGGCGCCATAGGTTCGCTCGTCTGGCTGCTGATACCGCTTTTCGTCATCGGCCTGCTGATATACATAATCGCGGTAGGCACTACTGCAATAATATACGTTATGCACCGCAATGGCCTTGTGGACGAATACCAGAAAGTTCTGACAGCCGAGCACATAAAAGGACTGTTCACCAACGAGCAGAAGCAGGTCGAAAAGATCAACAAAGGGCTTGTTTTCATAACGGCAAACAAAAACAAAGTCCCTGTGCCGCAGCCGAAGACGCCGGAATTCTACGGTTTTAAAACTGCACAGGAGTTTTTCGACGACGCCATCTGGAGACGAGCAAGCGATGTCGCCCTGACACCCGCAGCCCAGCAGTATCATGTGCATTTTGTCATCGACGGCGTGGTTGAAAAACAGCAGCCGAGAGAAAGAGAGGAAGTCGAATACTTCATAAGGTACCTCAAGCACCTTGCAGACCTTGATGTGGAGGAAAAGCGCAAGCCTCAGGCCGGCAGATTCACCGCTCAGAAGAGCGGCCAATCATTCGAATGGGAACTTACCTCGGCAGGCACAACAGCCGGCGAACAGGTAAGGCTCAAACTGCGTGCGGAGTATAATATTCTCAAGCTGACCGATTTGGGACTTGCGCCCGACCAGCTTGAACAATTCCAGAATCTCCGCACCGGCCCCAAAGGCGTCTTTATCATATCAGGGCCGAAGAAAAGCGGCATAACTTCAACTTTCTATGCCCTTATACGCAATCATGACCCGTTTTTGAACAACATAAACACCCTCGAAAAACAGCCTATCGGCGAACTGCCCAATATTACCCAGATTATTTATTCATTAAGCGATACGGGAACAACATCCTACGCCAGGAGATTTCAGTCGATGCTTCGAACCGGCCCGGATATCGTCGGCGTTGAACGCTGCGACGAGGATAAAGATATCGCCAAACTGGCCTGCTCGGCAGCAAAGGACAACAAGATGACCTACGTAACCATGGAGGCGACAAGCGTCAACGATACGATGAGCAAGTGGATGAACTTTGTAGCCGACAAGGACTGGGCCATCGACTATCTGGTTGGAATAAGCAATCAGCGACTTGTAAGAAAACTGTGCGAGCAGTGCAGACAACCTTATGAGCCCAACAGGGAAATGCTGAGAAAATTCAATATTCCCCCCGATAAAATAAAACAATTTTACCGCCCCGGTGAGGTACAACACGATAGACGCGGCAGACCTATAATGTGCGAGCACTGCCAGGGCACGGGCTTTTTTGGAAGAGAAGCAATATTCGAGTTCGTTTTCCTGACCGATGAAATCAAAAAACTGCTGAAACAGGCCAAAAGCAGGACCGATATCGCCAACATTCTCCGGCATGCGAGAATGTTGTATCTGCAGGAACAGGCTATCCGGAAGGTGGCGGCAGGCTCGACATCAATAAATGAAGTCATTCGTGCCATGTCAGGTCCACAGGACGCAGAAAAGAAAAAAACTGAAAAGACAGAATGAATTGGAGAAAAAATGCTGGCTGAATTAGCTGTAATTCTGGTTATACTTGTAACCGTCACCTTTATTTATCTTAAAGGCACCGTTATCAAAGCATTTCTGCTCCTGATAAACACATTTGTCGCCGCGACCGTCGCCTTTGCATATTTTGAAACTCTGGGACGACTGATAATAGGTTACGGTCTGGTGGTCGAATGGGCTTTTGCAGCTGTCTTAATACTGATTTTTGCGCTTGTCCTGGCGATATTAAATGCGGTCGGCGGTAAACTGGTGCCGGCAGATATATACTTCGGTGACTTTTCGGACAGGGTTATCAGGTGTCTGATAGCAGCATTCGCAGGCCTTGCCATCGCAGGGGTTATTTTAACGGCAGTTGCAATGATGCCCATCGGCACAAAATGGCCTTATGAACGCTTCAGCGCTACTGTCAGCAATCCGACAGAACCAGAGAAAACTCTGATTTTGAGCGCCGACGGCTTTATCACGAGTGTTTCCTCATGGCTCAGCCGAGGCTCAATGAGCGGCCAAAAAAGTCTTGCGGTATTTCACCCTGATTTGCTCAATGAAATATATCTTAACCGAATTGGATGTGATAAAGACAATTCGGCTGTCGCAGGAGAATCTGCCATTTCAGTCGAAACTGCATGGGCTGCCCAAACAGAGCTTGTTTCGGCTTCGGATAATCAGCCTATAAGAGGAGGCTCACAGACAAAGGCAGTTATTGTTAAAGCCGCCACAGAGGGCAAGACATTTACAATGTCCCAGGTAAGATTAGTATGCAAAGGCAGTGATTCTGCCGACAATTGGAAGGGCAGCGGCCAGGTTGTCTGGCCGGTTGGATACATCACGAGAGAAAACGTTGTTGACCGAAAAAATCTTTCTGAAAAGGTTACGTTGAGACAGCTTGATTTTGTCTTTTACATACCGACCGATACGGTGCCTGTAATGCTGCAGTTCAAACAGAATGCCGTTGCCTCGGTCGGCAGACTGGTAAGCGGCGATAAAACTCCCCCGCCATCGACCTCTACACAACAATAACAGCCTCAGAGCTACAGGCAAAAGATATTTGCGCAGATGTGCTTAATTAACCCCCTTAAGATTTCATCGATTCAACACTCTACAAGCTGTATTTCCCTGGTATCAATCTCCATCAGGTGGTCGAGGTATTTGCTCAACTCCGAAACGGGAAAACGAGCCAAAAATTCGGGCCTTGCACTACGGTTAATCTGGCAGATAAAATCAATTATTTCTCGCTTGCTCACTTTCGCATCTCCAAAAGCAGTCCACCTTATCGAACCTTTAAAGATATCGGAACGTAGGACAGTTTTTCTTTAAGGCTGTTGAAAATAGAAACTTAAAGACCTATAACCAAGGCTACTATATATTGCTTGCATTACGGCAAAATTACATTATATTGTTGTGAATTGACCGGGGCCTGACCGGACAGTGCTTTGTCCCATAAAAACGGTATCTGAAGTTAATCAGCAAAGACTATTTTTTTCAAAAATCATCCTTCGACAGAAAAATGCTTGGGCTAAATGACAACGCGTACAACAAAACCACAGCGCCTGATGAGCCCAAACTGAAACTATGGACTTCAATGGGCCTGCTGCTGACATACCGATGCCCTGCCCAGTGCGAATTTTGTTACTACAACTGCGGTCCGGAAAAATCGGGACTAATGAGCGTTGAAAACGCCATCGCTGCCTGGCAGGGATTGATTTGCCTTGCAGGCGAACATGCAAAAATTCATATAACCGGCGGTGAACCCTTTTTGTACTGGGAACACCTTCAGCAATTACTCATAGCAGCAGACAAACTGTCTCTGGGGCCGGTAGACACGATAGAAACCAACGCATACTGGGCACAAAATAGAACGGAAATAATCGAAAGGCTCGGTTTCCTGAATTCCCACAACGTTCGCAGGCTCAAAATCAGCTACGACCCCTTTCACGCTGAATTTGTCGATTTCGACAGCGTCAAACTGCTCTATGAGACTGCCTGCGATTTTTGGGGCATCAACAGGGTGCTTTTCCGCTGGCAGCAGTATCTCAAAGAGCCACCCCAAATGGACAGCCTTTCAGATAGCCAGAAACTAAACTTGTTTTTAGAATCCCACAGACAACACCCCTGCCGATTCACCGGCAGAGCGGCAGGCAGATTAGCGCAAGAGCTTGCAGACAAAGAAATTGAGCAAATTTCAGCAGAAAATTGCAAAAAGGCATTTTTAAACTCAAAATCAGTTCATATCGACCCCTTCGGCAACGTTTTTAACGGCGTCTGCAGTGGAATTATTATTGGAAATATCAACGAAAAGCCGCTGGATAAACTCTGGCAGACATTTAATCCCACCAAAAAAGACTTTCTGAATATATTATTTGACAACGGACCTGTGGGTTTACTGGAAAAAGCGACTAAATCAGGATATAAAAAACGCCGATTATATTCAAATAAATGCCATTTATGCACTAATTTACGGCAGTTTTTCTTTGACAAAGGCAATTTCAGGCTGATAATTAGCCCAAAAGATTGTTACCGGTAATATCCTGACGGAAGTGTAATGAACGAAACGAATTATGATTCTATTTTTGGCAAGTTGGTTCTTGAACAGGGGCTTTGCACCGAAGAAGAATTAGCTCGCTGTAAAAAGCAGTTCAAGAACCAGTCTGAGGAAAATCCCACTACACTTGAACAGCTTTTGATATCCAACCGCTTCATCACTCCCAGCCAGGCGAGGAGGATAAAGGAGGCGACAAAGGAAGGCAAGGATGTAGCGGAACAAATTCCCGGCTACAAAATTCTCGGCAAACTCGGTGCAGGTGCAATGGCCATTGTCTATAAGGCAAAACAGCTCAGTCTCGACCGCATCGTGGCCATAAAAATTCTACCACACAGGTTCAGCAAGAACCCGGACTACGTTCAGCGGTTTTACAAGGAAGGCAGGGCGGCAGCCAAACTCAATCACAACAATATCGTTACAGCTTATGACGTCGGTGAAGCCGACGGTTATCATTATTTCGTGATGGAATACGTCGAGGGCAAAACCCTATATGAAGACATGTCAAAAGGCAAAATCTTCTCCGAAGCAGAAGCAATAGAGATTATAACACAGGTGGCAAAAGCGCTGGCACACGCTCATACACGCGGGCTTATTCACAGGGACGTAAAGCCCAAAAACATAATGATTAACACCACGGGAACGGTTAAGCTGGCAGACCTCGGTCTTGCTCGCGATACCGATGATGTTCAGATGGCCAAAAGCGAGGCAGGCAAGGCCTTCGGAACGCCATACTATATTTCGCCGGAACAGATAAGAGGCGAAATCGACATCGATGCCCGAAGTGATATTTATTCGCTCGGCGCAACTTTTTACCATATGGTAACCGGCAGAGTGCCTTTCGATGCCTCGAGTCCTGCCGAAGTAATGAAAAAGCATCTGAAAGAACCGCTGATTCCGCCCGACCATATAAACACATCGCTTTCAGCAGGGGTGTCCGAGGTCATCGAGGTTATGATGGCCAAACGAAAACAGGACAGATACACATCCGCTGAAGAACTCCTGCTGGACCTTGACGCCGTCAGCAGGGGCGAACCGCCGCTGAGAGCGAGAAAAAAGTTCAACCTCGGCGAGCTTGGGCAGCTTCAGCAGGGTCAGTCGATTGAATCCGATTCGAAAGAAAAAATTCACTACGAACAGTCCATCAGCAACTACAAGGTAATTGTAACCGTTCTGGTTTCGGCTATTGCCGTGCTTATGCTGCTGGTTATATTCCTCTTTACTTCAAAATAACCCCATACCGCAATTTGCGTTGACTAATTCCTGTTTTGACCTCATTATATTACCGATTGGATTGACTTTTGCGGAGCTTTTATGTCCAAAGGCGGCGCTCATTTTACCTCGCAGGAGCTCGCTCTTGTCCTGAGCCATTACGATATCGGTATTATCCAGCAGATAAAACCGCTTGTTGCCGGCAACAGACGCGCCCCGAAACAGATTATCATATCCGATACCGGCAGATACCTGCTCAAAAGACGGGCAAAAGGCAAGGACGACCGTTATCGTGTCGCTTTTGCACATGCGGTTCAGCAGCACCTGAAAGAGAAAAATTTCCCCGTCTCAAGGCTGATACACACACGTGATGAAAATAATACCTTTCTTGAGCTGGCCGGTCACCTCTATGAACTCTTTGAGTTTGTCAGCGGCGTTCGTTTTGAAGGAAGAACCGAATCCATCGTCGATTCAGGCGCCGTCCTTGCAAAATTCCATAAGTTTCTGAGCGATTTTTCATATCAGCCGATGCCTCTAAAAGGCAGCTTTCACGACTCGCGTGCCGTGCGAGGCCATCTGAAAAAAATCGGCTCGGAAAAAAACAACGGCCAAGCCGACAGTTCACTGCGAAAAACAACCACATCGCTGACGACAATGTATAACAATTCAAGCGTAAGCATCAATCAGCTCGGTTTTGACGACTGGCCTGACCAGATTGTCCACGGCGACTGGCATCCGGGCAATATGCTGTTCAGCGGCGGAAAAATCGTTGCCGTCCTTGATTTTGACTCTCTCAAGGTCTCTTCCACGCTGACCGACCTTGCGAATGGAGCTCTGCAGTTTTCAATTGTCGCCGGAAGACCGAATCCTGCCGACTGGCCGGATTATCTCGACCAGTCAAGACTCGTGCATTTTATTTACGGCTACTGCGAAGTGAAAAAACTCCAGGACAGCCAGCTGAAAACGCTGCCGGATTTGATGATTGAAACCCTTATTGCCGAGGCCGTTCTGCCGATAGCAACAACAGGATTTTTCGTAAATCTTTCAGGAGCAGATTTTCTGAAAATGATTCAGCGGAAATGCTCCTGGATAGACAAAAACCGAAAGACGCTTTCCGAGGCAATTGAACATGCTCTGCAGGATTTGCCGAAATGACTGCCGATAAAATAACCACAAGACAGAAAATTTCCGCTGCTGCAAAAAATCTCTTCAGCACACACGGATTCGGCGGTCCACTTACCGCGGGTTTGCCAGCCCGCTTCGTTCCGCCTTCAGGGTTTGGCTACCCTCTGGGCGGCTTACTCCCGCCGAGCCCTTGCCGGCTTTTTTTCGCGCCGGCGGCGCTCT
>JBGOWI010000027.1:0-28405 GCA_041478555.1 Phycisphaerae bacterium
AGAAGGAATTCTATAATGACAAGGGAAAGAATTAAAGGGGTCGGTTTTTATATCAACAAATAATTTTTGAATTTGAATCCGTGTCATCAGTGTAATCAGTGATTAAAGAAATTCGTGTCGATTCGTGTTAATTCGTGGTTATCGAAATTTAATTTTGCGAATTCGCCGAAGAGTTTTTTCGCGGCCTCGTCATAAGCCTTAGCGGCGTCAATTTCATTATCAAAATAACCGAGATGCGTTCTTTTGCCGTTGCAGGAGATTTCCGCACCATATTTGTTATATTGTTTTTTGAGATGAACGCCTTTGTATTTTGAGCTGGTTTTCCTGGATGTTTTCCGGCGGTTATATTGATTTTGAGCCTGGGTAACTATCCGCAAGTTTTCTTTTCTGTTATCAAGGCCGTCGCCATATCTATGGTCAACGAACATGCCGGCAGGGGCGTTCATAATTACTCTGTGCATAGACACAATTTTTCTATTGACGAGACAGACAGCGTAACATTTCTTACTTTCGCCTTCCGAAAGCTGCCAATCATATTGGGCCAATTTCTCGTAATCTTCAACGTCAACGATAGCGAATTTGTCTTTCGTAAGTTTGATGCGTCTGAATGTAAAGCCGTAGTGTTTTTTCCTGTAGCGCAGGAGAAACCATACGCCGAGGCGTTCGATAAAATCGGGAACAGGGATATGTAAATAGGATTTGGGCATAAATTCTTATGATTAAACTCTAAATCCTAAACCCTAAGCACTAAACAAATTCAAAATACTAAACCCAAATGTTCAAAACGGTGCCGTTTGGGTCATTTTTCGATTTTAGGTAATTAGGATTTGTTTAGGATTTAGATATTAGAAATTAGGATTTTTCTTCTATATATCTGCCTCCATATATAGAAGGAACTTGCGCGTTTTTGACGAATTTTCGACAGAAATTTGGGACGTGAGATTTGTAAGTGCCTGCCTGATATGGAGAAAAAATTTTTAAAATTTTTAAAGCGCGCAAGTTTTTTCTTGCGCGTTTTTGCTTATGTGGATGAAAAGGATTAAAATAGCCACTAAGGCACTCCGTTAGTCCGCAGGACGCCTGCCGTAAGGCACACTGCGTGTTGCGGCGGAGTCCCAAGTCCACACAGTGTCCCAAGGACTATGGACTCCTTATGGAGGACGAAGTCACAAAGCAGGGTTTTGAGTTAACTCATTCCAAGCAGGTATTGTGTAAGCACATAGGCGGTGTAAATTGTCAGAAATATCGGGCCGAAGAAACGGTGCCGCAATTTTGATTTTTGCGTAGCATCGCGGCGTAGTCCGATAGGATGAAGACGGATTGATTTTTGACTTTTTTGCGTCGTCGTGCCGACGGCCGAACGACAGGGATGCCGAGTTTTTTGGCTATGCCTGCGGCGCCGTCAACGAGCCAGTCAGCGCCTTTACACAGCGCAAGAAAGGCGGCTACAAGGGTGCAGAAAATCCAGAAAATACCCTTTGCAGCGAGAAACTCAAACCACCGGTCAGGCAGAAAATACATCGGACTATGAACTACCGAAAATCAGAAGTTCATCTGTTATTGCTTATGATGCCTGATTTTCCAGCGGTTGTGTCTCTTTTTGCTGCCTACTTTACGTCTTCGTCTCGATTTAGTCATAAAAGTCTCCAAAGGCCGATATTTTTATGCTGTTCCCCGCCCCCCCGATCCCCGTCTTTCACGAGGACAAGCCCCCCGCCTGCGCGAGGACAAGCTTTGCGGGGACAAGCCCCCGCCTTCGCGAGGGCAAGTTTAAAAAACTTTTAAATGGATAAGATATATGGTATCATTTACTTTTGCAAGAGTCGGCTGGTTTAAATTGTTATTTTTCAGGTGCAGTAATGATTCAGTGCAAAGATTGTGAGTTCTGCGAAATGGGTGCTGACGGCCGCAGGGTTTTCAAATGCGACCCGTTTGTGAACGTCAAAGAGCCTGAATGCATCGCAAAGTGGCAGTTAATCAGGCTGGATATGATTGCGGCAATGTATCGCAGTATGCAGCAGTCGCAGGAAAAACTCGCTCCGCTGCAGGACAAGCTCTTAAAGTATATGGAACGGGAAATCGGCGATATTGACGAAAGCGACAAATGGAAGGTCGATGATGAAGATAACAAACAGGGCGAAGATGACAAACTTCTGTAGCTGATTCTTAACAGGGAAGTTCCAACGATGCAGATTGCAATGATTGGAGACAAACTCGTCGAGGCGGAAAGAATCGACTCTGCATATCTTGACTACGGGATGTTTTTCGGCGACGGCGTTTATGAGGTTCTGCGAAGTTATGACGGCAGACTTTTTGCGCTCGAAGAACACCTGGCAAGGTTCAAAAGAAGCCTGGCAGAGATTGAAATAGAAGACGTTGATATCAGCGCTATCCGCGACAGGATTGTGCGTGCATACCAAAAGAGCCAAATAGCCAATGCAAAGATTTATTTTCATATTACGAGAGGAGCAGGGCCGAGAGACCATGCTGCACAAGGCCTTGAGCCGAGATTCCTTCTTCTGATTACAAAGATTGAGGATTCAGGCGAGCAAAAAAACAAGGGTATCTCGGTAATGACCGCTGCCGATACGAGATGGAAAAGGTGCGATATCAAATCGCTTAATCTGCTGCCGAACGTCCTTGCCAGACGCAAGGCACAAAAGAGAGGCTGTCAGGAGGCGATATTTGTCGATGAAAATGGTTGTATTACAGAAGGAGCGTCCAGTGCGTTTTTTGCAATTTTCGCAAATGTGCTTCAGACAGCACCACTGACTGCAAATATCCTGCCGTCGATAACGCGGCAGTTTGTGCTTGAAATTTACAAAAATGTCGGCCTTGATGTTCTGGAGAAGCAAATAAAAGTTCAGGATGCAACAAAAGCTGATGAGCTTTTTATCGCGGTATCGAGCAAGGATATTGTGCCGGTGGTGAAATTCAACGAGATACAAATCGCAGACGGTAAGCCGGGCAAATATACAAAATTGCTGATAAAAGAGTTTGCAAAATTAGTAAAAGAGTAGCCACCAAGACACCAAGACATGAAGAAATTAACCGCGGATTCCTTCGGCTGGCTCAGGACAGGTACGCTGATTACGCGGATTGTGTCAGCCACAGAGAACCCTTCGACCCTGCTCAGGGTAGGCACGGAGGACACAGAGAGTTATATTAACAATTTCAGATTTTAGATTACGGATTTAAAATTAAAAAGATTACTTTTCTTTCCAGTTTAACGATATACTGCTTCTTTAAGGTCGGAAAAAGGCGCTTGAAGATTAATGGAAATAAGTATGGTGTCCCCCGATTAGCCCCCAAGAGCAGATTCGATATTACAAATTGGACTCATCTATTATTCGCTTTACTTGAGATATTCAAAAATATTACGCGAAAGATTACCGACGAACTGAACTATCTTCCTAATTTCATTTTCCGAGATGTTAACCTTACGCCCAATGGTGTTTTGGGTATCGCCCGTTTTTTGAATGTACTCAGCATCAACAACTCCCATTTTATGTGCAATTAGATGACGTTTCTGAAATCCTCGAACAGCCTCTTTCCATTCATCTGGTGTGAATCCAGCTGCAATATCCAATCCAAAAAGGACTGTCAGGTTATGTCTGGCTCCTTCGAGATTCTGAAATGTAATCTTCTCCGCTTTTGCCGGGTCAGAAGATTTTTTATTATGAATCCGACAAAGTTCTCGTCCAAAGCCGTCAAATGTTGAAATTGTGTCCTCGAGTGCGTTCTCGACTAATCTAATTTTTAGGGCTGCATCAGCAGTCTCAGCCATATTCAGCATCTTACCCACTACTTCTAGATTCATTTTCAAAATCTGAAGGGAGTTATGTTGGCCACAATCGGGACAAAACGCGAAAACTCCGAATACCGCGTACTTGAGTGTGCAATTCTCACATTGGATGTGTGTCTCTAATACCTTTTCTCTGTACCAATGAATGGGATGAGTTTTTTTAGACTCAACCTTCATGCTAATACCTATCCCAAAAGGTCCTCTCGGTTTAATATCAAATTCCTTTTTCTTAAGATCCTTTAGCAATGCATCCGAAATCTTCTGCATTGCTACCGATTTAGCATATTCAATCTGGTCAGGTGTATGAAATTCACTCTGATCTGTTATATGACCACAGTAAGGACAATGGCAATCAGTAACGTCAGAAAGTCCGGTTCCATTAACTATCTTGAAATAACCTTTACAATTCACATTAGGACACTCACGCCCAATGTAACCTTCTTCGTCGGTAGGCAAAGAAATTGAGAAGTGATTACCAAGATTGCGAAGATGGTCCATAGTATAATATCCTCCATTAATTATTTCACATCTTTAATCCAACTCTGGACTGCCCTTGAATATTTGCGAGCCTTCTTTGTGGAGGGTCGTAATCGTGCGGATTGTTTAAACGTCTCTATAACCATGGTTCGTCTGCCTTTATCATCTTAGTATTGCAATAACCATTCCCATGAGTCCAATAACTGCAAATACCACATAAACCACACCGAAGCATTCAGCGTAGGTCATATGGCAACTCCATAGTTTCCAACTTGCCTTCTCTTTTACCTTTTTTGTCTTCTCTCTTTCAAGGCCAAAAAGACGAGTAAGGTCTTCACTTTTGAGAGATACGTTTTCGATGTCCATTAACGCAGCCTCTGCATGTTTGATGAAATATGCTACTCGCTGGTTAAGTTTCCAAAAAACGAACGAAATCACCATCATCACTCCGGACAAGAAAAACCCAAAGATTGGATATTCACAGTCTTTTTTCCAAGTTGCGGATAATGCTGCAGTTAAGAGTGCGGAAATTACAACGAAAAAGTTAAACAATGACATTCTCTGTTCAGCATGTATCTTAAAATATTGCCATGCGTATTCCCTTTTTTCTGCCAATGTCCAGTTCTCTGCCATTTTGATTTCATCTCCTTATCCATTCGCAATCTTTTTTCATCGAGCGGTAAGCCCCCCATCAATCACAAGGGTACTACCCGTAATATATGGAGTTTCATCTGAGCACAACCACACGGCCGCATTTGCTATTTCTTGGGGTTCTGCCACCCGCTCCAAAGGGTATCTTGTTAAATCTTCGTTAGATTTACTAACAAGTCTTTTTCTAAATGGCGTGTTTACAGGCCCAGCACATATCGCATTTACTCTTATTCCTGATTTGGCATATTCAATAGCTGCTGTTTTTGTCAAGCCAATAATTCCATGTTTGCTGGCAACATACGCTGGCATTCCTCTCTCAGATCCTACCAATCCATAGACAGAAGATGTATTGACAATTATGCCAAATTTCTGACAGACCATTTGTCGTATTTCGTATTTCATGCAAATCCATACCGATTTTAGATTCGTTCTGATAACTTTGTCCCAATTCTCTTCGCTACAATCAGCGGTCTTGGAAATCTCACCCTCAATTCCTGCGTTATTGTGAGCATAATCAAGCCTACCATATCTTCTTATAACTTTTTGAATTAGTTTTTCAACTTGAGATACAGACGAGACGTCTGCTTTCATAAATATAGCTTCGCCGCCTATGGCTGCAATCTCTTGAACTGTTTTATTGCCACCCAATGGATCTAAATCCACTACGATAACCTTAGACCCGGTTTTGGCAAAAGCAATTGCAGATGCTCGACCGATCCCAGAACCAGCTCCAGTAATCAATGCCACCCTTTTATTAGTCATTGATATTTTCATATTTCCGGTAAATTTATAGACCACTTACCTTTTTCAACCTGCCATAATTTCTCTTTTTTCTTGAATTGCATTGTATCCATAATTTCGGTGGGTTCAAGGGGCGATTTTCCTCCTGCATCATTAAATCCAAAATCAACAATCCGACTTCGCTAAAGCTACGCCGGACAAGTCATAAATCAGAAATGCTTTAACTCTCTCGCCCTAAGTTTCTTCAAAGAATCTAAGCTAAAGCGGGTAGGCGAAGTGCCGGGGCAGCGGTGAAGCAAAATAATTCCCCCGACCACCCCCCTTCGCCAAAGGCTTCGTCGGGGCAGGCAGGGGTCGGGGCTAAACAACGAGGAGAAAAAAACAATTGCCATTTCGGCTGGGAAGTCATAATATAAAATCCGAAGCACGAAATCCGAAATTCGAAACAAATTCGAAATTCAAAGGCTAAATGACCAAAACGGCTACCATCGCCAAAATGCGGTTGTTTTGAACATTTGAATTTTGGACATTTGATGTTGTTTCGGATTTCTATATTCGGATTTCGGATTTACTTTCATATTCAATAGACTGTTATGACCGATTGTTTTTAAATATAAGTATAGTATTTTTAGATAGTTAGACAGGAGTATTTATGAAGTCCAGTAAGGTAATGATTGACGGCAATACGGCAGTGGCACATGTGGCTCATGCGACGAATGAAGTTATTGCTATTTATCCGATTACGCCAAGTTCGGTGATGGGCGAAGTATCCGATGCGAAAAGCGCAGCGGGCGAAACGAATATCTGGGGCACAATTCCGAGTGTAACAGAAATGCAGTCCGAAGGCGGAGCAAGCGGCGCCGTTCATGGAGCGCTTGCCGCAGGAGCGCTTACGACGACATTCACCGCTTCGCAGGGGCTTTTACTGATGATTCCGAATATGTATAAAATAGCAGGCGAACTTACGCCGACTGTATTTCATGTCTCGGCAAGGTCGCTGGCGTGCCAGGCACTGTCCATATTCGGAGACCATTCGGATGTTATGGCGTGCAGACAAATAGGTTTTGCGATGCTCTGTTCGGGCAGCGTTCAGGAAGCAATGGATTTTGCACTTATCGCTCAACAGGCAACACTAAAGACTCGTGTGCCTTTCCTGCATTTCTTCGATGGGTTCAGGACAAGTCATGAGATACAGAAAATCGACGAAATAAGTTTTGATGGTATGCGGGCGATGATTGACGATGAGCTTGTGCAGGCGCACAGACAAAGAGCACTTAGTCCCGACCGGCCGATGATTAGCGGCACAAGCCAGAATCCGGATGTCTACTTTCAGGGACGCGAAACTGTCAATAAGTATTATCTTGCTGCTCCGCAAATTGTTGAAGAGACGATGCGCAAGTTCGAAAAGGTAATCGGGAGAAAGTACAACCTTTTCGATTATGTCGGCGCACCCGATGCGGAAAAAATCATAATCATAATGGGTTCAGGCGCCGAAACCGTGCACGAGACGGTTGAATTTCTTACCGCCAAAGGCCAAAAGGTCGGTGTTTTGAAGGTAAGACTCTTCAGGCCTTTCAGTAATAAGCATTTTATGGCTGCAATTCCCCCGACGGTCAAAAAGATAGCGGTTCTCGACAGGACAAAAGAGCCCGGCTCACTTGGAGAGCCTTTGTATCTCGATGTGCGAACAGGCATCGGCGAGGCAATGAGCGATAAATATGCGCCGTTTAAAGACTATCCATTAGTTGTCGGCGGAAGGTACGGACTTGGCTCAAAGGAATTTACGCCTGCTATGGTAAAGGCGGTGTTTGACAATCTCGATGCGAAGAGTGCGAAGAATCATTTTACGGTCGGAATTACAGACGATGTAACAAACAGCAGCCTCAATGTCGATGATTCATTCATTGTGCCGCAGGAAGGTCTTTATACCGCTATGTTCTTTGGTCTCGGCGCCGACGGCACGGTCGGCGCGAACAAGAACTCAATTAAAATCATCGGTGACCTGACCGACAATTACGCACAGGGATATTTTGTATATGATTCGAAAAAGGCCGGTGCAAAGACGGTTTCGCATCTGCGTTTCGGCAAAAACATCATTCGCAGACCTTATCTGATTCGTCAGGCTGATTTTGTCGCCTGTCACAATCCGAGCTTTGTGGAAAAATATGATATGCTTGCCAATATCAAGCAGGGCGGAACATTCCTGCTGACCAGTATGCACAGCAAAGATGAGGTCTGGAACACTCTGCCGAAAGAAATGCAAAAGCAAATTATCGATAAAAAACTTAAATTCTACTGGATTGATGCGATTTCGATTGCACAAAAGCTCGGACTTGGCGCAAGAATCAACGTCATCATGCAGACTGCGTTTTTCAAGATAAGCAATATAATTCCTGTGGGCCAGGCTGTTGCGGCGATAAAGGAAGCTGTAGAAAAGACTTACGGCAAAAAGGGACAGAAGGTTGTTGATATGAATAATGCCGCCGTCGATGCCTCTCTGGAGCAGGTTTATGAAGTCAAAGTGCCGCAGAATGTTACAAGCAAAATAGAAATGCCTCCGCCGGTACCTGTCGATGCTCCGAAGTTTGTAAAGGAAGTCGTCGGCGAAATCATCGCTGACCGCGGCGATAATATACCGGTAAGCAAAATGCCTGCTGACGGAAGGTTCCCCTCAGCGACGACTCAGTATGAAAAGCGAAATATCGCGGTCGATATTCCGGTATTGGAGCCTGATGTATGTATCCAGTGCGCCCAGTGTTCGCTTGTTTGCCCGCACGCTTCGATAAGAGTAAAGGCTTATGACAAAAAATATCTCGACAAAGCGCCGAAGACCTTTAAAAGTGCAGACGCAAAGGGGAAAGAATTTGAAGGCATGAAATTCACCGTTCAGGTTGCACCGGAAGACTGCACAGGCTGCGGCAACTGCGTGATGATATGCCCTGCACAGCAGAAAGATGAAAACAAAAAGCCCACAGGCAAAAAGGCAATCAATATGGCACTGCAGGAGCCTTTGCGTATACAGGAAAGAGAAAACTATGGTTATTTTCTGTCGATACCCAATACAGACCCTGCTCTTTACAAGCTCAACACGGTAAAGGGCAGTCAGCTTGCACAACCTTTGTTTGAATATTCCGGCGCATGTGCAGGCTGCGGAGAGACGCCTTATGTGAAGTTGCTTACACAGCTTTTCGGAGACAGAGCCTTGATTGGCAATGCTACCGGCTGTTCATCGATTTACGGCGGAAACCTGCCTACAACGCCTTATTGCGTCAGGCCTGACGGCAGAGGACCGGCATGGAGCAACAGTCTGTTTGAAGACAGTGCCGAGTTTGCGTTTGGTATGCGATTGGCCGTTGACAAATTCAGGGAAATTGCAATCGAACTGCTTGAAAGGGTTGTAAAAAAAGGCTGTGTTGAAAAGGCATTTGCGGATGAGCTTCGTCAGGCGGCTATTGCCAACAACCCATCACAGGTTGAGATTGAAAAGCAGAGGGTCAGGGTTAAAAAATTAAAAGACCTGTGCAGCAAAAACAAATGCGCAGAGTGCAATCAGCTTTTGAGTGTGGCTGATTATCTGGTTCGCAAGAGCGTCTGGGCGGTCGGCGGCGACGGCTGGGCTTACGATATCGGTTACGGGGGACTGGACCATGTCCTTGCAAGCGGCAAGGATGTAAATGTTCTTGTGCTCGATACCGAGGTTTATTCCAATACCGGCGGACAGATGTCAAAATCAACGCCGAGAGCCGCTGTAGCGCAGTTCGCGGCAGGCGGAAAGCTGCAAGCCAAAAAAGACCTTACTATGCTCGCAATGACTTACGGAAGTATTTATGTCGCAAAAGTAGCGCTTGGCGCAAGCCCTGTTCAGACTGTAAGAGCTTTTGTCGAAGCTGAAAGCTACAAGGGACCTTCGCTGATTGTCGCTTATTCGCACTGCATCGCTCACGGCTTTAACCTCCTTAACGGCTATGAGCATCAGAAACAGGCCGTCGCAAGCGGATACTGGCCGCTTTATCGCTATAACCCCGATTTAAAGGCTCAGGGACAAAATCCGCTGCAGCTCGATTCGAAAGCCCCGACAGTGAACTTTGCCGACTTTGCATACAGCGAAAACAGGTATCGCACCCTGAAAGATTCGAAGCCCGAAGTTGCAGCAGAACTTATGAAAATGGCAACCGGCGATGTTATCGAAAGATTCAACCTGATTCAGCAGCTTGCAAATCTCAAATGCGGCGAATGTGAAAAAACTGAATCAAGAGAATGAAAATTCGGGTTTAAATAATATGAAAAAATCATTTTCTTTTTTGGTCGCAGCAGGTTTGCTTTTCAGTCTGACAGGCTGTCAGGAACAGAAAAGCAAAAACAGCGGCAAATTAGACGAACAGGCAGACCTTAAACTGGCTTCTGTGGCAAAATTTCAGCGCGGTGACGGCAGCTGGTATTTGACTGAACAAAGGCATGAAATTTTTGTTGAACAGGCAGCAATAAGACTGACGGCAAAAGAACCGTTTGGTGAAATTATATTGACAGTGCAGAACGGGCGATTTGCCGTCAAAAAAAGCCCCGAGACAAGAGTCTTTGACGAAGAGCTTTTCAAGCTTATGACAGATGAGTCAATCTGCAGGGCTCTGCTGGAGCTTTATCTTGCAGAACTGAAAAACCCCCAGACCAGGCCGGGCCAAACCGGCAGCTTTACGTTTGAAGGACAAGTATATGACCTTGTTTATTGCGACCAGAGTGGAGCGGAGCTATACAAAAATAAATCAACCCAAAGAAATGACCTGGTAATTTCACAGGGCAAAAAAAGATACATTTTGTACGGATATAATTATCTGAAACTTGAAGGAGGCGGACATTTCCCATCTAAAATAGACGTTTATATTTATAATGACGGGTCTGACAGGAAATTGGTTGCGCAATATGACTGTCGGTCGCTGTAAAAGCTTCTAAAGATGCCAGTTACGGAGATTTATCCGAACAATAGGGTGGTCTGGGGAGTATAGTAAGCTACATTTTGCCCCCTCTGCTTCTTGCGAAGCAAGAGAGGGGGCAGCAAAGAGTCATTTCTCAAGGATGACCTAAGTTGTTTTTTTGACTTTACTTGCGTCAATTTTTGAGACAGCTGTTTTTTTATTTTTCGGTCTCTGTTTTTACAGCCTGTAAGCACAACTGCCGATATTAGGTTTATAGTGCATAATTTTTTACTTAAAAAGGTTTTAGGCAACACAGAGTTGTTAAGCGAAGCCATGGTTGAGCCGATAAAAAAGAGGATGGCGGGCTTTAAGCTCGTGATAGGTAGCGAGCTGCTTCGCAGAGTAACATCTGCCGAGATGGGATTTGTATCTCTATATTGTTAAGGCGAAAGATATGACCAAAACGGACAGGGGGCATTTGCTGATGACCGCTGTGGTGATGGTTTTTGGTCTGACGGGCTGCAGCAAAGACCATCTTGACCCTACGCAAATTGGGCGGTTCAGGCCTGCGCCGGCAGTGAACATTATCCTTGATTCTCTGGGGGTAGCCGAAGAGGCAGCAGCTGTTTATGAGGGGGCGGAAGACCCCCGACCGGTGGATGTGGTTGCGCACGAGCAGGATTATGTATTCAGTTCCGGGGATGTCATAAGGATTTCCATCTTTGAGCTGCTTCAGGAAGGGGCGCCCTATGTTGACAATTATATTGTCACAGAAAGCGGAAATATCTCCATACCTGAAATAGGTCAGATACAGGTGACAGGACTGACTGAGACGCAGCTTGAAGAAGAAATAAGAAATTCGCTTTCGCCGGGCATTCTGAAAAATCCGTCTGTAACAGTTTCGCTCGTCAATTCCATGAGCAGAACTTTTGCAATTCTCGGCGATGGTGTTGCAACCCCCGGCAGGTATGGCATTCCTCGTTATGATTTTCGTCTTCTCGATGCACTTGCTGTCGCAGGTTCGGCAAGACAGTTTAATGTAAGTTATATATATGTAGCACGCAGACTGACAGGGCAGGAACAACTTGGCGACCAACTCGGCCCGGAAACACCGATGGGCTTAAAGCCTGTCGAACCAGGCCAGCAGATGGACGCCAACAACGTTGAAAAAAACATTGATTCCTCTGGGGATGTTATCAACGAAGAGATGCTTGAGGTGATTGAGCCGACATTTAGCGCCGCTGGCTCAGGCAGACTTGTTATAACCTCGGCAGAAATGGTAACCAAAGAACAACTCGAAACACTGGCACTTCCGGAAACGGTCAGCGATTCCAATGAGGTCGATAATGCTCAGCATAGAGTCAGCGGTACAATGCCTGAAATACAAGAGCAGCAGGGAAGAATCGAATGGGTTTTCCAGGACGGCAAGTGGGTTCCCGTCAGAGTTGGAGAACCAGTCGCTGTTGAACCCCGAAAGCAGGTTGGTTTAAAGCCGCAGTTCAAACCTGAGCCCCCCAAACAGGAAAAGGCCAGACCGGTTGAACCTGAAACAAAACCATTGCCGGAACATTACGGCTGGGAGGATATAGAATCAGCCGGCGTTCAAAGCAGAGTGATACGTATACCCAAGGATAAGCTTTACGGCGGCGACCCGCGTTATAATATCGTGATAAAGCCGCAGGATACGATTACTGTTCAGCTCGATGTTGTCGGCGAGTTTTACGTTCTCGGCAATGTGAACAATCAGGGTGTAATTAACCTGACCGGCAGGCCTATGACACTGAAAATGGCGATAGCAGCGGCAGGCGGTCTGGGGCAGCTCGCCTGGCCGAAAAAATGTGAAATCATCCGCAGAACAGGAGAAAAGAAAGAAGAAATAGTGATGGTTGACCTCGAAAAAATTGCCAGCGGCACACAGCCGGATTTCTTTATCAAGCCCAATGATATCATCAATGTCGGAACACACGGCGTTGCAAGATACCTGGCGGTTCTTCGTAACGCATTCAGGGCAACATACGGTTTCGGCTTTATTTATGACCGCAATTTTGCTGACAGAGCTTTAAGTCTTAACGACCCTCTTCGTCTGCTGGACAATCCTGTAGTTGAACATTGATTTGGCTTATAAGAGAGGTTTTTTACAATGCAGGACGTTGAAATCAATCGCATAGGAGAACAAAACTTATCGGAACGGGATTTGAGCTGGGCCGGTTTAGGCGCACATGCCTATATTAAAGCGGCGCTGCTTGCCGCAGCGGTCTACAGCGTTTTTCATATTGAGATTTATTCAATTGTCTTTCAATGGATAAACGACAGCAGCTGGTCGCACGGTTTTATAATACCCTTTTTCAGCCTTTATTTTCTTAATCAGCACAAAAAAGAAATACTTCGGTTTAAGCCTCATACTAACTGGCTTGGCCTGATGTTCCTGGTGTGTTGTCTTGTGTTTTACATACTGGTTATGGTTGTATACAAATTCGGCTATTTGAGGTCTCTTATAATTATTCCGATGGTCGGTTCGATAGTGCTGTTTATTGGGGGATGGGAGCTGGTGAAATATACCTGGCTGCCGATTGTTTTTCTTGTTTTTGCGATGCCTCTTCCCGAAAGAATTTACACTGATATGACAATTCCGATGCGAAAACTTGCCGCTGCAGTAGCTGTGCAGTTTTTAAATCTTGTAAGCGGGCTGGAGGCAAATGCAAGCGGGGTGATTATAGATGTGGTTTATAAGGGTGTAAAACTTGAGCCTGCACTGGATATTGCCGAGGCCTGCAGCGGTATGAGACTGCTGATGGCATTTTTTGCGCTGGGAGTTGCGATGGCATACCTGCACTACAGGCCGATATGGCAGAGACTTGTTCTGCTGGCAAGTACTGTGCCGATAGCCATCTTTTGCAATGTGGTCAGGGTGACGATAACAGGTTTTATTTATATTCTGTGGGACCCGATGTATGCTCAGGGGATTTATCATGATATGCTGGGCCTGCTGATGCTGCCGCTGGCCTTCGGATTGTATGGTTTATTGGCCTGGTTTATGTCGGACCTGTTCATTGATGAAAGCCGGCTGCAGCAGCAGGAGATCATCATTCGAAGAAAGGATTCGCCCAAGCAATGAAGGATTTTTTAAAAAATTATTTTCAGTTACCTTTTTTGATAAGCTTTGTACTTCTACTGGCTTTTTCCGGCGGGATGAGTTACCTCAAGGCCCATCAGGGGATTATGCTGATGAAAAAGCCTCTATCCTTGAAAGAGCCGTTCGATATGCTTGATGAAAAGCTTCTTGAACCTTACAAGGTGCTTGAAAAATCGAAAATTGACAACAAAGATGAGCTTGAGTCACTGGGTACCGAGGAGTATCTGCAGTGGCTTGTGGAGGATACGACGGTTGATACTCTGAGCCCCGTAAAAAATTGTCTTATTTTTATAGCGTATTATACGGGCAATCCGGACCAGGTGCCACACGTGCCGGAAGCCTGTTATACAGGCGGCGGACATGAGGTAAAGGAGAAATTTACACTTGACTTGAATGTCGGCGATATTAACGTGCCTGGCATTCCGAAGGATGGAAAAATCCCGGCTACCGGCCTGATTTTAAGCCGGCAATCGACTGAAATATGGCAGGCCTCGGTGCAATTTCCCGTCATTTACTTTTTTAAGGTTAACGGTCAATACAAGGGCAATCGAACGGCTACGAGAGTCGCTCTCGGTGACCTGACAAGTGAATATTCTTATTTCTCAAAAGTCGAGATAAAATTTTTCAATTCAAAAGGCCTATACCCTGAAAGGGCACAAGCCACAGAGGCTACCGAGAAACTGCTAAAGGTTCTGCTGGTTGTACTTGAAAAAAATCACTGGCCTGACTGGCACGAAGTTAATAAATAATAATTTTTTTACAGAAGGATTGAACAAATGGCTAAGAGATTAAACAAAAAGGTTGCAATTATTGGTTCACTGGTACTTGCGCTGCTGATAATGGCAGCGATAGTGGTAATCCTTAAATTAAGCAGAGACCCGCAGAAGTGCATAGCTGATGCTCAGGCAGCACTTGCACTTGCAGAGCCTGATTATAAAACAGCAGAGAAAGCCTACGGGCGTGCGTTCGCTTATGCAAAGGATGTGAATCTCAAGATTGATATTCTGTTTAAACTGGCAAAGATGTACCTTGATTCCAACGAATGGCCGAAAGCTGCCGGCTGCTGGAACAGGATAATAAATTACGATACGAAAAACATCAAAGCTCGTCTTGCACTGCTTGACTACGGCTATCAGCTTGCCGATGCTGGGAACTGGACGGTATGGAAGGATGTTGAGTCGAATGTATCGGAACTGATTGACAAAGAGCTTGATACAAGTCCAAGGATGTACCGTATAAAGGGTCGGGCTCTTGTCGATCTGGTAAAACACGGACAGATGACGGATAAGGAAGCGGCTATCAAAGATGCAATTGAGATTCTGCAAAAGACAAACCAGGATGAACCAAATAATGTTGATGTGTATCGGTATCTTGCAGATGCGATAATGCAACAGGGCGAAATTCTTGCTGCCAAAGGTGTTCTTGATGCTGCGGATAACGCCCGTCAGGAGGCAGTAAAGATTCTGATTAAGGGAGTTGAAAATCTTCCCGATGAGCCCCAATCATATATAAATCTTTACAATACCAGACTTACTGAGGCAAGAACAAATCCAGACAAGCGCAAAGAACTTGAATCCGACCTCATTGATCTGACGGAAAAGTTCAGCAACAGCGCCCTTCCTTATTTTGCGATGGTGCAGTTGTATAAGGTAAGCCCGAAGGATATCGATAAGGCAATTGCAGCCGTTGAAAAAGCAGTAGAACTTGACAGGCAGAATGTGTCTTATGCGGCGGCTGCGGCCGATCTTTATTACAGGAGATATTCAATAAGTAAAAACGAAGATGATTTTCAAAAAGCGATTAATATTGCTAACGAGGCCTTAAGTTTTCCCGACAGTCTTGATATACCTGGGCCGAGAACAAGAATAAGTTTTATAAACAGATATGCACTGCATACTTTTCTGGCCGATTGTTTCGTCGAAAGGGCTGTTGATACGCCGGATGGACAGCCTGAGAAGTCAAAATGGATTGAAAGTGCCGAAAACGAGACCCATCAGATAAGTCAGCTGCTGGGTAGTGCGGAAAATCCCTATGTGATAATGTGGCAGGGTAGACTGTTGCTTGCCAAGGGGCAGATAAACGATGCCATTGTGCAGATGAATGCAGCTTATGAAATTCTCACCGCTTCAGGCCAAGCGCAGGGGGATGTTCAGCTCGGCAGACTATCTTACGAACTTGCCAGGGTTTTGCGTGATTCGTCTGAGATAGGAGCTGTTATTCAATTCTATTCAGCCGCTGTAAAAAACGGACTGTATTACTCAAAACCAGAAATGCTCCTTGATTTTGCTACTGTTCTGGCATTTATGAGGGACTGGCAGGGTGTACTCGAGGCGGTAAATTTCTTCGAAACCAACTTTGCAAAGAACGAAAAGAGCACCATTCTTCGCATAGGTGCGTATATCGGCGCAAATATGCTCGATCAGGCACAGGAATTGCTCGATAAACTTTCAATAGAAGACCCGAATACTATAAGACTGAAAATAGCGCTTTTGAACAACAAGCTGGCTCGAGCAGAGTGGGAGCTTACACGCGATGCAAACGAACAGGAACGGCAGTTGCAGCCGCGTGAAAGCTACGAACAATTGAAGGCAGAACGTGATGTTATAACGAAAGAGCGCGACGGCTTGAGAAGTAAACTCGTCTCGCTTGGGGCTGCAAATCTCGCGGAGCAGGAAGTTATAGACGTTTGCATAGAATATGTTTCTAAAGAACAAATCGGCAGGTCTCAAAAACTTGTTGAAGATTTTCTGCTGGTGCATCCCAACAGCGTAAATATCAAGGTTTATCAGCTTATGCTTGCTGAACCTGCCCCTGCAAATGTGCCGTCTGAACGTCTTGACCAATTGATGGTTAAGGCTGTAGAGTCACTGAACGACCCTTTCAGAAAAGCGGCTCTGCTCGGACAGTTTTATCAGACCAAGGGACAGAAAGACAAGGCCGTTGAATATTATCAGCAGGTTTTACAGCTCGAACCGAACAATGGTCCGGCGATTGCGAATCTTTTTGATATTGCTATAAGTGATAACGACCTCAAACAGGCGGAGAAGCTGGCAGAAACCGCACGGCAAAATAATATTGACCTCTGCGAAGGCGAATTTTTCAAGGCTCGGCTTGCTTTTGCCAGAAAAGAATATCAAACAGCCATTGAGAAAATTAACAACTGTCTTGAAAAAAGACCTGTATTTTCCCAGGCATACCTGTTAAGAAGCCAGGCAAATGCAGCGCTCGAAAAAGAGTCTGACGCCATAGATGACGTAAAAAAGGCATACAACTTAAATCCTCTCGACGGTATAATTGCCAGAAATTTCGCATATTTGCTTTATAATCGCAACCGGAAACTTGGCGCAAGCGCATCAGCCGACCAGCTTACCGAGGCAAGAAACGCACTTATAGCCGCAATCCGTGCCAATCCGATGGATTTCAATCTCCAAAGTTTTTATGCCGAATACTTAGGCGATACAGATCCACAAAGAGCGATTGCAATATGTCAGCAAATACAAAAGACCAGGCCAAGCATTGAAAATTCGCTCATTCTCGGCAGATTAGCCTTGAAAGCAGCAGAGCAAAACAAAGTAGAATCACAGAAAAATGTATATCTTTCAGCAGCAGAAGATGCTTATAAAAAGGCTTATGAACTTGCCCCAACGGATATGCGCGTTCTGCAGGCATATAGTGAATTTCTCAGAGCTACTGGTAAAACTGATGAGGCGGGGGAAATTCTTGCCGGCCGGAATGACCTTTTGTGGCGGTTTTATATTCGCAGCGGAAAAGTAGAAGATGCACAACAGCTGCTTGAAAAGTTATATGAGACGAATCCCAAAGATGTTAATACAATAAGAGGACTGATACTTGTATCCAGGACCAAAAGAAACCAGGCTGAGACACTGAAATATATTGATGAGCTTCTGAAAATCGACAAGTCCATTGATAATCAAATTATTGAAATTGAATCGTACCTCGAGACAGGTCTGGTTGATAATGCTCAGACCAAGCTTGACAGTCTGTGTGAAAGATATCCTGATGAACCCAGAGTAATGTTTCTACGGGCATGGTTTCTTGCACGACAGGGTAAGCTCGAAGATTCGCTTAAACTTGCGAACAGAAGTCTTGAAGTTGACAACAATAACCCTCAAGCGTGGCGGCTGCGCGGGCAGATAAATCTTGCACTGAATAACTTAAACCGGGCAATCGACGACCTGCAGAAGAGCAAGGCAATCCGGGACGATTCGGAAGTGCGAATCGACCTTGCAAGAGCATATATCCGAACCGGCAGAGAGGAAGAAGCTATTACAGAACTGAAGGTGGCTGTTGATGAGCAGGGCTCGTATGTCGGTAGAAATATGCTCGAAGAGATTTATATAAAGACAGGCAAGTATGACCGCCTTGAGAAGTTTTACAACGAAATGATGGGAGCGTTCCCGAATGACGTTTACTGGTACAATCAAGCCGGAGAGTTAGCCCTGTTCCAAAAAGAATTTGAGAAAGCTTTTCATTTTTTTGACGCGGCATTCCAGAACAGTCTCAAAATCAACAGTGAGTCGCCGGATGCCCACGCCTTCGATGGAAGGTTTATAGCACTTTTCGAAGCTAAAAAATACGACCAGTTGCTCGCTGAAGCAACAAAATATCTTGAAGGACCGCTTGCCACTATTGCTTATACGAGGATGGCAGTAGTAAAGGCCCAAACGGGAGACAAAAATACTGCGGTACAGTATTTCCACAGGGCGCTCGAAAAGGCAGGCACAAATGAAAGTTTCATCATTCAGACCCTCCAATATATGAGTCAAACGGTCGGCTCCGACGAGACAATGAAATGGTGCAATGAAAAACTGCTCAGCCAGCCCGATTCGCTTGCAGTAAATCTTGCTATGTTCAATCTCTCCAGGACTGCTGGAGACTATAACAAGGCTATTGCTTTTATCGACAGCTGTATCAGGATTGCAGCCGATAATGAACAGTCGAGGATCAACTATCAGTTCAATAAAGCTAATGTTCTCAATGAGGCTTTCACCAAAACTGCTGATAAAACATATCAAGAACAGGTTATTAAAGAGTATGAAAGTATACTTCAAAAACTGCCGACAAATATTACTATCCTTAATAACCTTGCTTATATGCTTGCAGACACGGGTATAGACGTTGGCAAGGCACTCGAATATGCCGAGAGGGCCTATAATGCCAAGTCTAATAGTCCAGAGGTACTTGATACTTACGGTTATGTTCTTCTGAAAAGCGGCAAGGCTAAACAGGCAGACGAATTTCTGCAAAGAGCATTGCAGCAATACGAACAAAACAAGATAAATGCCCCTATAGAGATATATGAGCATATAGGCTGGGCAAAGGAAAAACTTGGGCAGGATGATGAGGCTTTACAGGCCTATAAACGAGCGATGGAATTAGCGGGTGAAAATGTTACACAAGAGGTCAAAGATAGAATATCAGCAGAAATTGAAAGGATTTCTTCAAAGCAGTAAGAAACTCAACGAGTTTCCGCTGAAATATCCTGTTATGGGACCCGTGGTCTGGGCAGGTGAAAAAGAATGATAAATAGTAAACAGCCAGCATCAGCCGGATACAGTCAGATACCTCGGCAGTTTTTGCAAGCAGGTCCCGGTGGTTCAAGTGCTTTGGCGATAAGCATTACGCCGAAAGAAATATTCGATATTTTCAGACGGCATCTGTTTCTGATAATTAGTCTGACTGTAGCAGGTGCTGTCATAGGTGTCGGCTTGTGGTTTGTTCTAAGTATAGTTGCACCAAAATACACGGCAAAAACTTACATAGAGGTTTTACACCCAGGACAGTTTGACCCTACAGTAATCGGCACTCCTCTCGCAAGCAAGGATATAGCCTATGAGTTCAGATCTTCAAAGGCTGCTCTTATAAAACAGCAGAGTACACTGCAGGAACTTATTCGCAGAGATGCCATTCGAGAGACTAAATGGTTCAAAAAGTTCGGCAACGATGTCATAGAGATTATCGACGACCTTGATAAACATCTCGGGGTTTTCCCGGACAGAAACAGCAATTACATTTCAATCAGTATGACCTGTGGTGGTGCGGAGGAGGCGGCACTTATCGTCAACCAGATGGTTGACCTGTTTGTTAGGTCACAGCAGACCACTGCTGAAGCCGGTATCGGCCAGAAGCTTATGGACCTCAGTCAGGAGGAAAATGGGCTGAGGGACAAACTCAGGAATGTAAACAGCTCGCTTTCGGATATCAGACGTTCAACGGGCCTGACACAGCTTGAAGGTGCCGAGGAGAATTTCCATCATACCATAACGCAAAAACTTGGTGCTCTTGAGCTTGAAAAGATGAAACTTGAGGCAGACATTGAACAGGTTCGCGCAAGCGTTACAAATTACGAGCAAAGAAAAGTCTCCGACGAAATAGTGCAACGCGATACCGAAAATGATCCGGTCGTTATTGGTCTCATTCAGCGAATTAGCGCTCTCGAATCTGAACTTGCAAGAAGGCTTACAAATCTTGGTGAAAACCACAGAGAGGTGCAGCAGTTGCGAGAGGTTCTGCGGCAGACGATGGCAGAAAAAGATACACGCAGTAATTTTAAGGCACAGCAGATTCGCGATTCGGATGTTACGACCGTCAAGGATCAATATGCAGTAATGAGCAATCGACTTGCAAAGCTTGAGGAGCTCAGATCACAAACGGAAAAAGACCAGAGAGACCTTGACAGTACAAAGGCGACCTACGACCAGCTTGTCTCTGACAGGGAAGAAGCAAAGAACAAACTATTTTCAGTTCAGGAACAGATAAGTAAATATAATCTTATAAAGCAGGGCACAGAAGCAGCAAAGGTAAAACCTGTTGGTCTTGCACCTCCGCCTTTAGAGATGAGTTCGCCGAGATTGTTGATATTTGCGCCGGGCGGGACTTTTCTTGGTTTTTTACTGGGCATAGGATTGGCATTTCTGATTGAGCTTTTGAACGACCTTTTAAGAACACCAAGCGACGTGATGAAATTTGTCAATGTGCCGCTGCTGGGTATGGTTACGCACAAGGACCTCGATGATAGTACAAAAGATGCCGACATGTGGAAGATTGTAAGACAATCGCCGTTCTCGATGATTGGCGAATGCTACAGACGGTTCAGAACAAATCTCAAGGTTTCTTCTGATTCCGACGCTCAGAGAGTAATTTTTGTTACGAGTGGGAATGCAGGAGAAGGCAGAACAACAGTGGCAGTAAATACCGCAACAACTTTTGCGGCGGAAGACAAGCGAGTTCTTTTAATCGACGCGAACTTCCGCAGACCAAGCTCGTATAAAATCTTTCCGAATTCAGACGGACACCATGCCAAAACGGAAAAGAATGGCAAAGGACTGAGCGGTTGTCTTACCGGCAGTTGTAGTGTCGCGGAGATTATAAGGCCGACCGGTATTGACGGTATGGATGTGATTGACAGCGGTATCCTTCCTGCCAATCCTGCAGAACTGCTGGGCGGCGGGAGAATGGCGGAGCTTATCAGATACGCAAAAGAACATTACGACCGTGTGATAATCGATGGTCCGCCGATACTCGTCAGCGACGCAAAGGCCCTCGCGTCACAGGCAGACGGAACGGTCCTGGTGTTCAATGCATCCATTACCAGACGCGGCACTGCAAAAAGAATTGTACGCGAGCTGAGAGAGGTAAATACAAATATTCTCGGTGCAGTACTGATTGGCGTAAGAGTGCTCAAGGGCGGATATTTCCGCGAGATGTTCGAGTCATACGAGGAGTATCAGAACTTGCACAAGACACAGAGGACACCGCAGGTTTCCTGAGTAGAGACCGCCGGTTTTTATGTTTTGACAGGTTTTGTGGCGGCCGGAAAACTCAACAACTTTTTTGTTACTTATCCTCTGTTTATTTTGCCGGCGGCAAATCGGGGCGACAGGACTTGAACCTGCGACCTTTGGACCCCCAGTCCAACGCGCTAGCCAAACTGCGCTACGCCCCGTTAAAACATCAATTCTACACCCTTAACCGGTAAAAAGCAAACATTTTTAACAAAACGCCCTCTAATCTAATAAGGCATAAAAAGAGTTTTTCAGTTTTTGCAGTCCGGACAGACGCCTTCAATTAATACCTTCTGCTGTAGTGATTCAAAGTTTGCCGGCATCTGGATAATTGGATAACTAATCCCATCAAAACAGAAATTTTTTCCGCAGAGCCGACAGGCAAAATGCGGGTGGCATTGCTGTCTGCCGCAGCGGTCGGCAAGCTCAAAATGCCATTCTCTTTCCTGATAGAACGCCTTATGTACTATGTCAGCACGTAGAAAAGCATCCAATGTTCTGTATATAGTAACCTTATCGTACCTGTCCTTGAGCGAGTCAGTTATCTGTTTTTGCGTAAGAGCTGTGTCTGAATGCGACAAAACATCAAGAATGGCAAGTCTGGCGGCTGTGCAGCGCAAATTCGCATTTTTGAGTATGGATTTTACTGATTTTTTTTCGTCAGGGTTCAAGCTCAAAACTCCTCAATGACGGCAGTGATTATGCTTCTGTTTGCTTCGCGGCTCAGATGTCAGAATAAGCGGGAAGATAATATCGCTGAAACAGCAGGGCAGCCAGGTTGAAAGAAACAATATCAGCAACATTGACATTGCGATAACAAAGGTAATTTTATTTTGTGCTGTCATAAGAACATGAGCTGATGAAGCCCATGTGCTGATAAGAATATGGCCGGCGTGCGGCAGTTTGGTTTTCGGTAGAAACCAGGCTATAATAATTCCTAAAAAAGCAGCCGGATTGACAAGATACCATTCCTCAATGAAGCCGAGATGTACTTCGCCTGTGTGGTCGTGCTGCGTTGAAGACAAATGATGAATTTCATGCTCCGAGGGGATATGCAGACCCAACAACTCCTCACCCAAATAGGGGATAATCGAATCACTCAGGGTTGCTATTCCCACAGAACCAATGTAACCGACCAGCAAGACAATAATAAAATTTGTTTTTCTTCTATGAAGTCTGAACATCGCTGATGTAACCATTGCTCCAATAAGGACGTGAGTGGGGTGAAAAACAGCAAATAGAAAATGACTTGCAGATTGCCCCAGATTTTTGAAAAGAAGCATAAAAATAACGCCGCTTACCGCCCCTAAAGCAGTAAAAGGGATGTGTTCTTTAAGCTCAAATGATATTTGTCTTAAACTTGTGTGTTCCCCAAGCTCAAATGATATTAACTGTCTGCCAAACCTCATCTTCTGCTTCTTATAAAAATCATATTTCTTGAGAATTATTATAGCTTAATGCAACTGAGTTGCAAGTAGAAAAAAAATTATAATTTTATTTGACTATTTAAAACGTATGTTTTATACTTTAGTTTGAAACGAGCATTTCATTTTAGGATGATAAATATGACAAAAGATGTCGAAAATGGAAGTGATGTCAGGCATCGGCTGCTCGATGCTGGTGAAGAGCTTTTTGCAGATTTTGGATACGATGGAACAAGCACAAGGCAGTTAACGCAGAAGGCGAGCTGCAATCTTGCTGCAGTCAATTACTACTTCGGAGGCAAGTATGAGCTTTACCTTGAGGTTATTGCGAGGAAGATGAGATATCTGGGGGACAGGAGAATTGAAAAGATAGATAAGATAATAACCGATAAAGGTAATCGCCTGACACTCGAAGAACTGCTGACGGTTTTTGCAGAATCGTTCGTAGAGCCTCTTGTAGAGGAAGCAGGCGGCAGAAGATTTATGAAGCTGGTTGGCTGGGAAATGCTCAATCCAAAATTTCCAAAACAGAAGTTTCTTGAAGAAATGATAAGACCCATATTGCAGCTTATGACAGGTGCTTTGAAAAAAGTATGTCCTGATTTGTCTGAAGAAAAAGCGGTTTTGTGTATAACGTCCATAGTGTCGCAGCTGCTGCATGGAATTCAGATGGACCGGGTGTTTGCGGAAGTGAAGGATGAGATACTTGTGTCATTCAGTCTCCAGCGGAGGATTGAGCATATAGTGGAGTTTTCCTCGGCGGCTATCAGAGGCATGAGCAGTAAAGGCAATGTTGCTGAAAAATAAAATATATTTTGGTTTACTCTTGATTGTTTTTTGTTTTTCGGCAGGCTGTATGGTCGGGCCCAAATACAAAAGACCGAGGACCATTGCTGACGAGGCCGGATGGTCGTTTAGCGGTAGTGAATATACTCAGGATGCAAATAACCCCGGCAGATGGTGGGAAAGATTTAAAGACAAGACAACCAACACGCTGGTTCAGAATGCGCTCGAGAATAACTATGACGTCAAGGCAGCAGCAGCAAAGGTGCTTTAGGCGGAGGCTGAATTTAAAATTGCCGGCGGCAAACTTCTGCCTGAACTTTCAGTGGATTTCGACAGGCAATTCGTGAGACAAAGCTCCGGTCCGCCAGGCTCGGGTCTGGAAAGCACGGCAGTTATAAACAAAACAAGAACGTACACCGGTGAATTTTCAGTGAGTTATGTGCTTGACCTGTTCGGCAAACTAAGGCATGCAAAAGAGGCTGAATTAAAAGAACTGCTGGCCGCAAAGGCTTATAAAAATACAGTTGTCAATTCGCTGATAGCTTCTGTTGTAAATTCGAGGGTAAATATCGCAACTTTACAAAACAGACTTGCCATAGCAAAGGCTAATACACAAAGTCTTGCCAAGACACTCAATATTGTCGAGGAAAGATACAGGCTCGGTCTTGTCGGGCCGGTCGATGTCAGACTGGCAAGAGAAAATCTTGCGGCGGCTCAGACCTCTGTTCCTGAAATGGAATTATTGCTTAAGTTAGCGGAAAATGCACTTGGTGTGCTCCTTGCCGCCCAGCCCGGCAAATCCGAGTCTCTCACTGCAATAATTTCTGATTTGCCTTTGCCGCAGACGGTGCCGGTCGGACTGCCGGCAACATTATTGCAGCGCAGGCCGGATATACTTGAGGCGGAATTAAAACTCAAAGCTCAAAATGAAAGAATAGGCGAAAGCACTGCAAAGCTTTATCCGGATTTGACCTTCACAGGTGCGATGGGATGGAAGTCGAATACCTCTGATTCGCTGTTTGTCGATGAAGCCTGGATTTATTCAACTCTTTTGAGCATTTCGCAGCCGATATTTAAAGGCGGTCAGCTTAAAGCTCAGGTCGATTGGGACGAGGCCAGATTTGCCGAGCTTGCCGCTCAATATTCCAAAACAGTAATTACTGCAATGCGTGAGGTCCAAGACCAGGCGGCAACGGAAAATCTGCTGCGCCAGAAACTGCAGTTTGCACAAATCAGACTCGAAGAAGCGAAGGCGGCAGAGGAACTCGCAAGGGAAAGGTACAAAAGGGGAGTGGAAAGTATTCTTACGGTGCTCGAGTCTGAAAGAAGAAGGAATATGGCCGCCGAATCGCTTGCGATACTCAAAGGCCAGATTTGGAACGCAAGGGTTAATCTTTTCCTCGCTCTGGGCGGGGACTGGACAGACTAAAAAATTTAACAACAGGAAATTTCAATATGAATAAGGATAAGATAAAAAAAAACCATAAAGAATCTGCAGCAACAATCAAAACAAGGTGCAAACAAACTATTTGCACTGGCGATTGATTTCAGCAAACGGCACAGGCAGCTTTCTTTTTCATTGATTGTGATTCTGGCTGGTTTTCTGCTCACCGTCATAATGATAATTACACGACCGGCGCCTAAAAAAGCAGAGATTCTCAGGCTTGCTCCGCTGGTAAAGACGGAGATTTTAAAATCTGCTGATATTCAAATGATTATTAATGGATTCGGTACTGTCAAACCAAAAGTAGAGGTTCAGATAGTGCCGCAGGTTTCAGGCAGAGTGGTTTCGATAAATCCGCAGTTCAGAGCCGGCGACGACATAGGAATTGAATTGTCTCACGAGGATTTTAATGTGCTTTTAGCCGCGACTGAAAAGCTCAAAACGATTCTTCGTGGATATACCGGCGTCAGTGATATTGCCGACAGCTTCGAGCAGGGCAAAATGGAGCTGAAACTTGCGCTTAATCAGAAAGGCCGGATGTCGGGCCTTACACTTGCCGAACTGGCCAGGCAGGTTAGACAGGGTTTTTACGGCCATGAGGTTCAGAGAATCCAGAGAGGCAGAGACGATATACGGGTAATGGTTCGCTATCCAAAACAGCAGCGAAAAAGTCTTGCAGATATCGAAAATGTGCACATAAGACTGCCAAATGGCACTGAAATCCCATTTAGAACAGTGGCACAGGTCGAGTATGGTTACGGCTTTGCAACCATCGACCGTGTTGACCGCAGAAGAGTTGTTACGGTAACAGGAGATGTCGATGAGAGTACTGCCAGTGCCTCGGAAATCAACGGGGACATACGATTAAACGTTCTGCCAAAATTAATGGCCGAGTTTCCGGGACTTCTGTATCGGTATGCCGGCGCTCAACGGGAACAGAGTGAGACATTCCAGAGCCTTAAAAACAGTTTTTATATCGCACTGCTGGCTATATATGTCATTCTCGCTATTGAGTTCACCAGTTACATACAACCCCTAATCGTTATGTCCGCAATACCGTTCGGATTGACTGGGGCGATACTTGGACATCTGCTGTTTGGATATAATCTGAGTATGCTTTCAGTCTTTGGAATTATTGCGATGATGGGCGTGGTGGTGAACGACTCGTTGATAATTATCGACCTGATGAACCGGCGGCGCAAGAACGGAGCAGACCTGGCTCAGGTAGTTCAGGATTCTGCCACCAGAAGATTTCGGCCGATTATGCTGACAACGGTAACAACCTCCCTTGCACTTATGCCGATGGTGCTCGAAAGAAGCCTGCAGGCGAGATTTTTAATTCCAATGGCAATAAGTCTGGCCTTTGGAGTAATATTTTCAGCTATGATTACACTTTTTATTGTGCCTTCCTTGTATATGGTTATTGAAGATGTAAAGAATCTTTTTGTAAAACAGAAAATTTCTTAAAAACACATACCGTAAGTTCTTTATAAGCAATGGCTTGTGTTCTATTGGCTACAGGGTTTTCTGCTGAAAATTTCAGAATTTAGTGGTCTGGCTGCCTTTTTATAGCGATAATGTAAGAAACAGCTTTGCCCAACGGGAGAAAATTTATAAACCTTTCATCATCAGGGCACGTAACTTTGAATAAAGGGTTTTGAAGGATAAGAGTTATATCGTGAAGGCTTTGAATAGTGATAAACTCAGAATCGTGGATGTAAAAGACCCCGAGGAGCTTGCACAAAAGGCGCTGGAGCTTTTTACGGACTCTGCCCGCAAGGCGATAGACGACAAAAATGTTTTTCATGTAGCCATATCCGGAGGAAAAACGCCGAGGCAGTTTTACAAGTTACTCGGCACAGACAGTCACAGTCTTAGTCTGCCATGGGACAGGATAAAGTTGTTCTGGGTGGATGAACGATGTGTAAGGCCGGAATCACCCGACAGCAATTATAAGGTCGCAGCCGATACTTTCTTAAAGAAAGTTCCGATTCTGCCGAAGAATATTCACAGGATTGTTGGCGAAGGTATTGACTACACACAGGCTGTTGAGAAATATGAACGTGTGTTGAGAGAGGTTTTCGGTCTTGAGCCCGGCCGGCTTCCCGAATTTGACCTTATGATTCTGGGAATGGGGCCGGACGGCCATATCGGTTCACTCCTGCCGAACTCTTATGCCTTATTCGATACTGATGATTTGGTAACGGTTGTATATCAGATGGAAGGCGGTCTGAATCGTATTACCCTGACACATCCTGTAATGTGTGCCGCGCAGCAGTTGCTTATTATGATATCAGGCCAGGAAAAGGCCGAAATTGTTCGCGATGTGCTGGTCGACAGACCTGATGAGGTAAAATATCCGGTACACACGCTTTGGCCGATTCTTCACAAAGTTACCTGGCTGATTGACCAGGAAGCTGCAAAATATCTATAGCCGAGCCTGTCGGCAGTTTATTGTGGGATGACAAGCCGCATACCTGCTTTTATTGTATCGGGGCCCTGAGGGAGTTGTTCCTTATTCGCTTCGTAAATTTTTTTCCAGCCGTAAGGGGTATTGTAGTAAATTTTCGATATGTCGCTGAGAGTCTGGCCCTGCATTACGGTATGAATTATGGAAGTTCCGGCATTGTCCGGTTTTTGAACCTGCCTCTGTTTCTGTTCACTCGTCGGGGCGGAGCCCGCCGCAGCCCGATAAGGAGGGGCAGTAACCGTCGGGTTGGTATTTTCAGACTCGGTGAGTTCTTTGTTTGCCGGCTCGATGAGGCTCTGCGATTCAAATTTTGTCAGAGGCCCGGTGACAATCTGATGTTTTGCGCAAAACCAGACCACTCCAACAAGGCACAGGACTGTGCCTGCCAGCATTCCTGTTTTTACATCCCTCCGCATATTTATGTATTATTTACTCTATTCTATTATTTTCGCCTTTTTGCCGAGTATAAGTATCGGAGCAGCAATAGCAACGGTGGAGTACGAACCTACAAAAGTACCGATAAGCATAACGAAGTTGAAACTTCTGATGCCCGGACCGCCCCAGACGTACATAATAAAGACCGCCAGGAATACCGTAAAGCTTGTTAGTATCGTTCTTGAAAATGTCTGGTTGACGCTCAAATTTACTATTTCTGTGAAGCTGGCCTTTTTCACAAGCCGCAGATTTTCCCTGATCCTGTCGTAAATAACTACGGTGTCGTTTATCGAATAACCGGCAATGGTCAGAAGTGCGGCTACT
>JBGOWI010000002.1:0-106490 GCA_041478555.1 Phycisphaerae bacterium
CGGATTAGAAATCCGTTGCTCTATCCAGCTGAGCTACGGGCGCCTGAAATTTTAAGTGCCTGTAATATAACGACTTGGTGCTTATGTTGTCAACTGGTTAAATGCTCGAAACAGGGAAAATTAGTAAAAAGTATCTTGTTCCCAGTGGCCATTTTTTCATGATAGAAATACAACAATAACAATTAGGCTTTCAATCTGGTGAAATAGAGGTTGCAAAAGCCACTTATGTGTTCGCAAAGGGCTCGTTACCTGGTGCAAAGACTCTTTAAAAATGAACACCAAAGACAGGTTGCAATTTGGAGTTATATTGCCTACTAAAATAAACAAGTAAAACGGCCTGCAACGAAAAACAAACGCGTTTGAGCATCGGATTGTCAATCCGAAAGTTGAGGATGCGAGCCCCTTCGGGTGTCAGGATTTAATGATTGATGTAACAGTTCGGCATCTGGCTTTAGCTTTTCGAAATAACTATATAACTATTGCCAGCCATTGAAGAAACGGCAATTTGCAGTATTTATCTTCTTTGACATAGTTCTGACTCCGCTGGAAATACAGACTCCTCAATCCAAAAGTCTTATTTGGCATCATGTTAATGTGTGTTTGTAATTTTTCAGTGGTAATATATGGATTCAGGGGTTTATAAGCTTTGCGGTTTTGTGAGATAACAACGAGGCTTGTTTGACCTTTTTACAAATGTATACCCGAAGGGCAGAGTCTTTACTTTTCGGATATTGTAAGTATGATTTGAAAACCGTAAGACCGCATACAGCTGATTTGAAAAGTTTCTAAAAAATCTGTGGAAAATGTAGTTCGTATGGTTTCAAAAAAACTTAAAAGCATTGTACCGACTTTCAACAGAGATGATGATATCTTCAGAACGCGTCAGATTCAGGAAAATGAGCTTCCATGGATACGCACCCGGCACATCTGGACAGGCATATTGGGCACTATTTATGGCACGTTTCTTGGTCCGACAGGAATATACTTTACTTTTTTCTGTTTTGCCTCCGGCATGTCCAAGTACCAGTTGGGTATTATGGCCTCTTTGGTTTCGTTCGCGGTAGCATTCCAGATATTCGGTTGGGTATTCGAGGATTTCTGGGGCAACAGGAAATATCCATGGTATATATTTTCCATACTGTCGCGGCTCTGCTTAATACCTATTGTATTTTCTTTTTGGATACCGCTGGGCCCTTTGAGCATTATTGCATTATGCTCTATAAGTGCGGTATTATCGAACCTTGCGGCACCTTCATGGTCAAGTTGGCTTTATGACCTGATATCCGAAGACAAATTGGCCGGATTTATGGCCCGGCGAAGTGCGGTTATACAATTTTTTATGATGGGTATCGCTCTGTTTGCAGCCCTGGCGGTACAGCAATCCGACCAGGCTCATAAAATGATGATAGTCCGGCTGGTATTCGCATTCGGATTAACCCTTGGGATAATCGACCTTATCTATCATGTCAAAATACCTGAGCCGCACAAAAAAACACAAGAGACAAAAAGTGATTTCCTGAAAGTCGTCACTCAACCCTGGTCTGACAAAAAGTTCCGGCAATGGATGATGATAATGCTGCTATGGACGGTAAGTATAAATATCTGCGAGCCATTTTTCATACCATATCTGATGAAAGACCTCGGATTTGAGAACAGATTTGTTCTGCTGACCCTGATATCGGTCTGTCTGGTTCAGATGAGTGGATTTATTTCGTTTCTTTTCTGGGGCAAAATTATCGAAAGGATAGGAACGAGAAAAGTTTTTCTGATGTGTCATTGTTTATGGAGTATTATACCGCTCTTTTATCTGCTTTCAGCGTTTGTAAAACCGATACTGTTAATATCTATCGCATGGCTTATTACAGGCATTTTTGTTAACGGCACCACAATAGTAAATCCGGCCATAACATCGGTACTTACAAAAGGCAAAAGGCGAAGCGCGTATCTGGCGGCAATGACAATAACATCGAGTATGTTTGGCGGACTGGGCACACTGATGGGTAGTTTGATTGTAAAATATTTTTCTATTTGGCACGTATTTCCAGTTTCATTGGCTGCAAGAGTTTTCAGTTTTGTTGTAATCTATATAGTCGTAATGCATAAAGGAATTGGCGATACAGCCAGAGAAACCAGCCGATGTCGGTGCGTAGAACAGCAGATGCTATAAGAAAGATAAGATTCCCCCAATTAAATCGGGCGATACGATTTATCTGAAGTAAGCAATCCGATATCAGACCAATCGATCTCTGCTGACAAAACCTGACTATGAAATCTCTGGATTTATTTCTCCGGTTGATTGTTTTGTTCGTGTTAACGTATAATTGTCCGGTCAGGATAACACCTTGTTATAATTTTGCTTTTACTCGGCGCGTCGCAAAATGGTTAAAGGCTAACGCAAAATGGCGTTATAAATTCTGCCGGAAAGGGTATAATCCTTTATCAAAGTAATAATCGTATGTTAAATTGCCTAAAGGAAACTTATGAAGCGGTTTGAAGGACCATATCTGGGGGCGGCGTATTATCCCGAAGACTGGCCGTTAGAGCTGGTTGACGATGATATTGCTTTAATGAAACAGGCAGGGATGAATGTGATGCGAATCGGTGAGTTCGCGTGGAGTCGAATGGAGCCTCGCGAAGGCAAATTCGATTTCGACTGGCTGCATCTTGTTGTTGACAAACTGGGTCATGCGGACATTGCTACGATTATGGGTACACCTACCTGTACGCCGCCGATATGGCTGGTGGAGAAATATCCTGAAGTTCTTGTAATTCAGGATAACGGTCAAATCTCCCAGCACGGCGGACGAAGACATGCCTGTCCCAATAACCTTGTCTATCGTGACTATTGCGCTAAAATTGTCACTAAATTAGCAGAAGAATTCGGCGGAGACAAAAATATAATCGGCTGGCAGATTGATAATGAACTTTATCTGCACCCGCGTGAACCTCGCGGCCGGGGCTGTTGCTGCCCGGTCTGTCACAAAAAGTTCCAGGATTCAATGCGTAAAAGATTCGGCGGTATCGAGGCTCTAAATAAAGCGTGGGGGACAGATTTGTGGAGTCAGACGTACCAATCATTCTCGCAGTTGCCGATTCCGAGGCCCGACACGTGGCATCATCCTTCGCTGCTGACGGCGTGGATGGACTTCCAATCGGACTCTTATATAGAGTTTACGGAACATCAGGCGGAAATTTTACATAGACTATGCCGGCAGCCGGTTGGAACAGATATGATGTGTCTCGGTGGCATCAACTATTATAAAATCCACCGAAATTTAGATGTTGTTCAAGTGAATAATTACCATCAGGAACCCGACCTGTGGCGAGTTGTTTTCTGGATGGATATGGTTCGGTCCCTTAAAGACCGACCTTTTTGGAATACCGAAACATCTACCTGCTGGAATGGCTCTACCGTAGCCGGCAAATATCGTTCTGCAGGATTTTGTCGGGCTAATTCGTGGTTACCGATAGCCTTGGGAGGAGAGGCTGTCCTGTACTGGTTATGGCGGGCACACTGGAGCGGTCAGGAATTAATGCATGGCTCGGTAATTTCCAGTTGCGGCCGCCCGCTTCATATAATCGATGAAGTGAAAGAAATCGCCGCTGGTTTCAGTGCCTCGGCTGAATTCATAAATGGAACCAGACCTGTCAATTTGGGTCTGGCGGTACACTTTTCCGGTCTGGCATGGTGGATGTTTGAGTTCCAGCCTATCGTTAACGGTTTCAAATACAGCGACAAACTCACCGGCAGTTTTTATCGGCCGCTAATGGAGACATCGCTTAGGGCTGACGTTATTGACCCTGCCGCATCGCTGGATTCGTATCGCGTAGTATGTTCGCCATTTCTGCCGGCACTCGATGAAGCCGCTCTCCGTCAGCGAATCAAGGCATGGGTCAAAGCCGGCGGTATATGGATTGTGGGACCGTTATCGGATAACCTCACCGTTGATGCAACAAAGTTTACACATTCGCCCTTCGGTTTTTTGGAGCAGTTGACGGAAGCATATTGTAATTACCAGATTCCGGGCGACCCTCAAGATTTTGCTCTTCGCTGGTCTGATGGAAGCGAATCCTGTGGTTCAATCTGGTATGACGGGTTTGAGGCCGGCGGTGCGGAAGTCCTGGCGACCTATACTGAGCAGCCATTAAAGGGTCTTGCTGCTGTTCTGCGGAAGAAGGTTGGCAAAGGCCAAATTATTTTGTTAGGTACGATGCCGAGACACGAAGACCTTAAGAAACTGCTGCTTTCAGTGTGCAAAGAGGCAGGAATAGAGCCGGCAGCACAGGCAAGTTCTAATCTTCTTGTTGTACCAAGAAAGGGCAAAGCCGGAGAAGGTCTTATCGCTGTTGAGTTTGAAAATCGTCCCGCGTCATTAACGCTTACCCGACCTGCTGTAGATTTGCTAACCGGTCGAAAACATAACGGAAAAGTTAAAATTCAGTCTTATGGTGTTATGGTTTTAAAATATGAAAAATAAAAAATACATAAAAGGCAATTCAATACCTGCTTTGGCACATAAAACATATTGGGTCGTTATCCTAACATTTCTTTTTGCTGCAGCAGCGTTTTCAGAGGATAATTCAAAGACAAGCCGGGCGGCAGGACCGGCACAGCGTCTGTGCCAGGTTGATAAGCAGGGGGTCCTTCGCTGGCAGGATAACGGCGATGAAGTTGCTCTTTTTGGAGTCAACTATTGTCTGCCGTCCGCCAGCGCATATCGTATGGTCGGCCGTGCAGGAGTGTCTTATGAACAGACTATTGACCAAGATGTCACCCATTTTGCCCGTATGGGTTTGGATGGTATTCGTTTGAGTTTCTGGGGCGATTGGGAATGCGCCGACGCTAATGGAAATCTTATCGACAACGAGCATCTTCGCTTACTTGATTATCTGATTTGTAAGGCCAAAGAACGTGGAATTTATATGCTCTTGTCTCCGATAATCCTGTATGACCCGCGCTGGCCTGATGCTATGGGTAGTCCAATTGACGGTTTCTCAAAAGTCTATGGTAAAAGCCGCGATACCAAAATAGGCACGGACCCAAATGGAATAAAGATACAGGCGAACTATCTTAGCCAGATTATGCGGCATGTTAATCGATATACAAAACTGGCTTATAAAGATGAACCTGCAATATTGGCAGTTGAACTGGTGAACGAGCCTTATTTGCCTCCTGGGGTTACGGAGTATATAAACACCTTGGCTAAGGCGGTTCGTGATACGCCCTGCAATAAGCCGATTTTTTTCAACGTAAGCCAGAATAAAGGAACTGCCGCGGATATCGGTAGTTCTGTGGCAGATGGTGTTACTTTCGGATGGTATCCTACGGAGCTTCTTGCCGGTCGGTCGCTGCACGGTAATTTTCTGCCTCACGTTGAGAATTATCCTTTGATGTCCGACCCCGCACTATCGACTAAGGCGAAAGCAGTTTACGAATTTGATGCAGCCGATATAGCCGGCTCATATATGTATCCGGCAATGGCACGCACCTTTCGCAGTGGAGGCGTCCAATTCGCTGCGATGTTTACATATGACCCGCTGCCAATTGCATCCAGTAATATCGAGTTTCAGACTCATTATTTGAATCTGGTTTACACGCCTAAGAAGGCGGTCAGCTTCGTCATTGCTGCTCAGGCTTTTCACAATTTGCCTCGGCTGAAGTCGTATGGAAAATATCCTGAAAATACCAGCTTTGGACTTTTCCGTGTCAATTACGAACAAAACCTGAGTGAAATGGCCACGGAGGGGGAGTTTATGTATTCAAACGATACGAAAACCAGCCCACCTAAGCCGCAGATGCTGGAACGAATTGCAGGTTGCGGTTCGTCACCGGTGGTTTCTTATGAAGGCACAGGCAGTTATTTTCTGGACAAACTCCAAACCGGTGTGTGGCGATTGGAAGTGTACCCCGATGTTGTCTGGGTAAATGACCCTTATGGCAAACACCGTTTTGACCGCGAGGTCTCGCGCGTTCTCTGGCACGACTGGCCGATGGATGTTAACCTGCCGGATTTAGGTCCAGCTTTTGCCATTGATGCAATTAATAAAGGAAACAACCTTCAGACAAAAACAGAGAACGGGACTTTTACCATACATCCCGGCATATATTTGCTTAAGCGAAATGATATAAATGCCCCGACTTTTCAGGCTTCAACGCCTTTTGGTCAATTATTGTTGGACGAGTTTGTGGCGCCTCCGGAAAAAGAATTGCCAATGGTAGTTCTACACGAACCGGTTCCGGAAACTGCGGCCGGCAGAGAATTTGTTGTAACAGCGACCGTTTGTAATTCAAGGCTGCCTGACGCGGTAACTCTGTATGTCTGGCGTGCGCCTCACAGAGAATTTTCGCAGTATCAAATGCAGCGGCAAAATGGGTATGTGTTTACTGCCAAGGTGCCTTCTGAGAAAGTTAAGGCAGGCTTATTCAGATATTGCATAACCGTACAATACGGCGAAAAAGTCCGTGCTTTTCCAGCCGACGTACAGGGTCGTCCTGCTGATTGGGACTTTCCGGCAGAAAATCTGTGGGAAACACTTGTTGTAGAAGCAAATGCTCCCATAGTTCTTTACGATGTCAGCAGAGATAGGAATAAACTCCTGTTTTCACAATATTGGGGCGGTGTGCCTTATACCTATGATTTCGTTGGGGGTATGAGCGCAGGTCGGCTTGCTCTTCGCTTCGAGGTGCCAAGCTTAAAGGATGACCCTCAGGATGTTTCGTGCCGTTATCTGTTTGGAAAAGAAATCGATGCCAGACTCGAGGATATGGGTCGATTTCAAACATTGTGTTTACGTGTTCGTGCCGGCCAAATCGCCACTACAAACTTTGGCGTTACCCTGATAGAAAAGGATGGGTCTGCTTGGGGTGCAACAGTGCCGATTAGTGAGCAATGGAATCAGGTCTGTATTCCACTTTCTCAGTTTGTTTCTACCAAGGCTGCAATGCTGCCGCGAGGCTGGGCTGCGAATCCGTATTGGCTTGGAACGCCGACCAGCCGCGGCGGCAGGGAAGACCACCTCCGTGTAGAGAATGTCGAGTCAATTCAATTTTCAATCGGCGCTCGATTTCTTATGGATTATACCAATGGTCCCCACGCTATTGAATTACAGAGCGCAACTTTGGGAAAGCCTCGTTAAGATTATTTCAGGCAGAGACTACCTGAAAATGTGCTGGATGCTCTTGAGGAAACTCGTTTTATCTGTTGACAATGCTTGCGGTCTCACTGCCTAACGTTGAAGTCGTTGCCTGCACTGTAATCAGGCCCGGCTCAGTAGTCGAGCGGAGCAGGAAAGTGGCGATACCGGCCTCGGCCTGAACCTGGTTTGGACTTGCCAACACAGCCGGGCCGCTTACAATATTGAGTGAAATCAGATTTGAGGCATTTGGTACCACTGTCCCGTTGGCATCCAGCACAGACACATACACGAAAGTAATATCACCTCCGGCCTTAAGTTCGCTCAAATCGAAACGGATATTGAGCGATGCCGCGATATCGGGTGTTTTGACAATATGAGTCGCAGCCAATTGGCCATTAATATAACCTTCAGCCTTTAGTTCACCCGCCTGCCAGGTTAAGCCTGTAAATGTAAATGGCGGATGCAGGAGATGAGCCGTAGGATGATTAGCATCGTTGGCATCAGGATTCCGGATGCCCTGACTTACGCCGTTGATGTAAAGTTTTACCTGGTCACAGTTACTATAAACTCTTACATCACGCGGCGAAGCAGCAGTCCAGCAATTTGCAATATAAACCATAGGACCTGAATTAACGCCGGGTATAATCAGGTTTGGGTCACGCTGGCTCTGCCAGAAATAGTAGGAAAATTTTGGCAGCCGGAATTTGTCCATAATACCCGAAGGCCAGGCCATATAATCCATACCGAGCCAAACGCCGTCGCCGCACATATTTGACAAGCCGCGATTTAGATTGTGCGACTCCTGATGATTCCATGCCTGCTGAAGCATTGCGGCCTCGCCGTCGCTGCGATGTACATCACTGCTGCTGTCGACACCACCATATTCCCAGTGTCCATGCTCGCTGACTATTAGCGGCAGCGGCCCGTTATATGTTCTGGCGCCTGCGACAGGCGTGGCGATGAAGATATCGTATAGCGCAGGTTCTCCCCACATACCGCCGTCTTTCCAGCCGGCTATATAACATTGATTGCCGGGATATTCTGAATGGCCGATACTCATTGCCATGGGCGTATAGTTCGGGTCGGTCCACCAGGTCTCATTCAGTGACAATTCCCAAGCGATAACACACGGGTGATTCCTGTCTCTTCTGATTAAGTCTCTCATTGTTTGATAAGAACGTTCTTTGAATGTGGTTCCGCCGATGAACTGACAGCCCGGTATTGGATTCAGGACCATAAGCCCCAGTTCGTCGCAGGCTTCCAGGAAAGCAGGGTCCTGCGGTCGGCTGGCTGAAGTCCGGACATACTGGAATCCCGCTTCCTTCAGTTTGTATGTATCACGGTATTGTCCGGAATTACTCATAGCAAAGCCTAAGTATGGATAATCCTGTTCCCGGTTAGCGCCTCTGAATTTGAGAGGCAGGCCGTTAATCTTGAATCCTCCAGCCTTGGTGAACTCTATCGTTCTGATACCTATTCGTGTTTGGTAACTGTCCACAGCGTTGTTGGCGTCATAAATCTGAGTATGCAAAGTGTATAGATAAGGATGATCCGGATGCCAGAGGCAGGGGTCTGTTACGGTCATCAACTGAGTGACGGTATAATTTGTATCAGCTGCAATCAACTGAGTGCTCAAATTATGAGCAACAACCATCCCGTTAGCATCAACTATGAAGGTCTTAATGGTACAATCTTTTGCTGCAGTAGATTCGTTGATTACGTTTATTTTGACCTCTACATCTGCAGATGAAGCACTGACCGAAGGATATCTGACGAAAATACCGCCGCCAGCAACTTTATTTGCGTAAACTGCATCGGTCACGTGCAGTTTATCGGTGATGTGCAGCCAGACATCTCTGTAGATACCTCCAAAACTGTTTATACCGGGCACATCCGGGTTCCACTTGTTGTCGATTTTGACTGCTATGATATTCTCTGTCTCGCCAAAGCTGACCTTGTCTGTGATGTCAACGGTGAACGGCAGATACCCGCCATAATGAGTGATCAGATGTTCGCCGTTTACCCAAACATCGGCAACTACATTAGCGGCTTCGAACTCTATAAAGATTTTTCTGCCCTGATAAGAATTATCCAGTTTGAAATGCTTTCGGTACCAGCTAACGCCTTCATAACTTATAGTCGGCCAAGGCGGCCAGAGTAAGTCCGTAACAGGATTGTGAGGCAATAGAACATCCTGCCAGGCAGAATCATTGAAGTCGGCAAGAGCCGCAGCGTTTGCATCAGCCGGATTGGCGGTGATTGTTGCGTACAGCCATCGCAGAGTGGACCACGGCACGCAGGATGACGGCATAAAAGTAATGATATCGCCAGTGTTCATATCCGGTATCTCGACGTTGAATCCCTCATCGTTCCCATTCCACGGCTGCAATACGGCACTTTCCCATATCAGGTTACCGTTGCAAAGAATTCGGGCGCGAAGACTGTTGGTATCACTGAAAACCATGGCTTTGCCGGTAATGGTAAGGTTTGAGTTATTGGAATGCGGCGATACCCATTCGGTTCGCGGTATATACCCCGGCGGGTTGGCATCAAAGCTGAATTCTATCATATAACGCCAGGGTGGGCGATTTTCCGGAATAAACCTGTTATCGTTAATTGTGCACCACGTGCCGGCCGACGGATAGTTCCACAAAGAACCCCATCCACCGCCAAGATAGTCATTATAGAAGGTCATCAGGCCTTCCCGCGGACCGATTGTGTTTCTGGCTGCCGCGAAATACCAGTTGTTTAGTCCCTGAGAAGTTCCCACTTCTTCCGTCATAATATGCTCAAAGGCGGCATTGGGATTGCCCTTATAGAATTTCCAGCCGGTGTTAAAGCTGATTTTTTCCCTGTGCGTTTCGGCGGGAATGTACGGATACTTCAAACCCAGCAGCCAATTCTGTGCGAAGACGGCAAGGTCGAATATATCGATTTTATTGTCAGCATAGAGGTCGTATGCCTCGTTATAATCCGGGGAACCTGCCTCTGTCAGCCAGGCGTCGGCCATAGCGGCATAGTCATGGAAGTCAACAACTCCGTCACCATTGAAGTCTGCGGATTTGTAGGTCGTTACCGTGCCGGTAATAATGAAATTGTCATACTCCGCGGTGCAGTCCGAGCCGACATTTCGGCTGTTCGAGTACAAACCAAAGCCTGTGATATTGCCCGACAGGTTAGAGGCAGCAGTTGTTCCTCTGCTGAGAGTAGCGATATTGAGCGTATCCCAATTGTCATTAGATGGATTATAGGCAAATGTTTTGTTCTGAAATGTAGTAGTTGTTTCTATAAAGACCGTTTTGGAAACATACCACGCACCACCAACTTCGACAGCGACGCTGACCTCTGGTGTTGTGCTGTAATACGAATGCCTGCGGAGATCGAATTTAAACTCTATATTTGAGTAAGCCGATGTGTTTACGGTATATTCACGTGTATAGATGATGTTGCCGCAATTGCCCTTATGCCAGACCCATGCGAATCCGCCCGTAACCCCGCCGCCGCTGCCGGTACTATACACGCTATTCCAGCCGACCACATTCACATCTCCGTCGCCGGTGAAAGATTCAGTGTACAACTGCTCGCACATACCCAGGTTGGCACCCGCAAGCAAGCACAAAAATATAGTTATGTATTCCAACCTCCTAAACATTGTCCAACCAGATTACGTTTTTGTGTTCCTAATTATGCTATGTTCGAGAGTATGCATGCATTCGCGGCTCACGATTGTATTATACCAAAAATCCCCCTTCGAATGCTAAAAAAACGATATACCCCCTTTTAATGTCTGCATTTACCGAAATTATGCCTTAATGGAGCCGGCCATAATGCCCTGGATGAAATGTTTCTGAAAGAGCAGAAAGGCTATGACCAGGGGCAGCGTCGCAACCAATCCTGACGCCATAATCAGCTCGTATGGGGTGCGCAGTTCGCCATTGAGCAGATAAATCATCAGCGGCAGAGTGTACATATCCTCCGTTCTCAGCACGATGAAAGCCCACATTAAATTGTTCCATATTCCAATCAGGAAAAGTATGCCGAGAGCCGCCAATGCAGGCCTTGCGATTGGTAAAGCAATTCGCCAATAGACTCCGAATTCGCTGCACCCGTCAAGCCTCGCGGCGTCAATCAGGTCGCTGTGGAGATTACTGCCGATATATTGACGCATCCAGAAAATACCGAACGCATTTGCGGCTCCGGGAATGATTATAGCCCAGTATGTGTTAACCATGTGCAGCTTGCAGAGCACTATAAAGACGGGAATCAATGTCACCGCGCCGGGAATCATCATTGTCCCCAAAACGAAGATAAAAAGCTTACTGTGGCCGGGTGCACGGGTATATTTGGCAAAGGCATATCCGCCCAGCGAGCACAAAAATAAGGCAAGAGTGCAATAGCCCACAGCAAGTATAGTTGAATTAAAGAAACATCGAATGATATTGGTTTCTTTGAAGACTCTGATAAAGTTGCCCAGATGCCACGGATGAGGAAGAAACTGCGGCGGAATCGTAAATATCTGCTCTTTGGTCTTAAAGGCGCAAATGAGCAGCCAGTAAAATGGAAATATGAAAATAACAACCAGTATCGCCAGGCAGATATAGATAATCAGCCTTTGGAATAATCGTTTGTACCGGCCGGTAGTTATTTGTTTTTTTAACATTCTATTACTCCGTCGGTGATTTCCTGAACTTCAAAATCACAAGTGAAAAAATAAGGACAATCAGCGCTACTGTATATGCCATAGCAGATGCGCGGCCAAACCTGAAATCGTTAAAAGATGTATTAAAAAGATACAGGCCGAAGTTAGTTGATGAAATTCCCGGTCCGCCCGCTGTCAATACAAAGACTTCATCGAACATAAATACCGTTCCGATTAACGACATTATCCCGCAAAAGACAAAAATAGGCCGCATCAACGGCAAAGTGATATACCACATTTGTTGGAAAGTATTTGCACCGTCTATTTTGGCAGCCTCGTAATACTCCTGTGAAATACCCTGCAGCCCCGCCAGCATCAGGACCATGTTATATCCCGTCCACCGCCAGACCAGTAGGACCGCAATCGATGGTTTCGACCATTGCTCACTGACCAGCCAGCCAACAGGCTTTAAATGTAACCAGGGGAATAAGGCGCCGACCTTGGCAATCAGATAATTTAAAAAGCCGGTATCCTGCCCGTAAAGTAATCCAAAAACAATCGCGATAACCACCATTGGCGTAACGCAAGGCAGGAAGAAAGCTGCGCGAAACAGCCCGCGAAACTTCAGCCAGGAAGCGTTCAAAATCAAAGCGAATAAAAAAGCCCCGATAAACATCGGCGGGATATGCATAATACCGATAACTATCGTGTTCCACAGGGACCTGAAAAAAATATCATCGTAAAACATATTTATGAAGTTGCTTAGTCCCACCCATTTTCTTTCGCCCAGCCCATCCCATTCCACAAAGCTCAGGTATAACGAGAATACGAGCGGATAAAAACCAAACACGGCGAATAGAATAAAGAAAGGCGAAATAAACAGGTAAAAATGCCGGTACTGCCATATTTTTGAAAGCAAAGACCTTTTCCCCGCAGCAATCATATTAATCTCCTCGGGCAAATTTTAGTGAGGACGGGGCTATTTCACGATTCAGCCGACGGCAGAGCTTTTTTTCCAGCTCAGCGAGCATTTTTTCGGGCTGAACCATTCCGCGGGACGACCATCCGGTTAATGACTGAGCTAAATATGCCTGAGCTTCCGGCCAATCCTTTGTTCTGTACAACGGCGGAATCTTTTCAATATCCTGTGCAAACAGGCGTCTGACTTTTTGGCCTCCGAAGAACGGGTCAGGTTCATCAAAGAACGGGTCCTGATATGCCGGCAACCAGGCAGGAAACAAATCAAAATTCTTGTAATGCTCTATCTGGGCTTTAGTGTTGCACAAGGCGAATTCCACAAACGCCCAAGTCGCCTCTTTTTGTTTGCACTGGTCGGGAATGACCAATACCGAGCCTCCTGAACTGCTTGCCCGAAGACCGCCGGGTTCCATAGCAGGCAATCTAAAAACTCCCCAGTCGCCGGCCGTTTCCGGCGCATAATCTTTAGTTGTTCCGCCCCACCAGGCGCCCATCGGATACGTCGCAACTGTATCGCCTCTTAATGATGCGTAATGAGCATGGGTATAAAGAGGGTCGTTGACCGTGACACCCGATTCCAGCATTCGCTTCAGCAGGTCCATTACTTTAAGCGATATGGCAGAATTCACTGCGACTCGTCCCTGTTCATTAAAGATCTGTCCTCCGTTCTGCTGCAGAACAATCAGGAACATCTCATAAAGCATACCTGTCGGCAGATGAAACATTTTGGTCTTCCCGTTTGACTTTTCGAAAATGTCCTTGCCCGCTTTAATATAATCATCCCATGTTTCAATTTTGTTCGGGTCGATGTCGTAGCGATTAAAAATATGCCGTTTATAAAAAATCGCGCACGGGCCGAAATCCCACGGAATTGCACATACCTTTCCATTATGAAGACAGTTCTGCCAGTTTGAGGGAACAAAGTCTTTCTCGTATTGTCCGGCAACAGTGGTTAGGTCCATAAGCCGCCCTGTAGAAGTATATCTCTGTGTTTCCGTTACCAGCAGTTGTGTTATATCCGGCGCACCTACTCTTGCGGACAGCGAAAGCAGAAGACGCGATTGCACCTGCCAGCCGGTCTTGCTTATATTTACCTTGATATTAGGATATTTCTCATTGAACAGGGGCAATAATTTTTGCAGACTGCCTGCGGCGATGTTCCACGCCCAGACGTCAATCTTGCCTTGTATTTCTTGTGGCGATTTGTCTGCAGGCATCTTGAACAGCTCGTCCGCTGCTAATCCATTAGCACATAATATCAGCCCGATAGCTGCGACAACCACGCCACAACTATGAATCGCAGCAGCATTATTTTTTTTGTCTGTTCTGATTTTCATTGTCGTCGCCGGTACAGATGTCTGAAAAGGACTAAAAATCGCGCATATCCTTTTTTTAAATTAAAGACCGGTTATTTCTGGCCATATTGTTTGCGATAAGCCAGCAGACTCATTCCTTTTTTCTGACGAAAATATCTGGCAATATGCTCAACACCAGGGTATCCCAATGCCGTTGCTATTCCTGATATTGACATATTTGTCTCAACTAACATTCGGATAACCTGCTCAATACGTACACGGCTGATTTCGTCGAGTATTGACCGCCCAAGGACTTGACGAAATCGCCGTTCGAGTACACGGCGCGACGAAGCCGCCGCATTTACCACTTCATCAACGTGAATCGACTTCCGGGCGTGTTCATTGATAAAACGCAATGCCTCGCCCACTCCGCGGTCTTCAACTGCGAAGATGTCGGTCGATTGTCTGGTTACTATATGTGTCGGCCGCGCTACTATTACCTGCTTGTTGGTTTTTTTGCCGGCCATCATTTGCGCAAGCATCTCCGCGGCCTCGTATCCTGCCCTTTCATTATTGACCGCTATGCTCGAAAGTGGTGGATTAGTCAAATCGCAGACCATATCATCATTATCCACTCCCAGAACCGCTACGTCATAAGGTATGCGCAGGCCTGCGATTTTACAGGCTTCCGTAATATCCTGACCGCGGTCATCATTGCATGCCATTACGGCCAACGGTTTCGGCAGCGATTTTAGCCACTCGGCGAGCAGCGCTTGGTTGTCCGCCCTCGAAGATTTGCGCCGCGACCACAATTGACCGTATTGATAAAAATGTGTTTTGAAGCCTATTTTTTTAAGCCGTTTGGCAAAGCTTTCTCCTCGCTCACGTGACCAGTACATACCCCCAAAACCACAATATGCGAAATTGCGGAATCCTCGGTCAAGGAAATATTCCGCTGCCATTTTGCCGAGGGCGAGGTTATCAGTGATTAGATTTCGAAAATGGGGAAACTGCCGTATTGAATAAGGACTTACTATTGCCGGTATTCCCTCTGGTATGAATTGGCTGCCGTTTCTTGTGTAAGGGATATGCGCGATAATACCGTCGGCTTTCTGGTCACCCAAATCAGGCAGCTTTTTTATCGTTCTCAACTTTCCATTGGTGACCATATAGAACGGCGGCTCCCTGAAAAAAACCCATGGACCATGAAGGCTCGAATATCTTGCTATTCCCTGTATCGTCCTTCTTGAAGCTGCCCCCGAAGTGTCAAACAACAATATAACTTTCCACATATCAACTACCTTCCAAAATCTGCCTATATATTGACCTAATTCCAGAAATAACAAATAATTATCGTAACGTCCAATAATACGCTTCAGAGGTATTTAAAGTCAAGCTTATGTCGTAAAATGGTTAAAAATAAACGCAAAGTGGCGTTCTTTTGCTGATTGCAAAGTGGTACAATTCTAATTGACGGTTACAAGTAAGTTCTTTTCTATTATATGCTGAGGAAGCGGGGTTTGGGTGTGTAGCCCAAAACCTGAGGCTAAAGCATATAGAAGAAATACGGGATTTGTAAGGAGGAAAGAAAATAGATGACATGAAAAAGCATTGGGAAAGAGTAAAAAGTGCGGAAAATGAATGTTAAGGATGTAAGTTAAGAATGATGTAAAATTATTTTTTAGGAGAAGAGAAGAATGAAAAAGTTATTTGTAATGTTAATAGTGTTGGCAGTGGTTGTTCCTGCGCAGATTGTTTTTGCCCCGGACAATCTGCTGCAGAATCCTGGTTTCGAGACAGGGGACTTCACGGGCTGGTGGACATGGCTAACCGAGCCGACCGCTCAAAGCATCGGAGTTGTGCCTGTTCCTTATGAGGGCGTTTATTCCGCGGAAATATATACTAGTGATGGTAATTCCGCTCAGCTCGGTCAGGATATTCCGTTCTCACCGGGTTTGCCGCTTACCGTGGGTGTGGTGTATAACGTACCTGCGGGCAGTTGGAATGGGGCAGGCATAACCGTTCAGTATAAGGATGCCAGTTGGACCTATCTCGACTATGCATGGGTGTTTCTGTTCAACTACACCGGTGGTGGTGGTGGTGGTGGTGGCTGGGTGCCGTTCACTGCCTCCTCAGGGGAGGGGACATGGACTTCTCCGGCAGGGACGGCGTATGTTTCGTATAAAATAGAGCAATGGGGCTGGGAACCCAGCGCAAGTTATTATGACAATGCTGTGCTTACCCCAGAGCCGGCAACAATGGTTATGCTCGGTCTTGGCGGATTAGCTTTGATTCGTCGGAAAAGAGCGTAATAACAACAGAATCGTTGTGGGGGCCGCACAAAAAAGCGGCCCCTTGTTTGATTTGACAAGTAATTGGTCGTGCATAATATATGTATGCGGCGAGCGCATACAATTCGATATATATATGTGAGGTATTATGTATAACAAATCGACATTACATACTATCAGGAGGGCAAATGTTATGTGTAGGAAATCGACATTATTTATAGTTATCTTTTTTGCCTTACAGGTGGTGCTGGTCTGCAATGCCTTCGCTGCAGATGTATGGTGGAGGGGCAAGGCCGGCACCGACAGCGGTGATTACCGGTGGAGTGCAGTGAATAACTGGTGGGGGGTTCTGGGCCAACCAGCGAGGGCGCCTGGGAGCGGTGATAATGCTTTTATGGATCAGCAGGAGGGGGGCGGTCCCTTGTACGGTACGGTCAATCCGAACTGTCTGAACGGGCCGGATGATTTAAACGCAGTCACATGCACTAACCTTTATGTTGCCGACTGGTCACAAGACCCGTGTTCAGGAGACCGCAGAGTTACACTGGATGTCGATAACCGAACGCTTGACGTAACTGGTGACCTGACTATCGGGGCGATGGACACGATTTGGTATTCAACGAAAGCTACCGGCGATGTCAACGTGCTTAATGGCGGCACTGTTAATGTCGGGGGTGATTTGTGGGTCGGCAGGGAAGGTATCGGCTATCTTAATGTGCGCAATGGTGACGTTGATATTGGAGGAACGCTGCGATGCCCCGGCGGGCCCCTGCCTTATTATGGGGACCAGCGATACAGGTATGGCGAGGGCCATATAACGCTGTATAGTGGTGGAACTGTTGAGGCCGATGATATCTACAGTTACAGTGAATCCGGCGACATAGGTCAGATGGATATTGCCGGCGGAACACTAATATTGAACGGCGATAGAGTCTCACAGATTGCTGACCTTATAAGTCAAGGCAGGCTTTATGCCTATGGCGGCGGTGGAAACATACAATGTGACTATGATGTCAGGAATGCCCTTAAGACTACGGTAACAGGGACGCCTGGCGACTCCAACTGTGCCTCGTCTCCCAGCCCGGGAAATTATGCTACAGGGGTCAGTCTTACCGCTCAACTTAGCTGGAAGAAGGCTGACGCTAACAATGCGGCATCGCACGATGTGTACTTCGGCACAAGTTTCAGCGATGTAAACAGCGCTAATCATACAACACCTGCCGGAATCTGGAAAGGCAACCAAACGCCGGATAGTAATACCACTTACAATCCCGGCAGTTTGATACCGAGCCAAACGTACTATTGGAGAATAGATGAGGTTAACAGCACTACATACAAGGGCAATGTGTGGCAATTTACCGTTATGAACCCCTATATTGCCTCGAATCCTAATCCGCTTAATAATGCGACAGCTATTCTTCCCGAGCGAATGCTTAGCTGGACCAAAGGGACATTAGCCAATAAGCACAAGGTATACCTTGAGACAAGTTTCAGCGATGCAAATACCGCCAATACGCCGACAGCCACCACGACAGAGCCCAATTATACTCCAGGACTCTCGTTCGACCAGACTTACTACTGGCGAGTGGATGAGGTTAATGAGGCTAATAATAATACCTGGAAAGGCCTCATCTGGAGGTTTACGACGGTTCCATATAAGACTATCAACAATTTCGATGCCTATTATCCAACAGGGGGCGGGAGTCATCCTTGGATAACCGACGAGTGGAAAGCTGGTGGCGGCGCTACCGTAGGTATGACGGCAAGTACGCCGGCTAATGATGGTAATGCGATGGTGGTTAATTATAATAATACCTCACTCTACTATTCGGAGGTCAATTATGCTCTGCCTACCAGCGCCCAGCTCAACAAGCGAGATTGGAGTTCAGGCGGTGTTAAAATATTGAGCATTCCCTTCCACGGCGACCCGAACAACATCAACGCTGTTGAGCAGTTGTATGTTACCGTTATAGATGTCAGCAACAATAGTTTTACAGTGTCGTATTTTGATTCAAATGACATCGCACAGCAGCTGAACGAGACCTGGCACCGGTGGGTTATCGAACTCAAAAGATTCAGCGACGGCGGCATAAACCTCACGGATGTCCGGCAGCTCATTATTGGTTTAGGTGACAAGGTATCGCCGGGCAGTAAGGGTACCGTTTATTTTGATAACATCAGGCTGTATCCATCTATTTGGAGCAATTCTAATAACAATATGGCCATTAGACTCTCCACGGGGACAAACCCCAACGCTGCAGACCTCGACAACGACGGTAGCGTCGATATGAATGATTTCGCGATATTTGCACGGGGTTGGCGCGACAGCAGCTATGATATCAACGCAACAGCACCACCCAGCTCAGACCCGAATTTTCTGGTACTCTGGTATATGTTTGATGCGAATGATGCGGCGTCCGTATATAGTGTCTACGATCATTCGGGCCATAATTATACTGGTAGCATAGGCGGTTATAACATCTCGAGCCACTGGGATCCTTGCGGTCATGATGCCAATGGGACATATTCGTTTGACTTCAATGCTCCTGACCGTATATACCTTGTAGTTCCAATTGCCGCCGCTGCCGACGTTAATCTGGGAGGACATTCGACAGTTGCGTTCTGGATAAGAGATTATGGGCAGCCGGAAGGCAAGATGCTCTTCCAGATTGGTCCTTCGACCGGGAATAGGGGAAATCTGCAGGTTTGGTCCGGATGGACAGGTGATTATACGTATATCTGCGGCGAGTATCCGGTCACCGGCTACCGAGATGAAGCCTTCTGGGGTCGGTATGGTTATACCAATCCAGGACACGTTCTGGGTCAGTGGATCCACTATGCGTTCACCAAGGACCATACCACAGGCATAATGAGAATCTACCAGGATGGTTATGCAGTGGCTGAGTATAAAGAAGCTGACGCTAATTCCATGCCGGCATTGGTGCAGGACAGTGGTTTCTTCACAATCGGCGCATGGAGATACCCCGATGGCTGGGGTGGCTACTATACAGGCAAGATGGATGACTTCCGCTTATACAACCGGGCTCTTTCGCAGGGAGAGATTATGGCACTTGCCGGCGCAAGCTCGCTAACGCAACCGGTACTGTCATCGGCCAATTTAGTTGCAGACAATCAAGTGGACTTCAAGGACCTTCAACGTATGGTGGCTTCGTGGCTGAAAATCCCGTTGTTGTGGCCATAATGTAATCAGAGAAAAACCGAAGGGGCTGGTCGTTAGGAAACCAGCCCCTTTCAGGATTAATCGGGTTAACGGCCGAGGGACGAGTGGCCGTGTAGAACGGAGGTTCAATTTATGGCAAAGACCATTATGAAAAAGCAAATTGGTTTTACATTAGTTGAGCTTTTGGTGGTAATATCGATTATCGCCATCCTGTTAGCTGTTCTGATACCTACACTGCAGAGGGCTCGGGGTCAGGCTAAAAATATAGTGTGCAGGAACAACCTCAAACAATGGGGTATGATGTTCTCTATGTATGCAAATGCTAATGATGGACGCTTTTTTCCAGGTTATGGGACTCGCCCAGATGGGTATTCTACAAATTGGTGGGTCGCAGGGGAGATGTGGATGGTAAAACTGCGTCCCTACTACGGCGGCGTATCTGGCACGGACAGTACGAAAGTTGTAACCGAAGGCCACAAAAGTGGTGATACCGACAAAATACGCCAGTGTCCGAAGGCCACAAAATTCTTGAGTTCCCTACCTGATTGGTTGGAGACTACCCCATTCACAGACTGGGGAATTTATGGCGAAGGAAGACGTCCGGTTCCTGGACATGGCGAGAAAGGTCTTTATGGCAGCTACGGTATAAATGACTGGGTTCACAACCCACCTCCAGGTAACCCAAACGGCGATGGAAATTACTGGAGGACCATGATAAATGTAAAAACTCCGAGTACTGTACCGGTATTTGGTGATTCCGTGTGGGAAGGAACAGCTGCTCGTGACACAGACCAACCTTCCGGCACGCCGGGCAAGTCACCCAACCTAAGTGGTATGTGGAATTTCTGTATACCACGGCATGGATTAGCTGTGAATTGGGTTTTTTTTGACCTCACTGCCCGGAAAGTTCCTATCAAGGAACTGTGGAACCAAAAATGGTCGCCAAATTTTATAACATACCAGAGAATAGCAGAGTGGCCGAACTGGATGAACGATGATTGGGGCAACTGAGAAACTGAGAAAGGTCCGGGCCTCGATGTGGCTCGAAGGCACTATAGCAAGCTGCAAAGTGGCGCCGTTACCTGACGCATTAATAAGTAAATACTGTCATCCTGGTTTGTATTCAGGTTTGTGACAAATAACATAATAGCGGGTTGCCAAACCTCCTTATCGTGGCTAATGAAATAGACTGGACAACTGATTCAGATATGTTTTTTTACAGAGCTGCTTTTTTTGAGTTGATTGCTTATGCGTAAAAAAGGTTTGGCATGTCTGCTTTTTGTCTTGCTGCCGCTTCTGTGCAGCAGGGGTATATGTCTAAATTATCGCTACGGGCCAGCCGCCGATTTCAGCAACGACAAGGCGGTAAATTTCCAGGACTTCGCAGGATTGGCTGCCGTCTGGCTGAGCGACGCCAATCAGCCTGACTTCAATGATGTTTATGACCTGTATGACGATAATGCTGTTGATATGGCTGACCTTGGCGTTTTTGCACAGTATTGGCTCTGGCAGCCTGCGGCGACTCACAGGGAAAAGATTAATTTCAATATCGGCTGGAAGTTTTACAGAGGCGCCATTTCAGGCGATGAAGCGAATAAACCTGACTACAATGACAGTTCCTGGTATTATGTAACAACCCCCCATAATCCGCCACGGGATTCAAATATCCCTCCGGTCCCTGACCCTGCACGTCCCGTCTGGGGCAGTTACAGTTATGAGGGCGTCAGCTGGTATCGTAAACATTTTACTATAGACAGTTTCTATCAAACGCAGGGACGAAAGATATTCATAGAATTTGAGGCTGCGAATACCGTTGCAGACGTGTGGATAAATGGCACTAAACTGACAACCCACTATGGCGGTTATCTGCCTTTTACGGTTGACATCACCAACTATGCTAATTTTGGCACAACCGAGAATGTTATAGCTGTAAAGGTTAATAACACATACAACGCCGATGTGCCTCCCGGCGAGTCCGGCTGGTTTAATTGGCCGGGTATCTACAGAGATGTCTGGATGCATATCACCGATAAGCTGCATGTTACCGATGCGGTTGATGCAAATAAGATTGCAGGCGGCGGCATATTTGTCACGTATCCTGATGTAAATGTTTCACAGGCCCATGTCCAGATTAAAACAAACGTGAAAAATGAATATGGTGCAGCGAAGAACTGTACGGTAAAAACCTACCTTCTGGACGCTGACAACCAGATTGTTGATACAAATGCAATGTCAGACACGAACAGTATCGCTTCCGGTGCAAACTGTACTTTCACGCAAACGGCCAAAGTCAGCAACCCTTGTCTGTGGCACCCTGACCATCCTTATCTTTATACTGTTTCTACAGAGGTATATGACGACAATACTCTTGTCGATACTTATCCGACACGCATAGGTATCAGAAAAATAAACTTTACTAAGGCCGGCGGCTTTAAAATTAACGGCGAAACACTCAGGTTCATGGGCGCCAACAGAATGCAGGATTATCCATACGTGGGATACGCTATGTCCAATTACGAGCAGCGCCGCGACGCTGTGCAATTGAAAGAAGCAGGATTTCAGTGCATACGTACGGCGCACTATCCTCAGGACCCTGCTTTTATGGAGGCCTGCGACGAACTTGGCCTTATGGTTATGGATTCAATACCCGGTTTTCAGAATTGGGGCAACTCGACTTTTCAAAGTCGTTCTTATCAGAATATGAGGGATATGATTCGGCGGGACAGAAACCATCCCTGTGTAATTGTATGGGAACTTTCACTGAACGAAACATCTGGCATGACCTCCACTTATGCGAGTCAGGCAATGAGTATAGGCCATGCTGAGTATCCCGGCGACCAGTGTTTTGTAGCCGGCTGGAAATTTGGCTGGCCGTCAGAATCTGTAATCTATGATATCTTCATCGCCACGCCGAACGCCAATGCGAGAACCTACAACGGGGTACTGCCGCTTATAATCAGCGAATACGGCGATTATGAATATGGAGGCACAAGTAGTGTACATCGTGCTACGTGGCTATCGGGCGGATATAGCGGCGAAGTAGCGATGCTTCAGCAGGCATGGAATCATCAGGAAGGACTGCATTTGAACCGCGGCTTATCGAATATGTGCGGAGACGAGTTATGGGTCGGTTTTGATTATGGCCCTTATCCACAAGGAGTAATCGATAAGCTTCGTGTGCCGAAGTTTTCCCATTACTTTTTCCGGAGTCAGCGCGACCCGAACCTGATTATACCCGGTATTGATTCGGGTCCAATGGTGTATATAGCCAATTACTGGACTTCTACATCGCCGCATGATGTAAACGTTTACAGCAATTGTGAGCAGGTGAAATTATATATCAATAACGTACTTCAGGGTACCCGCACCCCTAACACCGGATATCCTAATTCGAATTTGCTGCATCCGCCATTTTCATTTACAGGCCTGACCTGGGCGGCGGGCGAACTAAAGGCCGAAGGTTATATCGGCGGTAACCTGGTTGCAACACATATTGTCAGGACGCCCGGTACAGCCAGCTCTATTGTCGTCAGTTTCGATGCGAGTGAACTGGTTGCGGATGGTTCAGACATAATTTTCGCGTATGCCTCTATTGTTGATGCTAACGGTACGGTTGTATCGAGCAATAGTAGTTATATTACGTTTAATGTTACTGGTCCGGCTACTTTGGTTAGTCCAAGTGTTATTCGTGCAGAGGCCGGTATTTCGACTGCTCTGCTACGGTCGTCAACTCGGCCTGGACAGATTACCGTGACTGCCACAGCAACCGGTTTGAGCAGCGGTACTGCCAATATAAACAGCATTATGGGTGAAAGGGTTCAGGATTGAAGAGCGGCACCGAGAAACGCAACACGACGGATCTCGTATTAAAAGCAATTGATACTTCCATAAAGATTTACTCTGGTCATCTGAAGATGGGTGGAACGAATCCTGATGGCTGCCAAATCGATGCGAATAATCTCTATTTTACCATTGCAGGAAAACCTATTTTGCCCGTAATGGGTGAGTTTCATTTCTCGCGATACCCGCGGCAGTACTGGGAAGAAGAAATACTAAAAATGAAAGCTTGTGGCATAAATATTATCGCAACTTATATTTTCTGGATTTATCACGAGGAAATCCAGGGCCAGTGGAATTGGACCGGCGATAAGGACCTTCGGCATTTCGTCCAGTTATGTGCGAAACACAACCTGTATGTCTTCCCGCGAATAGGGCCTTTCGCTCATGGCGAATGCCGTAACGGCGGTTTTCCCGACTGGGTTTGGGAAATGCCGAATAAGCGAACCGATGACCCTGTTTATCTGTCGTATGCGAGAAAACTCTACGCTGAAATATTTGATCAACTGAAAGGGCTTTTGTACAAAGACGGCGGCCCTGTAATCGGAATCCAGGTGGAAAATGAGTATTGGTTGGGCAAGGCGGGCGAGAAGCACATGATGACGCTGAAGAATATGGCAATAGAAATCGGCTTTGATGTCCCGCTCTATACAATCACAGGATGGAAAGATGCTTCGATTCCGCAGGACGAATTTATTCCTGTTTGGGGCGGCTATGCGGATTTACCGTGGGAGTTGCATACTGAAAAACTGCCGCCTATGCCTGAATACTTTTTCCATCATATTCGAAACAACGAGGTAATGGATGACAAATTGCGCCTAAAGATAAACGGCTACAATGTTGACTTTTCCCGCTATCCTTACGCTACCTGTGAAATGGGCGCGGGAATTCAGATAACAGACCATCGCCGACCTGTTGTCAGCGCCGATGATGTTTGTAGTTTGTCAATGGTCAAGCTCGGCAATGGCTCAAATCTGATGGGTTATTTTGTATTTCACGGCGGCACTCATCCAGACGGCATAAAAACCACTATGCAGGAAGTTTATGGCCGGCCATATAAGCTTGAATATCCCGTCAAATCTTACGATTTTCAGGCGCCTATTGGCGAGTATGGCCAGATTTCTGAATCATATAAAGGCTTCAAAATCATGCATCTGTTTTTGAATGATTTTGGGCAGCTTTTAGCTCCTATGATTAGTGTTTTGCCCGAGGAGCGGCCTGCGGATGTGAGCGACAAAAAGACCTTACGTTTTGCCGCCAGAGTGAAAGATGATGCCGGTTTTCTCTTTTTCAATAATTACCAGCGGCTTACCGAAATGAATAATTTCGAAAATCGCCGCATTGATTTAAAACTGAAAAAAGAGACGCTGCTGATGCCGAGAGAACCTTTTACTGTCAAAAAAGGAATGTATTTTATTTGGCCGTTCAATTTAGCTGTGAATGATGCGTTGCTGAAATATGCTACTGCACAATTGCTTTGCAAAATTAATCATGATGCCGTGGATACGTACTTTTTCTTTGCTATCGACGATATTGATGTTGAATATGCTTTTGATTCGACGACTATTAAAAGTGTCAAAGCTTATGGCGCGAAGATAAGTTCAGCTAACGGGCTAACTTATATTTCCGACCTGAAACCCGGTATAGATTGCATAATCCATATAGTTACTGCATCTAGCGTTAAGGTAGATATTGTTACCCTGGCTGCTGAACAGGCAAAACACTGCTGGAAGGGCCAAGTCTGGGGCCGACAGAGAGTTTTTCTTACTAAGGCCAGCCTTCTCTTCGGGCGAAACGACCTTAGAGTTTACAGCACTGACCCAGCACAAATGTCCTTTTCGGTTTATCCGGCTGCAGAGGAAGAACTTTTTGACGGGTTCCATAGATTGCCAAGAGAAAATGACGGCTTATTTACTCGATATATTCTGACGAGACAGTACAAGAAGGTCCGGGTGACATTTAATGACCGCAGTTCTGTCGGCAAATCAAAAAAACAGAAAAATGGTTATAGAGAATGGTCGATACATGTGCCGCAGGATGTACTGAATGGAACGAGCGATCAGTTTCTCCGCATACACTATGTTGGGGACACGGCTCGCGCTTATATTAACGGCAGACTTGTAGCTGATAATTTTTATAATGGTCTGCCGTGGGAAATCGGTTTAAAGCGATTCGCGCCCGAAGTTTTCCAGACGGGTCTTGTTGTTCAAATTACACCCATGCGGGATCAGTCACAAATATATCTGGAAGACTGGGCAAAAGTATCTAAAGGTCAAGAACCCAATATACAAAAAATTGAGGTTTTGCCTGAATACTCCGCAAGCATTGTCCAGTCACAGTTGCCATCGGTAACTGTGAAAAGAACTGCGTTGTCTTTAAGTAATGATTGAACTCGCTTTAAATTAAACCACGTCTTCGCTTATGGGGAAAGCGGCTGGATTTTGATGGCAATATTGTTAATCTACAATTCTTGCGGGATAAAAATTATTTTGGTAACGAAAGGAATGTAATGGGCGGCAGCAGCAACTTAATCGGTCATTTTACTCTTCCAGTCCAAAAGGGAATGGATGAAGAAGTACAGATGTTATGTAAGAAATGGGGTGCTGATGCTATCCGTGACAGCGACGGAACCACTTTATCACCGGAAATACTCAATATGGGACATGAGGTCTATTCTACTATTTGTCTTATCAGAGCTGACCAGCAATGGGCTAAAGCTCATCCGGACCAGTGTCAGCAAAAGTATCTTATATCCTTTCCTGTAAGCTGCCAAAGTGGCGAAGAATTAAGGATTAAAATCCAAAAAGGCTATAGCCATGAGCAGTTCAGGATAGACAGCAAACATGACCCTAAAAAGTATTGGGAAGTTATCGATAGAACTACCGGCCAAGTCGTAAGCACAAATGATTGGCGATATTTGGAGGCGAGCCAGGAAGTTATTATCCGAAATGCAAAAAGATGGCATATTTATACAGTTAATTTTCTCGTCTATCAGATTTGGGAAACCACATCTATGTACAATTATATTACCAATAATTGGACGGGAGAACATCAAATGGGGCTGGACCCTCGCCAACCACAAACCTGTAAGCACCTGTTGGAGTACCTTGACCAGTGGCTTCAAACCCATCCGAAAACTGATGTTGTTCGCTTTACATCCATGATGTATCAGTTTCCCCTGATTAAAAATGAAAACAGGGAAACTGTGTATTTGGAATGGACAGGCTATCTGGACGCTATGAGCGCACTGGCAATGGACGAATTTGAAAAAGAAAAAGGCTATCGCTTGCGCAGCGAAGATATTGTAGATGAAGGTTACTTTAATAACTCCTCCAGAGTTCCGAAAAAGGAATTCCTTGACTGGATAGATTTCGTAAAAAAGTTCGTAAGAGCCTACACAAAGCAATGCGTGGACATGGTTCATAAGTATGGCAAGAAAGCGGTACTGTTCTTCTGCGACCATTGGATTGGAACAGAGCCTTATATGGAAGGATTTGCAGGACTCGGATTCGATGGAATAATTGGGCCTTGCTTGAGCGGTGTTGAACTCAGAAGAATTACAGATGTACCCGGAAATATGATTAAGGAAGTCAGATTATATCCCTACTTCTTTGCGGTTAATCTTCAGAATGAACCGGTTTTTCAGGAAGGCGGCGACCCAGTTAAGGAGTGCAGGAAGTGGTGGAAAGGGATTCGAAGGGCTTTGCTGAGGCGCTGTGCGGACCGAATCGGTTTTGGCGGCTATTTGGACCTGGTTGTGAAGCACCCTGATTTCCTGGACTATGTGGAACAATTGGCTGACGAATTTAGAACTGTACTGTACAGGACACAGAAGACACTTGCCTACAGTATTGGTAAGAAAGTAGCAATGCTCGATGTTTGGGGAAAAACCCGCTCATGGATGCACAATGACAATTGGCCCGAAGGTCACATCCCGGAGTGTTTGAGCGGCCTGCCGGCAGAAGTGGAGTTCATCAGCTTTGATGACATACGCAAGAACGGTATCAGTGATGATATCGGCGTAATTATTAATTGGGGCAGGGCCAATAGCGCCTGGAGCGGCGGCAAGAATTGGATATATCCTGACGTTGTTGAAAAAATCCGACAGTGGGTTTACCAGGGCGGAGGCTTCATAGGTGTCGAAGACCCCACTGCCTGCGAATACCAAGGCAGATTTTTCCAGCTTGCCGATGTCTTAGGTGTTCAAAAGGAAGTTGGAAATACTCTCGGCTGGGGCAGGAACATAAGACCGGCAGTAAATAAGACGCACTTTATCCTCGAAGATTCTGCAGGTGACCTCGAAGTTGGCGTAAGTAATTCCGCAGTTTACCTTAGTAGTGAAAAAGCAGAATTATTGGCTGGAACCCCCGATAAAGTCCTCTTGTCAACTCATACCTTTGGTAAAGGAAGGGCAGTTTACCTGGCGGATTACAAACACAATCCGGAAAATATCCGCATAGTGTATCGGGCAATCCTGTGGGCGGCAGGCCTTGAAAATAAACTAAAAATATGGTTTAGTTCCAACTATAATACAGATTGTGCCTATTATCCGCAGGTTAGGGAATTTGTCGTTATGAACAACACGGATGTCTCCCAGAAAACAACTGTTTATAATGCAGATGGTAAATCTGCAGATATTTCTTTAAAACCAATGGAAATGAAATGGTTTACGTTGGATGAGATAAATCAACGTTGTAATATACGCAAGAGATAGGTCTGAATGATAACGCCTAAAGTTCCAAAGATTATATTTGGCGGAGATTACTTTCCTGAACAGTGGCCCCAGGAAATCTGGAAGGAAGATATCCGCCTGATGAAGCAGTCCAATGTAAATATGGTCAGCATTGCCATTTTTACCTGGGCACTTCTTCAGCCTGATGAAGATACTTATACCTTTGACTGGCTGGATAAAGTGATGGATCTTATAGCAGAAAATAATATTTATGCCTGTTTAGCCACTTCAACGGCAGCTCCTCCTGTCTGGCTGGCCTGTAAGTACAGTGATGTTCTGCCGGTCACAGAATCGGGGCAGAGAATCGATTATGGTTCCCGGCAGGCGTACTGTATCAACAGCCCTACTTACAGAAAATTCATCCGCAAATTAGCTGAAAAAATGGCCGTCCGTTATAAGGACCACAAGGCATTGGCCTTGTGGCATATCAATAATGAGTACGCAAACAAAAACCAAATGTGTTTCTGTGGAAACTGCGAAAAACTTTTTCGAGAGTGGTTAAAGGGAAAATATGAAACCATTGACAGGCTGAATGAAATCTGGGGTACTGTTTTCTGGGGAGAAAGATACGCTTGCTGGGAGCAGATAAATACGCCCAAGGCCAGTAGCGGCTCAAGGAATTCCACAAAGTTGCTTGATTATAAAAGGTTCTTAAGTGAAAGCTTTTTTACTCTGTATCTGGAGGAATACAATATCCTCAGACAAATTACGCCGAGTATACCTATTACTACTAATTTTGAAGGGGACTGGCGTAAATTTGACCACTCGTTATTCAAAAACCATTTAGATGTGGTCTCGTGGAACTGTTATCCGGACCCGGCCAATCCTGATTCGCGCAAATGGGCGGCGCTGCGACATTCTATGATGCGTTCTTTACTGGGCAGGCCATTTATGCTTATGGAACAAGCCCCTTCACAGGTGGACTGGTATCCGGTGAATATTAATAAACCTCCCGGACTGATGCGTCTGTGGAGTTATCAGGCTCTGGCTCATGGCTCCGATTCGATAATGTATTATCAGTGGCGGGCTTCCAGAAAGGGCGCTGAGAGATACCACAGTGGTGTAATTCCACATTTCGGTGAAGATTCGAGGGTATTTAAAGAGATATGCAGCTTAGGCAATGAATTGGAAAAGGCAAAAGATATTGTCGGTTCCGACATAGATTCAAAAGTGGCAATTGTTATGGATAACGATTCATGGTGGGCGATCGATAATCCATACGGTCCTGCCGGCAGTAAATCCCTTGATAATGAGGTTTTCTGGACCGCCAATGCTCAGCCCTTCCCAACAGTGCTGGTCAGTTATTTTGGCGAGCTGGAATACTATTTTAATGCTCTGTATGACCTGAACGTTCCGGTTGATGTTATTCCCGTTCATTATGATTTCTCGAAGTATAAAATCGTTATCGCTCCGCTTCTACATATGATTAAACCGGCCTTTAAGGAAGCCGTAGAGAGTTTTGTGAAAAAGGGCGGTATCTTTGTTACGACTTATTTTACAGGGCTGATTGACGAATCTGTAGGCGTATATCTGGGCGGCTACCCCGGACCGCTGAAAGATGTTATGGGTATCAAGGTTGAAGAATACAACCCATTACCGCCTGGCAGCAGGAACACAATGAAAATGACTGCGACGCTCAACGGTTTTAAAAAAGATTACGGCTGTTCAGTATGGTGCGATGTCATCCATACGACAGGTGCGAAGGTGTTGGCAGCATTTGCAAATGATTATTATGCCGGCAGTCCGTGTTTTACTGAAAATCAGTTTGGAAATGGAAAAGCCTACTATGTAGGTACCAGGCCGGATGAAGATTTTATGAGAGATTTCTTTACGAAAATTTTAAAGGAGCAGGAGATTGACTTGCCCGATTTGCCCCAGGAAGTCGAGTTGATGACCAGGTCCAAAAAAGGCAAGTCCTATTGTTTTTACCTGAATTATGGAGAAAATGAAAAGACAATAAAGCTACCCTCAGGCAGATACGAAGATATACTAACAGGAACTATCTGTGAGCGAACGCTGACTTTGGCTAAATATGGTGTATCCATTTTAAGGAGCAAATGGCGTTGATTGGCCAAGTGAAGAAGATTATGAAATCAAAACAATACTTTTTTTTGACGATTATGATTTTATGCATTACTCAAACTGTTGCTGCGAAAGATTTTCTCATCGGTGCGGATATATCGGCGTTGACGGTGCTTGAGGAAACTGGTGCGGTGTATCGCGAGAACGGCGGGCCGAATGACCTTATTGCTATTTTAAAGAATAACGGGTTTAACACTGTACGGCTGCGTCTGTTCGTAAACCCGGACAAAAAAGGTGTTGTTACAAATGACTTGCCTTATACCCTGAACCTTGCAAAGAGGGCCAAAGCTCACGGCATGAAATTGTTGTTGGATTTTCATTATTCAGACACATGGGCAGACCCCCAGAAACAGAGCAAACCTGCGGCTTGGGAAAACATGTCCTTTGAAGAACTGAAACAAACAGTGCAAAGCTATACTGCCTCTGTCATAAAAGCCTTCAAAAATGAAAATGTACTTCCGAACATTGTGCAAATTGGTAACGAAATTACCCCAGGTATGCTTTGGCCCGATGGGAAAGTCAGTGAAAAATATGACAATGAACTTCAATGGGAGAAATTCAGCTCTTTGCTTAAGGCTGGCATTGCCGGCGTCCGGGCAGCAGCCCCCGATGCCGACCTGAAAATTATGCTTCACATCGATCAGGGTGGCAAAAAAAGCGTTAGTCAATGGTTTTTTAGCAACATTAATAAGCATAAGGTTCCTTACGATATTATTGGTATAAGTTACTATCCCTGGTGGCACGGGACAATTGAAGACCTCAAGGAAAACCTGAACTACATTGCCATGGAACTCAAGAAAGACGTAGTGATTGTGGAAACAGCCTACCCGCATACCACGGATAAATGGTATGAACACCCTGAGGAACTGCCATATCCAATGACGCCCCAGGGACAATATGATATGCTTCACATAATTACAAAGACGGTACTCGAAACCCCTGATAAACGCGGTTGCGGAGTATGCTACTGGTTTCCGGAGTCAGTGCCGGTTGCAAAGCATAATTGGCTGGGAGGTTCTGCCGCTCTGTTTGACTCTGACGGAAATTCGCTGGCTGGTATCCATGCTTTTGCCGATGCGGCCGGTTCAAGGCAATTCAAAAAAAAGCGGTGAGTAGAAGACCGTATCCCGGAAACAAACTGTTAACAAATTAAAATCTCGAATTGATGGGTAAATGCTTACTATGAAAAAAACTCTCGTTGTTATGGCTGCAGGAATAGGAAGCAGATATAAGGGATTTAAACAAATAGATTCAGTTGGTCCTGATGGTGAATTTATTATTGATTATTCAGTATATGATGCTATTAGAGCCGGATTCAATAAAGTTATTTTTATTATCCGGCGTGATATCGAACTGGAATTCAAAGCCACAATTGGCAAACGTATCGCAGGCAATATCGAGATTGTTTATAGCTTTCAGGAACTTAATGATTTGCCAAAGCAAATAGAAATTAATCCGGAACGAACAAAACCCTGGGGAACGGTACAGGCGATTTTAACGTGCAGCAAACTTATAGATAGTCCTTTTGCGGTTATTAATGCGGATGATTTTTATGGTAAAGACTCATATAGAAAATTGTCACAGTTTTTGGATACTGCTTTGTTGGACAAAAGTATTTATTGTATGGTAGGATTTAAGCTTAGTAGTACTTTATCTGAATACGGCGGTGTGACGCGAGGTATATGTAAGTCAGGAGAAAATAATATGTTAGAAAGTATTGTGGAAACTTCAGGGATTAGTTATAAGGAGGGTCAAATCTATTTTGAAGATTTGGCTGGAAATAAGAGAGAATTAAGCGGAGATACTTTAGTGTCAATGAATATGTGGGGGTTTACTCCAACAATATTTGGATTATTAGACGAAGAATTTCAAATTTTTTTACAATCTTATGCAAAAGACTTAAAACAAGAGCTGGTTATACCAACAACAGTGAATAGCTTGATTACTAAAGGTAAGGCTTTAGTTAAAGTATTAAGTACTTCAAGTGATTGGTTTGGGATTACATATCGCAGCGATAGAGATGAAGTTAAAACGAGAATTCATCAATTAATACAAGCCGGGGAATATCCAAATAATCTTTGGAAAGGATGTCCGTTGCTCTGTCCAGCTGAGCTACGAGCGCAATAACTTTTAAGTGCTTGTAATATAAACAGTTTTCGCTCATTTTGTCAACTTTTGAAATGTCCGGAAAATCCAAAAAGTGTCAAAAAAGCGTCGGTCGCCACCGGTAAACCACTCCAGTTTCTAACTTGTTACTCACTTGTCAACCACTTGTAAGTCTCATTTTTGACCAAAAAACGCGATATTTTTTCCCGTCTGCCAAAGCACACATCATCAGGAGTTACATTGCCGATGGCTTCATGGTATTGCCGGCTGTTGTACCACTTTACGAACCCGGCAATTTCTGTGTCAGAGACATAACTACTGCCGCCTATCCGGACTGCCGGGTCAGTTTCGAGGCTGCTCGCGGCCAGATACTTGGTTTTGCCGGTCTGGTTGGTGCGGGTCGAGGCGAAATGGCTCGTGCTGTCTTTGGTGTTGATCAGGTACTGTCCGGTTCGATTACCTTAGTCGGTCGTGAACTGCAAATTTGCTTTGCTAAAGATGCTATTAAAAACGGAATCTATCTTGTGCCGGAAAACCGTAGAAAACCAGGTCTTGTTGTTGAAATGTCTTTCCGAGAAAACATAACGCTTTCCGATTTTGAAAGCCATGCTGCGATTGGCTTGATAAAAGGCCGGCTGGAAACCATCACAGCTCGGTCCCAATCTGAAGCGCTAAGTATTAAAGTGCCGTCTGTTGAAACTTTGTTTTTGGATATGGCGAAAATAGTGTTTAGCGAAACAGGTGCACTACCAGATTATTCCGGTGCAGTAGAAATTCTCACTCGGCTGAACAAAGTTGACCGGCATTATGATTAGGGCAACGGGGGTGTTACCCAGCCTGTTTTGACGCTGTAAATAAAACTGCCTCTCGAACGAGTGCTGATATAAACGCAGTGGTTATGGACAGCGAAAGTGGCTTCGATTTTGTTGCTGTCTGGCGTTTTAATCTGCACCGCACCGTATTGTGCCAGACTGTTTCGCATCTCAGTTCCAAGCTGCAATATTTGTTCGTCAGAAAAACCTGCCCGCCGCATTATTTGCACAATATCTTCGGCATTCAAGGCTATAATGTCCCGATTGCTTAAAGGCATAAGCCTAAGCCCGGTATTTGATAACCTTGTGGACTCGCAACTGACCAAAATGACTACACCTGTCAACAAAATCAAAATGAAAACAACATTTGTCAACTTATGCCTAATCGGTTTCATAGCTGCCTGATTTTCTATTGTTATTTATTTAATTGTTCCTCAAGCTTCTGCTTGAATTCATCTCCAACAGACTCTATTGGCTTTTGTTCTTCGGTTGGCAACCCTGACAGTCGTGACCTCACCTCAGGATCCGGTATCAAATGTGCTGTAACAAATATAGCCACTTGTTGAGAAGCTTCCCGATTGGTCTCATTGCGGAACAGCCCTCCCAGTCCTGGCACACGGGAAAGACCCGGTACGTTCTGTTTGGTTGAGTAGGTCTCGCTCTTTTTAAGGCCTGCTACAGTAACTGTTCCACCATCCTGGATTCGCATGGTATTTTTGACCGTGCGTCTGCTGACAACCGGGTAATTATCAGTACTACGCATTACAATGTCACTAACCTCAATAGCCAGGTCAAGCGTGATATCGCCGTTTTCTCCGATATGAGGAGTGATATTTAATATAGTTCCATATTCAATCTTTTCCAATTCTGCAGGGTTGTAGTAGTAAGGAGCACCTTCCATAGCCTTTGGCAGCAAAGAATAGTATTCCTCGGTAGTAATTTTAATTTCAGCCTGTTTACCGTCCTGCGCAAGGACCTGAGGACTTGACACTATTGTTGCTTCACCATTTTGCTCAAGAAGGTTCAGAGTTAATTCCAGCGAATTCGTAAATTCCTGATTCGTTGCATATCCGATCTGGATACCCCATGGCCACTTGGAGCCGACGCCAGCACCGCCTCCATGTATATACGAACTGGAGAAAATACCGGCCTTAATCTTTGGCCAGCCCCATTCAATACCGAGGTCCAGCAGGTCACTGTTTTGCATTACGACAATTCGGGCATCAAGCATAATATGACTTGGTGCTTTGTCAATTTCTTTGAGGTCCGTTTCTATACGCTCTATCAAAGCAGACGGCGCCGTAACACAAATGGTTCCAGTATCAGGATAAGCCTGGACGTAATTGGCAAAGACAGGTGATAGAAGTTTTACAGCTATATCAGCCTTGAGATAATTTAACTTTATGGACTTTGTCCGGCTTGAAGCCGGAAAAGCAGCGTCTTTCGGATTAGGTGAGCTGACCAGGTAGTAATCTGGTGTCTTCTTCAGTACATAGCCAGTACCAGCCAGAACTATCTCAAGGGCTTTATCAAGCGGTACCTCCTTAAGCTCGCAGGTAATCAGGCCAGAAATAGTCTGGTCGGGAATGATTATAATTCCCGCCTGCGAGGCAATGTCCTGCAGAACCTGACGCAACTCAGTATCAACAAACACGTTGCTTATGAGAGGTTGCTGAGGTGCCGGCTTTTCAGGAATTTCTGTTGTTTTTTCCTGCTGTTTTTGCGGTTCTGTAGCTGTTTCAGTTGTTAAATTTGTCGGGGCACCTTCCTCGCTCTTAAGTTGCTCTGGCTGTGATTCTTCAACTTTCGGTTCGGCAGCGGGCTCAGTAATGGGTTCAGTTTCTGGTTCCATTACTTGCTCAGTTTGTGAATTAACTTCGGGTACAGCTTCCGGTTCCGCTGTCGCTTTGCTAACTTCCGAGCCCTTAGTTTTCTCAGGCAGAGGCTTCTGCTCTTCAGTAATTACCTCTTCTTTTTTCTGCTGCTCTGCAGTTTCCTGCTGTTGAGGAAGCTTTGGTGTTTCTTCTTCCTTTTCGACGATATTTGAAGTAACATTGATATATCTCTTGCTGGGCGGTGAGAACATATAACCTGCTTTTGTTGGCGTAACTGTTCCGGACCAGCCATAGTCGACGGTTAAATGATATTCACCATTGGCATTAGTCGTATCGGAGCTTCCGCCATTGTCGGCTGATACCAACACTCCTTCAGTAGGCACGCCGTCAAAGATAATTTTACCTGAGATGGTACAGATAATTAAGGTGGCGTTGTAGTTTTGATTGCTCAGATTCTCTATCACTTTGCGATATTCTTGCTTTGGAGCTTCGAAGGTATAACCGTCCTTGATGGGTGTAATCGTGCCGCTCCAGCCATGCTTAACCAGAAGCTCATACTGACCGTTCGCATTGGTTTTTGCCGAACCTCCCGCATTGCTTGCGTTTATTGAAACATCCTCAACGGGTTTTTGACCGCGGGTAACCGCGCCGGCAATGGCATAGGTCAGTATCTGAGCCTGATAGTTCTGCGGCTGGTCTTCCGCAACTTTTGGGTATATTTTTTTGGCTGGTTCGAAAATGCAGCCTTCTTTTACAGGTGTAACTGAACCGCTCCATCCATAATCGACAATAGCGCTGTAATAGCCTTCTTCATTGGTAATCGGCTCTCCCGGCAAACCCTTCATGACAACGCTGCTTATCGGCGTATCAGCGGCTATTTTGCCGGATATGATAAAGCTCATCAGCTCCGGAGTATGGTTCCGCACCTGATTTTCTGTTACAGACTCATATATTCTATTGGCAGGATTGAAGCGATAGCCTTCCTTTGTCGGCGTAACGGTGCCGCTCCAGCCATAGCCGACCGTTGCAGCGTACTGGCCGTTAGCGTCAGATGTTGGATTACCTGGCAGACCTTCCATTACCACGCCGTCAATACCGACCGAGCCGGAAACAGTATAAGTAAGCAGCTTTGCGGTATAGTTCTGAGTCTGATGCGTGGTAACGGGCTCGTATTTTTTGTTAACCGGTTCAAAGTTATAACCCTTCTTTGTTGGCGTAATGACACTGCTCCAGCCGTAGTTGACGGTCGAGCTGTAATAGCCATTCTCATTGGTAACCGGATCGCCCGGCAGCCCATACATAACTACGCCGCCTAAAGGTGAGTCGCCGATTGTAATTGTACCGGAGACAGTGCACGTTAATATTTCTGCGGTATAGTTCTGATTGTCTATGCTTGTTGTAACCTCAGTATATTTGCGGCTTGAGAGGTCAAAAGTATAACCTTCTCTTTTCAGAGTAACTTCGCCGCTCCAGCCGTAATTAATTGAAATAGTATACCGTCCTTTTTCATTGGTTGTGGCTGAACCGCCGCTGTTGTTGGCCGAAACAGATACGCCTTCCATCGGAACACCGCCTATGGTTACTATCCCGGAAATAGCAAAGCTCAACAGTGAGCTGGTGTAGTTTTGGTTGGCCTCCGGACGGGTTATGTTTGCATAAGTGCGGTTGGCCGGCTTGAACACATATCCTTCTTTTATCGGCATAACCGTGCCACTCCAGCCGTGTCCGACAAGGGTATTATAGTTGCCGTCTTTGTCGGTTACCGGCTCGCCCGGCAGCCCACTCATTACCACACCGCTGGTGCCCACTGAACCGGAAATCTGGTAATTAATCAGCGAAGCTGTGTAGTTCTGGGCGGTTTGGTCGGCAGTAACAGGTTCATACTTTTTGCTGCTTGGCTCGAAGTTATAACCTTCTTTTGCCGGCGTTACCGTGCCGGACCAGCCATATTCGATTGTGACGCTGTAATTGCCTTTGTCATCGGTAACAGGATTACCGGGGAGGCCTTTCATTACGACGCCATCCAGACCTGCTGTGCCTGAAATAGTGTAGGTTATTTTTGTCGCTTTGTATCCGAAACACAAAGTGCTATTGAGAAGGACACAAAGGACCAATCCGACGCTTAAAATTTTAACTGTATTTTTTGGCATATTTAGCCCCCTTTAATAATAGGCTCAATAACTTCAACAATTCTCTGGCCACCTCTGCCAGAGACTTGTATGGGTACTATTTTGGTTGCTTTTCCGCCGCCGCCATGCTGCATAATTGCCTCGAGACGATATACGCCGGCAGCGATTCCGGAAAAATCAAGTATTCCGGAGAAGTTTCTGATTTCAAGCGGCAGCATAAGACCTGTCTCGCCGGTCAGTAATATGCTTTTCACCATCGTGCCTTGAGGCGTTGTGAGTTCGGCTGTGCATCGTGGGCTCAGATGTATCGTTCCTATATTGCCGAATCTGCCGATGATTGCATAGCGGGAATTTCCTTCATCAGCAACCGTTACCTTCATTGCCTGAGCAATAGGCTGAGCTTTCTGCTGTTTGTTCTCAAGGCACAGTATCGCATTTGTCAGGCCGGCGTTCTGACCGTCAGTGCTGTATTTGGCTGACAGTGTAATATCCGAATAATAATTGCTTTTCATTGATTCTGCCCTGGGCATATTTGTAACAATGCGAACGCCCTGCGAAGCACCAGGCCTGAGCGTGAATTTGTCGGGAACAACCTTGACCCATTCGGAACAAACCAGCTCCTCACCCTGCAGCTCGCCGAAGGCAACGCCCTTCAAAACGGCCGGCGTTGTCGCAGCAGCCACAATATCAATGGTGCTGTCCGAGGCATTTCGAACCTTTAGTACCGCCGACCGTGTTGCCCCGGGTGCGATGCTTATGAACAGCTCCGGCGGTTCCAAATCGAGCGCCGCATCAGCAGCAGCTTTCTTAATAGCCGGGTCGCCAACAAAGTCTATCTCTTTCTCAATAGGTTTTGCTCGTCTTCCATCTATGTAAAGTTTGCCGTTTAATTTGTATTTCCCCGACGGCAGCGACCGGCCTATATCACTTTTTAAATCCAAGGTTATGCCGGGAATAATTCCGACTTCCTTGATTTTTGCGGTAGTGATGTTGCGCCAATGGCCGCCGGAGAATACCTGAGCGGTTATACCGCCGGTAAGACGTGAAAATTTTTTGCCGTTGTTTTCTACCTTCATTGACAGAAGGGTTGTTGCGGCTGATTGTTCGGCTGGCATTTTAAACTGCATATCGACATCGGTCAGCTCCACCTTCTGGAGCATTGTGCGGCCCTGTATCTCGACAAGAATTGGGATTAAAAACCGTATGATTATAGCGCTGCCGTTTGCATCCGGTTTTGGTCTGGTCTGGATAGTTATACCAGCGATGTAAAATCCCTGGGCGCGAGAAGGCACTCTAACGGCAAATTCGACTGCTCCTCCGGAAAGAGGTGCAAGTTTTATGCTGTCATTTTTAAGTTTTATCCATTCTCGACAGGAAGGAACTTCGGACGTGTTAACATCAGAACCCTGTTCGATAACTCTCGGACTGCCGTCTTCAGATTGAGTTATATCGACTACGCCTATGTCCATTGTCATTACCTTGTTAGGCTCTTCATTTAGGACATGTATAACTTGTGTGATTTTATTGCCGGCATACGGTTCAAGTTCTATCTTCATAGGCCTGACACGAAACTTGTCGGCCCAGGTCAATGGTGCCAAGTAGAGAACAACGGCAAGAGCACACAGCCTCCACAGTGTGTAGTAGTTATAAATCGTCAGAACCTCATTTTTCTTCTGAGCTTTCATATCACCCAATTGACTTTTTTAACACTTTTTCTCTATATTATCTGTCTTGCCTATATTACCATTTTTGTTAAAAAAAGTCAATTTTAAGGCCATACTCTCTGTTTATTTTGCCTGTTTTACCAAGATAGGATTAGTTTCAGACTAATAAAAGCGTTTTTTTAGGACTTTGATTCAGGTATTGTCACTATTTTTCCGGTACCCCTCTCTCCGAGCCTGAATTTAAAAGTAGGTATGACGATTTTTTTTGACTGCTGGGTTTTTATACCGCACCTATTTAAAAAGTATATCTTTGGTAAAACGTAAGTATCTTTTTAATAAGTTCTTGAATACAATGATTGGGGCGCCGAAATTAAATAGGTGCGGTATAATCTATAAAAAAACAGGAAGGGCTTTCAGTTAATCAACCCTTCCTGCTTGAACTTTTTCAGACCTGCTTTTTACAGATTGTCATTCACAGTCAGCAATACTGTTGCGACCCGCTGAACGTGAGGACTTGAAGGTATGTAAGTAATGTCCACGTTGTTCACTGCTGCGCCGACATAAAATATCCTGCCGACCGGTGGCGGGGCGGGAATATCAAATGCCATCTCATCAGTATCATCTTCCAGTATCCACTCAGCTCTGTTCTGAGGCAAATTCTGCGGATAGTCGGCAAGAGCAACCAGATACTTTGCAGTTGGTCCCAGTGATGGACCGAAGGGGACTATCATAACTGTAACCAGAACCGGAAAGTTATGCGTCATAGTTACGGCAGTATAGCCACGGTAAAGCGGATGAACACCAGATGGGTCGCCGAGTGTAAGTAGTATTTCTGCCGGGTCAATTGTAAGGATTACTGTTTTGTCAATCAGCATCACAACAGGAATTTGCGCTTGAGCCAATATCCCACCAGCAAATGCCGGAGCTGCTGTCAAAGCAATTGCTGCTAATGTCAGTATTTTTTTCATTGTTTCTCGACTCCTTTCTTAGATTAAGTTTTGCTCCAAAAGACCGAATAATTAACCTGATGAGGCTGGCCATAATTTCTTTGTTCTAACCTCCGATTTTTAACCTCCCTTCTCCCCTGTTTTTCGTGAGTTAATAACACCTTTATAGTAAGAATCAGATGTCTGCTCTCCGTAGTGAGAAATACTGCCAAGTTTGATTTCATCAGATACAGAAATGCTGGCGAATGGTTCAAGAGGGTATGGCTGTGCCTGCAACACTGCTCCACCCCAGAGGCGGAACATCAAAGTTACTGACAACCTCCGTGCCATCTTCGCTCCTTCCCTAATTTATCCTATTCCTTTACTATGCCAGCCTTTTTGAAATTGTCAATACCCAAACCTCCTGTTTTTTCTATTTTATATAAGTTCCCTATTTATAATTATTAAGGATAAAAACAGATAGCATAAATTTAATCATCGAGTGTCCGCCGTTCGTTTAGCACCTCAAAGAGGTAGGGGATCGCGTCAAACTGTTGCGGTTGCGAGGCTCGTTTCGTATTACGTTGTACGATTGCGTCTTAAATGACATTTCACGATAAACGCAGCCGTAACGGGCATCGCAACCAATTAGTTAAATTTCCCCTGTATCTTTACTTCTCTAAAAATCGGCGTAATCTGTTTAATCAGTGATTGATAAACACAATAAAAAAGCAGGAAGGACTAATTACTTAGCCCTTCCTGCTTAAACTTTTTCAGATTGCAGGATTTTTTAAAATCCTACCCTCTTTGCCGCATCATTGCAGCCGCTTACTGTTCATACTGCAGAGTACTTATTTCCTGCAGATGAAACAACGTTGTTACATCCGTTACGAACTTTACATTTTACCCTTGTATCCTCCGAAGCTTTAGCGAAGGAGGGTAACAATACTCCTGCTCTTTACAGATTGTCACTTACTGTCAGCAATACTGTTGCAACCTGCTGAGCAGCAGGACTTGAAGGTATAAAGCCAATGTCCACATTAGCTACTGCTGCACCGACATAAAATAGCCTACCGGCTGGCGGGGCGGGAGTCGTGAAGTCCATGTCGTCGGTATTGCCTGCTGCTTGCCACCCAACGTACGTTTGAGGCAAATTAATCGGGAAGTCGGCAAGAGCGACATGATATGTGGCAGCTGCTCCCAGTGATGGACCGAAGGAGTTTATCAATGCTGTAACTGTAACTGGGAAGTTATGCGTCATAGTTACGCCAGTATAGCCACGATAAAGCGGATTACCTAAATTCGGGTCGCCTATCGTAAGTAATATTTCTGGCGGGTCGACTGTAAGGTTTACGGTCTTGTCAATCACCATCATAACAGGAATCTGCGTTTGGGCTAATATCCCGCCGGCGAATGCCGGAGCTGCTATCAAAGCAATTGTTACTAATATCAGTAATTTTTTCATTGTCTTAACTCCTTTCTTAAGTTAAGCTTTGCCCTTGTAAGGCCGATAAACAGCCTGACAGGACTAACCATAATTAGGTGTTCGGGACTCTCTTTTGGGTCTCGAACTCTACTGCAGCGGGCATATCCGCTTGGGCGACTGGGTGGGTTGCCCGCTCTTTCTAACTCCACCTGAGCCGCAGCCTGCATCTTGTTTACAGCCTAAAGACCAGGCCGGTTTCTTTGGGCTGTTGCATCGCCTCTCGTTTTTTGTCCTACCCTCCTTTCTCCCCTTGCGAGTTTTTTCTTCTATAGGTTAATAACATTTTTTAAATGAGCTTTATTTACACGCAACTACGCTGTTGCGTCTGTTTTTCAGGGTTCAGCCATTATGGTAATGACCAGAGTGCCTGTATATTCTCCTGCCGAGTCGCTGGATTTGATATCAATAGTGAACTTTAGATTTATATCCACATCGACGCCTTCAGGAGGAGTGCCTGACGAGACTAATGGCGGCACCATTTCAACATTGGTTCTTTCCTTCGGAATAAAACCTCCGGCAGGACTTGCAAACGCTCCTCCGATTGATGCGATGATACGATGAGGACAATTAGCGGTTATATGTACTTTTATGGTGGAATTAAATGTTTGCTGACCATACTGGCTGGCACTGCCGAGGTCGATTTTGTCGGGTACGGAGATGCTGGCGAACGGTTCTGCCTGTAGAGTAGTTCCTCTCCCCAGGCAGAATACTAAAATTACTGCCACAAATAGTATTATGTATCCACTCCGTGCCATCCTTCGCTCCTCCATATATTTATCCTGTTTTTTCCTTTCTTTAGTTGAAACGTTACATTTTCAAGGTTGAAATTGCCGATAATACAAAAACTTATGCTCGTTAAACCATTTCTTATAGGACTTATTTTACCAGCCTTCTTTAAATTGTCAATACCCAAACTTCCTAAATTGCCCATTTTTCACCATTTTTCCATTTTGCCATAAAAGGACAAAAAAAAACAGTTTTTATTTCAAAAAATTTGGTTAACTGCTTTAGCTAAAAGTGGTTATATTAATTTGGTGGTATCGGATAAAAACTACTTCTTAATGTAGACTATCTTGTTATTTTAGAATGAGGTGTTTCTTGAGCAGTATTATTATGTGAATATAGGCAGAAAATATAACCTGTGTTAAGCAACGTGTGATTACAAAACACTTTCTTTTAGGCGAAGAGCGGTAAAACTTAAAGACAAGCAGCCGTCAAGAATTAGAGTTGTTAGCATCATCCACAAAAAACTCGTTTTGGCTCAACCTCTCGAAAAAATCATTTTCTTGGGACAGAGTCTCGTTTTGCTCCGTAAGCATCGTGTTCTCATCGGCCAGATGAGTAGTTTTCTCCGCAAGAGATGCATTTTCCGCTGTGAGCCTGTTATTTTCTGCGCTTAGCTGCTCTATCCTGATACAGTACTCTCTTGCAGCCTTTCTGATTTGGTCGTTCAGTATTTCGATTCTCTCTGTAAGTTTTTGATTTTCCTCGGTAATTGTTTGATTGCCGGCTGCCAGTGTTTCTGTCTGGCCGATGAGTGTTTCGAGCTGATTTTCGAGTGTTTCAATTTGGCTAACAAGTTCCTGATTTTCACTTAAAAGCTCGGCATTCTGGCTGGAGAGGGTATGACTCTGGGTTTCAAATTCCTCAGCAAGCATCCGGGCTTTCTTCTGTTCGAGGCTCAGGTGTTCACTTAACTTTTGTTTTTCCATCTGTAGATGGCTGATGGTCTGAATCATTGTCTGTCTTTCTTTGAACAGCAATGCGGCAGCGCCGGTTAAAGCAAGCAAAATTACCGTCAGCAAAGATACCACAATAACTCTGCGCCCCAGGCCTGATTTGTGCATTCTTTTGCCGTCTTCGTTAGACGATGTATCAAATGTATTTTCACTGAAATCCATTTTTATCCTCTTTTATGTAATCAGATAACATTTATAGAACCTTCCCCATTTCTGTTATGAATTTTAACACAAAAAACGCTTTGGTTCAACAGTAAAACGCGTTTGGGGCCTTTGGCGGGCGGGTTGTGTTTATTCAGCGAGTAGGCAGGCGGTTTTTATGGGTCATTGAGAAAAAATTTACTTAAGTGCACAATACTGTCTACGATAAAAACCGGACTATCGCCGGTTGTGAGCCGGGTTGTTTCTGCGCAACTGAATCCTTGACAGGGACATCTCTGAATAACTTGTAATTTCGTTGCCATGAGAGTGTTATCTATGAGCGGTTTTTTGAAATCGTATCGAAGGACTATTCAAATCCAGTCAGTCATATCAACTGACCAATTCGGTCTTACCACAGAAAAAGCTCAATATTGTCAAAAAAGTGTCAGTTGCCACCGGTAAATCACTTCAGTTTCTACTTGTTACTCACTTGTCAACCTCATTTTCGGCCAAAAAACGCAATATAACCATTCGGTGACACTTGAGTTATAAACCCCTTATCGGATTAGAAATCCGTTGCTCTGTCCAGCTGAGCTACGAGCGCAAGGGTTTTTCCTGAGACATACTTTATATTCCGGCCGGCAGTATTGTAAGAAGATTAAGCGCAACGTGTAGATATAGCGGTGCTTTCCTGTCCTGCGGCAGATTTGAAGAGGAGTTGCTTTTTTAAATCCTTGTGATACAATCACAGTTACCGTATTTTGAGCTGTTCCATAATGGCGCTATTGGCTGTAAATTATAACTCGAAACTAATCTGTTAAGGTGATGCCATGGCACAGGTATTGCTTAAGGATGTTAAAAAAATCTATGATAATAGCTTTGTGGCGGTCAGGGATATTAATCTCAATGTCAATGACAAGGAATTTATAGTAATAGTAGGACCTTCCGGCTGCGGCAAGACCACAATACTTAGGATGATAGCAGGGCTGGAGGAGATAACAGAGGGAACTGTTGTCATAAGCGACCGGGTTGTTAACGACATTCCTCCCAAAGACCGTAACATAGCCATGGTCTTTCAGAACTACGCGCTCTATCCCCATATGACGGTATTTCAAAATATGGCCTTTAGTCTGAAACTTCGTAAATACCCAAAAGCCGAGATAAAAAAACGTGTCAAAGAAGCAGCAGAAATGCTCAGTATCAGTGACCAGCTTAATAAAAAGCCCAAGGCTCTGTCCGGCGGTCAGCGCCAGCGAGTTGCGCTGGGTCGAGCAATTGTTCGCAATCCGGCGGCGTTTTTATTTGATGAGCCTTTAAGCAACCTTGATGCAAAGCTTCGTGTAACAACCCGCGCAGAATTAAAAGCGCTGCATCACAGGCTTAAAACAACCTCAATTTATGTAACGCATGACCAGGCCGAGGCAATGACGCTCGGGGACAGGATATGTGTTATGTATAACGGAGTAATCCAGCAGGTAGCGCCACCTATGGAAGTTTATGACAAACCTGTGAACCGCTTTGTGGCGGGATTTTTAGGCACTCCCCCGATGAATTTCTTTGAAGGCAGGCTGCGACTCAAAGATAATAAAATTGCGTTTGTATTGAGTGACGGCACTGCAATTGTGCTGAAAGCCGCAAACAATCTCAAACCTTATATCGACAAGGAGATGGCATTGGGTGTCAGGCCTGAGCATTTGACTGTCGAACAACTGGCGGGTCAGGCTGATAATGGCATCAGGTCGACGGTTAATATTGTCGAGCCGCTGGGCGACAGGAAGGATGTATATCTGACCAGCTCGTCAGGCCTTAAGTTCATCGCCAATCTCGACCCTCATACCGCGGTTGATGTTGACCAGCGGGTTACTATGTACGTAGACATATCCAAGGCACATGTTTTTGAGCCCGGTGAGACTGGGAAAAATGCAACTTTGGCCGGATAGGCATAATGAATAATATTTGACGGGGAATGAAACATATTGAAAGGTAATTTGTTCAAAAAGTCCGCACTTATAGTGTATATCACGTCGATTCTGGGGATTGTGCGGGCTTGCTTCTCCAAGGAATCGCCGACAGACATTCCCCATCTTGGAAAACACCGAGACGCTACGCAGCTCATTGTGGACGGCGAACCATTTCTGATACTTGGAGGCCAACTGGGAAACTCAAGTGCATCCAGTCTCAATTATATAAGGCCGATATGGCGCAAGCTGGTCCAGATGAATCTCAACACAGTCCTGACACCTGTTTACTGGGATTTGATAGAACCCCGCCAAGGCAAGTTTGACTTTACGCTGGTCGATGGTCTTATAGCCGGTGCCAGACGGCACAATCTGCGTCTAATTCTTCTATGGTTTGGAAGCTGGAAAAACAGCATGTCCTGCTATGCACCGCAGTGGGTTAAAACCAATCAACAGCGTTTCCCGCGAGCCAGACTTCGAACCGGACAGGCTATGGAGATTCTTTCAGCCTTTGATAAGGCAAATCTCGATGCCGATGCGTCCGCTTTCGCGGCTCTTATGCGACACATTCGTAAAATAGACGGCAGAAAACACACAGTCATTATGGTTCAGGTAGAGAATGAAGTAGGGATGCTGGAAGATGCGCGAGACTACAGCGATGAGGCCAATCTTGCTTTTAAACAGCAGGTGCCGAAGGAGCTGATAGATTACCTTAAAGAAAACAAGGATATACTTGTGCCTGAGTTCCGCCAGGTTTGGCAGGCCGCCGGTTTCAAAACAGGCGGCGGGTGGGAAGAAGTCTTCGGCAAAGGTCTTTGGACGGATGAAATCTTCATGGCCTGGCACTACGCGCGCTACATTAATCAGGTAGCCCAGGCAGGCAAAGCTGAGTATCCTCTGCCGATGTTTGCCAACGCAGCGCTGAACCGTCCGAACCACAGACCCGGCCAATATCCCAGTGCCGGGCCGCTGCCACATTTGTTCGACATCTGGCGAGCTGCTTCTCAGGAGATTGATTTTTTTTCGCCTGATATTTACTTTCCTGATTTTGGGCAGTGGTGCCGGAAATACCATCGGGCCGCGAATCCGTTGTTCATACCTGAGACGGGCAGGGATTTGCATAGTGAGATTAACGTGTTTTATGCCGTCGGACAACACGATGCGATTGGGTTTAGTCCATTTTCGATTGAATCAATCCCGCCGGAAAACTCGCCGATTTCCAGAAGCTACGAAATCCTTTCTCAGTTATCGCCCTTGATTCTGGAAAAACAGGGCAGCGGTGCAATGGCAGGTGTATTGCTGGACAAGGAAAATCAGACTCAGGAAATAAAATTGGGCAAATACACTCTGAAGGTTTCTCACGATTACACGTTTGAGTGGACGCCGAGGCCTCGCGAGGCCCAGTTTTGGCCGCCTGCAGGGGGTATTATCATTTTGACAGGGCCTGACGAATATGTGATTGCCGGTGCCGGCTTGATTGTTACATTTGCTCCGAATCCGCCATCAGGCCAGATTGCAGGAATAGCCGGCATTCAGGAAGGAACGTATGTGAATGGCCGCTGGGTTGGCGGACGCTGGTTGAACGGCGACCAGAGTCACCAGGGCAGACATCTGAATTTGCCTTCCGGCAGTTTCGGCATACAGCGCATCAAACTGTACCGTTACCGCTGAGTTCTGAATACCGCAGTTAATTAACAGAAAGTTCTTGAAACCTGCCTGGTCAAATGCAGGACGAATCAGAAATTATTTCTTTGTGTTTTCCATGTCTTTATTTTGGAGTTTTTGTTTTTTGTCTAAAGGGAAAACAGGTACAAAACGGTTCACCGAGTCTCGATGTAAGGTTTGCCAGCCTTATACAAAACCAGCCGGCTTTTAATCTCCTTTTTGAGCGTTTCTTGTTCGGAAGATTGGCATAACTCCAAAGCCTTTTCTGCTGTCTCTACGGCCTTACCGAAGGCACCCGTCGCAGCATAGGTCGCAGCCAGCGTATCCAATAATCCGGGTTTTTTGTATTTAGTAAGTTCGCAGGCGTGCTGCGCAAGTTTGAGCGCCCTATCGGGATTGTGGACCGTAGTTTTCTTACTTGTAGCCAGTAACCAGGCCAGGTCATTCATAGGCTCAACCCAGTCAGGTTTGAGTCGCAGCGCCTCCTCGAAATGTACAATGGCCTCATTGATTTTACCCCTTTGCGCCAGAACCTGCCCAAGATAGTAATGCGCCTCCGCATGGTTAGGGTCCAACTGCAGTGCTTCAGTAAAATGTACGGCAGCATCATTGTGGTTGCCTTGGAGGACTAAGGCATAGCCTAAATCGGTATGAGCATCGGCAAAATCAGGCTTTATCCGCAGGGCTTCGGTAAAGTATTTAATGGCTTCATCGAGTTTGCCCTGCCGGCCAAGTGCAAGACCAAGAGCGTTGAGTACATTCGGGTCATCCGGCTCCGTCTGAAGAGATTTTCGATATTCCTCGGCGGCCTGGTCAAATTTTTCCTGCCGGTAGAGTACTGCACCAAGGTTATTGCGGGCAATAGCATTTTGGGGCTGAGTGAGCAGGATTTTTTCATACTCTTTCACCGCTTCTTCGAGTTTGCCACTGTTGGTCAATGCGTATCCGAGATTGATACGGAAGTTGACAAAATTAGGTGCGATTTGAAGGGCTTTATTGAAGGGCGAAATGGCCTCAGCGAATTTGCCCTGCTTCATAAACGTATCCGCTATGTTGGCGTAAGCTATGTAGTTATCATTGGTTACTTCGAGTGCGTGCTGAAAAAGTGTTATGCTGTCTTTCCAATATCGCTGCTGGAGGTGTGCCTGTGTGGCGAGTGCGAATAAAACTATCAGTGCGGACGCCCAGAGTGCGATTTTTCGATGCGGCCATTTTCCGAGCAGTTCGGGTAAGCCCCAGGCAATAATAATAAATAAACCCGTCAGGGTGATGTAGCTGTAGCGGTCGGCCATAGCCTGGTCACCAACCTGGACAAGACCAATAACAGGCACGAGTGTTCCAAGAAACCAAAACCAGCCTGTGACAAGGTATCGACGGTTTTTGGAGAATCGAAGTATAAGGATTGTTACGACTATCAGAACACCGGCAGACATCGCGGCATGTGAAAACGACACGCCCTGGACGGGGTGTGGATAAAACACGGCCAATCGGCTCGGCCATATCATTTTCCTTATGTATTCCATGTAAGAGACAAGGGCGTTGGAGATGCGAAACTTTAGAGGAACCAGAGTAATCGGCACCACTATTCCGCCGCTTCGCTGTGCAAAGAAGGTAACGACACTTGAAACTGCCGAGAGGGCAAAGAAAGGGGTTTTTTCCCAGATCAGGTGATAGAGTATCAGTTTGTGAAAGTGGATATCCATATGTTTTTCATTCTGTTTGCCAGTTTTGACGACGGCCTGTCCGGACGGGATGCGAGCAAGGGGCCAATAGTCCAGCAGCAGTAATACAAACGGTAAAGTTACGAGCATGGACTTTGCCATGATGCCCAGAGCGAAGGTCAACAATGTTAACAGATAGCGAGCAGTGCCCGGATGTTTGACATATCGCAGATACGCAGCCATCGTAAGTATCCAGAAAAAAGTGCTCAAGACATCTTTACGCTCGGTGACCCAGGCAACAGATTCGACATGGAGCGGGTGAAGAGCGAATAAAGCCGCCACAAATGCGCTCGGCCAGAGCGAACCTGTCATCTGTTTTAGAACAACAAAGAGGAGCAGGGTATTCGCAATATGAAAAACCAGATTGATAAGATGATGGCCTCCGGCGTTATGGCCGAAGAGCTGCCAGCCCAGCATATGTGAAAGCCAGGTTAAGGGATGCCAGATACTGGTGTGAGTGGTAGTGAAGGCCCACTTGATGGCTTTAAAAGTGATACCAGCCTGAATGTCCGGATTTTGGTAGACATAGACGTTGTCATCATAATTAACAAAATCATATGTCCAGACCTGATAATAAACTGCTATGGTAGCAAACACCAAAGCCGCGCAAATCCAAAATGTGTGAAAATAATTGGGGTTATAATGGTTTTTGTTCACGTGTCCCTCGATTATGTAAAGAGTTTTAGCCATAGTGATAATTCTATAACTTAGGTCTATATTTTAAACAATACAGAAATCAAAGATTTACCCACAGTGAACCTCACTGGCGGGAAAACCGCGATGTCTACAAAAAAATCATCAATGCAAGAGAAAAGCCGATTCGCCGCAGTATGCCCTTCACTATGGCCTTTAAAACCGACTAAATTAACTATTAAGGATTTAAAGCCTCCTGTTATCGTTAATTTTGTATATCTTTGGCGATTATCGCTTTATGGGGTGAAACGCAGGATTTTTTATAATTATTTGCCACGAAAATTAAAAAAGCGCAAAAAAAGTCTTGACGTGCTTAAACAAAACTGGTACTATCCAGTAAACGTTTACTTGTTCTTTAATCATTTAGAACGTGTAATTATCGGGTGTTGACAAGTCCCCCATAGGGAGGAGGACGAAATCAATCTCCCAAAGAGTGTAAAAGATATGCTCCGAATGCAGTCAGAGTTTGGAGGTGTGTCTTGTAAAATTTATTTATAGTGTTTGGTATTCGAATGTTAAACTTTTAAAGTGTCGTATTTGTAACCCGAAATGAAGAAGTGTTCCTTAATTTTTTTAAGGAGGAGTAGATTATGAAGAAACTAATTGTTTGTTGTTTTATGTTGGTTGTGTTAAGCATGCCAGCATATGCGGATTTCACTGTGACGACAATTGCCGACCTGTCTGCATGGCCGGATTCGCCGCAGGTTAAATGCACAGTGAATCCTGGCACTGACACCACACCCGCCAACGGCCAACCCTATTCGCCAGAGCAGAACTGGGGTGGTGGCGCTCTGCAGCAGCTTGGTCAGGTTTTTATGGTTCCCAGCTCGTACATCGGAACTCCAACATTGGACAAGGTTGCCGTTAAACTCAGCGGTACTGCTGGCACCTTGAGCGTCAAGTTGTATGACCTTTGGCCGGGAGACTTCAATGATAATTTCCACGGATGGGGCAATGGCAACCAGGGGACCTTGAGTCCTGTTAACCTTACGACCAACGCGACTCTCTTGATTAACGACACGTGGGCTTATCCAGGCAGTGCCACCGCGAAGGTGTATCTGTTGGATTTCACTGGCAGTCAAGAGGTAGCACTTGCGTATGCTGAAAAGTATATGTTCGTACTGGATCATGATAATACTTTTCAGGTGTCGTGGTACCGCAATGGCCTCTATAGCTACACCGATGGTGATGTGTATAGAGACACCGGCGCGGGTACTACTATGCAGTATGTCAATGGTGCTGGCCGCGAGGCCGGTATGGCTGTCTATATTCCCGAGCCGGCGACTATCGCTCTGTTAGGTCTTGGACTGGCTTTGCTCAGGAAGCGCAGCTAATTTGTAACTGACTATTTATTTAGTTAAGTTAATAAAGCGCCAACGTAGCCTGCACTGAAATGTGCAGGAGACGGAGGCGTTTTTTTTGCGCAGATTTGCCAAAATTTCAGGGTACTTATATCTTCTATCTTTCTGATTGTGCTTTTTGACGGACCAAAAAACGGAAAAAGAACAAAAGTAAAGAACAAAAAAACCTTGACAAGCCCAAACGAGGATGATAATATCAAGTAAACGTTTACTTGTTCTTTAGTTATTAGAATGTGCAATTATCGGGTGTTGACAAGTCCCCCCATAAGGGAGGAGGACGAAATTAATTTCCCAAAGAGTGTAACGACATGCTCCGAATGCAGGCAGAGTTTGGATGTGTGTATCGGGTTTGTATAGAAATGTTTGAAAAAAACATTAAGGAAATAACAGGTAAAAATTATTATAATTAGGAGAGGGTGCTATGAAATATAAAATTGAATTATTAATTGTGGCTTCGGTGTTTTTTTGCCTGTTACTGGCGCAGGCTGCCCCGGCCGGCAACACGATGAAAACTCTCTATATAGATGGAGTGAAGGTCAATGAGACTAATGACAACACCAGTGGTCTTACTTGGCCTGAGCCGCCGAAGGACCGTATAACGATTGGAGCTGAGAACGACCGCTGGTACCTCTATAACGAATATATTGGAAAAATTGATGATTTCGCGGTTTACGCAGGTGTTCTGAGCGCTACCCGCATAAAGGCGCATTACGATGCTAACGCGGACTATACTGCTTATAAAAATGCAGTGCAGGCGGATGCACCGTTACTATGGCTGAGGTTTGATGATGCCAGCGTGGCTAACGAAGCTGCTGCTGAAAATTCAGGCAGCATAGGGATAGACGGCAATTACGTTCAAACAGGCGGCAGCCCTTTTACTCAGGTACCCGGTTTCAATGCCGACAGTAATGCTTTAAACTTCCCTGATACTGTTGCTGATGCTGCCGGCCACTGTGTGGACATGTGGGACGGCAACGGGGACTTCGGCGAGGACCTCGATGGTGATGTAACAGTCGAGCTATGGGTCAACTTTACCGACATTGGTAACCCATTGGAGCCTGAAAACGACTGGCCGAGATTTTACCAGCACGGAGGCGGTTATGGTCTTATGGTTAGCGGCCCCAACGAATTAGGTATTCAAGGCGGCGATGCTACAAATTATATAGGTTTTCCAGATGAAAATGACATTAATGACGGTCAGTGGCACCACATTGTCGTTACCTATGACTCAACTTACGGGGCGCCAAATCTACCGCCTGCCGCCACGTATGTCGAGGAGGTGAACAAGGATAATCCCGTCCTGTGGCTGCGGTTTGAGGATACTCAACCGAAAGACTACTCTGTCGCCGACGGCAACCATTGGGTTGGTTATGGTACTGCGTTGAGCATTGTAGATAAAGTTGGCGGAATCGGAAAGTCCGCTTACTTAAATGGTCCAGATGATGGAGCCGTCTATTGTGCTGCAGCGACGAATAACCCGAACGCACCTCCCTTAGTTAGCGAGAGCTATGAAGTTTTTGATAACAATTATGCCTTTGCCCCCAACGACATAACTTTTGAGATGTGGTACAAGACCCTTCCGACCGGCCAGCCGCAGCCGGGAGACTACGGTATATTCTTCCAGCAGTTAGGGAGTGATGAGCCAAGGGCTCCGGGTGTGAGTAATTCCGGCGGCACAATACGTGTTTTCTGCGGCAGTGACACTTGGTATAGCGGCGTGAGCTCATATTTCGACCAGAAGTGGCATCAATTAGTCGTTACTTATGATGAAGAATACGAAGGCGACCCTTGTTCAATGCACGTACAATTGTATTTGGATGGTATTAAAAAGGGCGATGCGAATTTCACCGGCACTGGAGCAAAACTTGGGCCTGAATTGTCTCACGTTATGGTCGGCGCTGAAAGGGACATTGGGTATACCTGGAATCCATTTCGCGGGTATGTCGATGAGTTTGCTATCTACGCGGGCATCCTGGACCCAAACCGTGTCCTGACTCATTACTCGGCCTGGCAGCCCCACAATTGTGCGGAGATGTGGGATAGAGGGTTTGGATTGGCTGGCGACTTAAACCACGACTGCAAGGTGAACTTTGCTGATTTTGCCGAGCTTGCGTTAGACTGGGCAAGCTGCAACGAGCCAAATGCTCCAGGGCAGCCGCCTATCCCGGGTTGCACCCCAAACTGGTAATAAAAGCTTAATCGTTAATAAAACGTCAACGTAGCCTCCTTGGGAGGAGACCGAGGCGTTTTTTTTGCGCAGATATGGCCAAAATTTCAGAGTGCTTATGTCTTCTATCTTCCTGATTGTCTGATTGTGCTTTTTGACGGACCAAAAAACGGAAAAAGAACAAAAGAAAGAACAAAAAAACCTTGACAAGCCCAAACGAGAATGATACTATTAAGTAAACGTTTACTTGTTCTTTAGTCATTAGGATGTGTCGTTATCGGGTGTTGACAAGTCCCCCATAGGGAGGAGGACGAAATCAATTTCCCAAAGAGTGTAAAAGATATGCTCCGAATGCAGTCAGAGTTTGGAAGTGTGTCTTGTAAAATTTATTTGTAGTGTTTGGTATTCGAATGTTAAACTTTTAAAGTGTCGTATTTGTAACCCGAAAGAAGAAGTTTCCTTAATTTTTTTAAGGAGGAGCAGAAATGAGAAAATTATTTGTTTTGTTAGTTGTAGCAGCTTTGAGCATGTCGGCCTATGCAGATAAGGTTATAGGCACCTGGGAGGTTGGAGAGGTTAACGGCGGTGGATGGAGTGATTGGTCCAGCCAAGCCCGCATTGGTCCGTTCCCTCAAACTATAAATGGCAACACGTATAACCAAAGCACAATTGGTGTTTCTAATGGGAACAACTCCCTGTCGGTGGCCGCAAAATCAGGTTGGCAGCAGTGCTTGACTATTCGTAACTATCAGAGCACATTAGGTTTTTACATGTCGGATTTCCTCAATAACAACAAATTCCAGATTGACGTTACCTATGATAGCGGTAGCTGGCCCTCAAATACGAGTTATGCTCAGGTGTACCAGTTAGCTATGCAGACCTCAGGCTATGGAATGCATGATGTAGGTGGAACAGCTGCCCCAACCGGCGCCAATGGCGTAGTGTTTACTGATACGCTCAACCCGGGTTATCCGGGAGGTTTACCCCTTGTGAATCAGGGTACGCCGGGAACCGTCCTATCGGGAACATGGACGTGGGATTACTCCGCAATATTACCCGGAGGGTCCTATACCGGTAACAAAGTTTCGGCTTCCGATTCGTATGTGAATATTATGTTCGCATTGAATTCCAATGCGGCCGGGACTTACTACTTCGACAATGCCCGGCTTACTCCCGAGCCGACGACAATCGCTCTGCTGGGTCTTGGATTGGCTCTGCTCAGGAAGAAAAGAAGCTAAGAAGCTGATTCACAACTAAGTATTATTAGCAATTAAGCGCCACCTGTTCCTACAGTAATCATTGTGGGAAACAGGGGCGCTTTTTTTATAACTTTCAAAAAATTATCACATCGTTTCTCCTAAGAAATTCTGAAAGGTTAAAATAACGTTTGACAAGATTCGGCAAACGATATAAATAGGAAAACCTTGTTGGGAACTGTTCAACCTGTTTATAAAAAGGATTAAAGGCTTATGGACAAAGTTCGTATCGGACTTATTGGTTATGGAGCGATGGGTAAGAACCATGCCAAATATCTTATTGGCGGTGAAGTGCCTGATGCTGAATTAACCGCCATCTGCGATATTTCTGCTGAAAATCTCAATCGGGCAAAAAACGACCTTGCAGGTATCAGGATTGGGTTTTTTGACGATTCGAAAAAACTTATGGAGTCCGGCCTGGCAGATGCGGTCTTTATCGCGGTGCCGCATTATGACCATCCTGACCTGATTATCGCGGCCCTGGAGCATAATCTGCACGTCCTGACTGAAAAGCCTGTGGGCGTCTATACAAAGAATGTTCGAAAGGTAAATGCTATTGCTGCCAAAAGTAAAAAAGTTTTCGGAATAATGTTTAATCAGCGCACCAATCCGGTCCATCAGAAGCTGCATCAGATGATTGCCTCAGGCGAGCTTGGCGAAATCAAACGCACCAACTGGATTATAACGATTTGGTATCGCTCGCAGAGTTATTACGATGCGGGCGGCTGGCGTGCAACGTGGGCCGGCGAAGGCGGGGGAGTTCTGCTGAATCAATGTCCGCACCAGCTGGACCTGTGGCAGTGGATTTGCGGAATGCCCAAGCGTGTTCGGGCTTTCTGCAGTTTCGGCAAATACCACAACATTGAAGTCGAAGATGATGTTACTGCCTATGTGGAGTATGAAAACGGCGCTACAGGTGTCTTTATCGCCACTACAGGCGAGACGCCCGGCTCAAACCGTTTTGAGATAGCCGGCGACAACGGTAAAATAATCCTTGGGGACGAAGGAATCACATTCTGGAAAAACGCTGTTCCTGAGCGGCAGTTTAATCGCGAATTTAAGGGAGGTTTTGGTGCGCCGGAAAATAAAAAAATCGAGATTACTGTCGAAGGCAGGGGCGAGGAACACAAAGGTATTGTAAAAGACTGGGTCAAGGCGATTTTGACCGGCTCGCCTCTTCTTGCTGGCGGCATAGAAGGAATAAACAGCCTCCAGTTATCTAATGCAATGCTGCTGTCAACCTGGCTGGATGACTGGGTCCGGCTGCCTATTGATGATGAGCTTTTTTTTCAAAAGCTTCAGGAGAAAATCAAAAGTTCAAGGTTCAGGAAGGTAACAAGGAAAGTAGAAATGGACGCTACAGGAACGTATTAACATCAATTTTTTAAAAGGAAGGCAGGAATGTACCTGACAGGTTTTGCTGATGAAGCGGCTGCGGATATTGACGGCCAGATTAGAGCGACGAAAGAACTCGGCTGGAAAAACATAGAAAGCAGGAATGTAAACGGCAAAAATATCCACGACATTTCCGACAGAGAGTTTGATATTGTCTGCGGCAAACTTGCCGATGCCGGGATAAAAATCAACTGTTTCGGCTCGACGATAGCCAACTGGGGCAAAAAAATCACAGAGCCCTTTGATTCTTCGCTTGCAGAGGCCAAAAGAGCGGTCCCGCGAATGCAGAAATCAGGCTGCAAATTAATACGCATAATGAGTTTTGCCGTTCTTGAAGACCGCGAATCGAACGACCAGATGGAGCAGGAGCGGTTTCGCCGCGTCCGCCAGTTGCATAAAATGTTTGCCGATGCCGGCCTTACCGCCGTTCACGAAAATTGCATGAACTACGGCGGTATGGGCTGGACTTATACTCTCAAACTCATCGAAAACGTTCCGGGTCTCAAACTTGTATTCGATACCGGCAATCCGGTCTTTACAGACGACCGCACAAAGTCAAAACCTTACCCCAAGCAGTCGTCGTGGGAATTTTACAGCCATGTTAAAGAACATATAGAATATGTGCATATTAAAGACTGTGTCTGGGATTGGGCTGCCGGCAAACCTAAATTTACTTTTGCGGGCGAAGGCAATGGCGACGTAAAACGAATCGTCGAGGACCTGCTCAAAAGCGGATATGACGGCGGTATATCAATGGAACCGCATCTGGCTGTTGTATTTCACGACAAAACCGTCAAGAGCGAAGATGCGGTCAAATATGCAAATTATGTGGAATACGGCCGACGCTTTATGGCTATGCTGAAAGAACTGAAAAACTGATAACCGTTCAGTGCGGTGTTCTATTGATTGAAGATGTAAAACTTAAAGCTAAAAACCGAAGCTTAAAGCACAAAACCACAACGAACATTCCAAAATCTGCAGTTGTTATCAATTTTGTTGCGAATTTGTCTTAGCTTTTGGCGGTTCCGGCATCTTGCCTTGTTTGGCCAGCACTAACGCAAGGTTGTTGCGGGCTGGTTCATAATCCGGTTTTAGCGCCAGCGCCTTTCTGTAGTTTACCTCCGCCAGGGTGAGGTTGCCTTTTTGGGCGTATGCCGAACCCAGATTGTTGTACATCTTGTGCATATCCGGCCAGTCATTTCTTTCCTGCAGTGCCTCGGTAAGACAGGTGATGGCTTCATCGAGTTTCTTCTGTTCCAGTAGCGTTGTGCAGAGATTCCCGCGGGCCTCCGGATAACCGGGGCAGATACGGAGAGCCTCCTTAAAGTGCTGGGTTGCTTCTTCGTATCGTCCCTGCTCGAAGAGATACAGACCATAGTTGTCGTGCATAACGAAGTTGTTCCTGGTGACGGCAATAGCTCGTTGATAAAGCGTAGGGCTGTCCCGCCAGTAACCCACCTGAATCCGCGTCAACAGCACCATAGCAATCAACACCGCAGTGGCTGCGGCTGCTGCCAGTGGCTTTGGATGCGGCAGTTTCGCAAAAATTTCAGTTGTGCCCCATGCTATTATGATAAAGATGCCTATTGAAGGCAGATAGGTGTACCGGTCGGCCATAATCTGGCTGCCCACCTGTACCAGCCCAATCACCGGTACCAGCGTTCCGAGATACCACAGAAGGCCAACGACCAGCCAGCGCCTGCCTCGCCCCCATACCTTCAGCAGCACTATTACTCCAACAACCGCCAGCACTACAGCGTCTATTGTTGGCTTGTCCGAAAGCGGATACAAAGCCGCCAAACCTTTCGGATAAAGCATTTTCATAATGTAATTAAAATAACATCCCAGTGCGTTTATTACGCGGGTAGGCAAAGGCCAAGCCTTTAAGCTCCACACTACCTCGCCGTGTTGCTGTGCGACGAAGGTAACGACACTCAGAACTGCCGACAGCGCAAACAGGGGGACTTTCTCCGTCACTAACCATCCCACCGCTGTTTTTTGGGGAGACGGTCCGTTTGGTGTGGCTTCGGACAGATTTGTATTTTCAATTTGGCATCCCCATTTGACTCTGTCAAGGGGCCAATAGTCGAGAAGCAGCAATACGAATGGCAGAGTGACCACCACCGGCTTGGTCATAATGCACAGGGCGTATGTCCCACAAAGCAATATGTATCGTCTAATGGCTGGTTGCTTAGTGTACCAAACATACACGGCCATTGTGAGAAACCAGAAAAGACCGCTCAGCACCGTTTTTCGTTCTGCAACCCAGGCAACCGACTCCACCTGGAGCGGGTGCATCGCAAAGACCCCGGCCACGAATGCACTTGCCCATATTGTCCCGGTCATTTCTTTGAGAATCCAGAAAAGCAGCAGCGAGTTCACAGTATGAAATAGCACACTGATGAGGTGATGTCCACGCGGGTTCAGTCCGAAAAGCTGGCAATCCAATATATGACTTAGTGTGGTTAAGGGATGCCACATATGGGCATGTGGCTCGGTGAATGCCCAGATAATTGACTGGCGAGTTATCCCGCCGGTTACGTTGGGATTTTCTGTCACATATATGTGGTCGTCGTATCGGACGAAGTCGTTGTGCCGTACCGGCTCATAGGCAATAAAAGTGCTCACTGCCAGAGCCAAGTAAATCAGGAAAACATACAACTTGCTACGTACTTGCTTTGCCATCAGGTCTATTCCTGCAAATGAACCAAGTCTGCTTGGCATTTTTAGTGTTGGCGTTTCCCTTTGTCAAGAAACTCCTGACAGGCGATGTCCTGCCATTTCGGCTCAAGTCCGATTGCAACATTGTCGCCGTAGTATCCGGCGATAAAGCCTCCTCTGCCTTTCCACAATTTATCGAGCATTTCTCTTGCCTTGTTGCGGATGACTTTTTCATTACGTGTCTGAAGAGTCTTTTGAATATCCACAGGGCACCAGAACGTAATCCTGCTTTGTTTCTGATATTCTGCAAGCTGGTCGATGCCGTGAAGGTCGGGCTGGTCGAACTGGAGAACCTCAATGCCGGCCTTTATCAGCCCCGGCACAATCGCACTGATTTTGCCGCAGGAATGCATAAAGACCTTTATGCCGCATTGATGAGCGATTCCGCAGAGTTTAACAAATCTTGGGGAAAATTCCTCGTGCCACAGATTAGGGCTGATAAACAACTGGCTCTGGGTTCCCCAGTCTTCGGGAAACATTACACAGTCTGCTCCTGCTTTGGCATGGTTGCGAATCATATACTCCAGGAGCACATCAATTTTGTCATGTAAAATTCTTATCTTCTCTCTTTCCAGCATAATAGCCATCAGGTAATTTTCCAGTTTGAAAATCTTGTTTGCTATATTAAAGGTAAAGCCCGGCATTCCGCCTATCAGCCATTTATCCTTATTTTTGGCTCTTGCATCGACAACGGTTTGGTAATCCTCAAATCTGGAATAATCCGGCAGCTCATAGCCGGCTATCTGGGATACGTCGGACAAAACTCCCTTTACCACTTCGCCTTTTGAAGTGGCATCCAGTCTTTGCCATATATTGCCGTACTCATCGGTTCTTTCCCATTTGCCGGGAGCGATTTGGACCCAGTCAGTAGCGCCAGTCTTTACCTTATCGTTAACCCAGATGAAATCCGAATCACCGAACGAGCGTGCTACTCGCGGGGGATTGCGGAAACTCAAGGTTCTTTCAACGATTTCTTTCGATGTCATTGCCGTTTAATCGTCTGCCTTTCTGCTAAAATGCATAGACACTGTGCATATTGTAGTATACACCTTTTTTGTCCAGCAGTTCCTGGTGGGTGCCTATCTCAGCGATTTTTTTATTTTCAAGAACGATTATTCTATCGCATTTTTGTATAGTGCTCAGCCGATGCGCAATAATAAAAGCCATCCGGTTTTTGAGCATATTATCGGTACTCTGCTGAATAAGCTTTTCCGTAACCGAGTCCAGCGAACTTGTCGCCTCATCCAGTATCACTATGGCCGGGTCTTTCAGAATTACCCTGGCGATGGCGATTCTTTGCTTCTGGCCGCCGCTGAGCTTGACTCCTCTTTCACCGACGACAGTCTCGAACTTATCCGGAAATTGCATGATTGTGTCGTAGATATTGGCCATGATGCATGCATTTTTTATTTCCTCCTCGCTTTTGCCCGGGTCGGCAAACAAAAGATTATCTCTGATTGTTCCATAAAAAAGGAATGTTTCCTGGAAGACGATTCCGATATTTTGTCTTAGCGAAGTCTGCGTAAAATCTCTGATGTCTCTGCCGTCTATTTCTACTGAGCCGTTCTGGGGGTCGTAAAACCTCGGCAGAAGCGACAGCAGCGTGGTTTTACCGCTTCCGGTAGGACCTACGACGGCGATTTTTTCGCCGGCCCTGACCTCCAGGTTTACACCGTCAAGCACCTGCTCTCTGCCGTATGAGAATTTTACATCCCTGAACCTCACCTCGCCTTTAAGCGTCTGTTTTTCAAGTCTGAGCGCACCGGGTTTATCTTTGATATCCGGAACCGTCTTGATAAAATCAACTATTCTTTCCAGTGCTACTATTCCATCCTGAATAAGATTGGATACATTTATTATGGCGCCTATCGAGCTGTATAAATAATTCGAGAGCATCAGAAACAGTGTTATTGTTCCAACAGTTACTCCTCCGAATCGATAGAACATACAGATTCCGCCTATCACCGCTATCTGCATTCTTCCCCAGTCCATAGTCCCGTAGCTGAGCTGGTGATTGAAGCTGAATATCCTCATTATCTCATTTTGGACGTCAAAAAACTGCCGGTTTACATTACGATATATTTCGCTGGAATAGTCTTCCAGGCTGAAAGCCTTGATTTCTTTTATGCCGCTGATGGTTTCCTGTATCTGTGAAGTTATTTGAGACAGGTGTGTCCGCTGTCTTCGATATAGCGGTTGCAATTTTGTCTTGATTGAGTAAAAAGCGTAAACGAGCACCGGCATAGGCAGCATTGCAGCAACAAAAAGCACAGGCGAAAGCACAAGCATTACCACCGGAACGAGCAGAAAATGAATGGCAGCATAAACCAGATGAAAACTGTTTCTCAGCATCACACTCAGGTTGTTTACATCACCTACAGTCTTTGTCATTACATCTCCGACCCGCTCTGAATTGAAGTAAGCCAGCGATAGTTTATTGATATGGTCCTGAAGCTTCAGTTTGATTGAATATATCACTAATTCCACGCTGCGGGTCGCCTGTCTGTGCATTACAACGCCGACACAGTTGGCCAGAAATATGACTATAGCCATCAGTGCGATGAATACGATGGAGAAAATGGTTTTTTCAAGAGCCGTTGAGCCGGCCTTGAGCCACAGGATATTGGCGTCATTTGCCAATAGTACATGGTCGATATAGTATTTTATGCTTATTGCCGGCAGCAGATTAAGTGCAGAGTTAAGAAAGAAAAGGAAGTAAACAGTGCGCAAAGGTTTTCTGTATGGCTTTATAAACAGCCAGAAATGTTTTATGTATTCGGAAGTTTTATATTTCGGCCCGACGTTTTGTTCGCTTTGGCCTTTTATATTTTTCATTGTTTTGTTTACTTTGCCTGCAACTCGTTCGTTCAGTGCTCGTCCTTAAACATAAAATATTAAGATATAATCTTACATCTTACAAGTTCTGCAGGCAATATTGTTTTGATGGTTTACAGTTTTGGGGAAACCAGCGTTCCTGTTAGTATAACGGTTGTGATTGAATTTTTGGGCAAAATCAAGGGCGTATTTTCCTCGAATTTGCCTGTAAGTACACAATTTTCTGTCTGGCTTGTTCGATAAACTTTGCTGGCTCTAATTTTAAAATTGCCGGTCGAAAGTTCAAGTGCAATATCGGTGGCGGCGGAAGTGTTTATTATTACAATTGATATTTGCCGGTTATCAGGGCTGATAAAGGCTGTTGTTCTCAAAGCAGGAGAATTTGTTGAGGCTTCAATACGCTGCCACTCTGCATCTATGAAAGCTGAAAATTGCTTGAATGCGTAATAAGGGGGGTTGATGGTATAGCCGCCACTGCCCTTAGGAGCGTCAAGTGTCACAAGGCCGCCGCCAGTGGTGGCTTTCCGGAACAGGCTCCAGTAGCAATATGAGGTTACACCTTCATAAACAAGGCAGTTGTGGATATGCCGGGCTGTGTACAACGCGTCAGTAAAATCAGAGTTTCGTGAATACTCCGTCTGAAAAAGGGGCTTATAGCCGTATTTAGCAGCGTATTTTTTTATTGCCGCGACATAACCCTCAGGGTTGTCATAACTGCCGCTGCCGTCGCTGTAAAGGTGATGGACCCAACCGTAAACGTGGTTGGTATCGATAATCGCGTCAATATATGCCCGAGACCTTCCGAAGCCCATTGTTTCGGGGGCAAGCATCTTCGGCATATTTTTTCCCATTCGGGAATATAGTTTCTGATAGACTGCCTCGAAAGCGAGGTTATAGCCTGCCCAGTTTGAATCTTCTTTAGGCAGGAATTTGCAGGAAGCATAATTTGTCTCGATGTCACACTCATTTTGAATGCTTATATAATCGGCCTCTATGCCGTGATTGGAAAGGTCGGCCAGACTGTCCGCCCACCATTGCGCAAAATCATTATACATATAATTGCCATTAGCGTCTTTTTTAAGCGTTCCGCCGACCGGATTGTTATTGTTCTTGAGCCAAGCCGGCGGTGACCACGAGGCAATCATAATCTTTATTGGATGACTCAATGCCGTTTTGGCGTCGGCGATAATTTGTGCCGTGTCGTCTATATAGTTGCTGTCGATGCCATAGAGGTTTCGGAATCTGTAAATATCAGACCCCAGCTCTTTGAACAGAAGAATGTAAAGCTCGGTTTTCCTGGGGTGTGCTGTCAGCCAGTCTATGTCATAGCCGCCGGAGGCCCCAAAGCCTTCGAATTGCTGATAACGTATTGTTGCATCAACCCTGCCCGCAGCATTAGGGTCGATAGGCTTGGGTGGGCCGGCAGGCGGGCCGAATACATTCACATCATCGACATAGAAATTTACTCCTGCGGCAGGACCTTCAAAGTAGACATCAAGAGTTCCCAGCTCGCCGGTGAAATTCAGTGTGAAATTCCCTGAGAGCGGCACCCAGTTGCTGTCGTTGCCGACGCCGCCGGCTACGTGAATATAGTTGGTGTCGGCGCTGTCAGCCTGAGCAACGGTTAAAGAGACATTGGCACTGGCTGCGTTTTCGAGTTTGACCCAGCCGGATATCTGGTAAGTTTTCCCATTTTCCATCTTTCCCAAAAGGGACTGTTTGATTCCCTGCCAGGTATCAGTTCTGCTGTATGCTCTGCCGCTTTGGGAGCCGCTGTGTTTTTCGCTTGTGGATGTTGAGAACGGGCAGTTGCGCCCGGCCCAGCCGGTAGCGCCGTCTTCAAACCCCGGATTAGTAAGCAGGTTGGTATCACCGTAGCAGGGCGATAATGATAGAGCCACAGCGAAGAACAAACACATATAAAAATGCTTAACAGGCATTTTGTCCTTTTCTACCGGTAGCAATTGCCGTTCAAATCTGCTTCAAGGGTCAATCCTGAATCATTGACTTGCTGGTAAGTGGGTCGGTTCGCCAATGTTGGTCAGCTCAATGGTGAAGTCGTTGGGACCGCCGACAGTAACGTCAATAATTGCAACAGTAGGTTTCGCTTTCGCAGACGTAAGCGTAATGCTGTATTTTCCATAAAAGCCTCTGAAATCTGCATTTCCGTTATTATCAGTGATTGATGAATCGTTTTTTGTAGTCCATTCGTCCATCAGTGCTTCGTACCTTCTTCCAGCTTCGTTCAGGGTCCAGTCGTTATTAACAATGAACCAGTTAGGATACCAACGTGAGCCCTCCCAGAAGCCCCACATTAATATGCCCTCAACAGCGGGATGGCTGAAAGCTATGCGGTAAAAGTCCTCCATATCATTAGCACGTAAATTTATATCGGCCTGGTTGACGTCAAACTCGGTAATCCAGATAGGCAGGCCAAGCTGTGCCAGACTGTCGAGAACCTTCAATGCATTGGTACGGTTAAAGTTCACTTCTATGTGGCCCTGAACGCCGATAGCGTGAATCGGTGCGCCATTGTTACGTAGATTAGTGATGAGATTTTTGTATGGCGTCGTATCGTAACGTCCGAATGAAAGCACATCATACTCATTGACAAAGAGCCTGCAGTTCGGGTCTATCTGGTTAGCCGCCTGGAACATCCAGTACCATATCGCTTCGCCGAGGTGGTCTTTGTAGAATGAGCCGGCCAGCATTTCATTATCGACGTCCCAGTGGACGAATTTCCCTTTGAAGTGATTCACGACACTGTTCATTCGGCTCTCAACCGCGCTGCGCAGCGGACTGGCGGCCGGCAGCGGGGCATAAGCCAGATTCCTTAACCATTGCTGTGCGTATTTTTCCTTTTCCCAATAAATACAATGGCCTCGCATAATGATTCCATTCGCCGCGCACCAGTTGTAGATATTGTCCGCAGTTTTATAGTCCACCTTGCCCTGCATCAGTTCGTTCCTGTACCACTTTGATTCATTTTCCATCACCGCCCACTCAAAATGGTTTTTGAAGAAGTTGGCATAGTTAGTATTAGTCATAACGTTATTATTGATGCACGAGCCGAAGGCGAAGTGATGCTTTATCTGGCTGATTTTGACCTCGATACCTGGCACCGGCAGCTTGGAGCCGTATGGCGAGATAGCAGTGATTCGGAAGTTGCCTTTACGGATTTGCTCTGTTCTCTTGTTCGCATCGGTTTTCCAGTCGCCGTAAGAGGATGATAACAATAGAGCCGCCATAAAAAACAAGCACGTATAAAAATACTTAACAGGCATCTGTCCTTTTCTACCAGTTATGTACACACGCCTGATCATTCGGGTCATTGCACTGCATCCACTGCACGGCAAAATCGCCGAAGTCGAGGAAATTGACGATGCCGTCCGTCGGCTCAAAATCCGCACCATCACAGTTGTTGGAATCGCCGCATTCAGGATTCAGCCAGTAATAGGATATAACATCGAGGTCCTGGTTGTCAACATAACAATCGCCGTTGAGGTCTGAATCGAGCTGGTGGCCAGCAGCCCGCACCTGCGAGCAGTCCTGGTAATCGGGCGTAGCGGAAGCTTCGTTCGAATAGCCGGATTCGTTGTTGGCGTCATCAACCGCTGTTACGACATAGAAATAAGGTATGCCGTTGGTGGCGCTGTTGTCGATATAATTCGAGTCGCTCACAAGAGTAGAGCCGTTCAACTTGCTGTAGCCGCTGCCCGAAGTCATCGAACGATACACATTATAGCCGGCCAAATCGACTTCGTTGTTATCGTTCCAGTCGAGCGAAACCATTCCGTTGCCTGCCGTTGCCGTCAGATTCGTCGGTGCCGCCGGTGGCAGGTTCATTGCCCCAGCCTTGACTACGAAGCCGATAATCACCTGACGGTTCATAGTGCCGGAAAAAGTTGCGCTTGGTGTTTCACTTGAGCCTGTCGGGGTTTTTTTGTAGCCGGTTACACCAGTGGATGAAGAGAATGATTGGTCGTTGGCTTCGGTAAAGCCATTGTTCAGTGTATATGAGCCCGCCTGACCGCAAGTAGCGGCGAGAATAACCATATCGCCATCGGAGGTAGCCAGTGCAGAAGAAGTTGTTATCGTATTGCCGCTCGTTGTACCGTTACTTGCAGAAGCTCCGGTAAGAGTCGTTTGATTGACATTCTGAAGGAATACGCTGGAGAATACGTTGGTATCGGGTGTCTGGTTCCACGAGAGGGTAAAGGTGTTCCCGCTTGCGGCAGCGATGTTGGGCTCGTTTAGGATAAATGCCACAACGTATGCTCTGGTCAATGGGCTCCCACTGCTGACCACTTTTTCGATGACCTTGGTCATCGATTGCCCGCCATAGGTCACAGAAGATAGATTTATATTGGGGTCATCATCATCCTCAGAGTGCGCAATGAAGACAAGTGCACGGTTAGTGCCTGATACTTTTGTATGTGTTGTGCCTGTTGCCCACGAGCCGATAATATTCACATCTGTGCTGGGCGCTGTGGTTGTAGCGGACTGTGTGCTCGACCAGCCTGTCTCATTCGGAGTCAGATAGCTGTCGCGTGCCTTAACCCTAAACGAATACTGTGTACTCGGAGTAAGACCGCTGGCTATATAAGTTGGGCTTGTTTGCCAGGTGCTATTGGCTTCGCCGTGGTTGGTGCATTCGAAGTAGTACTGCACAGGCGGACTGTTGGCATCAGTGGCGGTCGTTGCGGTCATTGTGATTGTGCTTGGCCCTGTTGCTGTCGGTACCGTTGCCCAGACAAGCGGATTCGGCGTCGGCGGCGTAGTGTCCGGCGGATTGGCTTCAAAGTTGGCAACCACTGTATAATTCGCATCCATCAAAACGGTGGTGCTGGCAGCATTGGGGTCGGCCACCTTGCCGGCATCTGCCGCCGTTCCCGTCCAGTTGACGAAGTGATAGTGCAAATCAGCCGTGGCAACGATGGTTGCATTGGAATCCTGGGCGTATTGGAAGCTGCCCTCGCCCGGCGTTGTTACTGAGCCGCCATTCGTAGAAGAGCAGACAAGCGTCTGCTGGGGACCTATGGTAACAGAAAATGAGATAGTGGTAATTGACTGCGCCGGCAGGGACAGTGGTTGTGTGAATGCGCCGATGTATAACCAGTGCTCTGACTGGCTGCTTCGGTAAACCTCTGAGTCGTCCGGTGAACAGCCGTTCAGTGTAAGCGTTATGTTTTCGCTGCTGGTGGATTTGTTGAGTATTACAACCGTCAGTTCGTCATTGCCGGGATTCTTAAAGGCGGTCATTCGCAGGTTGCTCGAATCGGTCGATGCCCCGATAAGATACCAGTTGGGGTCGGTAAAGTATGAATAATGCTTGAAAAAATAGTAAAGGTCCCGAATTGAATAAGCACTCGAGGAGTCAATATGGATAAAACCGCCGGTAGATGATGACCTAAACAAGCTCCAGTGGTAATATGATGTTACACCCTCGTAAACCAGACAGTTGTAAATATGCTGGGCCAGCAATACGGCATGAGCAAATGTGGGAGTGCCGTTCGCACCATACTCCGTCATGAAAAGGGGCTTATTATAGTAGTCGCCGTAATTAGCAGCGAAAGTCTGCATCGCTGGGATTTTATCATCTGGAATATCGTAGTTACCGGTGCCGTCGGAATAAAGATGGTTCGAGAAACCATAGACGTTGTTTATCTGGCCTCTATTGACAAGTGCGTCGATATATGGCCCAGCGCCGCCGACGGAGCCGCCGGTAATTCCCATAGTTTCCGGGGCGAGCATCTTCGGCATACTCGAACCCAGCCGGGAATAAATTTCGTTGTAAACCGCTTCGAAGGCCTGGTCGTAGCCTGCGAAGCTTGTTGTTTCGTTGGGTAAGAATTTGCAGGAATCATAGCTGGTCTCAATATCCGGCTCATTCTGAATAGAGATATAGTCCGGAACCAGGCCGTTAGGATTAGTGGCCCATGTTTCCAAGCTGTCTGCCCACCAGTCTGCATACGCGGCATAAACGTAAAGGCCGCCGCTTTTGGCAAGTGTTCCGCCAGTAGAGCTTCCGGTGCTTTTGTAGGCACCAGGAGGCGACCACGGGACCAGCTCAAGCTTTAAAGCTGGGTTACGCGTCGTTTGCCTCGCCGCGGCAACGATTGTCTTAGTGGCGGTTACGGCGGAATCATCGTAACCGACGCAGTTTCGTATCCTTAAAACGTCAAGCCCAAGGTCTTTGAACAGAAGGTCGTAAATTGCTTCTCTCTGCGAGTGGCTTGTCAGGCTGGTTGGATCATAGACAGCGGCTCCGCCAAAACCTTCAAGCTGCTGATAAACGGTGTTATAATTTACTGTGCCTGTCGCAGCCATCCCTGCCTGGACAAAGAACAGGCATAAGGTCAGAATTGCTGCCCCCACTCTTGCTTCGCAAGAAGCAGTGGGGGTGATTGTTTTTCGGGGGAAATAACGGCCTCCAGCGGTTTTAGCCGCTGGGTCAGATATTCGCTTCTTCATCATTCCTCACTCCTAAAAAAGATGAGCCAGCGAGTTTAGCTACAAAGTTTAACTACAAAATAGTATACTTGGTTTGTCCCCTAAAATCAAGGTTTTTTGCCATTTTGCGGAGTTTTTTGCGGGCAGAATAGGCAGAAATCAGCTAAAAAAGAAGATTATGCCTTCTTTATTTCACTTCATTTGATTTTACCAGTTATGTCCGCAGTTCGGGTCATTCGGGTCGTTGCACTGTGTCCACTGCACGGCAAAATCGCCGAAGTCGAGGAAGTTGACGATGCCGTCCACCGGCTCAAAATCCGCACCATCACAGTTGTTGGAATCGCCGCATTCAGGATTCAGCCAGTAATAGGATATAACATCGAGGTCCTGGTTGTCAACATAACAATCGCCGTTGAGGTCTGACAGGAGGCCGTGGCCAGTAGCCCGCACCTGCGAGCAGTCCTGGTAATCGGGCGTAGCTGAAGCTTCGTTCGAATAGCCGGATTCGTTGTTGGCGTCATCAACCGCTGTTACGACGTAATAATAGGGTATGCCGTTGGTGGCGCTGTTGTCGATATAATTCGAGTCGCTCACAAGAGTAGAGCCGTTCAACTTGCTGTAGCCGCTGCCCGAAGTTGTTGAGCGATATACATTGTAACCTGCCAGGTCAACTTCATTGTTATCATCCCAGTCAAGCGTAACTATTCCATTGCCTGCCGTTGCTGCCAGTCCTGTCGGCGCCGCTGGAGGCATATCTATTGCTGCAGCCTTGACTACGAAGCCGATAATTACCTGACGATTCACATTTGTGTGTCTTACGTTTGGCTCTTCGACAACCCCTATTGCGGATTTGTATCCAGTTGTGCCGGTGGACGAAGCCATATCTTGTTCAATAGCTTCGGTGAATCCGTTATTTACAGTATAGTCACCCGTATTGCCGCACGTAGCAGCATCGATAACCATATCCCCGTCGTTTGTGGCGAGAGCGGCGGTCGTGATTGGATTTGGAGTGCTGCTTGCCGTGCCGTTACTGGCGGATGCTCCGATAGAAGTAGTCTGGTCAACGTTGGAAAGGAATACACTTGCGTATCCAACCTCCGTCGGCGTTGTGTTCCAAGTGGGAGCAAACGTGCCGCTGGTTGCAGCAGCAATGTTTGGCTCTTTGAGGATATATGCCACAACGTATGCATAGGTGGTTGGTGTTCCACTGCTGACTGCTCTTTCGATGACCTTGGTCATTGATTGTCCGCCGTAGGTTACAGAGACCAGATTCATATCGCCGGCACGCTCGCCATGTGCAATAAAAATCAAAGCACGGTTAATTCCGTTTGCTTCTTTGGCGTGGCTGGTTCCGGAGACCCATGAGCCGATGATGTTCACGTCTGTCGGGGGTGCTTGGGTGGTTGCGGACTGTGTGCTCGACCAGCCCGTCTGGTTTGGGGCAGGGGCGCTATCGCGAGCCTTGACCCTGAACATATATAAAGTTGAAGGAGTAAGACCTTGTGCTACGTATGTCGGGCTTGTTTGCCAGGTGCTGTTGGCCTCGCCGTGATTGGTGCATTCGAAATAATACTGCACAGGCGGACTCGTAGCGTCGGTAGCGGTTGTTGCGGTCATTGTAATTGTGCTTGCGCCGGTAGCTGTCGGAACCGTTGCCCAGACAAGCGGATTTGGCGTCGGCGGCGTGGTATCCGGTGCGTTAGTGGTTGCCGATTCTGTGCTCGACCAGCCCGTCTGGTTTTGGGCAGGGGCGCTGTCGCGTGCCTTGACCCTGAATGTATATAATGTTGAAGGATTGAGGCCGCTGGCTGCATAAGTCGGGCTTGTTTGCCAGGTACTATTGGCCTCACCGTGATTGGTGCATTCGAAGTAGTACCGCACGGGTGTACTAATGTCCGTTGCGGTCGTTGCGGTCATTGTGATTGTGTATGGCCCCGTTGCGGTTGGCGTCGAAGCCCAGGTCATCGGGTTCGGTGTTGGGGCATTGGTGTCAGGCGGACCGCTATAGAAACCAGTTTCGAGCTCAAATGCCTCGGTTCCCGTTCCCGGTTCCAGCTCTATAGTGTGTATTTCTGTATTGGGTTCGCCGGCCTTGCTGAGCGTTATCTCGTAAGTGCCGTGAATTCCCCTGAAATTCACCTCGCCTGACGTATTGGTGTAATTGGCATCTTTTGTTGTCCATTCGTTCATCAGGGCTTCGTATTTTTGGCCGGCTGCGTTTAAAACGCCGCTGGTGCTTACAAGCCCCCAGGCGCTGTTGGCCCGCCAGGTATAGCCTACCATAAAGCCCCACATTATTATGCCCTCAACATTTGGGTCGCTGAACATTATTCGGTAGTAGTTCTCCACGTCAGTTGCTCGCGCAGAATCACTTGTGGTATCGGAATCGAACTCGGTGGCCCAGATGGGCAGACCCAGTTGATTGCCCAGAGGTTTGAGGACGTTGTTCCAGTAACTTTCGGGGTCAAAGGGCGAATTAATGTGGCCCTGAATGCCGATGGCGTGGATTGGCGCTCCTTTGCCGCGCAGATTATTGACGAGACTTATATAATTGGTAGCGGTGTAACTGCCGAATGAATTGCCGGAGTATTCATTGACAAACAGTTTGCAGTTGGGGTCTAACTGGTTGGCCCTTTGGTGCATCCAGACTCTTGAATTTACATCTGTTGAACCCGGCCCACCTACCTCGAGGCGGTCGAAGAATGGGTCGGTCAGTTGTTCATTATCGACATCCCAGTGGACAAATTTATTCTGAAAATGAGGCACCACGCTATTCAGCCGGTTCTGACAGGCAGTGTACAAAGCGGAAATCTGCGGCCAGGGTGCATAGGTCAGATTCGTTACCCACGATGGGAGACTGCTGCTCTGTTCCCAGAAGATACAATGGCCTCGCATCGTGATTCCGTTGCTGTTACACCAGTTGTAGATATTATCCGCATCCGTATAGGAAACACTGCCTTGTGTCTTCTCGTTGGAGGTCCACTTTGTCTCATTTTCACACGCCGCCCATTCGAAATGGTTCTTGAAAAAGTTGGCATAAGTGGTATTGCTGTTGACTCTATAGTTGATGCACGAGCCGAATGCGAAGCGATGCTTAACCTGTTTTATTTGCACATTAACGTCGGCGACAGGCTCCCCATTAGAGCCGAGGACCGTAATTTCGGCATTCCTCTTGCGCATCGACTCAATTCTTGCGTTGGCGTCGCTTTTCCAGTCGGCGTAAGAGGATGATGTTAATAAAACAACCGTTAAAAACAAACGGGCATAAGAATATTTAACAGACATTTTCTTCTTCCTTAATTATGTTTTGGCTAAAATGCACGTTATAAAATATGGTTTTAGAATGGCTGAGTTGGTGATTCATTGATGTATCAGCCTTGCCTGCGGCATTAGGCTCGATTGGCTTGGGCGGGGCGGCAGGCGGGCCGAATACGTTTACGTCATCGACGTAGAAATTTACGTCTGCGGCAGGACCTTCAAAGTAAACATCGAGAGTTGTCAACGTGCCGACGGCATTCAGGGTGAAACTTCCTGAGAGCTGGACCCAATTACTGTCGTTGGCGGTTCCCTTGGCTATGTTAATATATCTGGTGCCTTTATCATCCTTTTGCTCAATGGATACAACGACATCAGCGCCGGCTGCGTTTTCGAGTCTGACCCAGCCGGAAATTTGATAAGTGTTTCCATCCTGTACTCTGCCCAGGATAGACTGTTTGATTCCCTGCCAGTTTTGGGTTCTGCCGGATGCCTTTCCACTGTAAGTGCCGCTGTGCTTTTGTTCAGTTGTTGTTGTGAACGTGCAACCGCGAGCAGCCCAGCCATTGCTATCCTCGAACCCTGGATTTGCAAGTATGTTGGTATCGCCGTAACAGGGCGACAATGCCAAACAGCCGGCCAAAAACAAGACCATACCAAAATACTTAATGGACATTTTTGTTCCCCTTAAATTAATTTTCCCAGTTAGATATACAGCCTGGTCCACCTGGGTCATTGCAAGTCAGCCATTGGGCTGCTAAATCGGCAAAGTCGAGCAGGTTCACTATATTATCAGAATCAGTATGAATGTCAGGCGAATGTTCCGGCGGAAATACCGTTATCGGGGATGTTTCAAGCCAATGCTCTGTCATAACCAGCAGGTCCTTGAAGTTGATGTAGCAATCGCTGTTCAAGTCCGCGAGTAATCTGTAATGAAAGTCTTGTACTTCCTGACAGTTCGTAGGAATCAGCGTTCCCATTAGTGCAACGGTTGTGATTGAGTTTTTAGGCAGGGTTAAAGGCGTGTTCGCGTCGAATACTCCGACAAAGGCACACTTTTGTGTCAGGCTCGAATTGGTTCGATATACATTACCGTCTTGGACTTCGAAATTTCCGAGAGAATTAAAGTCCAGCGCAATGTTGGTGTCGGTGGAGGTATTTATTATTACAATTGACATTTGATTGTTATCAGGGCTGATGTAGGCTGAGATTCTCAATGCGGGAGAATTTGTTGATGCCTCGATGCGCTGCCAATTAGGGTCTGTAAAAGCGGCATAGTGCTTAAAGGCATAATAGACTGGATTAATGGTATAGCTTGATGCCGTGATACTCACCAGACCCGTTCCAGATGTTCCCCAGAACAAGTCCCAATGCATATATGCTGCCACCTCCTCAACAGTCAGAGAGTTGTGCATCAACTTCGCCAGATTTATTGCGTCAGTGAAATTACTCTCGTTATGGGAATATTCTGTCTGCAGCAATGGTTTATAGCCATATTGTGCTGCGAAGCTTGCCATCGTGGAAATGTAACCGTCAGGGTTGTCGCCATCTCCGCCGCCATTATAAAGATGATGAGCGTAACCATAAACTGGTGACCTGTCAAAAAGGGCATCTATATAACTGGTCAATTGATTAAAGCCTGCTGTTTCCGGTGCGAGCAGCTTGGGAGGATTTGGCAAAGCGGCTACTTTGGTGGAGAGGGCCTGGAAGGCTGAATTGTAACCCGCATAGCTTGAGTTCTCATTTGGGTCAAATCTGCAGGAGTCCCACGTGGCTAAATAGTCAGGTTCGTTCTGCATATTGATATATTCGGCGCGTATGCCGTGATTGTTAAAATCGATTATGCTGTTATACCACCATTGTGCAAACCTTTGGTAAACGTATCCGGAAGAGCCGTTATTGGGGTCGTTAAAATCTTTTGCAAGCGTTCCGCCGACAGTACTGTTATTGCTCTTGAGAGAGTACGGCGGAGAATTCGGCGGAGACCACGAAGAAATCATAATCTTTATGGGATGTCCTAACGAAGATGCTGCACGGGCGACGATTGTGGCTGAGTTATCTATGTAGCTGCTGCCGCCTGACTGGCCATAAGCGTTTCGCAACCTGTAAATATCAAGGCCTAATTGGCCGAAGAGAACTTTATAGATGTTCGGGTCGGATTGGCCAAGGCTGACAAGCGTTCCTTCATACCAGGCGCCGGCGGCTCCGAAGCCTTCGAGGACCTGATGACGTATTGATGTATTGATTTGACCTGTGGCATTAGGGTCGGTGGGAGTAGGGGGTGGGCCAAATACATTCGCGTCATCGACAAAGAAGTTTACGTCTGCGGCAGGACCCTCAAAGTAAACATCAAGAGTTCCTAATATGCCGTTGACGTCTAATGTGAAACTCCCTGAGAGCTGGATCCAACTACTTTTGTTGGCGGTCTTACTATTTATAGTATAGTATCTGGTGCCGCCATTGCTATCAGTTTGCTCAACGGATACCTTGACAATATTGCTGTCCGAGTTTTCGAGTTTGACCCAGCCGGATATCGCGTAGGTGTTTCCATCCTGTACTTTGCCTAAAAGTGACTGTTTTATTCCCTGCCATGTAGCAGTTCTCTTGGATGCCTTTCCACTGTAAGTGCCGCTGTGCTTTTGTGCAGTTGTGTACGTGAACGTGCAACCGCGAGCAGCCCAGCCATTGCTATCCTCGAACCCGGGATTTGTAAGTATGTTGATATCGCCGTAACAGGGCGACAATGTCAAAACACCGGCCAAAAACAAGACCATACCAAAATACTTAATGGACGTTTTTGTTCTCCTTAAATTAATTTTCCCAGTTAGATATACAGCCTGGTCCACCCGGGTCATTGCAAGTCAGCCATTGAGCCGCTAAATCGGCAAAGTCGAGCAGGTTTACTATGTTACCGGAATCAGTATGGATGTCAGGCGAATGTTCCGGCGGAAATACCGTTATCGGGGATGTTTCAAGCCAATGCTCTGTCATAACCAGCAGGTCCTTGAAGTTGACATAGCAGTCGCCGGTTAAGTCCGCAGGTAATCTGTAACCAAAGTTTTGTACTTCCTGACAGCTTGTGGGAAGCAGCGTTCCAGTTAGTGCAATGGTTGCGATTGACCTTGCAGGCAAAGACAAAGGCATAGTGTCCCCAAACTTTCCTATGAGTGCACAGTTTTCCATTATGCTTGTTCGATAAACATTGCCATCTGCGACTTCAAAATTACCGAGAGAATTAAAGTCGAGAAAGATGTCGGCGCCGGTAGAGGTGTTTATTATTACAATGGACATTTGATTGTTATCAGGGCTGATGTAGGCTGAGATTCGCAGGGCGTTCGGTTCGTTGTTCGGTTCGTCTGTTGAGGCTTCAAGACGCTGCCAATTGGGGTCCGTAAAGGCTGAATAGTGCTTGAAGGCATAATAGACCGGATTGATGGTATAGCTTGTTGATGAAATACTTACCAGTCCTTTGGGGGCTCCCCAGAACAACTCCCAGTACAGATATGCGGAGGCGTTCTCGACAGTCAGAGAGTTGTGCATCAAAAGCGCCAGATTCATTGCGTCGGTAAAGGTAAGGGCGTTCGAGTCCCCCCTTGAGAATTCTGTCTGCAGTCGCGGCTTGTCACTATAATTTGCCGCTAACCAGGTCATTGCGGAGATATAGCCGTCAGGGTTGTCCGCGCTACCGCCGCCGCCATAAAGATGATGGGCATAGCCGTAAACATTGGATTTGTCAGTTGTGTCTAGTGCATTTATATAATACCAGGTGTCGTATATACTCGCACCTTCCGGTGCCAGAAGTTTTGGACGATTTGGCATCGTGTTCAACTTATTGTACAAGGCTCGAAAGGCCTGCGTGTAACCTGCGTAATCTGATGTCTCATCGTTGTAGAATACGCACGAATCCCAGGTGGCCCAAAAGTCGGGTTCATTTTGCATATTCACGTATTCGGCATTTATGCCATGATTGGAAAAATCGGTCAGGCTGTCCCGCCACCATTGTGCAAACCTTTGGTATACGTATCCGTAAGGGACATTATTGGGGTCGTTATAATCTTTGGCAAGCGTTCCGCCGTTGTTAGTGGTGCCGTTGCTTTTTAGCGTAGCCGGCGGAGACCACGAGGAAATCATAATCTTTATTTTCGGGTTACGAGCCTTCGCGGCTGCGACGATTTGAGCAGTGTTGTCTATATAGCCGGCGTCATATCCGTGGGTATTTCGTACCCTGTAAATATCAAGGCCTAATTGACTGAAGAGTGTGTCATAGATGTCTGGGTGGGATCCGCCGAGGCTGACAAGCGTTCCATCACTCCAGGCGCCGGCGGCCCCGAAGCCTTCTATCTTCTGGCGGCGTATTGTTGTATCAACACTGGCATAAAGAGGAGGAGGGGACGGACCAAATACACTTACATCATCGAGGTAGAGATATACTCCTGCGGCAGGGCCTGAGAAGTAAACGTCCAGGACAGTCAATGTGCCGGTAACACTCAGTGTGAAACTCCCTGAGAGCCGGACCCAATAAGTATTATAGCCGGTGTCGCTGTTTACGTCAATTAATCTGTTGCCCAGACCATCAGTTTGCTCGATGGTTACCTTGATATTATCACTGGCCACGCTTGAAAGTTTGACCCACCCGGATATCTGGTAGGTACCTCCGGGCTGCATTTTGCCTAAAAGGGACTGTTTGATTCCCTGTGACGTCGCGGTTCTGCCGACTGCTAATCCGCTGCGAGACCCGCTGTGCTTGTCTGACGTTGTTGATGTAAATCCACAACCGCCGCGGGCGGCCCAGCCGGTTGTACCGCTTTCAAACCCCGGATTTGTCAGAATATTTACATTTGCGGCTTTAGTGCCGGAAATCGCAGCAAAAAACACTATCAGTGTTGTCAAAAGGTTAGTCCATCCAAAGTTATGGATGTCTTTTTCCATTTTCAACCCATCCTCCGTAGATTGCCAAATTGTTGGCAAGACCCTCCGCCGGTCTTTTTGAAAACACCACCGCAGGTCGACTAATTTGACCCTTGTTCTTTTTCAAACAGTAAACGATTACCGAACTTCTTATATCATAGCCTATCCTATACTGGTACGTCAAGAACATTTGAAGGAATATGGGATTGTTTTATTTTTTTGCGTTATTTTTCATGCTAAAAAAGACACATATTATCTGCATTTATCGACTTCTGGTGGGTCTGAAAACAGGATTGTCCAAAAAAAGAAAAAATGTATATAAAAAACCTTGACATTCTTCCAGGACAGTGATAATTTATACAAGTAAACGTTTACTTGTTTTTTAAGCTGTAAACTTGACGGAGATTAAGGTGGCTGAAACTAACTCAGTGCCTACAGTTAAAAAGGTGGCAGCTCATTGCGGGGTCAGCGAAGCTACAGTCAGCCGAGTGTTGAACAGTAATTACAAGCATGGTTTTTCTGTAAGAGAGGAAGTCCGCCAGCGGATTACTGAAGTTGCAGATGCTTTGGGTTATCGTCCCAACCTTGCGGCAAAAAACCTTGTCAAGCAGCAGACCAAGATGGTGGCAATTCTTGGTAGTGATATTGCTCTGGGCTGGCCCGGCAATATATATCAGGCAATTATTAATGCGCTTGTCCAGACTCTTCATGTTTGTGGTTATGATGTTTGTATTACTGTGCCGAATTTAGAGAAGAGCGAGACAGATCTGCCGTCCTGGAGAGTGGATGGGGTGATTGTGCTTCAGGAATGTTCCGCCAAGACGATTGAGCTTATGGAAAGGACCGGTCTGGCTTATGTGGTTATCAATGGAGTTGGCGGCCCGAGTTGTTCTTCAGTTATTCCTGATGACATTGAAGCCACTCGGCGGGCGATAGGTTATCTGGTGGACCTTGGGCATCGTTGCATAGCTTATGCAGGTCCGATGTCTGACCACAAGAAACACAGGAGTATTGAAGACCGTCATAATACATATCTTTCCGCGTTATCAGAGCATGGGATTGAGCCGATTCCCGGCCATGATACCGTCTTTCGCTCAGCCCCTGCCTTTCTGGCTTCGGCGGTGCTGAAAAATCACGCAACGGCTATCCTTGCATATGACCACATAGAGGCGCTGAAAATTCTTCACGGTGCTCAAGTGCTTGATATCCAGATTCCAAGACAGGTCAGCCTGATGTGCTTTAATGATGAATATCTATGCAATATTGTTACGCCGGCGCTTACCACCATTGGTGTGCCGCTGCGGCAAATGGGCAGAATAGCGGCTGAGAGGCTGCTCAAGCAGCTCGAATCGCCTCAGGACCATCTCCCTGAGTGTATAAAGCTCTTGCAGGATTTGAAAATACGAGCCTCTACAGTGCCGCCTTTAAAAAAGTAAAAAGTCGTGATGGTTGAACATCAGCAGTTTTTTGTCTTTGCTAAGATAGTGAATGTATATGGCCGGTAGGACTGGTCAAAACTTGGATATACAGGATGTGAAAAAAATAACAGATGAAAAAAAGAAAATAATTTAGGAGGCGTCAAGATGAAAAAGAAATTACTAATGGCTATTTTAATTTGTCTCGGCATTGCCGGAGCAGCGTCGGCGATAGAGGTTATCAACATAGACCTCAATGTCGATGGTGATGCCAATGCTTACACCGGCACGGCGGCGGTACAGTCAGAGCCGGGTTATGACTTCCCGGATATATGGTGGGCATACTACGGAGGATGGGGGAAAGCGATGGGTTCGCCCAGAAGCGCCGACCTTCGTGGTTCTAATGAACCGTGTCTTCCAAGCACGTATGCTGCGCAGGTATGGATTGGTAACGGTGACGGCGACAATGGTAATCACGAGACCTATAGGGATGTTAATATATCGAATCTGCTGATGCGGGATGGGTTCAGAAAGAAAGACGCCGCGACGGCAGACCCGAACATTTGCCTCTTTGGTTGGGATGCATATACGGGTAAGTTTGATATCTACGTTTATGGAACCGAGGCGGGAGACTTTAACCTGGCAATATGTGATGTTAATATATGGTGGGAACCTAATAATGTCGGTGCTCCCGATGCTAATATTCATCCCGCTGATGGCAATACCTATAAACTTCATAATGAATCAAAGTGGACTTCTACTAAAAAATCTGTAAGCGGAGGTTTTACCGGGACTTTTACAGAAAACACAAACTATGTAAAGTTCACGGATGTTAATGTCAATCCTTCATATCGAGGAACGATAGTCGCCACCGACGCCAACACCGATGCCAACACTGTCCCCCTCACCGGCCACAGGGTGTACATCGTTTATACGAAGAGGATTAACGGTCTTCAGCTTGTCAGCACCAAACGGCCCGTGGCAGTATATAATGCAAAGAAAATCGAGGCAAGGGCGTATGATGTTGCATTTGAAACGAATGCCAGAAGTGGTGAAGGGCAGCATTTTGGCCCGGATATAGCTCCGGCGGATGTTTACAGTACTTACGGATATGTTGTTTATCTCGATGGCGGCGAATATATGGAATATGACATTACAGTGAATGATGTGAATGAGGGTGAATATAATATTTTCGCCTATGTTCGTACGTCTCTATATGATGCGAATTATTTGACATTTTATCTCGACGATATGCCGTTGGGTGCTCCGATTGCTGATTATACGGGAGAGCTATATCTTGTGCCGACCACTAAGGTCAGCGTCAACATCTTTGAAGGAAGCCATGTCTTTAAGTGGTTCCTGTCGAGGACGTATTACTTTGACATCGCTGCGTTTGAGTTTGAGCGTATTGGTGATATTAGTATGCCCGACTGCAACGCTGTATACAAGTATGGCTTTAACTACACAGGTGATTTAAACCATGATTGCAGTGTCGACTATAAAGACCTTGATGTTATAACAGACCAGTGGCTCAATTGCTACGACCCGGATCCGAATATTTGTCCGTGATGCTTTGGCTTTATGTGTAAAAATGTTTGAAAAGAACATTAAGAAAATAACAGGTAAAAAATAATAGGAGAAGGTGCTATGAAATATAAAATTGGATTATTAATTGTGGCTTCGGTACTTTTTTGCCTGTCGTTTGCGCAGGTTGCCGGGGCCGCTGAGCAAGTTGTGAAGACTCTTTATATCGATGGAGTCAAGATAGACCAGGCGATTGCTGACCAGGGGCTTACCTGGCCCTATATTCGCATAACGATTGGAGGTGAGCGCGATCGCTGGTTTCTCTACAATGAATATGTTGGAAAAATGGCTGAGTTTGCGATTTACAAGGGTGTTTTAAGCGACCCTTGCATTTTGGCACACTACAATGCAAAAGACTCAAACACAGCCTATACTGCCGCGGTGCTGAATAATCATCCTTTACTGTGGCTAAGGTTCAGAGACCCCAACACTGTTAGCGAGGCTACTGCCAAAAATTCAGGCAGTATAGGGATAGACGGCACTTACGTTTCGACCGGCACCGGAGTTATCACTCAAACAACCGGAATCAACGCCGACAGTAATGCTATAGTGTTCCCTGGTGCGGAGTCCAGTCCTGATAGCGCTGGTAACTGCGTGGATGTTTGGGATGGCGCCGGAGATTTCTCCTCAGACCTCGATGGTGATGTAACAATCGAGTTGTGGGTCAACTTTATCGATGTAAATTCAATGCCGAGCAATGACTACCCAAGATTCTTCCAGCACAATGACGGCTGGAACATAACGGGCGGCTATGGTCTTATGGTTAATAATGAGCCCAACCAAATAGGTGTTATTGGTGGTGGTGCTACAAATTTTATTGCGGCGCCGAACGATATCAATAACGGCCAGTGGCATCACCTTGTCGTTACCTATGACTCAACTTACGAAGTTCCCGTAACCAGTGCATATTCTGCTGAGGTGCTGGCCGATAGCCCTGTTTTGTATCTGCAGTTTGACCAATCTCCGCTTGTAGATTCTTCCGGCAACAATTATTGGGTTAGTTCCAGTCCTCTGCCGCGTATTGAAAAAACAGTGGGTTCAGAGGGCAATGCCGTCTATCTGAATGGCGGCTGGGTTGCTGCGGCAAATCAGCAGACAGAACCCTGTAGCCCCGTCCAGTATGGTCCCCAGTATGCTTTTTGTCCTAACGACATAACCATTGAGTTCTGGACTCAGACCCCACTGCCGGAAGGGGTGGATGGCTTTGCCGGGTTTTTCGTTCAGAGCGACGGTAATTATGCCCCGGGGATGAGCAGGGCTGATACAAAATGCCGTATGCAATTCGGCAGGCCAGATAACCCATCTGGCCCCCATTGCTACTCTGGTGATAATACATGGCCGGTAGATGTGAATTGGCACCATTGGGTTGTTGAGTACAATGAGATGCCAGAAGCTAATGGCAGCCCCTACCAAATTAACGTTCAGTTATACAGGGATACTGTTAGTTACAAAAATAGTACATACGGCCCAGCTACTCCATGCACTGGTCTTGTAGGGCCTGAGATGGACCATATTTTAATTGGCCATAATGTCGGCAGCAGGCAAAGTCCGAGTAATGCTCCCTATCGGCAATATATGGATGAGTTTGCCATCTATGAAGGTACCCTGAGTTTTAGCCGTATCCAAGCTCATTATTATGCCTGGCAGCCTCACAATTGTCCGGAGCTGTGGGATAGAGGGTTTGGAGGAAAGTATGCTGGTGACATAGACCACAACTGCAAGGTGAACTTTGTTGACTTTGCTGAGCTTGCGTTAGACTGGGCGCGTTGCAACGAGCCTAATACGCCGGGTTGCGCCCCGGACTGGTAATGTGATAATTTAGTGCGGCCTCGCCTGGCAAAGAGCCGGGATGCCGCTTTAGGGATTAAAGATAATTCGACGGCGGTTCGGTTCGCCTCGAACCGCCGTTTTCGGGTTTTTTAGCCCGTTTATAAGTGGCGTTCGTATTAATTAGTAGGATGGTGTTTAATCCGAGAATAAGTCTCGGGAGTAAAAAACTATGAGAAAGTCAAAAGGATTTAACCCGTTAGATAAGTTCGTATCTGGCGGATTCACATTAGTCGAGTTATTGGTTGTAATTTCGATTATTGCATTGTTGCTGGCTGTATTGATGCCGAGTTTACAAAAAGCGAGGGAAGTGGCGAAACGCATAATCTGTTCCAACCATCTAAAGACTTTCGCAATGGCAAATGCGATATATGCAAATCAGAATAACTCCTCCTATGTTCCTGTCAGGTACGTAGACTCTAATAGTGGCGGCAGAGCAGCATGGCTTGCCAACAAAGCTTTCAGAAAGTTAGTGGACTTTGACGCATATCTAAAAACAGAAGACCTTCAGGTGGGTGGTAGTATTTTACTTTATGATTTACCTAATGCGTATCTTTGCCCGTCTGACAAGATAAGTCCATATAAGAAGAACAGACTTTTCAGGGATGGCGCTTATGTTTTGCTTAGTTATGCTTATAACTACACGGACTGGGAGATATCAAATTGGGATTCCTGGGGTCCTGCGGGTTACTACCCTAAGGATGCCGGTCATAAGGCTGATAGAATAAGTCAGCCTTCCTCAAAAGTCGCCTTTATCGATTCTGTGGACTGGTGGTGTATTTGGGGTGCGGCTGATTACAGTGCAGTGGAACACACGGGCAAACTGGGATGGGATAAACTCGGTCAGGCTAAAATTCAGACTTACAAGGATAATGGTTATCATGGCCCGACAATGTTCCGTCATAGCGAAGGTGCCAATTGTGGATTCTATGACGGGCATATCAAATATATGAAAAAGCAAAAGATTTATGTAATAGAAGAACGTCAGGCTACCCCCAGGAAGACTGGTATGTGGGTGGCGAATACGGATATTTACTTTAGTATTGATTCAAGGGGTAGATGAGGATTGTGGCGCCAATCCCAGGTGACCTGGTATTATGTGTTGGCAGTGAAAAGGAGTTTAACTTTTTTACAAGTAAGGCTTTACATTCTTAAAGCAGTGTGTTAAATTTGGGGAGAGTAAGTCAATTAGTTTTCTTGCGAAAGATGGCGGCATAGGAGCATTGGTTAAATGGAATTTCCTTATGGCAAGGCGCCTTTCTGGATCCTTGTATTAGCGATAATTACCGGCACGGCAATGATGCTGACCCGGAAATTCACCAGCGCCCCTCGCCCCGATTTGGTGTTTATAGTCTTTGCGCCGCGCCACTATGAGGCATATCAGAAACTCATACCTGAATTTGAACGCACCCATAATGTAAAGGTTCAGCTACAGCAGATTCATCAGAGGCCACTGCAAACTCGTTTGCAGTCTGCCCTTCTTGCGAACACCGAAGTTCCCGATATGGTTGAGATAATGAATCCATTTATGGGAGCCTTTATGAAGGGGCCCCTGAAGGATGTCGGGTTTGTTGACCTGACCGACCGGATTAAAGCTGAAAATCTCGACAAGCGTATGGTTGAATCGCGATTCAGTATCTGGTCGTCGCGGGGAAGGATTTTTGCACTGCCGCACGATGTGCATCCTGCTGCGCTTGCCTATCGGCGGGATATTATTGAGGAGCTTGGAATTGATATAAGCAAACTCGAAACCTGGGATGATTTTGTCAAAGTGGCGCACGAAAAGATAGTGAAAGACCTCGATGGCGATGGCGTTCCGGACAGATATGCGTTGGACATGCCCATTGAGGGTACGAGTTTCTTTCCTCTTTTGCTGCTGCAAAGAGGCGGCAGATATTTCGACGCTCAAGGCAATTTGACAATGGATAGTGAAGTTACCGTCGAAATGATGATATGGTACATACATCAGACTCGCGGCAAGGACAGGATTTCTTTTCCTGCCGGTGAAGGTCAGCCGTTCTACAAGGCATTGTCCGATGGGCTGATACTTTTTAATTTTGTCCCTGACTGGCGGTCGAAGGTGTTTGAGCAGGATGCGCCGAACCTTAAGGGCAAAATGGCCCTAATGCCGTTGCCTGTATGGGAAAAGGGCGGCAAGCGGACGAGCACGTGGGGAGGGACAGGGCTGGCAATTACCGAGCAATGCAAAAACAAGGAATTGGCGTGGGAGCTTGCAAAATATCTTTACCTCAATAAACAGGATTTCAGCGACCGTTTTGCGATGCTTAATATTATTCCGCCTCTGAAAGAGGCGTGGAATCTGCCGGCTTTCCAGGTGCCGAATGAATATTATTCCGGGCAGAAGGTTGGTCAGTTATACGCTGAGCTTGCTCCTGAAACTCCGCCGGATTATGTCGGAGCGTATTACGAGATGGTTGACGGTAAAACACGTGAGGTATTGATAGATGGCGGCATTTACTACGAGAAATATGGCGATAAAGGACTGCGGGAATATGTCAAGGAAAAACTCAGACTCAAAGCCGAACATGTGCGTCGGGTGATGAATCGAAATGTTTTTCTGCGTCAGCAGGAAGTTGAAGACTCAAATATAACGCGGGGGGCGGTCAGATGAAAAATGCTAAATACAAGGCTTATGTAAAAAGAACGCCTTATATGTTTCTGGCTCCGTATATTTGTCTGACCTGCATATTTTTCCTTTATCCGCTTATAAGTGCTGTCATACTTTCTTTTCAGCAGACCAACGGCCCCAAAAGCAGGGCTTTCGTCGGCCTGAGCAATTACGCATTTGTCCTTACCGACCCTGATTTTCGCAAGGCGGTGAGTAATACGGTGATATATGCGATTTTTTCGATTTTTCTGCAGCTGCCGCTCTCTCTTGGTCTGGCGATGCTTTTGAATACGGCCAAAGACAAAACCAAAGGATTTTTCAGGCTGATAATTTTTTCGCCGAACCTTGTAGGTCAGATATTTGTCGGAGTTATTTTCAGCGTTTTGTTTGTTCCGCGATATGGTTTGTTCAATCGTTTTATGCAGGACCTTTTGCGATGGGGACTTGAGAACAGGTGGCTTGGCAATCCGTCTCTTGTTCTGCCGGCCATAATTATAACGGCGCTGTGGATGTATGTCGGTTTCAATATGATATATTTTCTTGCCGGCCTTCAGAGTGTAGACAAAAGTCTTATCGAAGCGGCCAGAATAGACGGGGCCAACGCCTGGCAGGTATTCTGGAATGTAACTCTTCCCGCAATCAAGCCGGTTGCGACATTTGTTGTTGTGATGAGCACAATCGGTTCATTCCAGTTATTCGAATTACCGTTTGCCCTTTTAAAAGGCGAATTCGGCCCTTCAAGTTCCGGTTTGTTCATAGTGAGCTATCTTTACAGTATGGCTTTTAGGGCGGGCGATCTCGGCACCGGTGCCGCGGTCGGCTGGATATTGACGCTGATGATAATGGCTATCAGTCTGGCTCAGATTAAGATTTCCGGCACAATGAAGGAGGGGCAATAATGAACAGGCTGCATATTTTCCTGCTTTGCCTTGCCGGAATTTTTGTGGTTTTGTACGCGATGTTGCCGAAGCGCCCGCATATCGCCTTTACATATTTGAGATATGTAATTCTGATTTTAATTGCTTCTGTAGTTCTGGCACCTTTTGTATGGCTTGTTTGTTCCGCATTCAAAGACCCGACTGTTTTGATGAAGTACTCATTTCTGCCGCCTCCATCAGAGTGGTCAAAGGAGCTCAATCTTAAAAACTTTATAGAGCTGTTTAAAAGTCAGCCTTCGATGGAGGGTAAGGTTTATTTCTGGCAGTATATCATTAACTCACTGTTCCTTGCCGGCACCACGACGGTAGTTCAGATGTTCTTTTCATCTCTGGGTGGTTATTCGCTGGCTAAATATGAGTTCAGGGGCAAAAAGTTTATTATGCTCTTTATGCTTGCCTCAATGATGATACCGGGGGTAGTTCTGCTTGCTCCGGTATATAAACTTATTGTAAACATCGGCCTGATGGATACCTACTGGGCTCTTGTTGTGCCCGGCGCATGCAGCGTTTTCGGGATGTTTCTGTTTCGACAGGCTATGGTCGGCGTTCCAAACGACCTTATCGAGGCGGGGCGCATTGATGGATGCAGCGAGTTTTCCATATATCTGAACCTGATTATGCCGCTTGTCCGTCCAATGACAGGTGCGTTTTGTCTGGTAGTATTTTTAGGCAGCTGGAATAACTTTCTTGGGCCACAGGTTTATATCAATGCCCAATCGAAGCTTACCCTGCCTGTGGTTCTTAATCAGTATGTCGGCGTATATGCCAATCAGTATGGCGTTTTTCTTGCCGGTACACTGCTTGCGATTATACCGCCTGCAATTCTTTTCTTCTGTCTGCAGAAAGAATTTATCAGCGGCCTTTCAAGCGGAGCAGTAAAAGGATAGGCAGGCATACAGGTCAAATAAGGAGGTAATAACATGAAAAAACTTTTTATAGACATCTTGATATTATTATGTTCATCGTTTGCTGTTGCCGATAGTGAGCAATGGCAATTGCTTAACGGCACATGGCAGTCAGTCGGGGGCAAAGATGTTGTTAATCTGCCTGCTGACGGCTGGAAGGATTTTAATGTCCCCGGCAAATATGACAGTTATGGCGTTGGCGGAGCATCCTATATATGGGTCAGACGCCAAATCGACATTCCGGCATCCTGGCAGAATCGCAGGGTCTTTGTAAGGTTTAACAGCTGCCGTTTCAATCCGCACGTTTATGTTGATGGCAAGCTCATCGGACAGAGAATGGACGGCTGGACGCCTTTTGAGGTGGAAATAACCGCAGCAGTCAAGCCGGGCTCTACACACTGGCTCCAGTTGCGATGTCAGGACAAAACAGCGACTTTTCCTGATGGTTTTATATTAGAGCCGAACCAGCCGGATGAGGCACTTCGCGGCAAAATACTTGCGCCTGTAGGAGGCTATAGTTTTTTCTTTGGACCATTGGATGATGTATGGCTGTTTTCACGGCCGAATGTACATCTTGATGATATTGTGATTATCCCTTCAACTCGCAAAGGTACTCTTACAGTTCGCGGTGTGGTATCAGACCCCTGTGGAAGCGGCCTGTGGGTCGAAGGCAAGGTGCTCGATAAAAATGAGCCGGCTCTTGAAATTCCCGGTTCGTTTACTGCTGAAGGGAACAAGTGGGGGATATCCGCGTCTTTTCCCAATGCAAAATACTGGTCGCCGGAGAATCCTCATTTATATAAACTCCGCCTTGTGCTGCGTAAGGGCAAGGATGGGCCTATACTGGATACACTTGAAGAAAGATTTGGCTTTAAGGAGTTCTGGACAGAAGGTCCTGATTTTTATCTTAATGGCGTCAAGCGGCATCTTCTGGCTTCGAGTACCTGGCCGGTATCGCAGGTGCAGAGTTATGAGTATGTGCGCAAGGCACTTGAGACTATAAAAGCCGGTAATAATATAGCTTTTCGTTATCATACCGCCCCGTGGCCCAAGAGATGGGTGGACATCGCCGACGAAGTGGGAGTGATGATTATATGCGAAGCAGCCGTTTATACCGACCGGGTCGGAATGTATGCTTATAATGATGAACGTTTCTGGAATAACTATCGCCAGCATCTTGGGGGGCTTGTTAAGAGGGATAGAAATAACGCGAGCGTGATTATGTGGAGTATTGAGAATGAAATAGCTTTTATGGGGGTGGAGAGATATTGTCCCGACCTGAATAAGAGATTGGGAGATATGGGGCGTTTCGTAAAAGAACTTGACCCGTATCACCCGATTACTTTTGATGGGGATATTGACCCTGACGGCGCTGCTGATGTGATTGGTTTGCACTATCCTCACGAGATACCCACTTATGCCGACTGGCCTAATACGGCGGAGTGGCTGGCTCAAAGAACGCGAACTGAGGCCGGCGGCGGAATGCTCGGCATAACGAGGCGCAATTTCTACTGGGATAGAACCAAGCCATTATACATAGGCGAATATCTCTGGGTGCCTCAGCAGGATTATTCCTGCGGAACAATATTTTTCGGAGACGATGCTTACATTAACAGGGATACTTATCATTACAAGGCCAAGCTTCAGGCCTGGATTGACCAGACGCTGGTGTACCGCCGGGCGGGTGTATCGGGTATATGCCCCTTTTCTTGTTTCAGACATGGCGTAATACTTGATGACACAATTATGCCTTTTTACGAGGCTCAAAAAGATTTCTATCGTCCTGTGGCGGCTTTTCTGCGAGACAAGGACACGAGATTTTTCGCCGGCGACACTGTAGAACGCATATTTGATGTACATAATGACAGTGCGATAGATTGTAATTTGTTTCTGCGCTGGAAACTTGTTGACAGCAATATAGCAGGTCAGGAGACGATGTTGCTAAAGGCAGGGGACTATAAAGCTGTAAAGATTAATTTTACCGCTCCCGATGTCAATCTGTCCAAAGAGTATGAGTTTGAGGGACAACTGCTGGCCGACGGTCAATTGGTTCATACGGCTAAAGATAAATATGTCATTGTAAATCGCCAGGCTGTAAAACCTCCTGCAGGTGCGAAGATTCTTTTGTATGACCCCTGCAATACGTTTTCTAAAAATGTTCCTTCGGCAGAGCGTATTAGTTCGTTTAGCGGACTGAAGGAAGCTGATGTTAAAAAGGACATTTTGGTAATAGCGCCGCAGGCTGTAAGCAGGGGGTCCGGCAATCGGGCTATACCGCAGATTGGAGGATTTGGATTTAATGCGGCAGATTTCCTGTCGTTTCTCAGGAGGGGAGGAAGGGCCGTTGTGCTTGAGCAGAATACTTTGGACGGGTTTGGTATAGGTGTAACGCTGGTTGAAAAGGCTTCGACAATGACCTTTCCTATAAACAAAGAACACCCTGTTCTGAAGGGACTGTCTGCAGATGACCTTAAATTCTGGCGAAGCGATAATTATGTAACGCGTTATGAAATCGCCAGACCAACTATCTGTGGAGCAAGAGCTGTAACGGTTTCTGGTGGTGACAGGGGACTTGAAAATTGCGGGATACTGGAACTGTCTGTTAGTAGTGGAAGCGTATTGTTTATACAGGCTCTGGTTGGCGCCAAATTTGACGCTGAACCGGCAGCGAGAAAGGTATTCCAGAACTCGCTCGAATATATGGCGGCCAAAGAAATTAAAGGAGCCGAAACCATTGTTTTTGCCGATGACACGAAGTTTACGCAAAGCCTTTTAAATATTGGACTTAAGTACAGTCAGGCCAAAGATGCGCTGACCGAAGAAAATTTGAAAAGGGCTGACATTCTTATTTTGCACGGCGGCGGCGAAAAGATAATTCAGTCCAAAAATGCAATCGCGACATTTTTGAATCTTTCGCCGGCCAAGACAGTTTATTGGCATTGTCCCGATGCTGAAACATTCCAGGCGTTGAAAGCCATTATCGGAGCCGGCAGTCTGAGAATCGACGCCTCGCAGGGGCCGGTTGCAGTAAACCTCAGGGAGCATAAACTGCTGTCCGGCATATCGCGTGAGGATTTGTTGTTTGTCAAGCCGGAAAGAGACTGGCAAAGAGAAATATATATTGACCCTTCCATTATTGACAGGACGATAATGCCGCAGCAAACAGACGGTAATCAGCAAAGAATCGAAGCGGAGAATCTTGAATTAAAGGGAAATATGGTCTCTGTTAATTCTGCCGGTAGCGCAGTTAAGTTCTACTCAAAAGGAACGGCAACCGGCTGGATTACCGTGCCTCAATCGGGTATGTATATGTTGTTGCTTGTCGCAGGCGGTAAAGAGTTCGGGGGAACTTACCCATTGGTTATAATCAAGGTCGGCGATGAATTTGTTGGACAAATAAACTTGGCCCAGAACCAGATTCGTGAATATCCGTTCTTAGCCAAATTGCCGGCCGGCCGAAATAAACTGGAGATATCTTTTGTCAACGGCCCGGATTGGGGCAGCGAAAGAGAATTGTTGCTGGATTGTCTCATTATGGGAGGGAAAGTGGATATCCCGCAGAATGTCGAATTGCTGACACTGCCGCCGGCGGTAGTGAGCATTTCTGCCGGCAAAGGAAAGGTTGTAATTGATAATATCCGCTGGGATAACAATGAGCAGAACAAAATCAAAGGTTATCGGTACGCATCGGCTTTATTTGCCAATCTTGGCGCATCCTTCGAGGTGCCTGAGAAAGATGAAGTAACCTGGCTTGTACCCGGAAATTTTGAGCTTGTCGGTGAAAGCCAGTATTTTCAAAAAACCCCGACCCAAATCAGTTTGCGCAATAATGGAACGGTCTCTGCTGAGTTTAGCTGTACTAATGAGGCGGAATATATGCTGCTTCTGAGGGGATATTCTACTCAGGCGGGAGGCCAATATGCCGTTGCGGAGGTTAAAATCGACGGCAAACCGGTTGGCCAAAAGGAAATTGCAGCCGCCAGTGCCAGCCGGTTTGAGATTGGGACTGCCGGGATACCTGCAGGCAAGCATACGGTCTCTGTCAGTTTTATTAATGACGCTTATATCAATGGTCAAGACAGGAATTTCTTTATGGATAGTCTGGGATTTAAGGGAATCCCTCCACAGAAACAAACAGGGCAGCAGTAATGGCAAAGATAAAAATACCAGCTCAGTCGAATGGAGTCAGATTTAAGAATAACTGGAGACGGTGTGTTGGAACCGGACGAATGGATTTGGCTTTACAAAAAGAGTATCAGGATTTACTCTCGATTGTTCAGGAGTATATAGGATTCGATTATATCCGGGGGCATGGTCTTTTGAGCGACGGGATGGGTATTTACAGGGGAAGAAACGGTGTAAGCGGCCCGGTTTATAATTTCACATATCTCGACAGGGTTTTTGATTCCTTTCTGTCGCAGGGTATCAAGCCTTTTGTGGAGCTTGGCTTTATGCCCAATGCCCTTGCGAGCGGAAGTCAGACTCAGTTTTACTGGAAGGCTAATGTTACTCCTCCGAAAGATTACGGTCTGTGGCGGGACCTTATAAAAACACTCGTAAAACATCTTATAAGCAGATATGGGCTGAAGGAAGTGCGGACTTGGCCGTTTGAGGTCTGGAATGAGCCGAACCTGCCGATGTTCTGGCAAAATGCCGACCAGGCAGAATATTTCAAATTATATCGTGAAACGGCGTGTACCATCAAGGATGTTGATTCATCCATTTGTGTAGGTGGGCCTGCCACCTCGCCGGGCGCTATCCGCTGGATTGCTGATTTTCTGGATATGTGCGATAAGGAAAAAGTGCCTGTCGATTTTGTCAGCCAGCATTCATATTGTGCAAAAGCTGCCGAAAAAGGTCCCGAACTGGTCTATCATGATATATCTCCCAATACACGTATTCTTGGTCAGTTCAAACAGCCCCGGCAGCATATCATTGATTCTGTTTATCCTGATGATATGCCTTTACATATAACCGAGTATAATACTTCTTACAGTCCTCGTTGTCCCGTTCACGACACAGCCTTTAACGCTGCTTTTCTCGGCAGGGTTTTGAGCGAGGGTGGAGACTATGCCGATTCGTTTTCTTACTGGACTTTTTGCGATGTCTTTGAGGAGGATGATGTTCCTCAGTCGCAGTTTCACGGCGGATTCGGCCTTGTTGCGCTCAACGGTGTGGTAAAGCCGACATTTCACCTGTTTGCTTTCTTTGCAAGACTCGGCTCGGAGCAGCTTTATTGTGACGACAATATGATTGTTACCAGACGAGATGACGGTTCTGTGGCTCTTGTAGCGTGGAATCCTGTCAGCCAGAAGGGGACAGGCTTTGAACGCCGATTCGAGCTGGAAATTCCGATAGGTTGCAGGGAAGTTTTTATAAAGCAGCAGACGGTAGACGAAGAGAGTGGAAATGCGTGGAATGTCTGGCGGACTATGGGCAGGCCCAGATACCCTGATAAGCGGCAGCTTGAGACGTTGAAACAAGCGGCGGTGCCTGCAATTGCTGTAAGACGGCAGCAAATTCGTGATGGAATGTTGGATTTGAAATTTTCGCTGAATAAGAACGGCTTGTGCCTGATTGAACTGAATGAACTTGTAGACCAAACGGGTACTTATCCGGGTCTTGACGATTCGAAAATATCAGGTTATTAGTGAGATAAGATTTGACTATGGATGTTCTAAAAAAATCAGTTCTGGTGGCTCGTTTTCTTTTACCGGCGTGTTTTTTGGTATGTATGCGCAACCGGCAATGGACAAAAAAGTACAAATCCTGCTGATTTCGACTGGTTTGAATACGTGTCCAATTAGTATTGATAAAAATTAAAAGAATATAACTATGAAGTTGAATGTAAAAATACTTGGTTCAGCAGTATGCTGTTATGTATTGATGATTCTTCAGCCGGCCTTTTGTCAGGTCAGGCTGCCGCTCCTGGTAAGCGATGGTATGGTATTGCAAAGAGATGCCAATGTAAAGGTTTGGGGCTGGGCTGAGGCAGGTGAAAAGGTAACAATAAACTTTAACGGCAAAACATATAGTGCCACAGCCGATACAGATGGTAAATGGGCGGTAATGTTTTCAGAATTAAAAGTAGGCGGCCCATATAATATGGAAATTAATGGAGTTAATCATATAACTTTAAAAAATATCCTGATAGGCGATGTATGGGTATGTTCTGGGCAATCGAACATGGAACTGTCAATGGACAGGGTTAAAGACAAATACCCCGATGTAATCGCTCATTCTGACAACCCTAACATAAGGCAACTTATCGTTCCGCGGAGGTATGTTTTTGAATCGCCGCAGGAAGACTTGCAATCAGGCAAATGGGAATCGGCAAATCCCCAGAGTGTCCTTCATTTTACAGCGGTAGGATATTTTTTCGCTAAAGCTTTATATGAAAAATATAATGTTCCCATAGGTTTAATCAATGCAAGTTTAGGTGGGTCTCCTGCCGAAGCATGGCTGAGCGAGAGTGCCTTAAAGGCGTTTCCTGCATACTTGGAAACAGCGGAAAAATATAAAGACAGCGCCTACCTTAATGGTATTATGGGAAAAAATAAATCCGTTAATGATGCGTGGTATAATCGCATCCAGCAGCTTGATAAAGGTTTGGCAAATGGGGAAAAGCCATGGTTTGATACGGCTTATGATGCTTCAGGATGGCAATCTATGAAATTGCCTGCATATTGGGAAGACGAGGGGTTAGGGCATATAAACGGGGTTGTCTGGTTCAGAAAAGAAATTGATGTCCCGGCTTCTATGACCGGTAAACCGGCAAGGCTTTTGCTGGGCAGTATTGTAGATAGTGATACAGTTTATATTAACGGCACATTTGGTGGAACAACTTCATACCAGTACCCGCCAAGAAAATATGATATTCCTTCAAACATGCTAAAGGCAGGGAAGAATATCATTGTAATAAGGGTTATTAATACCACGGGCCGGGGCGGTTTTGTTAAAGACAAACCATACCAGCTTACAGCAGGAGGACAAACAATCGACTTAAAAGGCGAATGGCAATATAAATTAGGTGCGGTAATGGACCCATTACCGCCTCCAACCTTTATTCAATGGCAGCCATTGGGCTTGTATAACGGAATGATTGCCCCGCTTTTAAATTACACCATTAAAGGTGTGATATGGTATCAGGGTGAATCCAACACCGGAAAGCCGCTTGAATATCAGAAACTATTTCCTGCGCTGATAGCCGACTGGAGACAGAAATGGAACCAGGGAGATTTCCCCTTTTTGTATGTTCAACTGGCCAATTTTATGCAGGCTAAAGACCAGCCTTCTGAAAGCAACTGGGCACAGCTGAGAGAAGCACAGCTTAAAACGCTTGCTGTTCCTAACACCGCAATGGCTGTTACCACCGATATTGGCGAATGGAATGACATTCATCCTTTAGATAAGGAAGATGTAGGCAAGCGGCTTGCACTCGCAGCTCAAAAGGTGGCTTATGGCGATAAAAAAGTAGTTTATTCAGGCCCAATTTACCAGTCTATGAAAATTAAAGGAAACAAAATCACTATCACCTTTACGAATACCGGCGGCGGATTAGTTGTTAAAGGAGGCGGTGAACTGAGGTATTTCGCCATTGCCGGTGCTGACAAAAAATTTGTCTGGGCAAAGGCAAAGATAGAGGCTAATAAAGTCGTGGTTTGGAATGACCAGGTGACCAATCCTGTTGCTGTGCGGTATGCATGGGCCGACAATCCTGAAGGTGCAAATTTATATAATAAGGAAGGTTTGCCGGCATCGTCATTTAGAACTGATGAATAAGGTTTAGTTTTTAATTATTAAAAGAAACTAATAATCTAAAAACAGGAACCCATTTATCAGCTTTAATTATAGGCGTTTTTGTGTCCAAAGTGCTCGTTTGGCACTGTAAATTTTGGCTTGATATAGGGATATTATTAGGTATTATTTCGCATTCTTATTTTTTTATAAGGAGTTTAAGGTGGCAAAAAAGAAGGATATTGAAATCGTAGCTGCAGGCCATACCTGCCTTGACCTGATACCGGCTTTTACCATCGACGGAAAAGTCGACAAGATGACCGATGTTCTTGTGCCGGGCAAAATGATAAATATGGGTGAGTGTGTTGTTGTCGGCGGCGGGCCGGTTACTAATGCTGGCGTATCTATCCGACGGCTCGGTGTAAAAACTGAATTAATCGGCAAGGTAGGGAATGATGAGTTTGGCAAAGAGGTCCTTCGTTGGTATGAAGAACACGAAGGTCATTTTAAAGGTATTCATATGGTCGATGGCGAATCAACATCATATACTATTGCGATTTGTATCCCCGGGATAGACCGTTTTTATCTGCATCATTGCGGCGCAAATGATACGTTTGGTTATGATGATATGGATTTCGACCTTGTGCAACGTTCAAAACTGATGCTTTTCGGTTATCCGCCATGGATGAGAAAGCTTTATGAAAACACAGGTCGTGAGTTGACAAAAATCCTTAAAAAAACCAGAGAATTAGGGACCACAACTGCTCTTGATCTTTCACTTCCCGATATAGATGGTTATGCCGGTGCAATCGACTGGCTTGCAATTATGAAAAACTGGGTTCCGCTTACTGATATTATGGTGCCAAGCGCAGAAGAGATATTTTATTTTCTTTATAAAGAAAAATTTCTTGAAAAAAAGGCAAATCTCGGAGCCAAGGAGAGTGTGCTTGACCATATGACTGTAAAAGAGATTTCCACCTTGGGAAGTGATTTAATAAAAATGGGGACAGCAATAGCAATGGTTAAATGTGGTCACAGAGGATTATATATTCGGACTGCTGATAAGGACCGCCTTAAAAAGTTAGGTGCGGCAGGATGTTCCGACCTTGAAAACTGGGCTAATCGCGAACTTTGGTTCCCTGTTTATCAGGAGGAAAAATTTGTGGGAGCACTTGGTTCCGGTGATTCAGCAATTGCAGGATTTCTTTCCGCATTTGTCTGGAATCATACTATTGAATCTTGTTTAAGATATGCAAATGCTGCCGGAAGTATGAACGTTACTGTTCCTGATGGACTTACATGGAATAAAGGGTTTGACGATTTAACAAAACGGATTGAATCAGGATGGAAGACAAAAGATTTGGAAATTGATGAAGATGGCTGGAAGAATGAGCGTGGATTCTGGGTAGGGCCTGATAACCGTGGTAAATGGGAATAAAAACCGAGACCCGTTTAGAAATAAATTTCTAACGGGTCAAGCATAAAATAATTCTTAAGGAGATAAAATGTCAAAAGAAAGAGATGCATTTGTTAATAAAAAGATAGAAAGTATGAGTTTAGAAGAAAAAGTCGGCCAGTGTTTAACATTTACCTGGCGTGGCAGCATATTAACACCAAGTGGAATTGAACAGGTCACAAAATTACACGCCGGAGGTCTTTGTTTAGAACCTTATGCACTTGAAACCTGCAAAAATCTTTATTGGGGCAATTCTCAGATGGATCAGAATTTTGAAAAACCAGCAGATTATTTTACTATAGCAAATACTTATTTTAATGATGAAAACGCTGGTATTAGCGTAACCCCAGAAGAATATACAGAAGCTTTGAATAAATTACAGAAAATCGCCATGAATAGGCCATCTGGAATTCCTCTCCATATGACTATTGATTTTGAAGGTGATTTTAAAAATGATTATACTGCTGGCGGCATAAGACAGTTCCTTCCTCCCATGGGTTTAGCTGCCATTGGTGATGTTGAGCTGACTTATAAAGTAGGTTTGACCATTGGTAAACAATTAAGTGCTATAGGGGTTACGCAAATATATTCGCCGGTCTGTGATGTAAATACAAACCCCAGGAATCCTGAAATTGGAGTTAGATCTTTTAGTGATGATCCTAAGGTTTGTGCAGAATTTGCTGTTGCTTTAGCCAAAGGTTTTCAGGACGGAGGTCTGGCAGCAACTGCAAAACATTTTCCTGGAAGAGGTGATTCAGCAACTGATGCTCATGATGTACTGGATGTAGTTAAAGCTGATAAAAAGAGAATGCATAATGTTGAATTATATCCTTTTAAAGCAGTAATAGATGCCGGAATAAAAGGTGTTATGACAGCGCATACTATTTATACTACATATGATGAGAAATTCCCTGCAACTTTATCAGGAAGTATCCTTACCGAACTTTTAAGAAATGAATTAGGATTTGATGGTATTATTGTTTCTGATGCTATTGGTATGGCTGCTATCCTTAAAAAATGGCCTCTTCCAAAAGCTTGCGTATTAGCAATAAAAGCAGGGGTTGATACAATACTTTTAAAAGCTGATGATGAATCCAGGTCGCAGTGCTTTTTTGGAATTAAACAGGCCGTTGAAACAGGCGAAATTTCTGAAGACAGGCTCAATGATGCTGTCAGACGTCTTTTAAATATGAAGTATGGTCAGGGCTTGTTTGAAAAAGCCGGGAAAATGGACCCGGAAAAAACTCGAGCTATTGTTAGAAGCAGAAAAGTTATAGATTTATCTATGGATGTTGCAAAAAAAGCTCTCATGATAATGCGCGATGATAAAAAATTACTGCCATTAAAAAAAGAACGGAAAATACTGGTCATTGAACAGTGTATTCCTTATGAATTTCTCGGGAAGGATTCTTATAGCCACCCTCATATGTTCTGTGAGGCAATGGTAAATCATTCAGCAAATTTGATTCTGGTTGACACGGAATTCCATGCAACTGATGAAGAGATTGCAGAGTGTCTCGAGCTTGCAAAACAGGCAGATCTTGTTGTTATGACCAACTATTACGCACGAATTGAGAAAAGAGGGAATAATCAAAGACTTGTCAAGAAACTAAAGGAAGCAGGACATACAGTTGTTGTTATGACTAACTCTCCCTATATAGAAGGTACTACAAAAGAAGCCGATGCTGTAGTCTGTAATTTCAGTGGTTCACCTGATTCTATAAGAGTTTCAACTGATCTCCTTTTTGGAAAAATTGGGCCTTCAGCTACAGCTAAATTGCCCATAAGTAATGCATAGAATTCGGGGTCTGATATAAACTTTATTAAGAGTTTATCGCGCGTAATATAGGCGTAAAGGCAAATAAAGGAGTTTTACTTGAAATAAATGATTATGTTTGAATATGCCAATTCATTAATAACTCTGGAAAGTGTTAGGCCGAAAATTGTAATAATTAATTCCGAACAATTAGTAACTACCCTTATCCACGATGCTTTTGCTTTAGCTGGTTATATTGACCAAGAAAGTAGAAGGTTAACAGAGGAGATGTTAAATGCCAAGACCCTATAGTTTAAAAATAAGCGACATTTTTACAATTTCAGGAGCACAAATACCTACGATTTATGATGATAATAGAATGGGGGTTCATTTTCAAGGAATGTCAAAAACTGTTCAATTCCCTCAGACCATTGCCCTTCAGGGTGCTCCGACCTGTTCAGTAGGCATATCTCCCGATGGTTTATACAATAGACTTAATGATGCCGGCAGAATGGTCTTTTTAAATCCAAAGGCAATTCAATTAGCCTCTGCGCCATTTATCCGTATCGGTGACAAAATTGTTATGCTCACTACAAAAAAGCCTGAGGTGATAGAAAGTCCTGATGATGTACCTGTATCGGAAAATTATTATCATCTTGCGGTATCCGAAGGGCAAACCTCAATTTCTATTGCTACGCCTTTGTCGGAAATGGCATATAAACTGGGGAAGGTTAGAGTGATAAGAAGAATGATTCCTCCTTTATTATCTGGGAATGCCCAAGCCCTAATGCCTGTTGGCGTAGAGGAGTATGAGGTAGAGAATACTACAAATCAAGTTCAGCAAATCACATTAGTGATACCCAGGCCCTCCCTGGTAAATCTTCAAGAAAAGAAATTACGGCCAATTGATCAGGACAGTACTTTTATATGCGCAACACCAGTGAAAGGCCATGTACATGAAGATTTTAAATATGCTGCTATAAGAGGAGTGGTTATGGGAAGTAAGGAAAGCCAAGACAGAATGGTTATAGCTGTACCGGAAATGGAAGGCATAAAAATAGATACACAAGCTTGTTTTAGATTAAATAGTCTTAAACAGGATTTATTATTGAATGCTGATGGTAGTTTTTACAAAAAGAACGGACCTGCAGTTAATAATGATTATGGAGCAGCCATCAGTGTTACTTTTACATTAAAGCCGCAAGCAACAATAAAAATACCGGTTGCCATAGTTTTGGACTTCCCACAACAGCAGTATAAAGACGGGGTAAAAATTGAACGTAAATATACCAAAAGTTTCAAGGATAAAGAAACCAGAGCCGTTGGTTTGGCAAAAATCGCCTTAGACAATTATCCTAACTGGCTGAGCCGGACAATGACAATCCAAAAAAGGATATTTGATCATATACAGCAAAGTCCTTCCTATAAAAATGATAGGAAGGGTGCATTGAGACTGGCCAGGTTGATTTTTAACGAATTTAGTTTTCTATTGTCAAATGCCTCAGTCTGGACCGAAGATAGGGATGGTAATGATAAAGCCAGATTCCTGGAATGTTTTGATTACCCCTATAATAACCCCTCAGATGTTGATTGGTATTCCATGGTGATGCTTATGCTCTTTCCCTATATAGAACAAGAACTCTGCCAGCGGTTCATTGACTCGATTATGACAGAAAATCCCGCAGAGCGGTATTATCATTACCACGCATTTCTTCCTGAATTGCAAAAGCATTTTGAAGACCATCCGGAAGAATACGAAGGCCAGTCGATAACCCACATAAAAGCTACTACTAAGCTTAAGGGTAGCGTATCGCATGATTTAGCCGCTATGACGATAGGCAATCCCTTGCGTAATATAAGTGATTACACCTGGTACGATACTAACTATTGGATAGATCTTTTCCCCAAGCTGGCCTTAAGAGTACTGCGCAACGTTAAATTCACAGGCGATACAGATTTTTTAAAGAGAAATTGGCAGACGCTTAAATTTGGATTTGAATTTTTGCAAAAGCTTGATATAGACGGAGACGGCATCCCCGAGGGTCATCCCAATGAAGTTAAGAATACCTTTGATAATTTAACCTTGTTCGGCATAGATTCCTACAGTGCTAATGTTTTCCTGGCTGCTTGTAAAGCCATGATTAGAATGGCCGATATGATGAAAGATAAGCCTGCCAAAAAACAATACGAAGAGAGTTTTGAAAAAGCCTCTGTGGTTTATGAGAAATTATGGATAGACAAGAGAAACAGCAGAGACCGCAGAATGCAGTATTATGCCACCTGCTATGACCCTGTTACAGGAAAAACAAACGCAGATGTCTGGACCAATCAGCTGGATGGCTTGTGGTCATTGATAGCAATGGGAGAAGAGCCTTTTATCCCTGCTGAGAGAGCAAGAAAAGCCCTCAAGACAATTTATAGGAATAACCGGACCCTCATGGGCTGGGCCACTGCCCGGACACAGAATGGTAAACAGGTAGAATCGGACCAGGGGAAAGATATATGGATAGCGTCAAATTATGTTTTTGCCCAGCTTCTTGATTATTACGGCTTGGCCAAAGAAAGTAAAGAAGTATATAAAGTAATGGATAAGGTTATATTCCAGTATGCCAATTCCTTAATAACCCCGGAAAGCGTCAGGCCGACATTAGAAAAAGAAAAGGGAGAATTAACCAAAGGACCCCATTATATCGTAGCCGGTTATCCCAGGCCAGGCGCAATATTAACGCAATTAGTGATACAATTTATTAAAGAACTTCAAAAGCGAATGGATACTACAAAAATAGACTCTCAGCTATTGAATTCTTTTGTAACTACTTTACTTATGAAATCTCATCAGACCTTGAAATCGCCTGTAAACCCCTCCGGCCCTGACGGCTCAGCAGCCGCCCCATAGGCGTCAACTTAAATTAAGTTTATTTTCAATATGGTGAGGTGAAAGTTAGTGTTTCTATAAAAAATATTGGTAAATATGAAGGTGATGAGGTAGTTCAGTTGTATATAAAAGATGAAGTAAGCAGTGTGGCAAGGCCTGTAAAAGAATTAAAGGGCTTTCAGCGAATAACCCTAAAGCCGGGACAGAAAAAGACGGTCTCAATTGATATAAAGCCCGAACATCTTGCCTTTTACAACATAGATATGGAATATGTGGTCGAGCCGGGCGAATTTGAAATGTTGGGAATCAGTTGCTATCGAGTCTGCCCTGTCCATACCCATTAAAATGAGACATAACCATTTGCTGGCACTGGAGTTATAAACCCCCTGTTGGATTAGAAATCTGTTGTATCGGTCGAACTATTCAAATTTGTAGCCGACTTCGCGAAGTGTTTGGATAAAAGCCGGTTTTTGAGGATTCGGCTCGATTTTATTTCTTAGTGTGGTTACAAACCGGTCGACGCTTCGATGGCCTGCAAAACTGTTATAGCCCCATACGGCATTTAGTATTTCATCACGCGTCAATGCCTTGCCCTGTTTTTTTACGAACAACTCGAGTAATCTAAATTCCTTTGGTGAAAGCTTGATTTCCTTTCCCTTTTTAGAAAGCCTTCGAGCCGGGATGTCCAGGAGGAAATCACCAAACTTGTAGCTGTCTTTTTCTTTTTGCTTTCTTCGCCGTAAAAACGCAGCGGCCCTGGCGAGCAATTCTTTTATGCTGAACGGCTTTGTTACATAATCATCTGCGCCGAGGTTTAAGCCGAGGATAATGTCCGACTCTTCTCCTTTGGCAGTCAGCATAATGATAGGCATATCGAGTTTTTCTTTTCTGATTAGACGGCAGATTTCATAACCGTTGATTTTCGGCAGCATGATATCAAGGATGATTAAATCGGGTTTTGCATCAAGAGCGGCATTTAAGCCGATTTCACCGTCGGCAGCGGTTAATACATTATATCCCGCATAAGCGAAGTTGTCCTTCAAACCCCGCAGCATTGTCGAATCATCTTCAATTATTAAGACTGTTTCCATATCGGATCAGAATTTTATTCCGAACAGTATAAAATATAAAAGTACTAAAAGCATAGGCAACCAATGAAAACCGTAATATATTGCAACAAAAACAATACCTGTGTTCAGAGTGTTGCGAGAAAATTTTCGGACTAAACATATACCTGCTACCAGCAAAGGCAAAATGACCGGCATTATAAACCAGGAGGTGAAATTACCTAAATGGTCATCAAGCTTTTCCCCTATCTTGAACCACAAAAGTCCAGAGACGAGTCCAAGTACAGCACCGGTTAATAAAAACATTTTTGAATATTTAATTGGCATTGTCAAATTCCAATCTCATTAACATTAACCAGAGATTTTTCAAAATCTTCGACCATAAAGTTTTTGCTTTTGCCTTTTTGGATTATCCTATAGTCTTCGGCTTCTTTCTTTTTCATATTATTATCCGCTCATAATTTGGATTATCTAAATTCAATCACTCAATATGAATGGAGCCTACATTTGTTTTAAGTCGAACGCTTCCTTCGCCCCGGCCTACTGTGCCATTGAGACTTTTTTTACAGATGTTCCCCTGTACCGTTATCGGCAAAGCCGAATGAATTGAGCCGACATCTGTTGAGGCATTAAATTTGGCAGAGATATTTTTGGGACCTTTAAAATGGAGGTTTCCCACGTCCACAGACATCTCAGCATCGACCCGACTGTTGGCATCTTCGGCAAAGGAAAGACGGATATTTCCGACATCTGCGCTAAGATTCACTTTGCCCTGTACGTTTTCGCAGGTGATAGAACCTACATCGCAGGAAATGAGAATATCGCCTTTTATATTCGAAACAGTTGCAGAGCCGACATCAGTCTTATATTCAAGACCGATATCTTCCGGGACATCGATAGTGTAATCTACCTCGTACCAGTCGCTTTTGGTCATTGCAGGTTTGTCGATTTTAATGAGTATATTATTATTGTTATCTTCGACAATTATTTTGACAGCCTCTGCTACAGTTTGTGCCTTTTCTATGGTATCGGCTCTGCCTGTTATTTTGGCTTTTATGCCGGTTTGCTGAACATTGCCGCCGGATACTTTTATCGAGCCGACATCTGTATAAACGACTAATTTCTGGCCGGCGCTGATAGACAGCGGCATCTCGACAGACCTTTCATATTTTTCCTTCAAATCGCAGCCGGTCAGCGCCAGACAGATAACAGCAGAACCAGCGAGCCATATAAGTAATTTTTTCATTTTAGATACCTCCTAATCAAGTTTTTATGACCGGCAAAATTACTGTGAAGATACTTCCTTTGCCGGATTTGCTTTCGACATCAATTTTGCCTTTATGGGCATCGACGATGAATTTCACGATAGACAGGCCCAGGCCTGTGCCTTCAGCCCTGCGAGCAAGGCTGGTATCGGCCTGGTAGAACCTGTCGAATATTTTCTTGGTCTGTCTGTGGGTCATTCCTATGCCGTTATCCTTAACTGCAAAATAAACTAAGTTGTTTTCAGTAAAGGATTTAAGTTCAATTTCCTTAGTCTCGTTTGAGTATTTATATGCATTATCCAATAGATTTACCAGCACGGTAACCATCGCATCTTTGTCTGCTGTTATAGACGGCAGATTCTCGTCGATGGTTACAGTAAATTTGCAGTTTTCTTTATTGAATTTTGTCTGTACTGCTTCGACAGCAGCTTTTGCAATCTCGGCAGGATTAACAGGTGCGAAATCAAAGGCCTGTTTATTTCGTTCCATTCGGCTGAAGGTAAGGAAATTATCTATCAGCCTGCTAAGCCTTACATTTTCCTTAGAGATTAATTGTAAGTATTCCGTTTGTTGCTGCTGGTTTTCACATCTGCCTTCGAGCAGCGTATCGACCAGAACCCTCATTGACGATAGGGGTGTTTTAAGTTCGTGTGTAACGGTTGCGATAAAATCATTTTTGAGTTTGTTGAGTTTAATCTGTCTGTCGATTGCCTGTGTAGCTAAGGCCCCGGAGGTTAGAATCAGTAAAACAACAAGCACACCTGTCCATATATAGATAGCTGTTTGTTTGCTGGCGGCGTCTTCAAAAACACTGTTATCCTTGAAATGAAGTTCTAATCTCCAGTCTGGGAATTGATTACTAAAATGTGTTGTTGTAAAAGGTTTATTTTTTGTTTCAACAGGTCCGAATAAAAGGTTGTCCATATTATCAAACAATCTTATGTCAATACCGTTCATTGAAAGGTTTTTGATATAAGGCTGGAGCAGAGAGGGTATATTTTCTCTGGTTCTGATTAAGAGAATTTTTTTGCCGTCTATTGAATATTTGATGGCGTAAAAAATCTGGTTTATTTTGAATGCCTTCCATTTTTCTATCGGCCAATCCTGGAGCAATTGGTTGTCGCCAAAAAACTCTGCGCAGGCCGAGGAAATCTTCTCTGTTCTGATAACTGCTTTGGCTCTTTTGATACTTTCGTCAAGTTTGTATCCCTGACCGTGCTCGCCTGCAATTTTGAGAATTTTTTCCAGCGCCCATATTGTTGTTTCAGCAGGATAGGCCTCGGTCGGGGTATACCAGCCGTCAAGGTCGCCGTACATGCCGCTGTCCGTTATTGTATCTTTATGTTCAGTAAGCCACTGAACGCGTCTTACTCTTATCATAGCCACCTGACTGGGGGTAAACTGCTTTCTGATTCGCTGATTGTTTGCCCAGAGAAGCTTATAGAATAAATCCGGCACCTTGTTGACATCCTGCTCTGACTTGTCTAAGCAGCGAATTGTGCCCATCGAAGCGGCAAAGATAGCGTAACTGCTGCTGTTGTTGGCATCGGTTATTTGCCGATATTTTTCAAGGGCCTGCTGGTAATTGCCTTTCTGTTCCAGCTCGAAGGCGCTCTGCAGTTCGCCGGTAAACTCTGTTCGGCTGTCCTGATATGTAATCGGGTAAATTAATTTGTCGTTGGCATCATATATCAAAACACCGTCGGCATTTTCCTTTATGGCACTGACCTGTAACCAAATGTCGGGAAGATTTATTAAACCTTTTAGTCTGTTTAAATTGGTTTCATTTTGCAGGGTGTCTATCCTGTTGAAAGCGGTTCTGGAACTGTTTACTTTGTCGTTGCAGAAATCGATGAGTTTTTGCCGTACAGCAAGTCGTTCGTTTTTAACAGCCTGACTCATAAACCACAGCAAACAAACGGTGGGTAGTATCACTGCTATCGCGAGCAGAAATACCACCCACCGCAACTGGTTTGCCGGATTATTGATTTTACTTCGCATTGGTTTTGAAGCTGTTGATTATTGAGTCAAGTTCAGCTTTGTTTTCCTCAAACTTACCTTTCTCAATTCTGAACACAAACCAATAAACATTGGACTCATCGACAATGTATGTGCGGTGCTCGACCATATCTTTGGGTTTGCTGTATTTTTGCAGGGCACTGCCGCTTTCCTGATAATTTGCCAAGTACTGAGCAGCCTCAAGGGTGTTGATTTTAAGTTCTTTCCAACTGGCCTGGTCAGCAGTGTAGTTCTCGAAGAATCCCTTCAGCTTTTCACAATCAGCTTTTGCTATGGTCATTGCAGATGCCCAGTTAGGGTCGGTTCCGCGTTTCTGCCAGACAAGTACAGCCCAGGCCTTAAGCTCAGGCGGAATTAACTGCAAACTGAATTGTGGTTCGGAGCCATATTTATAGAAACGCCAGTCAGCAGGTATGGCAACTGAAAGATTCGGCTCGGCATTTTCAAAGGTGATTGGTTTATCTTTATCTTTCCGCCAGACTTTTGCCAGCTCCATTGTTGCAGCTCCGCCGACGTCATATTTAACCAGGTATTTATGTTCGTCGGCTGAAAACCATAAGGTATGCTGCAGCGTTTTCAATTCTCCTGCATATATGGAAAGGTCGGTCTTGTAACATTTGTAAGTTCCTGCTTCAACAGTAATCTGTTCGACTGCCAAAACCTTTATTCTGCATTCTACCGTAGTGCTACCCTGTACAGTGAAGATTGGAAAACTTCCTTTATAGCCTTCGGCAAGAGGCATACGCCTGATAAGATAAAGTGCCTGCTCGTTATCGTACACGATCCTATCGACAGAGATATTCTGTGTGCTTTCTTTTCCATCCGCGGTAACGGTAAGCTTGACATTTCCTTTACCGTATTCAGCTGCAAAATCCCCCATCCAGTTTGTCGTCTGTCCGTAAATTGGGGCAAAGGTTTCCGCCTGTGCCTGGACAAATGTGTACTGAGATACCGAGCCTTGGCTTACGTACAAGTGTGAAATAATCTGCCAAGTGTTATTGCCGTCTGAAGTGCTGCTCTGAGCCGAATAGATTATCATTCCGTACTCATTGCCGGCAGGACGTTTGAGCCTGAGTTCCATCACCTCACCATCAATCCAAGGTGCCGGTTCGAGCTTCAACGGCTTTGTTGATACAGCTGGAGGCAGAATTTTTTCGAGTTGCTCGCGTGCTTTTTTGGCAAGTTCTGTCTGCGTTGAATATTTCGATAGAACCTTTTGGAAGAATTCGGCGGCCTTTTCTTTCTGGTCTTTTTTCAGATAGCACATTCCGAGCTGATAGGTTGCCTGAGCAGTGATTCGCTCAATTTCGCCGGCCTGGTCAATGACCTGCTGATAGATTCCTATGGCCTTGTCCAAATTGCCTTCGGTTTCCTCGGCATAAATGCCTTCCTGCAGTAAAACAGCCGGTGGTTTGACCTCTGCCGAGATGGCAATCGAGTTGACAGCCAATAGAAGGAACAAAATTACATTTAGCGTTTTCATTTCTAAGCTCCTTACAATAATAGGTTAACATAAAAAGTTTATTTCTGATAGCAGAAATTTATAGCAGAGACTTGTTACCGATTTGTTACGGAATTATCCTTTTTTAAAAAATTTTTAAAAAAACTTGACCGTTGAAGTGACCTATTTTGGGGATTGAGGTTTTTTGCCGATGGCAAAAACTTGATAGTTGAATAGTAGAAAGTAGACTATCCGCCTTACGGCGGACCCTGTTTTTGCCACAGGTAAAAACGGAGGAGGAGGGATTCGAACCCCCGGTGCGTTTCCGCACAGCGGTTTTCAAGACCGCCGCCTTAAGCCGCTCGGCCACTCCTCCGGTTTTTTAAGCTGCTGTTTAATTTACAATTAAATCATGGATATTGCAAGTAGATTAAAGGGTCGCCGTCCACCTCAGTCTGTTTTATAATCGAAATAATCAAAGTAAGCCTTGTTGGTGCTTTGTTTTCCGTTTGCAGTTGCGTAAATGCCGAAGAACATCCCCGTAAATCCGCCGGCCGCCTCTGTTGACAGAGGTTTTACTTCGCCGTTGCCGATTATAGTCGGCTCAGCATTTTTGGCGGCATAGGCGAATTTATATTCCTGCTCATCAGCGAATATAAATAATTTTATTTGCTCGTCAGTGATTTTGACGGGATTTTCTTCTTTCCAAAGAGTGCCAATCTGCCGTCTCAACAGAACCACTTTATTTGCTGCTCTTTTGGTTATGATGATTTCATGGTGATGCGTATCGTTCATAAGCACGAGCAGACCTGCTTCTTCGTTTTCATTTTGAGGCGTAAAATCCACAAGCGTTTCTGCCGTGCAGTTGAAAGCGTCCTGCCGTCTGCCTATGAATGCAGGTGATTTGATGTCGCTCAATTTTACAGGCGAACAGCTTATCCGTAGCCAGCCCGGCCTTTGGGTCAGAGAAAAGTTTTCCCTGTTGGGATTTCGCCGGTAGTTCCAGCACAAAGCAAGTTTATCATTATTAAAATCATCGCGAGTGGGTTGGGCAGCAATTGGCTGCCAGCGAGGCAGTTGGGCATCCGTTTCAATATCTACCGTACCTGTTTTATTTACGATTGGCCAGCCGTCTTTTGTCCATTCAACAGGCGCAAGGAATGTTTCTCTGCCGAGAATGTGAACCCTTGGGAATCTTCCGGTTACTTCTCTTATGCCCAGAAAGACCATCCACCAGCCACCGGGAGTTTCGACCATATCGGCGTGTCCGAGGGCCTGAATGGGGCTCTCGGGTCGGTCGCGATGGGTGAGGATGGGATTGTTTGGATCAGGTATGAATGGTCCCCATGGAGAATTGCTGCGGGCAATGGTTACCATATGATCATAACTTGTGCCACCCTCGGCAATCATCAGGAAATACCTGCCATTGACCTTATACAGATGCGGCCCTTCAGGCCAAACGCCGCCAGTGCCCCTCCATATTTCCTTTAAGCATCCTTCCAGTCGGCCTGTTTTGAGGTTAAGCGTGGCTTGAGCGATGTAGCCATCGCCCATACCTTCGTGGCGGGTGTAATAGACCTTGCCATCGTCATCAAAAAACAGCGAAGGGTCGGTGCCGCCGCGGTCCAGCCAAATCGGTTCAGACCACGGGCCGGCCGGATTTTTGGCGGTGACGTAGAAATTGCCGCCGCCATCCACATTGGTAGTCACCATATAAAAGGTACCGTTGTGATAACGAATAGTAGGGGCAAAGATACCCCTGGAAGATATTGCTTCGGCTACATTCAGCTGACTGTCGCGGTCGAGACAGTAGCCGATTAGTTCCCAGTGTGCCAAATCGCTGCTGCGGTAAACGGGTACGCCGGGGAAGTATTCGAATGAGCTGGTTACGAGGTAGTATGTCTTTCCGACCCTGCAGATGCTCGGATCCGGATTAAAGCCTCTGATAACTGGATTTTGAAATTTCATAAATAGAGGTCTCCGGTTTTCTGTCGTTTTTCCATGCGTATCGCTCTTTACTCCGGATTCGAGATTGATGCGCTTGTCGCCAGACTCGCCACAGCCGTTAAGAAGTACAGCCGATACGACAAAAAATAGCAGAAGAAAGCACTTTTTCATACAGGTATCTCCTTAATCATATTTAATTTTTCATCTCATAAAGGAATAACACTATAAACC
>JBGOWI010000055.1:0-14585 GCA_041478555.1 Phycisphaerae bacterium
GGTTAACGATGGGCCTTTTGCGGGCAGAGACGGCAAATATGTTACCAGCAGGCAAATCGGCGAAAGGCTCGAAAAGGAACTTGAGCATAATGTTGCGTTAAGAGTCGAGCCGGGCCAGACACCCGAGGAATTCAATGTTTCCGGCAGGGGGCTTATGCATCTTGGGATACTGCTGGAGAACATGCGGCGTGAGGGATATGAGATTTGCGTCGGCAAACCAGAAGTAATTTTGAAAATAGTCGATGGCATACACCATGAGCCGATAGAATTGCTTGCAGTGGATTGTCCCCTGAATTGCCAGAGTGCCGTAATGAGTCTTTTGGGCGACAGACGTAGCGAAATAATTAAAATGGATGCCAAGAGCGGAGCGAGTGATTTTATTCATATGGAATTTTTAATACCGTCGCGCGGCTTGTTCGGCCTTCATGCAAGGATGATGAATGCGACGCAGGGCAGAGCGATTATGCATCATTCGTTTGAAAGATATGAGCCGATGCGAGGCTCGATACCTCAGCGCAAGGCGGGCGTTATGATTGCGACCACTACCGGCCAGGTAACGGCTTATGCGCTTGACGCTTTATACGACCGGGGCGTTTTTTTTGTTGAGCCCGGCGAAAAAGTGTATGAAGGACAGGTAGTTGGTGAGCATTGCAAGGATAATGATATACCTGTAAATGCGGTAAAAGCCAAGCAGCTTACCAATATACGCGCGGCAGGCAAAGACGATGCAGCCAGGGTCAGAGCTGCCAGAAAGATGAGTCTTGAACCGGCGATGGAATATATTCAGGCCGACGAATTTGTTGAGATTTGTCCTAATTCGATTCGAATCCGCAAACGATTCCTGAAGGAAGAGAACAGACGCCGCGCGGCCCGCAAAACCTCCCGGTAGAGGATAATACCATCTGTTGAGCAGGAGCATGCGATGGATATAAAACAGGCCTTGGGTAAATAGCTTGACGATTGTCGGATTAAGCAACGGCTGCTACATCAGCTGCATGTTTCTGATTTGTAATAAGACTATTTCGCTTCTTGAGCCGAGTCTCATTCTTGGCCCCCATGTCCCTGTGCCTGATGTTATATAAAGATAGCCGTTTTTATATCTGTGCAAACCTGACAAAGGCTTCTGGAACAATCCTACTATGTAATTAAAAGGGAATATCTGGCCGGAATGAGTATGTCCTGAAAGCGCCAGATTAACCGGCAGTCCGGAAAGCGTTTTTAATTCTACAGGCCGATGAGACATCAGAATACGAAATTTTGATTTATCTATATTTAGTCCCTGAATAATTTGCTCCAAGGTTTTTCCGTTAGTGTCATTATCAACGCCGATAATCTGTATTCCGTCGTAATTTACCAGTTCGTTGCGAAGGACTTTAACATTTGCTGCGGTGAGGGATTTTATGATGTTGTCAGAGCCTGAATGCCCTTCATGGTTGCCGGTGACAAAGAAAACAGGAGCCTTCAAATCCTTTAGATTTTGGAGGGTCTGCCGGGTGTTTGGGGTAAAATCCTCAACAATATCGCCGGTAATAAGTATCAGGTCCGGATTTAAGGCATTTGTTTTTTCAATTACTCTTTTGAAAAAACTTTCACTTACACAACCAAGGTGAAAATCAGAGAGTTGAACGATATTACAATCTGTGTTGGCGGGAAATGTCAGTGTTTTAACGCGAACCAGCCTGGCGTTAATCATCGAATATATGGCCGCAACAGCGACGATTATTAATATGGCGGCACCGGCGACGGAAGGTGTGATTTTAAAAAATAATCTTACAACTTCATAAACAATCAGGGTTGAGAACAATAACCAAAGGATGCCAAGCCAACTGGTAGTTATCATATATATGATTCCGCCGGTAATACTGCCGGCAGAAGAGTGGAACATTAGGCCGACGATTGAGGAGGTGATGCTGATGAGAACCACAATCCAGAAGACCAGTCCTCTTTTAATCGCGAATAAGCCGAGCAGTCTGGCAAGGACGTAAAGATTAATCAAAAACAAAAGTAGAATAATGCTTAAGAAAATTATTGAATGTGCATGTCTCATTATTGCATCTCAAAAATTATCTCTGTGTTCTCTGTGGTTTAAAAAAAATTGCGAGCGAGAGGAGTCGAACCTCCACGTCCTTTCGGACACAAGGTCCTAAGCCTTGCGCGTATGCCAGTTCCGCCACGCTCGCATAACGACAGCCACAAAGACACGAAGGCACTAAGTTTTTAAAATAATTCATATTATCTTTGTGTCTTGGTGCCTTTGCGGCTATTTTTCTTTTTCTTTTTCCTGCGATATCTGTTCGATTTTCTTTTCTGCTTTTTGCAGGATATTTCGGCAGTGTTTTATGAGCTCCATTCCCTGTTCGTACTGCGTCAGGCTCTGTTCGAGCGAAATCTGGCCGTCTTCTATTTTAGAAACTATATCGGTAAGTTTCTTTATCGCCTGCTCGAATGGCAGTTTGCTTATATCGTTATTTTCTTTCTTTTCAACCATAAATATACTCCTATTTAACGAATCCGAGCTTTGCCGGTATCCACATTGTTATTGCCGGCACATAAGTACAGATTAAAAGTGTAATTATCATAGCGGCAAAAAACGGCAGAATATGGCGTATTACATTGGTTACTGTGGTCTGGGCTATGCCGCAGCCGAGGAAAAGGGCTGTGCCGACCGGCGGCGTGCACAGGCCTATATTCAAATTCATAATGAGAATTATGCCAAAATGCAATGGGTGCATGCCGAGTTTTGCAATTACAGGTAAAAAGATAGGAGTGAATATCAGAATGGCAGGCGTCATATCCATAAAACATCCGACCACCAGCATCAGGGCATTAATTATCAGCAGAATGATAATTTTGTTGTCTGTCAGGCTCATCAGGCTGGCGCTAATATTCTGAGGGACATTTTCTGATGCGAGGACCCAGGACATTGCCATGCTTGTTCCTATGAGCAAAAAGACAACCGATGTAATAACGCCGCACTGAAGCAAAATCTGCGGCAGTTGGCTGATTTTGACTTCCCGATATATAAAAACAGCGAGGACTAATGTGTAGAGAACGCCAACTGCTGAGGCTTCTGTAGGAGTGAACCATCCCATAAGAATACCGCCGACTACGATAATTACGAGCATCATTGGCGGAATCGCGTGGAGGAAACGTATCAGGCCTTCTTTAAGAGCGAAGGTTTCTCCTTTGCCGTAGTTTTTCATAACAGATATGATTCCGCTGACAATCATCAGCGATATTCCTGTCAGGATGCCGGGCAGGTATCCTGCCATAAACAGAGCAGCGATTGAAACAATGCCGCCGGTAGCCAGCGAATAGACAATCATAGCGTTACTGGGCGGAATCAGCAGCCCCGTTGTTGCTGCGGTTACAGTTACTGAGGTGTTGAAATCACGATGGTAGCCCATCTTGTTCATCAACGGAATCATAAAACCTCCGACGGCGGAAACCGCTGCGGTTGCCGAGCCGGATATCGCACCAAAAAGCATACAGGTCAGTATATTTGCGAAAGCCAGTCCGCCGCGAAATCGCCCTACCAGCACATTGGCAAAATCGATAAGCCGGCGAGCGATGCCTCCATGTCCCATCAACAGGCCGGACAGGATAAAAAACGGTATCGCCAGCAAAGTAAAACTGTCGATTCCGGTAGCTATCTTGTGCGCCACAGCCACAAATGCAGGCAAATCTCCCATAGCTAAAAATGCCAGAACCGTTGAAATGCCCATGCAGAATGCCACCGGCACATTTAAGGCAACCAGTATGACGAAGCTAACCACCAGAATTAATATGGGAAAACTCACTATAACATCCTTTCACATTTCAAATTCGACGAAATTATTACTCAATATGCGCCAACCTGTTCATCCGGCGATATAATTTTTTGCTGCGGGGTAATATGTCTGGATAATTCGACCAGCCTTTCAACAAGCCCTATGATGGAATAAAGCACGAGGAAAAAGCCGCTGATTGGTAGTGCAAGATACACATATCCGATTTCAACTCCCAGGGCCGGCGATATCTGCCCTAAATTCAAAGTGCTGATAACAAGACTTGTTCCGCCGATGACCATTACGCACAAAGAAAAGAGCACTATGCAAAGGAAGACAAAGACTTCCGTATAAAGCCTTATCCTTACCGGCAGCTTACCCACAAGGTAGTCAATGCCCAGATGGGCGCCGCGATTTAATGCGACCGCAGAGCCAAGAAGGGCAACCCAGACGAGCAGAAATATTGCCAATTCTTCCGTCCAGGTGCTGGGGTTTTTCAAAATAAAACGTGTAAAGACCTGCCATAACACATCCACTGTCAACACCGCCATAACCACTATAATCAGCACTTCAAGTGAACGGTCTAATATTTTTTTTATTATTTTAAACACTGCTATTGTACCTCCTGTATCTGTTTAATTAGTTCACCAATATCGGTGCCGTCAAATTCATTCCACACACTCCTGACAGAGTCTCGGAAAGGCTGCTTGTCCGGATATATAACTTTAACTCCCGCATCCTGTTCAGATTTTAAATCATCTTTCTCGGCTTCGGCCCATATTTTTCGCTGATATTCTACCGATTCATCCACTGCTTCCTGCAGTATCTGCTGAAACTCAGGCGAAAGTTTATTCCAGACCCTTGTGCTGATTACCAGAATATCAGGCAGCATTGTGTGTTCGTCCATTGTGTAATATTTGCAAACCTCATAATGCCGGCTTGTATAAAATGACGGCGGGTTATTTTCTGCTGCGTCAACAACGCCCTGGTCGAGCGCGGTATAAAGTTCGCCCCACGGAATTGGTGTCGGAGAACCGCTCATCGCTTCTACCATTTTTATAGACATTATGCTGTTTTGCACGCGGATTTTTAATCCTTTCAGGTCGGCAGGCGAATTGATTGCTTTTTTGGAATAAAAACTTCTTGCCCCTGCGTCATAATAACATAATCCTCGCAGTCCTTTGGATTGGCCCGCCAAAAGCATTTCCTTGCCTATAGGCCCTTTTAATACCTTCCAGCAATGTTCTAAGTCTCTGAACAGATAGGGAATACCGAAAATCTTCATTTGCGGCACAAACCCTTCCATTGGAGCCGTGGAGGTTTTGGTCATCGCCATATAACCCAGCTGCAGTGCCTCTATGGATTCCTTTTCGGTGCCTAACTGTTCGTTCGGATAAATTTCAATTTTCATCCTGCCGGCCGATTTTTCCTTAACTCTGTCGGCCATATACACCATCGCCTTGTGTACGGGATGGGCTATGTCGAGACCATGGCCCAGCTTTAACATTACTTGCGGCTCGGCCTCCTTCTTTTTGCAGCCGGCAGAAATTGTCAAGGCCAGGCACACAGAGAACCAAAGCAGTATAACCTTATTCTTCATTACATAATTATTCATTATCGTCATCGCTATTTTTAGTTAAACCTTGCACTGCCTGCGGATACATACTCTTTAACATATCTGCTTTGACAAGCTTGCCGTTAATCTTCACATTTTCCAAAACCAGGTTTTTGACTTGACTAATTTCAACCTCGTTAGGGCTCTGTATGTTGTCGAACGTGCAATTCTTCAGGCGGACATCGGTTATCGGTGAACGCTCATAGCCTTTAAGGAACAATGCATATTTGCTTTTTTTGCTGGTAACGTTTTCAATATTGATATTTCGAACTTTCGGTGTGAATTTACCTTTATCGCCTTCTCCGTAGAAGTAATAAATATGCAGTATCGACTCTTTTACCTGACCGACAGTGATATTTCTTGCATAGACATTTTCTATAAAACCGCCGCGGACCGAGTTGGTTTTAAGTCTTAACACCCGGTCCAGATTTGGGTCGTCCATTATGCAGTTTTCAGCAAAAACATTTCTGGTGCCTCCTGTCGTTTCACTGCCGATGACCACTCCGCCGTGTCCGGCTTTCATCTGGCAGTTACGGATAACGATGTTTTCACTTGGTACGTTTACTCGTCTGCCGTCGTTATTTCTGCCCGCCTTTATAGCGATGCAATCATCTCCAGTATTGAAATAGCAGCCTTCGATAAGGACATCTTTACACGATTCGGGGTTGCATCCGTCATTGTTTGGGCCCATACCGTCAACCCTTACATTTCTGACGGTAATATTCTGTGAAAGGACGGGATGAATATGCCAGAAAGGACCGTTCTTAATTGTTACCCCTTCTATGAGGATGTTTTTGCATTTGTATGGTTCAATCATATTCGGTCTTAACGTTTTGCCGCCGTATTGTCTATCTTTAACCGGCACACCATCCTGTCCCTGCTTAGACAGTGCCTGGGGGGCATCACGGAATTTTTTCCATTGCCACCAATTCTTGCCCTGTCCGTCGAGCGTTCCTTTGCCGGTTATGGCAATATTCTTCTGTTTGTATGCATAAATTAACGGGGAATAATTCATACACTCAATGCCTTCCCATCGGGTGTACACAGCCGGAAGATATTTATTAGGGTCTGTTGAAAACTTGATGACGGCGTCCTGGGAAACATACAGGTTAATATTGCTTTTCAGATGAATTGCACCGGTCAGGAATGAACCGGCCGGGACTACTACCCGCCCGCCGCCGGCCTGGCCGGCGGCTGATATTGCTTTTTTGAAAGCTTCGGTGCAATCCGTGTTTCCATCTCCGACTGCGCCGTAATCAGTAATATTGAAATCCTTATTCGGGAACTGGGGGGCTTTAATCCTGCTCAAAATCTTGGGAACCTGCTCCCAGCCGGCATTTGCCAGGCTGAGGGGACCGGCCAACAGGATAAGGCAGACCCATACCGGCAGAACTCTGTGTAGAACGACTGTTACATCTGCTGAGCTTTTTGAATTTCTTTTTTTCACTTTACTGCTCCTTAAGGTTGGTTGAAAATTTCAGCTATTCTACTTTTTCGTAACTTTGCTTTCAATTATATTTTCATTCGCAAGTTCGGTGATTATTAAATCGCCGATACTTACATCTGCGGAACGTGTTATGACATTTCCGGTAATTGCATTTTTCGCTATGCTGTAGCCGCGGTTGAGGACGCTTTTAGGGCTGCAAGCGGATAATTTTCCCGCCTGTGTCTCAATCTGGAGTTTAACAGAGGCTAAAAGCCTGCTTGTCTTTTGGGTCAATCGGTTTTGCAGATTGTTTAACGCGATTTTCTTATCGGCCATAAGACGGTGAGGTTCTATTTTCAAAATTTTCTCAAAGTATGATTGCAGCAGTTTGCGGATATTAAGGACAACCAATTGTGCCGACTCAGCCAGACTATTTTGGAGTTCATCGAGCATCTGTTCCCTGTTTTGAGTTATTACAAGCGGCGTGCGAAATACTGCCGCGGCGAGAATCGTTTTAAGTTTTTGTGCGCACAATTTAAGGGTTGATGCGATGTTCAGTCGAATCCTTTTGCCGGCAGAATCTATTTGCTGCAATACTTCTCTGATGTCGGGCACGGCTATTACGCCTGCCTTTGTGGGTGTTGATGCACGTGCATCGGCAACGAGGTCGGCGATTGTTACATCAACTTCGTGTCCGACCGCACTTATAACAGGAATTTTTGAAGCAAAGATTGCTCTTGCAAGGACTTCTTCGTTAAATGCCCACAAATCTTCCATTGAGCCGCCGCCGCGCCCGACGATAATCACATCCAGTTTCAGAACATTGTTTCTTCTGTTGACATCTTTTATTGCTTTTGCGATTTTCTCTGCGGCTCCTTCGCCCTGCACCGGCACATCGTAAAAGAGAAGTTTGGCCACCGGCCAGCGGTTTCGAATACTATCGATAATGTCGTGCAGTGCGGCGCCTGATTTGCTTGTCAGTATGCCGATTCGAAAAGGGTATTTCGGCAAAGGTTTTTTGTGTTTGTCGTCGAAGAGACCTTCGGCAGCGAGTCTTTTTTGCATTTGTTCGAATGCAAGCTGCAATGCACCCATACCTGCAGGCTGCATCGACTCAGCGTAAAACTGGTATTTTCCCGCCGGTGCATAGACATCTATATGACCTTTGGCAATAATTGCCAGGCCGTTTTCAGGTTTGAATTTTAGTTTGGTAAAATCACTGCCCCACATCACGCATGGCAGAATAGCGTTTTCGTCTTTTAGGTCGAAGTAGCAGTGTCCGCTTGAATGTTTTTTAAAGCTGCTTATTTCACCGGTTATAGTAAGTTGTGCCGGCAGCGAATTTTCAAGGCTTGTTTTTATAAGCGATGTAATCTGACTGACGGTGAAGATTTTGACTTTTGGCTGTTCTTCAAATAGACTGTTTTGTTTCATAAAAAAGATTATAAATCTGTATTGCAGTTTGTTCCATAAAAAAAGCCGTGAGCAGATAACCGCTCACGGCTTGAAAAACAACTATTTCGGACAAGGTTTAATTCGTCCAGAAATTGTATTTTTCGTTGGGGTCGTTGACATCGCGGAGATTACAATCCGGCGCTGTCCCAGGAGCATTATAATCGCAGCATGGCACATTACCTTCATCTATGCTGAGGAACGTTCTGAAGATGTTCAGGTCAGTCGCCGTAACTCGGTATAGACCTGCTTTTTTATGGTTAAGGTCTGCACAAATGCCGGGGACACCTGACCAAGCTATTGTAGCCAGGCAAGCATCGTCCTGACTAAGAGAGCTCCTGAACAGATTCAGGTCAGCAGTTGAGACCCAATACAGACCTGCCTTTTTGCCATTTGTATCGCCGCGACACTGTCTCTTGAAGCACCAGCAATTCGGCTCGCCCCAGACTCCCCAGTCGTTGAACTCGCGGCAGCGAGCTATGTTGGAGTCGCATTCTTCAAATGTGCCGGGCCTCTTCATGCATCCCAGTACGGTGGTGAAGCTGTAGAGAACGCCGGGTGTAGTACCACATGGATTCCTTTCATCTATATGCCAATAATAGGTTGTAGATGAGTTTAATAGCCCCGGGTTACAGGTTGTCTGTAACTGTGGCAGAATGCCTATCAATGGCGGCTGAGTCGATTTGCCGAAATAGACATAGTGGGATGTAGCAGCGGCACCAGCGGTCCAACTCAGAATTTTGGTCAGGGAGACATTTATAGCCCCATCCGGCGGATTAGGATTAGTTGCCTGGCCGGGCGGCACATTGCATTCTGTATCGCCATCGATGACAAAAGCAAGGTCTATCGAATTTGGATAGGATGGATGTTGGGACGGATATCTTAACTCGTTCCACGGTCCAATGTATGGTTCGCTACCCTTTCCCCAGACGGCGTCGTCGTTCCAGTGATTGATAGAGGATTTCCAGCCAAACTTTGCGTTGGGGTCATTCGGCGATGCCTTCACATCAAGCCAGTAAGTGATCTTGTTCGGCTCACCCTGCTGGCAGAAGGCATTAGCTTCCGGGACATGAAAGACATATTTCCAGCAAGTATGGTCGCCGACGGGGATATACTCATTGGAATCCGGTTTCAACCAGCCCTCATTTATGGCTGGTGCTTCGATAGAGACATCAAACGTTCCCGGCGTAAAATTCCTGTACCACAGAACACCGCCAGGCCTACTGTATGATGTATTCGGCCCAGCTGGAATATCCGAATGGAAGCTCAATATAAACGATACATTATTCGGTTCGCCGGGGCTGAGAATGCCGGTAATCACAAATGCAAAGTCTATCGGTATAGTCGAGTTCGGTTCGTACAATGGTTTCCATACCAGCCCTGGCGTATACCTAACCACCGCAGCGTCCATAAAGTGGTTCAGAGATGTCTTCCAGCCTACACGTTTGTTAGGGTCAGGTATTGCTGCTGCTGTTACCCTCAGTGACAACCAGTAAATCTGGCCCTCCACCTGGTGAAACGCATTCGGTATATTCTTGATGTTGACCTGATAGTAACTGTTGTGGTCGTTCGGATAGAGTGTCGGTGGGCTGTTCGGGCCCGTCGGAATCCAGTAGCCCTCGAGTCCATTTGGGTCGATGGGCCGTATGGTAAAGTCATAGATGGTTTGGGACCAGAGCTGTTGAGCCGGTTTGCTGGGTATGTTTGGGTCATTGCTATAGATTTTTACCAGTATGTTCGAAATCGTGCTATTGGCGTCGCCGCCTTTCCATGAAATCCAGAAGTCGATGTTATTTACCTCGCCGGTTTGGGTGCATTGCCAGTCGTCGGCAAGTTCGTACGGCCGCAGGTCAATATCCCAGCCCATAGGATTCGGCAGTTGTGGGAAGTGCATCTTGTTGTAAGGGTTGCCCGACGGCAGGATGTCATTTTTCCATGAACCCCAGATTGTGATATCGGTAATGAAAGTTGACTCATTACATTCAAAGTCGTCTGCGAGTATCAGACAAGCGTCTGACGCCGAGACGTCCAGGCCATTGGTGCTCAAATCCGGTCCTTGCCGCCATTTAGGGGTATAGTTAGGTTCCTCATTAGGCTCACCGCCGCACGGGATATTGCCGTCGATGACGAAAGCGAGGTCTATTGATTGTCCTGCCTGTGGATGTCCTGTTGGGTATCTTAACTCATACCAGACACCCGTGTGCGGTTCATCAAAGTAGGTATAAACAGCATCATCATTCCAGTGGTCGATTGAAGATTTCCAGCCGAACTCCGCCTGGCCGATGAGCGGACTATTCGGATGTGCCTGCACATCGAGCCAGTAAACAATCGGCCAGTTCGGCTCACCCTGCTGGCAGAAGGCCTCAGTTTCAGGGATATGAAATACATATTTCCAGCAGGTATGGTCGCCGATGGGCAGATACTCCATAAAAATTGGGTCCCACCAGCCTTCGTTTATATCCTGCCGTTCGATGGAAACCTCACTTGCCATAAGGTTCCTGAGCCACAGAACTTCATTTGGCATACTATAACTAGTCCAGCTCTGGCTTGCGGGGATGTCCGAATGGATGCTCAGTGTAAACCATACGTCGTTTGGTCCATTCAGCGGCAGGTTATCATTTTTCCACGAACCCCAGATAGTAATATCTGTAATCAGGGTTGATTTGGTGCATAGAAAATCGTCTGCGAGTGTGCAAGGGTCTAATGCCGCAATGTCCAGGCCGTTGGTGGTCAAATCGGGTCTTTGCCGCCATTTTACTTCAGGCTCAGGAGGCTCATTGACGCACGGTATATTGCCCTCGATAGCAAAAGCGAGGTCTATCGAATTTGGATTGTAGGGATGTCCGTATGGATAATGTAAGTCCTCCCACCATCCCACATTTGGTTCAGAACCATAGCTCCAGACGGCGTCGTCATTCCAGTGATTGATGGAAGATTTCCAGCCGAACTGAGCCCCGCTGGTAGGATTCGGATATGCCTGCACGTCGAGCCAATAAATAATCGGCTTATTCGGCTCACCCTTCTGGCAGAAGGCATTAGCTTCAGGAATATGAAATACATATTTCCAGCAGACATGGTCTCCGACAGTGATATAATCCCCATAATACGGGTTCCACCAGCCTTCGTTTATATCCTGCCGTTCAATGGAAACCGCACTTGGCAGAAAGTCCCCAAGCCACAGTATTGGGCCGGGCTTACTGAAATAATTACCCGCATTTGGGTCAACCGGGATATCCGAATGGATGCTCAGTGTGAACTGCACATCATTTGGAAGGTCATACTTCCACGAACCCCAGATGGTAATATCTGTAATCAGGGTTGACTTGTTACATTCAAAATCGTCTGCGAGTATCAAAGGCGATGATGCCATAACATCAATGCCGTTGTTGGTTAAATCGGGTTTTTGCAGCCATTTTGCATCGGTGGGATAATTAGGCTCGTTTGGTCCGCCGGTTATCACAAATGCAAAATCTATCGGCATAGTCGTGTTTGGTTCGTACAATGATTTCCATACCGGCCCCGGCGTATACCTAACCACCGCGGCGTCCATAAAGTGGTTCAAAGACGTCTTCCAGCCAACGCGATATGCGGGTGGACTCGTTGTCGGCACCCTCAGCGACAACCAGTAAATCTGACCCTCCACCTGGGGAAACGCATTCTGTATATTCTTAATGTTGACCTGATAGTAGCTGTTGTGGTCGTTCGGATAGAGTTGCGGCGGGCTATTCGGGCCCATCGGAATCCAGTAGCCCTGGTGTCCATTTGGGTCGATGAGCCTTACGGTAAAGTCATAGATGGTTTGGGACCAGAGCTGTGCAGCCGGCTTGCTGGGTGGGTTTGGGTCATTGCTGTAAATTTTTACCTGGAAGTTTGGAATCGTGCCGACATTATCGCCTAGCCATGAAATCCAGAAGTGGATGTCATTTACGTCGCCGGTTTTGCTGCATTGCCAGTCGTCGGCAAGTTCGTATGGCCGCAGGTCAATGTCCCAGCCCATAGGATTCGGCAGTTGCGGGAAGTGCATCTTATGGCCGTCTGCCGGACTCCAGTCAGCATAAACAGTCAGTGTTGCACATAGAATTAAAACAGTTGCGAAAACAATTTTTTTAAATTCCGTCATCATTTTCCGTTCTCCTGAAACAATTTTTTTATTTTTAAAAGAAAGTAAAGATATATTTTTAACTGTCTGCTGCCGCCGACCGCATTGGCGCAGTAACAGAGCAGCGGACAGGGAAATTCAGCCGATTGAAATAAAAAATTGCCCCCACGCGGATATTGAAGCGGCCCTCGTTTATCCTCATCTTTAGTTCCTCATTCCTTGCTTAGTTTTCATAGGCTCCGAAACAAGTTAGTAGATATGGTATATCTATTGACGGGAAAAGTCAAGGCCAAATGTTGAATTTATGGAAATTTGGCAGTTATTATAAGACCTTTAGTTTAGGATAGTTATGATTGCTTTTATTCGGTTTCTGGATTTGTCTTACTCAAAACCGTTGTTGTGGTCCGGTTTGCCGTCGTCGCTGTCATAGCCGATTAAGTCAGTTTTTTCGTCTTTAACCTCGATTCGGCTTATTTTGTCGGCTCTTTTTGTATTGCTGTCAACGGTTACGATGATGCCATTTAATCTCACATCACCCGTGGCGATTTCAAACGGGCAGGGCATTTGCGTTCTGAAGTTTTTCAGCACGGCTTCGATTTTTCTGCCCAGCACCGAGTGATGAGCGCCTGTCATTCCAATGTCGGTTATATATGCGGTTCCTTTCGGCAGGATTTTTTCATCTGCCGTAACAACGTGTGTATGTGTGCCGAAGACGCAGGAAATCTTTCCGTCGAGGTAATAGCCCATAGAGATTTTTTCGCTTGTCGCCTCGGCGTGCATATCGACGAAGATGATGTCCGCCTGGTTTTCGAGTTTTGGTAAAAGTGCGTCGATGCAATCATAAGGGCTGTCGGCCGGTTTCATAAAGATTCTGCCGATAAGCGGGATAGCGGCAACGACAGGACCCTTTGCGGTTTTGTATAATGCGAAGCTTTTGCCGGCGGCGTGTGCCGAAAGGTTTGCCGGCCTTGCGATGTCGTTGTTGTTTTCGAGGACTGTAATTATGGCTTTCTTTTTAAAAACGTGGTCGCCGAGCGTGACGAGGTTGACGCCGTATTTCAGGAGTTTTTCGTAAATCTGCCGGGTAAGCCCCGAGCCGCCTGCGGCGTTTTCAGCGTTTACTATAACGCAGTCTATTTGCTGCTCTTTTACGATTGCAGCAAGATTATCCGCCAGGATTCTTTTTCCCGGCCTGCCCACAATATCGCCTATACATAAGATATTTAATTTCATTTCTATCCTTCATTTTCAGTAAAAACGTTCTTTTTCTTATTTCCTGAAAATAGCTATTTTCGTTATTGGTTTTAATTCATTTGCCATCGCTTTGCTCATCTTTATTTATTCAGATTTTTCTCAAAAAACTCAAATAAGCATTTTTCCTTCATTAACCGGCCTGTTTCCCTTAACGCTACCACTATCTTCTGATAATGGTTTTGATCATCGTAGCTAAGTGGCCGTTCCCTTCTGTCTTTTAACCACTTTTCGCAAACCTGATACCCGCCGATATTAAATTCCCACACCTCTGGCTCAACCCCTTCAAAATACTGCTCTTTATTTATATAGACTCGCCCCACATTGTCTTTGAAAACGTATTTAGGATACCCTTTTTCAACTACGCCATCCCCTTTAACGCCAAATCTCGGCCATTGCTTCTCATCTTCAAGTATCTTCGCCTCTAACAAATGCAGCTTTATAAGTTCCTGCCCTATTTCGCAAATCTTTACAAATATTTCCTTATCCGGCGGCATCGGCACTCGCGGAAAATCCATCTTCAAAAATTCTGCGTACCGTTTCCTGTATTCCGGCGAATGAAATATCCCGTATATATACCCCAGCACATCCTCCGGTCCAAAATCCTTTTCCAAATCCCCGCAGCCATCGCTTACAAATCTTAAACCTGTTTTTCCCGCCAATTCTTCTACAAAACCCCTATCCAAATTCGGTATTCGTCCATCTTTCCCCGCAGTCCAATTCGTATGTTCGAATAAATCTTGCTTCTTTTCCGTTGGATAAAGATAAAGCGGGAAAACTGAGGCTGCTCCCTTATTGCTTATAAAAACCCTGCTATCAACAATATTATTTGATATAAAAACGTAATTATATAAATCAATATTATATGCATAATGCCGCATTCCAATAAGTGCATAATTATCATGTTTTAAATGAACCATGATTTGTTCTCTAGATCGATCTATAAGCAATGATTCATAAAATAGGTATTTATTA
>JBGOWI010000009.1:0-69307 GCA_041478555.1 Phycisphaerae bacterium
ATGTTTTAATAAAGTCGTCTACTTTTCTTTTTTCATATTCCTTTTTAAATTTGTTATATCTATCCTGCCCTAATGTAGCGACATCTTTATTATCTAAACTAAAGTTTTGTTTTAAAAGATTATTGATTTTGTTATTTAACTCATCTCTATTAAAATCAAAAACAACCTCGTCTCGATGTGTTTGAATCCCAATTCCATTTATAGTTATGATATCTGTTATTTTTTTGAAGTTATTGTATTGTTCTAATAATTTTGTATTTTGAGGTATAAAAAGATAAAACGGCCTTTTCGGCTTCAGTTCCTTCCATTTGGTGCTTCTAATATCATCTTTAAGAAGCTGCTGATATTTATCTTTTCTAATCCCATAAATATCAGAATGATATACTTTTGCTGCCCCGTCTTTTTTAGGCCTTTTTACAAAAATCCCTATTGAGACTCCTTGCTGAATATCAAAAACATTAATATCTTTCGACCCATCAGGGCAGGTTTCTTTTTTCTTTTGGTTTCCGTGCAAATCCAACAGATAAATCTCATCAAATGTCTGCATTAAACTCTGTCTCATCCCTCGAAAAGTTGGATTATCTAAATAACCGTGATTTGTTATAAATGCTAAAATTCCTGCGCCAGTCTGCTCTATTCTGTACTGCCCAAAGCGAATAAACTTTACATAATCATCTTGAAGCCATTTTGGGTTTTTTTCTCCGAGAGGCTCTCCATCACATAAATAATAATCTTTAACAAGTCTTTTTATCCATTCCCCAACATTAACAGAATGTCCCGAATATGGAGGATTCCCCAGAACAATCATAATCGGCCAATCTTTTTTAACCTTGTTTGCCGCCCTTGCCTCTTCACTTATCCATTGGGCATACATATTTCTGCTTATTTCCTCTGCCTCTTCAAGCGTATTTGTCAAATAAACTCCAAGCCGTTCATCGCTTTCAAAGTCATATCCAGTCTCTGCCAATTGCAGGCCTAATTTCATATGGCATATCGCATAAGGCGCCATCATTAACTCAAAACCGAATATCCTCGGCAAAAGATGCTCCTTTACATAACCCGACCAGCTTCCTTTCTGCTGTTTGAATTTGCCGTAAATCTGTTCAATTACTTCATACAGAAAAGTCCCTGTTCCAACAGCAGGGTCAAGTATAAGGCACCTGTGAACTTCTTTTTTCTCTTTTTCTTTGCCTTCTCCAATTTCGATTGTTATCTTTGAATTATCAGCAAGCCCTCTTTGCAGACCAAACTTTTCTTTAAGCAGAATATCAATGCTGCGGACAATATAGCTAACCACTTCATCCGGCGTAAAATAAACGCCTCTGCTCTTTTTTAATTTTTTATCGTATTCCGCAAGAAATGTCTCGTAGAAATGAAATACTGGGTCTTTCCTGTTTGTCTTCTTTGCGAAATCTTTTAAAACGCTGCCCATATCGGCTTTTCGCAGCAGCGTAGCCAAATCATCAACAAGCCAGGCGATTCTTTCGTCAAGTTCAGGCCCTGCTATATGCCCGAAAGTTCTTCTTAAGAAAGGATTTGTCTTAGGCAATAAATATGATGCTGACTCTCGTGTAAACTGTTTTCTTCTTTCATCTAACCCATGAAAAACTGCGTGTTTGTCGATGCCAAAAAGAATAACATCTTCCATATGGCAGCGGGCGCTGAAAAGGCCATAACAGATTGTCTGCGAATACATATCCGCGAATCGCTCTTCTGTCAAATCATGGATTAGTACTTCTTTAAAGGCTTCATATTGGCTGTGCAGATTACCTGTTATGTTTTCTTGTTTAAATGCGCTGTTGATTATATCTCTAAGAAGTTTGGCGATATCGCCCATTTTTACGGTCAGTTCCTTTGCGCTGCCGATTTTCAAAGGCTCATGATTGAGAAAAGTATTTAAAAGCTGTGTTACTTTTTCTATACCGTCTTGGGTTATTTTGAATTTTCCGCCTGTTTCCTCTGCAAGTCTTGCGGTTAATTGCTTTTCGCTGTTAATATACAGGCGGAATTCGATGTAATCGGTCAGTATCAGATTTTCGAGACTTGGCAAATACCGTTTTTTGATTTGTTCGTCTTTTTCAGTCTGATTGAGATTGACTCCGATATCTTTAGCTTCGATGTAGCCGATTGTTTGCTCGATGGTTCTTTTTTTAAGACTTACAAGCAGGTCAGGAGCGCCGCAGGCAATTCTTTTCGGCTCGTTTATGGCTGTAATCTTGTTATTGATTGAATCGATTAAATCTTTAAGTGCCGGCCTGTGGGTATGTTCTGTTGCATCTCCTCTTGAATATGCTTTGTTAATTTCTGATATATAGGTCTCGAAAGCCGTATCCATTTTTGCCATTCTTCTAAAAACCTCGACTTATATTTTTCAAAAAATCCGAGTAATCCGTGAAATCTGTGGTTAATTTTCTTTGTGTCTTCGCGCCGGAGCTTGCCCCGTGAGATGTCCCTTGGCTATCTCATCGGGGTGGCTACGTTTACTTCGCGTATTCGACGCAGCGGACTTCACGCAGCAGTGTAACCTTTATTTCGCCCGGATAGGTCAGTTCTTCTTCGATTTTGTTGGCGATATCGCGGGCCATTTTTGTAGCGACGCCGTCGTCAACATTATGTGCGTCAACTATAACGCGTATTTCTCTGCCCGCCTGGATTGCGTAGCAGTTTTCGACGCCCTTGAACTGTTTTGCAATTTCTTCAAGTTTTTCAAGTCTCTTAATGTATCTTTCGAGAGTTTCTCGTCTTGCTCCCGGTCTTGATGCGCTTATGGCATCTGCAGCGGCGATAAGCGGCGTATAGGGATTATCGGCGGGGACATCGCCGTGGTGAGCCGCGACGGCATTGAGTATTATTGGCGATTCGTTGTGTCTTTTCAGGTAATTTGCGCCGATGGCCGGATGTCCGCCTTCCACTTCATGGTCCATAGCCTTGCCGATATCGTGCAGGAATCCTGCTCTTCTGGCAAGCGAGCCGTCAAGGCCGAGTTCGTCCGCCATCACCTGGGCGAGGAATGCCACTTCAATGCTGTGCCGCAGAACGTTCTGTCCGTAGCTGGTTCTGAAGTTCAGCGTTCCTATCTCCATAAGTATTTTGTTGTTAAGGCCTCGCACATCCGCTTCGACCGAGGCTTCCTTTCCGAGCTGCATGACCTTCTCGATGACGTCTTTTTTGGTCTGTGCGACAAGTTCTTCGATTCTGCTTGGATGTATTCTGCCGTCCTGTATGAGTCTTTCCATTGATTGTCGTGCGACTTCTCTTCTTATGGGATTAAAGCTGCTGATGACGATAACGCCAGGCGTATCGTCGACGATGACATCAACGCCGGTTGCCTTTTCGAAAGAGCGGATGTTTCTGCCTTCTCTTCCGATGATTCTGCCTTTCATATCGTCGCTTGGGATATCGATTGTCGAGACAGTTACTTCGCAGGTCTGCTCGGCGGCGAATCTCTGAATGGCGGAGCTTATGATTTCCCTGCCTTTTTCTTCGGAGGTCTCCTGTGCCTCCTCCATTTTCCGCTGAATGACTGTGTTCATTTCGTGTTCGCATTCATCTTCAAGTTTTTTCAGCAGGAGCTGTTTTGCTTCTTCGGCGCTCATTGCGGTGATTTTAAGGAGCTGATTTTTCTGCTGAGCAATTATATGGCCGATTTCCTTTTCTCGCTCGTCAAGCTGATGGGAGCGCTGTTTGAGGTTGTGCTCGGTCTGCTGAAGTGATTTTTCACGCTGGCTGAGCAGTTCATTCTGCTTGTCGATGGCGTCTTCGTGTTTGCTCAACCTGCGTTCAGCCTCGCGAAGTTCCACCTTTGCCTGGTTGATTTCAGCGGTGAATTCCTCTTTTTTCTTTAAGGTCTCTGCCGTTGCCTCGATGCGGGCGGCTTTGATTATCTCTTCTGCATCTCTTTTGGCCTGTTCCCTCTGCAGGGCGAGTCTTTTATTAAGACTGCTCTGTTTTAAACCCCCAAAGACTTTACCTGCCAACAACGCCAGTATCACCCCACCTGCAGCACCTATAATCGCCGCTATTATGGTAATCGTATGGCCGGAAAGCTGTGCTAATGTAATCATTTTTTACGCCTTTCCTGTACGTTGTCCTGTTCGTATATCAATTGGAAAAGACGGATAACGCAGGCAGGGCAGCACAAGCTACAAAAGAGATGACAAGAGCTGAAATCCTTTTCAGAAAATTTGGGTTTTGAATCGCCTTATTTAACAGGTTTTTTGCCCGTTGCGACGCGGTCGCACTTGTCGTGGCGCTCGTCGCGGCGGAGGCCGCTGCCGCAGCAGGAGAGCCCGCCGCAACCCGACCGCGGCGAACGAACCCTCAAAGGCAATCGTTTCTTTTCGCCCCCGCGAAGGCAGGGGTCGCCGAAGTCTGAAAATTGCTGAAAGTCAATTTTCACTGTCGTACGAACCACGGTTTCTGAAAAATAGATTTCTTTTTCTCTTATTCACTGATTTGCCTGGCCGGTTCGACTTGAGAATTTTTCTCTATCGCCGAATCGGCCTGCTCTCAGTGCTTTTGTAACTTTAAAACTCATCAATAGGGCGTTTGCCCTTACCTTTGCGATTATCCGCTGCAAACTGCACAGTCTGCAAATCGCTTGGCACCTTTATAATACGTTACTTGGCCGGACAAATCAAGCCAAAATATCCAGCAGTTATTTGATTTTGTGTTATGAAGATAACGGCTGTTTTTTTATGAGAGAAAAGGCGAGGCAAATGGTGGAAAACCGCGTTTTTGCGATAATTTCATTGACTTTTATGGCCTGAAAGTGGTATACTTTACCTAACTTGACATTTTTGTTTGGATAGGTCCCCAAGGCAGTGAATTTGGGGGAGAAGTGAGAAGAAGATATGGTAAGGAGAGAAGTTTGGGAGTCGTATTAAGGAGAAAGGTTACTTTTTGTATCCTTTTTGCGGCTGTATTTGTAAGCATATCTGGCGCATCTCCAGTGCCTGTTACGCTTTACTCATTAAACAGTGGTGTATCAACGGGGCAGATGGCTGAAGGCTCAACCCGCCCGGCTGTCGGTGATTTAATCGTTGATGGTGATGTCCCCAGCTACTACTGGTACTATGGTTGTTCGCCTACCAGCGGCGCAATGTTAGTCGGCTATTGGGACAGCAAGCCGGGTTATCAGAATCTGTTTGCTAGCGACGCCTCGATGGAAAATGCCGCGACACGTGCTATGATTGCCAGCCAGGCGCATATTACCGCTGGAGCTGAACACGGTTATACCTATGGCGACTGGCACAATAGTCCTTCGTATCCAGACCATGAAAACAATCCGGATTGTATAGCGGACTTTATGCATACCGTTAACATGGAGAGCCGTCAGGCCGATATCGCATCCGGTCTTAAAGCGTATGTTGAGTGGGACAATCCTGCTACTGCTGTCAATGAAAGTTACGAGGCGACAGCGGCCAATATTGACGACCCTTTCTTTGGAGGTTCATTTGCATATTCAAGCCTCAAGGCTGAAATCAACGCCGACAGACCGGTGCTGCTGGATGTATATACATATCATATCTCGCAGTGGTACGGTCATTCGATTGTCTGTTTCGGTTATCAGGATTCTATGTTTACTGTGTATCCTGCCGGTGGTTCGAGCAATATAGTTGTGCCCGGCATTGCGGTTGAAGACACGTGGCAAAACGGTACAGGTATGAGCGAATGGCTTATGGATACCAATGGAGACAATACTCCGGATTCGTATTATAACTCTTATATAGACCCCTCCGGCATCGAATGGTGGCCGTATTATACTTTTTCTGATACGGCTGGTTTCACCTATACGTCCTATTGGGACTGGGCCTTTGGCGATGCGGTAACGCTTGATATAGCGGTTCCTGAACCAGCAACAATTCTGTTATTCTTTCTCGGCTCATTTACCCTGTTAAGAAAACGCCGATAATTTCTCACCTGTTCTCCTGCTCAACTGTTCACCTGTTCTCATTCTGCCGGGCTGGTTTTGGTATTTACAAAGTAGATAAGGTTTTAATCGGGCTAACGTTCGTTAAAGTCGTTAAAGTTTGCGCAGATTAACAAATCGGTCGCTGGTATTTAGTTTTTTTGGGGTTTTTAAAGCCGCAAAGATACTTTGACAAAAAGATTAAAATTGTAGAAAATATACCAATATGGAAATAAAGAAGAAAATTAAATACTGGATGGATACCGCTCATTATGATTTGGTCAGCGCAAAAGCAATGCTGGACAAAAAAAGATTTCTGTATGTTGGCTTTCTGTGCCATCAGGTAGCGGAAAAAACGCTCAAGGCGTATTTCTGGCACAGTCAGAGAAAGGAACCTCCTTATATTCATAACCTGCTTGTTCTTTCAGAAAAGAGCGGTTTTGACAAAAAAGCCGGTGAGAATCATCTTTTACTTTTCAATGAGCTTATGCCGCTTAATATCCAGGCTCGTTATCCGGAAGATAAGGAGCTTTTGCTCAAATCACTCAGTAGTAAAAAATGCACAGAGATTTATAAAAAAACAAGAGAGTTTTACGCGTGGATAAAAAAGTTATTGAAATAGCCCGGCTTTATGCCAAAGAGGTCAGAAATTATCTGGCGGTCGATATGATTATCCTTTACGGCTCGCACGTCAGGGGCACTGCCACAAAATCAAGCGACATCGATATTGCCGTAGTAATAGATAAGCTCAGCGGAGACTATCTGAAAGTAAGTACGGATTTATTCGGGCTTGTTCGCAGTGTAGATAAACGGATAGAGCCTGTTTTGCTGTGTCGCTCAAATGACAGGAGTGGATTTCTCGAAAGCGTTATCGGGCACGGCAAAATAATTTATAAAGCCTAATAAAGGCAGCCTCTAAAAAATAGCATCCATATTAATATTATTTTAAATTGGGAAAGAGGTATATTATGGTAAAGCAATTTATCGCCGGCAGTTGCTATTCGTATATTCTAATCTCAAATAATGAAGCGCTAATTATCGACCCCCATATAAGTTTAGTAGAAGAATATAGAAAATATCTAACGAAAAATAAATTTACAGCAAAGTTCATAGTCGATACACATACGCATGCCGACCATTTTTCCGCTGCTGCGGTGTTAAAGAAACAGCTTAAAGCCCCGGTTCTGATGCACGAAAAAGCCATATCCGGCGTCGCAGACAAGCGGCTTAAAGATAATGACCGGATAGACGCAGGCACAAGCGGCATTAAGGTCATATATTCGCCGGGCCATACGGACGATGCTATAAGCTTATACGGAGAAGGCAGATTGTTTTCAGCCGATGTGCTCTTAATCGGCAGCGTCGGCAGAACAGATTTTCAAAATGGTTCGCCTGAATCGATGTTCGATACCCTGCAAAAATTAAAACGTCTGCCTGATGATACTATATTGTGCCCGGGACACGATTATCACAGTCAGCGTTCATCAGCCATAGGCAGAGAGAAGAAAAATAATCCCTTCCTGAAGGAAGAAAATAAAGAAAATTTCGTGAAGAATATGCGGTCGAAAGTTATTCCCAAGCCCTTTAATATAGATAATATTATTCGGGTAAACCAGAAAGGCGAGGCAACATCGATAGAGATGATTTCGCCGTCCGATGCGGCATCGGTTTTAAAACAAGACCAGCAAACGAAGATTCTGGATGTGCGCTCCGCTCTGGAGTTTAGTCAAATGCATATAGAAAATTCCATTAATATCCCCATAGATATGATTTCGGCAAAAATAGGCGAATTGAGTCGCTCGAAACAAAACTATCTGGTTCTCTGTCACAGCGGAACACGCGCCGCTATGGCGGCGGATATGCTGATGCAATCCGGGATTCATACGGCAAAGGTAATCCAGGGCGGCATCGCACGCTGGCAAAAAGAAAAACTGTCGGTTATTAAAGGCCAGGGCGGAATATCGCTGGAACGTCAGGTCCGGCTTGCGGCAGGGAGTCTTGTGCTTGCCGGAATAATAATGGGCTGGCTGCTGCACTGGACTTTTATATTTGTTTCGGTTTTTGTCGGCAGCGGTCTTGTTTTTTCAGGACTTTCCGATAGTTGCCTTATGGGAATGCTGCTGATGAAACTGCCGTATAATAAAAAACTTTATAAAAGCAAATTGGGCGGAGGAACGTGCTCCATTAGTTAAAAACCGTACTTCTCAATTTTCCCTGCCCCGTGAGATGTTTACCCCGTGGGATGTGAAACTATCTCATCGGGGTTAATCCGTGTCTAAAAAAATCTCTGTGTTCTCGGTGAACCTTGCCCCGTGAGATGCCGCTGCTATCTCATCGGGGTCTGTGGCCAAAAATATACTTTTTATATCCTCTGTGGCTTCAATCTTTTTCAAAATGCGCATAAAAAAACATGCGCGTTTTGGAAAAAATAAAAAATTTTTCTCCATATCTGACAAGCACTTACAAGATCGGGGTGATAAATTTTTGCTCAAAATTCGTCAAAAACGCGCAAGTTTTTGGGTAATACGGCAGGACTATATGTCCTCCAGGATACAAAAAAAAGAACCGCGGATTTCACTGATTTCGCTGATTTCAATTTTATCAAATCCGTTTAATCCGTGTAATCGGTGGTTAAAATTGTGCCAAAGACTTATTTACATATCCCTGTTCCTGACTCTATTGTACGCCTCGGCGTTGCCATTGTGCTGCGCCACAGGAAAAAACACTACGGCTGCGCATTCAGGCGCATTAAACTTACAAAAGGCCGATATGCCATTGTTGACCCTGAAGATTATCAGAAATTATCACAAGATGATTGGCAGCTTTTTGAGACTGAAAATAAGAAGTGTTACGCTGCCAGAATCGAGGGAATAAAAATCGAATATATGCATAGGCAGATTATGAACGCCCCTAAAGGCTCTATCGTTGACCATAGAGACCACGAAGGGCTTAATAACACCAGGGATAATTTGCGATTCGCGACGCGTTCTCAAAACAGCTGTAATAGAAAGCGATTAAATTATGGCAGCTCGAAATACAGGGGCGTCTGCCGGGGAAATGAATGCAATAAATGGCGAGCATATATTAGTTTTAACGGGCAGCGAAAATATTTAGGTTATTTCGAAAATGAGGAGGATGCCGCAAAAGCGTATGACGAAGCAGCGAAAATATACCACGGCGAGTTTGCTGTCTTGAATTTTGAATCCACAGAGCCTGGAGCGACAGCGACAGGAGAATTTAAAAGCGATAGCGCAGGGAGCAAACAAAACCTCGGAAGCAGAATCAAATTACGCCTACTTGACGGTGCAATTCTGTGTTGTATAATTTTACTCTTATGTATTTTTGCGGGAAAACAAGCGGAGACTGATATGATAAAAATAAATGAGTTGCGAAAGAGGTTCGGGCCGATTGTCGCTGTTGACGGCGTGTCATTCGAAGTAGAAAAAGGACAAGTACTCGGATTCCTCGGACCCAACGGGGCAGGCAAGAGCACCGTTATGAGAATGCTGGCGTGCTTCCTGCGGCCTGACAGCGGGACGGCACAAATCTGCGGATTCGATATTCTCAAAAATCCTGTTCAGGTCAGGCAAAATATAGGATACTTAGCTGAGAATGTGCCGGCCTACAACGAAATGACCGTAGGAGCATTTTTAGACTTTATCTGCGATGCAAGGGGACTTGACAGCAAAAAACGAAAAGAGTCGCTCGATAAAATCGTCTCAATGTGCCATATCGAATCGGTATTTCATCAGACAATAGAAACGCTGTCCAAAGGCTACAAAAGAAGAGTCGGACTTGCTCAGGCACTTATACACGACCCGCCGGTGCTTATTCTCGATGAGCCGACAGATGGACTTGACCCGAACCAAAAACACGAAGTGCGCCAACTCATCAGCAAAATGGCAAAGGATAAATGCATCGTTGTATCCACACATATACTCGAAGAAGTCGAAGCGGTATGCAGCAGGGCAATAGTAATCGCACGCGGGAAAATTCTCGTGGATTCAACGCCCCAGGGGCTTAAAACCGAGTATAACTGCACGCTCGATGAGGTGTTCAGGAAAATAACTACAAGCAAAGTAGCGTAGAAGGGAAAAATCCGAAATCCGAACCCCGCCTTGGCGGGACAGGTATCGAAATCCGAAACAAATTCAAAATGCAAAAACCTAAATTTTTAAAACGAATATCATAAAATAAAAGGGAAAAAGAAAATGAAGGGTTTTTGGGCTGTTTTTAAAAGAGAGTTTAAATCGTACTTTACTACGCCGCTGGCGTATGTGTTTCTTGTGGTGTTCCTGTTCTTCTCGGGGTATCTGACATTTAAGCAGGGATTCTTCGAGGCGAGGCAGGCGGATATGACGGCGTTCTTTGTGAATATGCCGCTGCTGTTTGTGTTCCTTGTGCCGGCGGCGGCGATGAGGCTCTGGGCTGAAGAGCGAAAAACAGGCTCAATCGAACTGTTGTTTACGCTGCCGATTACTGTAAAACAAGCGGTGCTGGGGAAATTTTTCGCTGCGTGGGTGTTTATCATCGTCGCAATGGCCCTGACATTTCCAATGGCAATAACGGTCTGCTACTTAGGCAGGCCGGATGCGGGACTGATACTGGCAGGGTATCTGGCGAGCATTCTTATGGCAGGGGGGTTTCTTGCGGTCGGATGCTTCTTTTCGGCGATAAGCAATAATCAGGTTATCAGTTTTGTGCTGTCGGTCGTTGCGTGCGCGATACTTGTCTTTGCAGGGATGCCGACAACGATGAGCTATCTGTCAACGTTTCTGCCGGCAGGACTTGTTGAGAGTATAAGCACGATGAGCTTTCAGGGACATTTCGAGTCGATGCAGAAAGGCGTGCTCGAACTGGCGGATGTAACTTATTTTGTCATTCTTATTGCAGGATGGATTGCAGCGTGCGGAATAGTTCTTGATGAAAGGAAGGCAGGCTGATGAATCCCGCACCTTCTAAATATTCAATGTATCCCGCCTCAAAGCATTGGAGCGGGATGTATCACGTATATTTTTTGAAGAGTCGAAAGAGTAATAGCTTGTCGATTGGATATACCAAAGGTTTAAAAAAGATTGAACCCCGCACCTTTTGCACCGTACTAAAACCAAAAAAGAGTCGATTCAAAAGGCGCCTGACTCAAATGACTCTAATGCCGGATAACACAGTACAAAAGGTGCGGGATGAACCGAAAGAAGGTGCGGGATGAACAGAACCTTCAGGATAATCGCAGGCGTGATATTCGTTTTGATTATCACTTTCAGCGTTATCAGCATAAGTCAGAATATCGGCAAAGGTTTGAAAATCGACGTAACCGAACAGAGACTTTATACGCTAAGCAGCGGCACAAAGGCAATTCTTGCCAAACTCAACCAGCCGATAACGATGAAACTTTACTATGCCAAGACGGCGGCGCTCAAGGGGCCGGACCAGATTCGATATTTTAATAATTATTATGAGTTTGTAAAATCGCTGCTCGAAGAATATGTCGCTGCCTCCGGCGGTATGGTTAAACTTGAAGTTATCGACCCGCGGCCTTATTCGGACGAGGAAGTTGCGGCCTTGAGATACGGGCTGAGACGATTTCCCATTACCGAAGAGGAAAATTTCTTCTTCGGACTCGTCGTGCAGACGCAGTTCGGGGTCGAAAAGACAATTCCGGTTTTTTCGCCAAATCGTCAAAACTTTGTCGAATATGACATAAGCTATCTGATTGATACGGCGATAACACGACAAAAGAAACGGGTAGGCATATTAAGTTCGCTGGATATGCTGGGCGATGAGGTAAGCCCCTATATGGCCAGACTGATGCAGCTACAGGGGCAGCAGCCTCGCCAGGCGTGGGCGTTTGTCGAGCACCTTAAACAGCAGTATGAAGTAAAAGGTATTCCAACAGATGTCAATAAAATAGAAGACGTGGATATTCTGCTGGTTATTCACCCGAAGGATTTTTCCGAGCAAACGCTGTTTGCAATCGACCAGTTTGTTGTCAGCGGCGGCAGAACAATTGTCTGTATTGACCCGTACTGTATCAATGACCTGCCGCGGCAGCCGGCAATGCAGATGCGGACCGAACATAATCCAAGCTCCGAACTGAACAGGCTGCTGGCCAACTGGGGACTGGAAATGCCGAAAGATACATTCGCAGGCGACAGGTCGCTTGCACTGGCCGCTGCACTCAGGGCAGATGAAAGGCCGCAGAAGATAATCGGTTTTTTAGGGCTGACGCCGGAATGCTTCAATCACGATAATGTCATAACAGCCGAGCTGAACCAGGTGAGCTTTCTGTTCAGCGGCGTTTTGCGCGAAGTTATGCTCGACGAGCAGGAGATTAAGGAAAGAAATATTCAGCGAACACCTCTTATTATGACAACAACAAAAGGAAACAGCTGGACGGTCGATAATCAGGTCGAACTTATGGTGCTCGATACTGAAAGCCTTATGGAAAAGTTCACCGACGGCGCAGAGCCGGTTAAGATGGCCTATCTGGTTACCGGCAGATTCAAAAGCGATTTTCCGGAAGGCGTCGATATTGAAGTTGATGCGCCGGCAGATGCCAACGAACCGAATGCACCGCCGAAAAAAATCAAAGAGCATATCGCAGGCCTGGCGGAGGCGAAGGATAATTGTGCCGTGGTTGTTTTTGCTGATGTTGACTTTTTAAGCGATATGATTGCTTACAGAAATACGTTTTTCGGCACACTCATCATCGGAGATAACAGCGCTCTGGCAATGAACGCTATCGACGAGCTGTGCGGGTCAAACGAACTGATTTCAATAAGGTCCCGCGGCAATTTCAAAAGACCTTTTGAGGTTGTTGACAAAATCGAAGAGCAGGCAGAGGCCCAGACCGCCGACCAGGAGGCAAAAATCAACGCTGAAATCACGAGATTTGAGAATGAACTGCGGTCGATTCTTGCCTCGGCAAAACAGGGCGAAGAAGAGATTATCGGCAGCTCCATCCTGCAGAAGAAAAACGAGCTTGAACTGAAAATTCATCAGGCGAAAAAGCAGCTCCAGGAGATAAAAAAGACAAGACTCCAGCGAAAGGAAAACCTCGGGAACAGCCTGCGGGATTTCAATATGCTGGCGGCACCGGCAGCAATTCTGGTTATCGCTATAATTCTCGGCGTCCATAGAAGCGTAAAGAAAAGACGATATATCAGTCATGCGAGCGATGCGTAATAATTTAAAATTTAAAATTTAATATTTAAAATTTTTATGAGGCAAGGGTCAGGTAGTGGGTTAGGTATGGCGTAAGCCATCCCCAAGGGAGTGGGGTTAAGCAGTGAGTCCCGATTTTATCGGGATGACCACACTACCCACAACTCACAACTTAACACACTACTTTACCCCATCCTCTCAACAAAACGGTACAGCATCGCAACCGATAAACGATATACAATGCTTAATCAAAACTTGCTTTAGTAGAAATAAATATTGGAGTTGCCAGATGAGCGATAAAAAACTTTCGTTTTTAGGTATTCTTGCGATAGTGTCAGTTATTGCTGCTGTTTTTGTTTCGCAGTTTGCAAACAGGACAAAAACGACCTCGGCGGGGTCAGGTAATCTTATTCAGGGACTTGACCCGGCAGCTATTGCCGAAATTGTAATGGGCATTCGCCGCGGTGCGACCGCGTCGCAACGAGAAGGCAATGAACCCCGCCGCAACGAGCTGCGGGATGAACAGATAAATCTTGCGCGAAGAGGCGGCGGCTTTGTTGTTGCAAACAAAAGTTATTATCCTGCCTCAAACAGGGCGGTTAACGACCTGCTGGCTGCCTGTTTCGATATCAGGACCGTTGAGCTTTATACCGAAGATAAAGCCAATCATAAAGACCTCGGTGTTAGCGAAGAAGATGCAAGAGATATCGTTAAATTTCTTGATTCGAACGGAAAGGTCATCACAGCCGTTGTCATCGGAAATCTGCGCGAAGACGGCAGCATGGCTTACGCCAGACTCATCAACGATGACAAGGTCTATATTATTTACAATACGCCGTGGATAAGACAATCGCCGCTCGATTATGTCGAACAAGAGCTTATATCGGTAGATAAGGCCAATATAGACGCCGTAACCATTACATCGCCAAACGAGGTTTATACCCTGATTTCCGAAGCCAACGGCACCGAAGTTGTACTGCAACAACTGCCTGTCGGCAAAAAAGAGAAAAAAAATGATTGCGCCGCGGTTTTCGGCGCACTTACCAACCTGAGATTCGATGATGTGAATGCCGCGGCAGATGAATCAGGCTTGAATTTCGACCGAAAATATACCTGTCTGCTGAAGGATTCGACCTTGTATACCATCCAGATAGCACAAAGAGATTCAAAAACATTTATAAAATGCTCTGCTGAGTTTACCGATAAGACGCCTGTGAAGAAAGAAGAAGCCGTAGAGTCGCAGGAAGAACTCAAAAAGAAGGAAGCCAAACTGCTGGCAAAAGAAAAGGCGAAAAAGTTTCAGGAAACCTGCGACGGCTGGGTTTACCAGATACCCGAATACAAGGCGAAAAATATGACGAGGCTGATGGCAGAACTGATTGAGGATATTCCGCCGCAAAAGCCAGCCGAGGCGAATGAACCAAAGGAAGTAAAGAAGTAAGGAACGTCGAACCCCGATGAGATAGCCGAAACGTCATCTCACGGGGCAGGCATTGAACCCATTCGACTGCGCTCAGGGCAGGCATCGAACGCTGAACGTCCAATGATGAGCGGCTGCGGCGGCGAGGCTCGTTACGTCTTACGTTATATGGTTACGCTCCTGCCAGAGGCGGCAGATAAAAAATAAGAATTATGGATGCGGGGGAGCCTGGGCCAAGATAAAAGGCAAAGAGGCTTTCTGCTGGCCGTCAATTGCCAAATCAATCCTGTATTTGCCGTAGTTTTGCAACTTGAGTCCCTGAAGATTAGCGACGACATTAACGACAGTTGAATCGGATTTGGCCGGGGCCCTTACCGAAATTGTTCCCTCTAATTTAGGAAAAACTTCTGCACCATCTTCATCAATGACGCAAATTCTGAACGGGTGCTGACCTTCTTCAATTCTGGAGAACCTTATCCTGAGTGCAACGGCGCAGGCCGGATGCGTAGTAGGAACCTGCCTGGCAAGAATAGTGTCGAAAGCACCCAAAACATTTAATTTGCCGTTCTGGTCGGTCGCAGCATCGCATAATAAAAAAGCTTCAATATCCATATTCTTTCCTTTCTTGTTACTAAAATATAGCCACTAAGGCGCAAAGGCACAAAGAATAAAAAGAATTCAGTATAAAAACCATAAAAATCCTGATATCTTGGTGCCCTCGTGGCTAATGTGAGTTTTTCATTACGTTAGAGAGTTCTTGCCAATTCAGGATTATTTAAAGCTGTCGTCAGGTCGATATAGCGATAGGGGAAATTGAATTTTTCGCACAGTAACTTGAATTTTTCGACAGCTTCTTCGCTGAGTTTGTTTTGCAAATCTTTATCGGCTTTGCAGAAGAATATTCTGCAGCCTGCGAAACGATAATTTCTTACGCTGCATTTACCCCCACACCAATTTGCACCTCGATGAGGTGTTTTGAAAGCCAACCCAATTGGTTTTAAGTGTTCTTTTAAGCTTATCCGCCGCAATGTAAATTGGTGTGGGGGTGTACCATTTTCGAGATAAGGACAACAGGAGCCGGTCATTTTTCTTAATAGTTTAACATTTTCATAAAAGTATAACAGTTCTGGCGTTGTTGCAAAAAGTTTGTGGCCGAACGATTCAAAGCGGCAGCACTTTCCGCAGGCTGTACACTGATTGTTGAATGGTTCTATATTGGAGTCCAGCCAGTCGTATATTCGCTCAACTTCGCTGCATATCTGAAGGTTGTTTTGCATCAAGCCACCAGCGTTTTTGTTTTTTGATTTTCTGGATTTCATCATAAGTATAGAGCCTGCCTTTGTTTATACCGGGACATTTCATCGCAGCGGCATTCCAGTCATCCGGGTTGTTTAGATTGTTCGGCCAGAAAGGCCAGTTTCGGCACTGCATTGGACGAGCGTCATAAATCGCGCAGCCTTTAACCCCGCACCTATTGTTCTGTGTTTTAGCAAAATCAAAATCGCTTCGCTTGACATTTGTTGAATCGATTTTCTCTTGGTTTGGGTTTGGCACAATAGGTGCGGGATTTATATTCTTAAGAAAAACACAATCCTTAGAACAGGGATTTTCCCTTATCGAGAAGCTAAGCCTGAGTCTTTTAAGGAATTTTTTTCGCACATCGTTCGGGCTTTGGCTCAGATGCTTTGCAAGTATTTTGATTTCCTGTCTCGATATCCATATAACGCCCTCCTGCGGGCCGGAGCAGCAATTTCCGCACTGCTGGCAGGCAAAATGCAAACCTCCAATGTACCAGGGCGTATTTGTTTTTTTGTCAACTACCATTTCAATACTGCGCCTGTGTCTGCGCTGGTTGCCATTGAGGCATATTTTGCAAGGCAGCCTTTGGTAATCCTCGGCTGAGGCGGCACAAATTGTGCCTTCCTTTTCGCCAATTCATCGTCAGAGAGTCTGACACTGATTTTTTTGGCGGGGATATCGATTTCGATTATATCGCCGTTCTTGAGCAGACCAATCGGGCCGCCAACAGCAGCTTCGGGGCTTACGTGGCCGATGCATGCGCCGCGCGTTCCACCGCTGAACCTGCCGTCGGTTATCAGCGCGACCGATTCGCCGAGGCCTGCACCCATAATGAAACTGGTCGGCATAAGCATTTCCTGCATACCGGGACCGCCTTTGGGGCCTTCGTTTCTGATAACGACGACATCGCCAGCTTTTACCTTGCCGGCAAGGATGCCATCGCAGGCATCTTCCTGACTTTCAAAGATTACGGCAGGGCCGCTGTGCTTCATCATCTTCTCCGCGACGCCTGCGGTTTTGATTACGCAGGCGCTGGGAGCGAGATTGCCCCTGAGGATTGAAAGACCGCCGGTTTTGGAATAAGCGTTTTCAATCGTATGTATGCAATCGGTATTTTTGATTTTTGCCCTTGCGATGTTTTTACCCAGCGTTTTTCCTGTGACAGTCGGGCAGTTGAGATGGAGCAAACCTTTCATTCTGCTAATCTCCTTGAGGATTGCACTTATACCGCCGGCTTCGTCAACATCCTGAACGTGCCATTTACTCGAAGGCGAAACTTTGCAGATGTTGGGGCATTTTTCGCTGATTTTGTTTATTCTTTCAAGGTCGTATTTTATTTCTGCCTCGTTGGCGATTGCCAGGGCGTGCAGGACGGTGTTTGTCGAGCCGCCCATCGCCATATCGAGCATAAAGGCATTGTCAATCGATTCGGCGGTTATAATGTCGAGCGGTTTTAAATCCTTTTCAATAAGATTGATTATCTGTTTGCCGGCGGCGGCATATAATTTGTTTCTTTTTGGGTTGATTGCCAGGATAGTGCCGTTGCCCGGCAGGGCTATTCCGATTGCCTCGCAGAGGCAGTTCATACTATTGGCTGTATACATTCCTGAGCAGCTTCCCTGCGAAGGACAGCTGGTGCATTCAAGCTCATAGAGTCTGGCCTCATCAATTTTGCCGACCTTGTAGGCTGCGACGCCTTCAAAAAGAGAGGACAGGTCAACGGTATTGCCCTTTGAGTCTTTGCCGGCTGCCATCGGGCCGCCTGAGACAAAAATTGTAGGTATATTGACCCGAACCGCAGCCATCAGCATCCCGGGTATTATTTTGTCGCAGTTGGGAATGCAGATGAGGCCGTCGAAGCAGTGGGCACGAACCATCGATTCGACGGAGTCGGCGATTATCTCCCGCGAAGCGAGCGAATATTTCATTCCGGTATGCCCCATCGCGATGCCGTCACAAATTGCGATGGTGTTGAACTCAAACGGTATACCGCCGCCGGCACGAACGGCTTTTTTTACCTTCTCAGAGACCTTGTTCAGATGCATGTGACCCGGCACGATTTCACAAAAACTATTGGCTATGCCGATGAACGGCTTGTTCAAATCCGCATTTTTGAGTCCGCAGGCCCGCAGTAATGCCCTGTGCGGAGTCCTTTGGACCCCCTTTTTGATAGTGTCGCTTCTCATATATTTTCTCCTAAGTGGCTTTCAATTAAGAAATAAGGAATTATAAGCACAAGATTATAATAAATAAATCCTAAAAGCATAAAAAGCTGCAGATGTCTATAAAAAAATTGCTCATTAAGTTTTAGTTGTTATAATCACGGTCTGTTTGTGACGGATTAAACATTGTAATTAAATGGTTTTAGGAGAAAATCATGAAAGCGCAGAAGATGTTGTGGGTTGTATTTTTGGGAGTTATTTTGTCTGTTTTGGCGGGCTGTGTGCCGACCGCGGAGATGAAACTCAATCTGGCACCGCAGAGCGAAACGGTCTATAGGGTTGTTCTCGAAACCGGTAAGGATTACGCGTTTATTCAGCCATCAATCAATAAGACAAAGGAGCGTCATACAGTTGGGCGGGCAGAGCTGGTTTTTGCACAGAGGATTGAAAGCGTTGACCAGCAGGGCAATGCGACAGCAGATATTACGATAAAGGAACTTAAATATTTGTCCGAAGACCCCCAAGGCAAGACGCTGGACTTCGACAGCACATTGGAGGGCAGTAAGTCCGACCCGCTTTTTGCTCTTATCGGTCAGAGCTATAAAATAAAGATAACGCCCAACGGCCGGGTTGAGGTTATTGACGCCCAAGCGGCACGCGAAGTTATAAAGGGAGAAAGTTCTGCCAAGAAATTCGCGGACAGATTTTTCAGTAATGAGGAAATCGAGAGATGCCATCAGGTTCTTGCCCTGATGGATACAAAAAAGACCCTTTGCAAGAAAGGCGATAAGTGGAGCACGGTTGCCGCCTCTCCTGGCGGTATGCTCACACCAAAATCGTTTGAAAAGATTTATACCCTGACGGATGTAAAGGAGCGGAAAGGTGAGAAGATTGCCATTGTAACTATGAACGCCGAGCCCAGCTCAAAACGTGCAGCCGATATGCCGGAAAAAGAGGCGGCGGCAAGCTTTTTTGCAAAAATGTTCGAGGAGAAGGACAATTACAGCGGTAAAATGGTTCTAAATCTGACTACCGGCGAAATTGACAGTTATCAGGAGCTTCTGAAGGCCGAATGGCTCGCCGCAGAATCGCCCCAAGAGCAGAAAAGCGATAAAGGCCCAGACCAGTTGACGATGGGCTTTTGGAGTCTTTACAGTATCGAAAAAGTTGAGTGATTAAATAATCAAGGGATTGATTTTAACGGCTAAATATTATGAAAAACCGGATTTTTATCCCCACACCAATTTGCATTGACCAGGAGAATTTTAAATTCGCCAGCAAGGCTGTTTCTGCTCAGCCTTTATTTGCCCGACCACAGTACAAATTGGTGTGGGGATTTACGATTGCGTTTGTGCTTTTCTTTGTCGGCTGTCAGGGGCAGCAGAAGTCGGGTGGTTTTAAAGGCAATCTGCTTTTAAGCGTCGATTTTAAACCTGATGTGCCATTGAAGTATAATTTTGTCTGTGAGAGACAGATAGCCCTTGACCTTGACCCATCGCACAAATACTCGAAAGGAGAAAAAGGCAGAGGCGGCAGCCAGAATATGGCTGAAAAACTCGAGATGGAAATTGTCTATAAGCCTGTCGAGATTGACCCTTACGGCTATTCAACAATCGAGGCAACCTGCAATTCGGCCAAAGTTACGCGCACCGCGGTAAGCAGCAGAGGGCAGGCAAAAGGCGATGCGGTTGAGTCTGCTGTCGGCAAAAGCTTTACACTCAAGATTACGCCGACAGGCAAAATCATCGATTATACATCTCTTGAAAGTCTGGTCAAGGAGCTCGGCAACAGGGCCTTTGCAGATTCAAGCAGAGGCAGAATCAAAGACTCCGATATGATTATGGATTTTCTTGCCACACAGTGGTATATCTGGGATTTAATATCGAGTATAAAAGAGCCATTGAAAGGTGTTAAGAAAGGCCAGAAATGGAGCTCGCAGCTTCTGGCGCCGATGCCTTTCGTCTCAAAGGTCGGCAGAGATGTGGAGTACGAATTTGCAGGTGTTATTGAAGAGGGCGGCGTTTCTCTTGCCGAGATAACAAGCAGTTATAAATTGAGTAAGTTGCTGCCGGCGGCGCCTCTTCCTTACAGCGGTTCGTTTCAGATGAGGGGCACATTCGGCTTTTTAAGAGGATATAAGGTGCTGAGCATCGAAGGCAGCGGACGAGAGCTTTATGATATAGAAAGAGGAATTATTAAAAGTGATATTCAGCAGTATCAGGCCAAGGTCGGTGCCTCCATTTTCGGTCTCGGCAGCGATACAATTGAGCCGAATATAGAAATCAACCAGACTATAACAATGACTTTGGCTGAATAAGATAATTTGTCGGGAGGCCGAATTGAAAAGGAACAATCTCTGGGCGCCATGGAGGATTGGATATATTCAGGGCCTTGGCAAAAAACATGATTGTTTTATCTGCCATAATGTAAAGCATCCGCAGCAGGATGAGGAAAATTTCGTGCTGTGGCGCACGAAAAACTGCCTTGTCATGCTCAACAAGTTTCCATACAACAACGGCCATCTGCTTTTAGCCTCCATCAGGCATGTCGCCGGCCTCGATGAACTCGACGACGGTGAAATGCTGGAACTTGCAAAACTTATTATTGCCTCGCAGAAGGTTTTGACACTGGCGATAAAGCCGCACGGCTTTAATATCGGGACGAACTTCGGCAGATGTGCCGGGGCGGGCCTGCCCGACCATTTGCATATCCATATAGTGCCGCGATGGGACGGCGATACCAACTTTATGGATGTCTGCGCCGATACGGATGTTATAAGCCAGTCAATGAAAGATTTGTATAAACAGCTAAAGGCCGCAAGTGCTGAAAATAATCTGCCCGGTCTTTAGTATAAAGTTAACAGTGAACAGTTTACAGTTTACAGAAAAATATGGAAGAGATGGATTTTAAATTTGATTTTGAGAAACTCAAGGTTTATCAGAAAGCGCTCGATTTTATCCACGAGATTTTTAAAATATATAAACGATTACCACGAGAGTATAAATATACCGTCGGCGGCAAAGAAATAACTAATATGTTTTTTGGATTGATAGAGTCGCTGGAATAATGCTGTAAACTGTACACTGTAAACAGTAAACTAAAAATGACCGATTTTTTACAATCTTTTGCAGTAACCGAATCAAACAGTAAGGGCAGAAGATTTAAAGAGCCCCGGCATGCTTACCGTTCCGCCTTCGAGCGCGACAGAGACCGAATAATCCACACATCGGCATTTCGGAGACTTGAAGGCAAGACGCAGGTCTTTATGCCGCAGACAAACGACCACTACCGCACGAGACTGACCCACAGCATCGAAGTTGCACAAATCGGCAGAACGATTGCAGGGGCGCTGGCCGTCAACGAAGCCCTTACCGAAGCAGTATGCCTTGCCCACGACCTGGGGCACAGTCCCTTCGGCCACAGCGGCGAAGCAGCCCTTAATGAGCTTATGGAAAATTACGACGGATTCGAACATAATGTCCAAACGATTAGGATAGTCGACCTGCTCGAAAGGCCTTATCCTGATTTTGTCGGCTTAAATCTTATGTACGAAACCAGACTTGCCCTGGCAAAACATAAAACTACTTTCGACAGTCCGCAGAAACAGGACTTTCCTGAAAAGAATTGTTCGCTCGAAGGTCAGATTGCGGACATTGCAGACAGAATCGCCTATAACTGCCACGACCTCGAGGACGGTCTGCGTGCAAAACTGCTGAATTTTGAGATGATTATGAAAATTCAGCTCTGCGGTCAGGCTGCCGAAAGATGCGAAGCAGATAAAATCAGCGAGAGCCTCATTAAAAACACACGAATCGCAAAGACAATCATCGATATGCTCGTCGGCGACTGCATCGAAACAAGCAGAGGGGCAATAGCTTGCGAACACGTTGAAAATCTGCGGCAGGTCCTGGAAACAAGCGATAATTTTATAGCGTTGAGCGACGATGCCGAGACCGGCCTTATCCAGCTCGAAGAATTTCTGTGGGACAATATGTATGAGCATAAGGAGATAAAAGCCGTTTCTTCTCAGGCTGCAGGGTGGCTGGCGAAGGTTTTTGAAAAATTTCGCAGTAAGCCCGATTTAATGCCGGCCTATTATCAGAGCTTGATTAAAGAATTCGGCCTTGAAAGAACCGTCTGCGATTATATCGCGGGTATGACAGACTGGTACTGCCTTGAGATGATAAAAGAGTAGCCACAAAGGCACAAAGGGAAGAGAATATCAAATATTGAATTATGAAGTAAAAAATGTCCCGCACCTAAAGTTATTTAGGGTGCGGGATTCGACTCCTGTTAATTATCACTGCTGCCGTTCTTCAGGTTCGATTTTCAAATCGGCAAAATAAGTAACACTGTCGGCTTTTGTCCAGAAGCCGACATTTCCTTTCAAAAATATGGTTGACTTGGCGGCTGGCTGAAATCAGGCCGGCCGGCTTTCCGCCGGCGGTCTGCTGGCAGCGAAACCGCGGTACAGCAACAGGTCATAAATAATCTTCAGGCCGCCACCGATGAAGAACGGCAGTGACATCAGCATGGAACCAAGCAGCATTGTCGAAATGCCGGGCGAAACAGCGGCGCCGATGCTCCGAGCAACAGCCGTAACGCCGGCCGCGGCCGAACGTTCGTCCGGCTCGACCACTGCCATGACATAGGATTGTCTGGCAGGCACATCCATCTGGCTGATACTGAATCGCAGGAGCAGCATAAGAACGGCCAGAGGCATACTGGGCATAAGCGGCACGAGTATAAGCAATACGTTGGACGGCAGGTGTGTAAAGACCATTGTATTTATCAGGCCGATACGTGCGGCTAATGCCGCCGCCGTCAGGGCGGATACCGCTGCCAGAATATTTGCCCAGAAGAAAATCATACCAAGCGCCGCTGGCTGAACGCCGAAACGAATATGAAACCAATAAGCCACGATGCTCTGCATTATAAACCCGCCGGCAAAAGCGTCCAGAGAGAACAGAGCCGACAACTTAACTACAATACCTTTAGAACGATGAAGACCCAGAAAGACGCGGGCCCCTGCCGTCTGCGGAGCGGTATTATCAGGCGGCAGTTCGACCTCGCCGGACAGGCACAAAGACAGCAGAGCCAGAATCGCACCGGCTCCGGCGTAACCAAAAATAACAACGCGATAGCTGTCCAGCGCCGACGCCCCGGCGTTTCGGATTGCCTGCACTACCGAACCGGAAACCAGAGCGCCAAAAGCGGTAGCAAGCGAACCGGTCAGATTGTACCAGCCGAAAACATTTGTGCGGCGGTTAAATGGAATTACCTGCGAAAGACCGGCCTGCTCGACGGAAAGGAACGGGCCGACTTCATTGCCGCTTGGACTTATGACGCCGATTGTGGCTGCCAGCAAAAGTACTGCGAAATTATTTGTCATGGCGAACACGATTCCCGCCATAGACATAAGCAATGCGCCGATTGCCAGTGTGCGCCGCCGGCCAAAACGGCCGGCTGTGGTGGTTAGTAAAAGGGATACGGCGACATCGCCTGCCAGGGTAAGGGTCAGCAATAAACCGATTTTCGCCTCGGAAAGTTTTAGTTGAGCCAGATATAAAACTAACAGCACCGAAAGCGAGCCGTAGGCAAACATCCGCACAAAACGGGCCAGAAAAAACAGCCGTACATTCAATTTTAAAAACGGATTGTTTGTTGTGTCTGATTTGTCTTCCATGAGCCTTAGTTTATAATTGTAAATCAATATAGTCTTGTTCGGCAATCGGGATAATATAACATAAGTCCGGAACTATGGGTACAACGAATCGGCCGATAGATTCGACCCATCCGGGCAATTAAATCTTTTTGATTTTTAATTCCCGCTCTGTATCATATTGTAATACTCCCGACCCCACCTACGGCGGGTAAACGCAGGGGTTGGGGCTAAACGATATGAATATAAAAAAAATAATACTTTCCTGTTTTGGTGTTGGTTTTTTGCCTCTTGCGCCCGGCACGTGGGGCAGTTTACTGGCGGTTGCGATATTTCTTGTCGTCCATTATTTTTGTCCTGCGTCGGTTATTTGCGGAACGGTTATTATCATCGCGATGATTGCGTCAAGCGTCTTTTGCCTGCTTTTTGCCGGCGAGGCCGAAAAACAGGAAAATAAAAAGGACCCGCAATGGATTGTCATCGATGAATTTGCAGGTCAAATGGTTGTCCTTTTACCTGTTGCCTTTGTGGAGGAAAGGGTTTTGATTGCTGCTGTAGCCGGCTTTGTGCTTTTCAGGATTTTTGATATTCTAAAGCCGCCGCCGGTACGCGAATCTGAGCTGCTCAAAGGCGGACTCGGCATCCTTGCCGACGATATAATCGCAGGCCTTATGGCGGCGGTAGCACTGTGGGTTGTTTTATACCTTTTTACATTCTTCCAATAAGTGATTGAATCCCACACCTTCTAAATATTCAATATATCACGTATATCTTTTGAAGAGTCGAAAGGATAATAGAATTATAACAGGTTTAAAGAAAATTGGACAGAAAAGAAGGTGCGGGATTGAAAATTCGCCTCTTACAAAGTATCATTTCATAAATTTTTAAACTATCAAGGGATTTTATGGCCTTGGGATATTGCGTAGAATTTTGCAAGAATCTGCAGAATATTTTTGAGCAATTGGGGCTTTTTCGACCTGCTCGCATCAGCCGATATGAGCCGCAGACGGAGCTTGTTTACGATTTTGAGCCTGTAGGCAGTGGCGAAAAGGCCAAAGTAAAACTGGTTATCGAAAATTTTATCGGCGGCGGTTTTGCAGGGCAGGTTTATAAGGTAAAAATTCTCGAAGTTGACAGGCCGAAGCTTTGCCCGGATTTGGCGAGCGGCAAAATCTGCGCAATGAAGATTCTCGTTCCGCCGAGCGGTTTTGCAAAACTATTTCGCAATCTTCTTTACTGGACAGGTTTTGCTGCACCGTTTCAGCTTCAGGTAAACCCTGCAGCGGCAAAGGCAGGAGCGCTGTGGCAGAAATTCATTCGCAGAGCCGCGAAAATAAAATTCGGCGATGAAAAAAGCGTTGTCGATATTTTCGGAACGTTTGTTGACGAGGGTATGGGCAGTTGCGGGGAACTGAGCGAATGGATAGAAGGCAGAACCTGGTGGCTGGAAGTTGATGAATATGTCGATTTGCTGAAGAAATGGCGAGAGAACAAAAAAGTCAATTATCAAAAGCTCGGTTCGCCTGAGTACCGCGCTAAATATACTTTTATGCACGAATTTGTAGAGCTGCTGCACGAGATGGGGGCCTATGAATTTGCCCGCCAGTATGAATGGACAACACTCAAGAGTCAGCCTAACTGCCTCAAGCGTCTTGATACGCGGTCCGAGCCGGATAAGAGTCTTGTAGCGGTTGATTTTAGGCCGGGCCTGGCGCTTCTGCCATTTTTGCCAATGAGTCCGGGCGATATAAAGTTAATTTTTCAGGGCATAAGACGCGGTTCATTGGTGCAGTTTGACAGGGGCAATTTGAATAAACTGAAAAATTTCATCGACAACCATAAAGAACATTTCGGCGATATGCAGAGGCTGTTTGATAAACTCGTCCAGACTGAAGATATTTATAGAAATTCTATGCCGGATATTACACATAACCACATTCGCCTTTTATACAGCGGTAAACTATGGACGACTATATTTGATAGTGCTGTTGTCGGCTGGAAGGTGAGAGATATCATTGACGAAAATAGTTTTGAGAAATTACAGCAGAGCAGATTTAAAACATTTATTTTCTTTTTGATTGGTTTATTACCGATTTTGGGCGGTGTTTTGCGGAAGTTCTGGTGTCATAATAACTGGCGAAAGCATTATATCAGTATTTTAACAAGTGCGGGATATTTCAAGAAGGCTCTCAAAGGCAAAGTCATTGAATTACTTACATCCTGGCACAGGGGCGGCAGAATTTCGCAGACTAAAGCTGAAAGGTTTTTACAGCAGCCCTGGCGGATTTTGTATCATCTGCCGTTTCTGCTTTTGATTTCGGCGAGACTGCACAGGTTTTTAACCGATTGGCAATTTGCCCGCGAAAAAATTTATTTAATAACAGTCAGGCCGGTTATGCTCTATTTTAATGCCAAACTTCGACGAGAATGGCTTTTTGAAATGGTAAATCAGGGCCAGAAAAAACATATTCTCACCGATGAAGATGCACAGACGATTTTATCGCAGGTTGATGAGCCTTTTATTCAGAAATATTTAGTCAGCCTGGTGGTTCATCTAATGACGATGTTTGTTTCCGAAATTACATGGCTGTTGGTGATGGGATATTATCTGCTGACCCATCCCGATGTTCCTGCATTAGAACGGGCTGAAATGGTAGGTGCGATTTTATTGGCATTTCATGTTCTGCCTATTTCGCCGGGTTCGCTGGTGCGAGGCATTTATACGGTATCACTGGCAGTCCGGGAAAGAAATTTTAAAGATTATAATATAGCCTTGTTTGTAAGTTTTTTTAAGATTATCGGCTATTTGGCGTTCCCTATTCAGATGACGTATCGGTACCCGGTGCTTGCAAGATTTATGGCGGCACACTGGGCGACCGATGCCGTCCATATTGTGCCGGTCTTCGGTGAAAGAGGCGCACTGTTTGAACATTGGGTTTTCTGCATTTTTTACAATTGGCCTTTGACGATTCGCCGCAGGATGCGGGCAAGAGCGGCTTTGCGTGAAAAATTAAGCCCACGCTACTGGCATATCATCCTGATAGCGGTTTTGGCTTCAGCAATCCTGATGTTTTTTGGCAGATGGCGTTTGGGAATAGCCGGCGTTTTGATTTGTTTGGTTTGCGGAATACTTACAACAATATATTGCGGCAGGGCATCGCTTCTGAAGAGATTTGTCTGGTCGGCTGCCAGCGGATTTTTAACGGCTGTTTTTTATATAATCTGGATGGTTTTTCTGCCTAACTGTGTGCCTGTGTCAATAGTAGTGGGACCTGCGCTGTGGCTGTGTTTCAGTTCTACACTATTGTCGGTAATTGGGGCAATTTTGACGGAATTGTCGCTTCCAGATGTCGGAAACCAAGCGAGTTGATTTTAATACTTGTTTTTGCCGGTGTTTTATGGGAGAATAAGGCTGTACCGATTTTATGGAGCGAGGCTTTATGTCGATTAGTTACAGTTCGTTGTGTGATGATTTTTACATCGATATGTATATAAATACCCGTTTCGACCTGCCGAGCGAAAGGGAGACTCTGCTTACGTTTTTTGAAAGAATAACCAGGCAGTTTCCTTCGATGAAGGCTCTAACGCGGGATAGCGGTGCCGGCTATTGTCTTGAAGAGGATGCGCAATCCGGCCGGAACCGCTGGGTGAGCATCGATGTCGACAGGGTGGGAGCAGGTTTTGTGAATCCTGAAAGCTTCGAGCAGGCCTTTGAGCTGCCGAAGGCGATAATTGACCTTGTGCCATATATGCTGGGAGTGCGGGGTCTGGATGTTGACAGTGTCGATTTGACCTTCGGGATGGATTTTGATTATGCAGGCAATCATAACGAGATTATAGCCGACGCCTTGTTCAGCGGTTCGGCCTTTGCTCAGATTTTCGATTGTGCCGGAGCCGGGCCGCTCAACCTTTCTCCTGCGGTAATAATTGCACTCGACGATGATTGCACGACCCGCGCCAGACTGACGGTGGATTCTAAAACAGACGAATCCGAAATTCGCGGCAAGAGATTCGACCAGGATAAACCCATAAGTCTGTATCTTACGGTAAGGCAGTATCCGCATCCCGGCAGGGATTTTGACCTTAAAGCCGCTTTTGACAGGCTCTGCCGGCAAGCGGTTGATTTTATGGACGAAAAAGTTGTGCCGAATTTTGTGATGCCTCTGACCAATGCCATAGCGCACAGGAGATAACGAGAGAACAGAAAGGGATTTTTTTGGAGGTTAAAATGGCGGTTGTTGCACCGTTCTGTCAGTACAAAAAAACGAATTTCAAGATATATATTGTTATACTGCTTGTTGCGGCAGTATGGTTTGCCTATGATGGTTTTTTCAACGAGAAATTCAAGGCGAGGCACACTTTTGGCGGCAAGGCCGACCATACTCTTATCTTTCACCGGAAGTCTCCGCCGGTCTTTCTTGCCGGTGCTGCAGCTTTGGCGATTTATTTCTGGAAAGTGAAGGATAAAAAGCTGGTTGCCGACAATGAGGAACTTATCTTTGGCCAGAAGGACAAAATTCCGTATAATTCAATCGAGAGCATAAATAAAACCAGTTATGATTCGAAGGGTTTTTTTGTGATAGAGTACAAGTCGCCTGATGGTCGAAAATCGCAGCGCAAAATCAGCGACCGGGACTATGACAATCTCGATGCCGTCCTTGAGTTGCTTGTGTCAAAAATCACAGGCTGAAAAAACCGTCTTTAGCAGTTTTTAAAACAAAGATTTGTGCCGTAACGGGAGATTTTGCGGCCCTGTACGGCCCGTTTTGTGAGGAAAGATTATGAATACCTGCGTTGCAGGTCTGCAGTGGGGCGATGAGGGCAAAGGCAAGGTTGTGGATATTCTTGCCGAGAAGAATGACATAGTGGTGCGTTATGGCGGCGGAGCGAATGCCGGCCACACGGTTGTTATCGGCGATAAGAAATTTGCACTGCATCTTCTGCCCAGCGGCGCGGTGAGAGACAAAACCATCTGTGTTATCGCCAACGGCGTCGTTGTTGACCCGCAGGTTCTGCTGGAGGAGATTGACGGTCTGGCTCAAAAAGGGAAAACGGTCAACGGCAGATTGTTTATCAGCGAAAGTGCACATGTTGTGCTCGATTACCACAAGGCTGAAGACAGACTGCGGGAAGAGGCGCTCGGCAAAAGCAAAATCGGCACCACGGTTCGCGGAATCGGACCCTGCTACGCCGACAAGGTCGGTAGAAGCTATGCGGTCAGAATGGCTGATTTTCACAATCTCGAAAGGCTCAGGGAGAAACTTGAGAAAATAGTTGATTACAAAAACAAAATTTTCGCGGCACTGTATAATGCCAAGCCAATCAAAGCAGCAGAGATTTTTGAAAAATGTAAAATATACGCACAAAGACTTTCAGGATATGTCTGCAATACCACAGAATATCTGCACGAACAAATTGAATCGGGCAAAAATGTCCTTTTTGAAGGCGCTCAGGGTGCGCTTCTCGACCTTGACCACGGCACGTTTCCGTTTGTTACAAGCTCGAACGCCAGTTCTCTCGGCGTCGGAGCCGGCTGCGGCGTTCCTGCCGGGATGATTGACAGATTCATCGGCGTTGTCAAGGCCTATACGACTCGTGTCGGAGCCGGGCCGTTTCCTTCAGAGCTTGACAACGAAATCGGCCAATATATCCGCGACAAAGGACACGAATATGGCACGACAACCGGCCGGCCCAGACGCTGCGGCTGGTTCGATACTATGGCAGTAAAATATACCGCTAAAATCGGCAGTATAAATGAAATAGCAATGATGCATCTCGATACGCTTGCAGGCCTTGAGGAGGTTAAGATTTGCACGGCGTATACTATTGACGGCAAAGAGGTCGGGATGTTTCCATCGAATATCGACAGGCTGGCGAAGGTAAAATGCCGATTCGAAACTCTCAAGGGATTCAGCGAAGAAATCACACAGGCAAGAAGCTTTGATGAGTTGCCGAAGCAGGGGCAAAAATATATTGAGGTGGTTGAGGGAATTCTCAGTCTGCCTGTAACGATTATTGGCGTAGGTGCCGGCAGAAACCAGACAATCTTCAGGAAGTAGGATTTTGGGTCCGAAGGAGAAAATGGAATTGCAGGAAAATCGCGTCGCAGCGGCAAAAAGGCTCGGCATTGAAGCTGAGAAGATGCCCCGCCATGTGGCGATAATAATGGACGGCAACGGCAGATGGGCCATAAAGCGCGGCCTTGAGCGATTTCAGGGCCACCGACAGGGTGCGAGGGTAGTAGAAAAGATTGTGCGTCACTGCGTCGATCTCGGTCTGGACTGTCTTACGCTTTATTCGTTCAGTATGCAGAACTGGAAAAGGCCGAAAAGAGAAGTCAATTTTCTGATGCAGCTTTATACCCGGTATCTTGTTGGCATAAGAAATACACTTAAAAAGCACAACGTAAGGCTGGTTCACCTGGGCAGAACAGAACGACTTCCTGCAAAACTTATCAGGGAATTGAACAAGACTGTTGAGATAGCCTCGAAGCATACGGGGATGACGCTTGCCCTTGCCTTGAATTACGGCAGCCGGGAGGAAATTGTTGATGCGGTAAAAAAAATCTGCCGGAACTGTATCGACCAAAAGCTGACTGTTGAACAAATTGATGAACATTGCATAAGTGAAGATCTCTATAGCGCCGGTCTGCCGGACCCCGATTTGCTTATCAGAACCTCTAATGAAAAAAGACTGAGCAATTTTCTTTTGTGGCAGATTTCCTATGCAGAATTTTATGTTACCGATACGCTGTGGCCCGATTTTACTGCCGAGGACCTCGACAAGGCTGTAACCGACTATTCAAAGCGTTCAAGACGGCTGGGAGACGTTAAGCCGACAATAATTTAGAACCAACTGAAAGCGTCATAAATACAAAATTCGAATTTCGTGTTTCGGATTTCAGTTAATTGAGGGATTATTTTATGCTTCGACACAGATTGATTTTTGGCACATTAATGACTATCGGGTTTGTTGCGCTGGTATTGTTTGACGCCTGGCTTGACGGCAGTCTGACCTTGGAAAAACCTGACAGCTCGGTGCAGGCGACTTTGCTTGCGATTTTTCTGATTGCCGTGACCATACCGGCAAATCTTGAATTGTCCAGACTGGTAAATTCTGGCGGTGCGAAAATCTTTCTGCCCGTTGCAATTATAAGCACCATTCTGCTCTCTACAGCATGGTACTGGTCGCAATTTTTTGCCGACAGGAATCAATTTGCCGCATTCTTTTTTATCTTTGTTGTTTGTTTTACCCTTCTTGCGGTTTTCTTATGGCAGGGCCTGGCATTCGCTGCCGTCGGCGCCTTTGCCAACTGCGGTGCCAACCTTCTTGCAACAGCCTATCTTGGTGCGCTGGCCAGTTTTGTTATTGCGGTAAGAATTGATTTTGGCCCGATTGCATTATTGATGTACATTTTTGTCGTAAAGTGTGCGGATATAGGGGCTTATACAACCGGCCGGCTTTTCGGCAGGCACAAGTTTTCGCCGGTATTGAGCCCTAAAAAGACATGGGAGGGCATGGCTGGAGCGGTCGTTTTTGCCTCGGTTGTATCCTCGATATTTGCTCTGGCCTCTGGTATAATGCTGCTGTGGCAGGCGATTTTATTTGGCGCAAGTTTTGCCTTTATAGGTCAGTATGGCGATTTGGTCGAATCAATGCTCAAACGTGCCGCCGAGCAGAAGGACTCGTCAAACTCTGTACCCGGTTTCGGTGGAGTGCTGGATGTTATTGACTCGCCGCTTGCCACCGGCGTGTTTGCGTATTTGTTTTTTATGTTTGTTAAAGGTTTTTAAAACAGGGCGTTGGAACAGACAATACAATTGGATTCTGTGGGTAATCGGCTGGAGCTTTTCGGTTCCGGTGACGAGCATTTAAGGATATTGCGTGCCCGCTGCGGCGTTAAAATTGCCGCAAGAGACAACGAAATTATCCTCAAGGGAGGCGACGAGGAAGTCAGCAAGGCTGCAAAAGTGGTCGAGCTGATGCAGAAACATCTGACGAGGTTCGGCAGACTGAACGCCAATGACGTGATTGGCCTGATAAGCAAAGTGGAAGTCAGTATTGAGCCTGATGAAGGCTTCGGTATTCAGGTCTATTCTCCGAAAAGAATAGTAAAGCCGTTTACTCGCGGACAACGCCGTTACATAGAGGCGATGCTGAATTTTGATTTGACTTTCTGCACGGGGCCGGCCGGTACAGGCAAGACATATCTTGCTGTTGCCGTTGCCGTTTCGATGTTGAGGAAGAAACAGATAAGAAAGATTGTTCTGGCTCGTCCTGCAGTGGAGGCGGGCGAAAAACTCGGGTTTCTGCCGGGCGATATACAGGCGAAGGTCAATCCGTATCTAAGGCCGCTGTTCGACAGTCTTGAGGACATGATGGAATTTCCACAGATGCGCAAGTTGATGGGGATGGATATAATAGAGGTAATTCCGCTTGCGTTTATGCGCGGCAGGACCCTGAATGAGGCGTGTATTATCTGTGATGAGGCTCAGAATACTTCGCCGACGCAGATGCTGATGTTTCTGACGAGAATGGGCAGAGGTTCGAAGATGATTATCACCGGCGATATTACCCAGGTTGACCTTGACAGGGGGCAGAAAAGCGGCATGCTCGATGCTATGGAGACGCTCGCCGGCACGAAAGGAATATCTCTGATAGGTCTTGATGATACCGATATTGTAAGGCATAACCTGGTGCAGAATATCGTTCAGGCTTACGAGGCAAAAAAGAAAAAACATAATCAATAGTTTATGACAATATTCAAAAAAAAGATAAGCCCCCGCCGCAAGCAGCTCAGAGAAACCATTGCAGCCGAAAGATTCGCCAGAATAAGCGAACTTGTCAACAGCGGTATTCCTGCGGCTGTTCTGGTACTCATCGGTTTTGTCGCGGCATGTTCTCTGCTTTTGAGCGTTGTTGCCGGGCAGGACAGATTCGGTTTTCGAGCATGGCATCAGATAATTTCGGTATGTTTAGTTGTTGTCGGCACCGGTTTTGCAATGGCGGTATATATTTATCATTACAATTACAGGATAATCAAAAACCCTTTAAGGGCTCTTGTGCTTTGCGGTTTGTTTATTTTGCTGCTGGCCCTTACAAGGCTCGGCTCCTTTTTTCCGAACCGCATTTATCTTGCCACGGCCTGTTCGATAACCTGTGCAATAATTCTGGTAATTGCTTATGACCAGCGGTTTGCAATCGGCATGAGTCTTTTTTTTGCTCCGCTTGTCTGTTTTGCCGCCGGTCACGAAACCGATTTTGGCCTTTTCCTGACGATGGCCGCAGGAATTCTGACGAGTTGTTTTCTGCTCAAGGAGATAAGAACGCGTATAAAACTTCTTGAGGTAGGCGTCTTTGCCGGTGCGGCGGTTTTTGTTGTTTGTTTTGCTACGGGTCTTTTCGAGAGGGGACTGGCTGGTTCGCTTTTTGCTTTTGCCGGCAGGATGGCGGCAGCGACGATTTTTGTGGGTATAATTATCCAGGCACTTTTGCCTCTGATTGAGAGGATTTTCCGAATTGCAACCAGCATGACTCTGCTGGATTACAGCGATGCCAATCAGCCGCTGCTGAAGAAACTTGCGATGGAAGCGCCCGGCACATTCAGCCATAGTCTGCTTATAGGTTCGATGGCAGAGGCCGCTGCTGAGGCTATCGGAGCAAACGGTCTTTTGTGCAGGGTCGGCGCTTATTATCACGATATCGGCAAAATCGGCAAGCCCCGTTATTTTGTTGAAAACCAGATGGGCACTGCAAGCCGTCATGACCAGCTTTCGCCGGCCATGAGTCAGTTGATAATTGTCGGCCATGTCAAGGACGGCATCGAGATGGCCGGGGAATACAGGCTGCCTGCGGTGATAATGCAGTTTATTGAGACGCATCACGGCACGACGCTTATAGAGTATTTTTACGAGGAGGCGAAGAAAAAGACCGACAGCAGGACTTCACCGCCAACAGAAGCGGGATTCAGATATCCCGGCCCGCGGCCGCAGACAAAAGAGGCTGCGATAGTTATGCTTGCCGACACGGTGGAAGGAGCGGTTCGGGCCCTTACGGAGTTAACGCCGACAAAGATAGAGACGGTGGTTCACAATATGGCCATGAGGCGGCTGCAGGACGGTCAGTTTGACCAGTGCGAACTTACGCTTCGTGAGTTAAGCCGGATAGAGGATTTGCTTTCGAAAAGCCTTGCAGCCCATCATCACGGCCGGATTGCCTATCCGAAACATGCCGAGCAAAGCCGGCAGACCGCTGAAAATGAGAAAGAAAACGCCTGACAAAAACATCGTATCCGATATCGCAGTTAATATAAATATAAACTGTAATACTGTCCGTTTTGACCGGCAGAAGATGATTGAGATGATTCAAAAAGTTGCCGGGCAGTTCGGGATAAAAAAAGCTCAGATAAATTTTGCCGTTTTAGGTGACCGGGAAACAGCAAGTCTGAATCGAAAGTTTCTCAACAAAACCGATACTACCGATGTTATCAGTTTTGACCTTTCCGATGAGGCAGATGATGTAAGGATTTTTGATATTGCCGTGAATGCCCAAATGGGACGGCGGCAGGCACAAAGCAGAGGAGACAGGCCGGAATCGGAGCTTGCACTTTATTTTCTTCACGGCCTTCTTCACAATCTCGGTTTCGACGACTCGACGGCAGACAAGGCGGCGAAGATGCATAAAACCGAAGACAATATTCTGCAGAAATTCGGTTATGGTATTGTATATCGCAGCCGGCCGTTGAATTGAATCAGCGATTAAAAAGGATTTTGAAAAGGCACAGGGCGTGCTCAAAAAGGATAAAGGTATATGTATTCGCACAACGGATTATTCTGAGAGTTCTCAGATACTTACCTTTTTTACCGCCCAGAACGGCAAATTGAGTTTGATAGCCAAAGGCGCAAAAAGGCCGAAATCGCCTTTCGGCGGGCCTGTCGGGCTTTTCTCTGCGGGGGATATGGTTTTTTCTTTCAGGGACGGCGAGAAGCTTGCGACACTGACCGAGTTTAATCCGACTTTTTTTGGTTTTGAGATTCGCAAAAAACTTCTTGCTCTTAACTGTGCACTTTTTGCCTGCGAACTTTTGAATTTGTTTACCAAAGAGCTCGACCCGCACCCTGCAATGTTTAACGAGGCGCTTGTTTTTTTGCAAAGGCTCGAAAAAAGTCCGAACGATAGAGTTTTGCATTTGCTGATTCTTTTTGAGTTTGCGCTTTTGTCTGAAACAGGCTCACAGCCTGTCTGCAACTGCTGTGCGAACTGTAAAAGAAAATTTAGTGCAGACTGGCGGGAATTTCACTTCAGCGTATCGGCAAACGGTCTTGTCTGCCGCGATTGTGAATCTGCTTTTATCGACAAAAAGACGATAACCGCAGAAACTGCAAAGTGTCTAAATCAGCCCCAAGGCCTCCTGCAGGCTGACAATTCCGTGCTTGTTTCGATACAGAATATTTTGATTGAGTATATAACATATATTCTTGAAAAGCCGCCGAGAACGGCAATAATGATTTTAAAACTTATAAACACCTCAAAATGACCACTTCTGGCCAAATGATTTCTATGTTAGCTTTTCCGGCTCTTCGAGCAGTTTTCCCACATAGCTTAAAAATTGTGCTGCTTCTGCGCCATTGGCTACCTTGTGGTTAACAGCCAGCGTCATTTTCATAAGTTTGCGAACTACGATGTTGCCGTTCTGCGATACGTCGTGCTTCGCACTTGACGCAGCAGGTATGCAGGTATCTGTTATTCGTCCTGCGCCGAGAATACTGCACTGGCCCGGCACAACGATAGGGATAAATGAATCTATGCCCAGCGCACCGAGATTGCTTACGGTAATGCATCCGCCTTCGAGGTCGCTTGGTGTCAGTTTTCCCGCCTCAGTGCGCTCGATAAGGGCAGCGCTGTATTGTGCAATCTGAGCGAGGTTCTTTTTATCAACGTCTTTTACAATCGGGGCAACCAGCCCTTTATTGGTAGCTATGGCGAGACCTATGCCTATCGAATCGGCAAGCAGAATACTGTCGCCTTCGAGCCTGCCTGTCATAATCGGCCATTGTTTCAGGCCGAGGGACAAGGCTTTCATTAAAAAATCGTTGAATGATATTTTAATGTTGGCTGATTTATTCAGTTTTTCACGAAATGAGACCAGTTCAGTTGCATCGACGGTGATATTGAGATAAAAGCATGGAATTTCACGTTTTGACCGGAGCATTTTTTCTGCGGTGATTTTTGCCAGCCTGCTTAGTGGCACTTTCTGGCCGAGCTTGTAGTTAGTTTGGCCTTGTGCAGCAGCAGTTAAATCCGCTTCGGTTATTTTTTCCGCTGATATTTTTTCAGTATAGGCAGGAGCAGTTGTTGTCTTTTTACTGACAAATTTTTCTATGTTAACTTTTTCGTTTTCCTCGCCGAGAATTAAAAGAATTTCTCCAACCGAAAGGGTCTGGCCCTGCTCGGCAATTATGGCCTTGACGAAACCTTCGGCGGGCGATTCCATCTCGAGCATAGCCTTGTCGGTTTCGATTTCGAATAAATAATCGCCTTTTTTGACTTTCTGACCGACTTTGACCAGACAGTTTACGATAGTCCCTTCTTCCATTGTTTCGCCAAGCCGAGGCAGTTTGATTTCTTTAGCCATATTATTTCCTGTTTTTAATGAACCCGAGAAAATACTTTAATAAAACGATATTGTCAACCCCGCACCTTCTTTAATTCCGGATAATTAAATATTTGAAGGTGCGGGGTCAATACTTGAAAATTCATCGCCGATGGAGTAGTGTATGAGCAAAACAGAGAACCTCAATTTTTGATTGAAAGTATGGGTCAGAAAAAAATCGATATCGAGCAGGTAAGACAGGTGGCAAAACTGAGCAGACTGGCTCTAAGCGAGGCCGAAATTGCTCAGTTTGCCACTCAACTCAGCGCTATTCTCGAATATGTCGAAAAGCTCAATCAGCTCGATACGGCAGATGTCGAGCCGCTGGCGCACTGTCTGCCGATAAATAATTGCTTCAGAGAGGATATAGTTAAACAATCGCTCGGTACTGAAAAGACACTTGCTAATGCGCCGCAGCGAGATGAGCAGTTCTTCAAGGTGCCGAAAATTCTGGAAGAGCCAGGTGGGTTCTGACAACTAATCATGAGTAAAAATATTCTAAAACTTACATGCAGAGGCCTGCGGGATTCAATTGCTAAAGGCGAAGTAAAAAGCAGCGATGCCGTCTCGGCAGTATTCGAACAGATAGAAAAACACGATGCCAAAATCGGGGCGTTTCTAAGTACTTTCAAACAGGATGCCCTGAAAAAAGCAAATGAAGTTGACGAAAAGATCGGTAAAGGTAAACCTGTTGGCGCGCTTGCTGGTGTGCCGATAACCGTTAAAGACAATATGTGCACAACTTTCGGCACAACCACCTGCGCATCAAAAATACTTCAAAATTTCCGCTCGCCGTATAATGCAACGGTAATTGAAAAATTACTCGCTGCTGATGCTGTCATAATCGGCAAGACAAATCTCGATGAATTTGCGATGGGTTCGAGCACTGAAAATTCCGGCCTTAAAAAAACGGTCAATCCATGGGATTATTCGCGTGTTCCCGGCGGAAGCAGCGGCGGCTCGGCAGCGGCCGTGGCGGCGCAGATGTGCTTTGCGGCGCTGGGTTCAGATACCGGCGGTTCTATCAGACAGCCGGCAAGCTTTTGCGGAATTGCAGGTCTTAAACCCACATACGGCAGAGTCTCGCGATACGGACTTGTTGCCTACGGCTCAAGTCTCGACCAGATTGGGCCGCTGGCGAGAAATACTGTTGACTGCGCTCTATTGCTGAATGTTATCGCAGGGCACGATGAGAAAGACAGTACCAGCGTCGATGAAAAAACCGCACCGCTTTGTGACTGGCTTGAAAAAATCGAACAGCCTGTGGCTGAATTAAAAATTGCTGTTGTGCCTCAGTTATTCAAAGGCGCCGACGGCGAGGTTGTCAATGCTATTAAAGGCGCAATCGAAGTTTATAAAAAACTCGGTGCTGAAATTGTCGAAATAAATATGCCGCACTTTGAATATGCTATAGCTGCGTATTATTTAATCGCTACAGCTGAAGCATCGAGCAATCTTGCCCGCTACGACGGTGTGCATTATGGATACAGGACTGCAAAACCGGCGGACTATATCGAGGTTTATACGAAGTCACGCAACGAGGCGCTCGGGCAGGAAGTCAAAAGACGGATTATGCTCGGAACATACGCGCTTTCAAGCGGATATTATGATGCATATTACCTCAAGGCACTGAAGGTGCGGAGTCTTATCCGAAGCGATTTTACCGCTGCGTTTGAAAAGGCCGACTGTATCATAATGCCGACAAGTCCGACAACAGCTTTTAAGATCGGCGAAAAAACAAACGACCCGTTGCAGATGTATCTGTCGGATGTTTATACCATTGCGGTTAACCTGGCAGGTGTGCCGGCCATCAGTATTCCCTGCGGATTTGATAAAAATAGTCTGCCGATAGGAATGCAGATAATTGCTCCGGCCTTTGCAGAGGGGAAACTTCTGCAAGTAGCCGGTATGTTTGAAAACGAGACAGACTTTCATACAAAAAGTCCTGTTATTAAATAATTATGACTGATATAGATTATAAAATTGTTGTTGGTCTCGAAATTCATGTGCAGTTGTGCACAAGGACAAAGATGTTTTGTGGCTGCGAGCTTATCTTTGCAGCAGAACCAAACAGCAGGGTTTGTCCGGTCTGTTTGGGTCTGCCGGGGGCGCTGCCGGTGATGAACAAGCAGGCGGTCGAATTTGCGATTCTTACCGCTGCCGCTCTTAGCTGCAAAATCGCGGGGCTTACCAAATGGGACAGAAAGAGTTATTACTATCCGGATTTGCCGAAAAACTATCAGATTAGCCAGTATGATTTGCCAATCGGCTCAAACGGGTTTATAGAAATTCCGCTGGCAGACGAAAAAACGAAAAAAGTCAGAATCAGAAGGGTCCATCTCGAAGAAGACGCAGGAAAAAATCTTCATACCGCAGAGAATTTTTCTCAGGTTGACCTTAACAGGGCCGGTACGCCATTGCTTGAGATTGTAACCGAGCCTGATGTAAACAGCGATGAGGAGGTAAGACTGCTTGCTGTTGAGCTGCAAAGAATTGTGCGGTTCCTCGGCGTCTCCGAAGCGGATATGCAAAAAGGACATATGCGGTTTGAGCCGAATGTTAATCTCGTAATAAAGAAAGACAACGCTGAATACAAAACGCCGATAACAGAAATTAAAAATCTCAACAGTTTCAAGGCTCTGGAAAAAAGTGTTGCATTCGAGACCCAAAGACAGCTTGATAAATTTCTCGAAAGCGGCACTTGTTTGCAAAGCGGCAACAAACAGACCTTCGGCTGGGATGATATACGAGAAGTAACCGTTCTGCAGAGGGAAAAGGAAGAGGCGCATGATTACAGATATTTTCCCGACCCGGATTTAGTGCCGGTTGTGGTAAATGAAAAATGGCTGGCTGAAATTAAAACTAAACTCTGTGGATTGCCGCTGAAGATGCAAAATCGCTTCGTCAGCGAATATGGCCTGAGCGATTATGATTCGGCTGTATTGACAGCGGACAGAACAACGGCAGAATTCTTCGACAGCTCTGTAAAGGCGGGTGGAGATGCAAAGAGACTTTGTAATCTTATCACGCAGACAGGCTTAAAAATCGCAAACGAGAAGGGCTGCAAGGTATCAGAACTTGGAATAAGCCCGCAAAAGCTCGCTGAGCTTGCCGGGATGGTTGAGGCCGGGCAGATAAGCGCTACTGCTTCGGTTACAATATTTGAGGAAATGATACAAAGCAAAAGTTCTCCCGCACAAATTGCAGAAAGTCTCAATCTCCTGCAGAAAAGCGATGCAGGCGAACTTGAAGAAATAGTCGATGAAGTAATAGCAGCAAATCCAAAGGCAGTTGAGGATATAAGAAGCGGCGATAAAAAAAGCAAAAAGGCGCATGGCTTTTTGATGGGGCAGGTAATGCAAAAGACCAAAGGCGCGGCAAATCCGCAGGTAGTTGCAAAAATTCTAAATTCGAAATTAAATAGTTAGTAATTTTCAAGAGATTGACTGCATGGCACAACAAGAACAGGTACTGGTTATCGAACGGAAAGTTCTCGAGGATGTCGGGATATTTCAGGGCCTGCAATTTGATGTAAGTAGATATATCCGAAAGTTCTTTGTCGCCGGCGTTCCGCACTTTATGCCGAGGTCGAAGGTAGAAAAAGACCCATCCTTCAAGCAGCTTATTCCTTATGTAATTATGAGCCATAACGGCAGATACCTCACTTATATCAGGGGCACCAGGGCCGGCGAATCACGGCTTGTTGGGAACAGGTCCATCGGAATAGGCGGACATATAAATCCCACAGACGATATGCCGTTATTCAATGCCAATTTTTACGAGACTTATCTTGCCGCTGTTGAGCGCGAAGTGGCAGAGGAGGTATCCGTTGAAGCGAGCCATACTGATTGCATAGTTGCACTTCTCAATGATGAATCCAACGAAGTGGGGAGCGTGCACCTCGGAATAGTCCACTTTTGGACTCTGGCTGAACCGAAGGTTGCCAGACGTGAGCAGATGGTTACACAAATGGCTTTTATGACGCCGGCAGAATTGCAGCAGGTCCGCGACACAATGGAAACATGGTCGAATCTGTGCCTGGGCGGCCTTGACGAAATGGCAAAACGAAGAAAATCAGCCGGAGAAAATTTCGTCTGAGAGTTCCTGACCTACCTGCTTTTCATAATAATGCTCAATCGCCTTTTGGCTGTCGGCCTGAAATTTCTCCATTGAGGAAAATATCCCCGTCTTTGCAAAAAACAGAATCGCAATACAGGCTGCCGTATTGGCAAGCGAGCCTTTAAGTGGCGATAATCTCTCAATCAGTTTCGGCTCAGGCTGGGCAATTCTGAGCTTATCGGCTTTAGCTGTACTGCGAACAGAATGAGCAAGCGTATTTATGGTCTGAATATTCGCCTGCTTTAATAAATCAAGCTGATGCGGCCTGGATTTGAGAAGCGACATCGCCAGATACACTCTGCCGACAGAAGAAAGCCTGCGCTGACATTTAGGACAATTGACGATATGGTTCTGAACCCATGCTGCGTCAAAACTTAGGAAGCTCGCGATTATTTTATTCAGCCGGCCCCTTGTTTCCTTACAGTTTGTTGTTTCTTTATTTTTCATTTTAGTATTCTTCTTTATTCATCCATACGGCCAATAATTGTATTGCCTTGTGTCTGTAAACTCTTGCACTGGTTTCGGTTATTCCGAGTATCTTTGCCGCCTGTGCATACGGAAATTCAGCCAAATCATGCAGGGTAATGACATCCCGCAAATATTCCGGCAATCGAGCAATGTTGTATCGAAGCTGCTGTTGTAAATGGCTCGAATCCAAATCATTCGCTGTCGGTTCGATTCTCTGAACGGCGGCAATTTCAGGCAGATTCTTTCGTTCGATAATCCTGCGCCTTAAAATTGAGATTGCCGTGTTGCTTGCTGAACGGAAAAGATATGCCCTGGTATTGCGTACTTTGCAGCCGTTGTCGCAATGAGCAAGATGTAAAAAGGTGTCCTGATACGCATCGCAGACGTCTTGCTCGTTGCCGAGTATCCGCCATAACATCGTAATCAGCTCAGGGCCGTAAGACTGCATCGTACCCAGAACCCATTTCTGAGACGCAGTCAGCGACTCCGGCAGGGCAAAATCCCATAATAGTTTGCAGCTTTCCGCCTTGCTTATCATCAATATTCTCAATAAAAGAGACGTGCAGGATACCTTTATGTTATCCAAAATCTTAAGAAAATTCAAAAAAATTCGATTTCCCAGCTAACATTTTGAGTAAATACGCGTCTATCCTGTAGAGAACTCTATAATTGCGGAAAATTACAAAATAATGAATACCGAAAATATAAATAAAGACCCTAAAAATCCCAAAAACAAGGCTCAGGATGTTGTAGCTTTGGTTGACAACCTTCTTGAAGGAGCAATGAATGCAGGGGCTAGTGATATTCATTTTGAGCCGACGGGGGCCGAGCTTGTTGTCAAATATCGGCTTGATGGCGTTCTCGAAACGGTGGAAAAACTGCCAAAGTTTCTGTCGGAAAATATTATCGCAAGATTAAAAGTGCTGGGCGGGCTTTTGACTTATCGAAACGACATACCGCAGGAAGGCCGAATCGAAATAACCGGGCATAACAGCCAGGGTGTCCTCGATGAAAGACTCGCCGTCTTTCCCACGATACACGGCCAGAGGGCTGTTGTAAGGATTTTTTACCAGCACAGAAATCTGACGGAACTTCAGCAGTTAGGTTTTTCAGAAGCGGTATATAAAACACTCAAAAGTGTTGCCTTTAAAAATCAGGGATTGCTTTTGCTGACCGGCCCTGCAGGCAGCGGCAAAAGCACAACGCTGGCGGCTATGTTGCGATTTATCCTCAGGAATTTCCCCGGCAAGAGCATTGTAACACTCGAAGACCCGGTGGAAATAAGGGTCGAAGGCGTTACACAGGTTCAGATTACACCTTTCGGAGAAATGACTTTCCCCACGGCGTTGAGGTCTCTTTTGAGACAGGACCCGCAGGTATTGATGATTGGCGAAATACGCGACGCAGAAACTGCAAAGATTGCAATTGAAGCTGCGCTTACGGGACACTTCTTGATGAGTACCATGCACAGCGGTATGCCTGCAGCAGGATTCCTCAGACTGCTCGAAATGGGTATTGAACCCTATCAGGTAACATCGAGCGTTTGTGCAATTTTAAACCAGAGACTTGTGAGAAAACTCTGTGATAAATGCAAAAAGAAAAATGAAAAAACCGCGACCTTTGAGATTGTTGGCTGTAAAGATTGTCTGAATGCCGGCTACAAAGGCAGAGTATTGATTTCGGAAATTGTCGAGCTTAACAGCGAGCTTAGAAAGGCAATCGTCCAAAAAACCGACCTCGAAAAACTCGAGACACTGCTTAAAAATCAGGGACATACAAATATGCTTGCCGACGGCAAAAGACTTATCAGAGAAGGTGTTACTACTGTCGATGAGTTGAACAGAGTTTGCGGCATGTTAGAATCTGAATGAATGGTTGGGAGATAAAAAATGGCAATGTTTGAATATAGTGCACTTACATCAGCAGACAGATTGATGAGAGGAACTGTCGAAGCGGCTTCACCCCAGGAAGCTGCCGAGCTGCTTAAGGAGATGAAGCTTGTTGTCAATTCACTCGAAAAGGCCAGGCCTGAAAAAATAAAAACAGCTATCGGAAGAAATGAATTTCTGCTTTTCAATCAGCAGCTTGCGTCAATCACAAAGGCTGGCATTCCTCTGGAAAGAGGCCTTCGCGAACTTGCGGCAGATATCGGCTCAAAAAAGATGCGAAAACTTGTTACCGATATTGCAGACGACCTCGAAGGCGGCCAGAGTATCGAAAAGGCATTTGAGAAAAGGCAAAAACATTTTCCGCCGCTTTACGGCAGAATCTTAAAGGCCGGCGTTGAGACCGGCAGGTTAAGCCAGATGCTTACAAACCTTAACAGGCATATCGAAATGTCAAATCAGACCAGAAAAATCATCTTCGAGGCTACGGCCTATCCGGCTGTTGTGCTGACGATGGCTGCTGTCGTAATCAGCTTTGTGTATATAATGATTGTTCCGCAGTTTATAACTGCACTTAAGGAAATGACAGGCGGCGACCTTCCGGCTTTAACACTGCTTATCTTCAGTATGGCAAAAAACATTATACCATTCTGGGTTAGCATTGCTGCTCTGGTCAGCGGTGTAGTTATTTTAAATATTCTTCTGTCGGCAACATCTGCCGGCAGGAGGGTCAAAGAATCGTTTTTGCTGAGTATCCCGATAATCGGCAGATTGTATCACAGCAGTTTTTTAGCCAAAATGGCTGAATCAATGGCGGTAATGATTGCGACAGGCAGCGATATGCCGAACTGCCTGAGGTTAAGTGCCGAAGCAAGCGGCAGTGAAAAACTTATTTATGAAACCGCCTTTCTCGCCGAACAGATAGAAAAGGGGACTAATATTATGCAGGCAGGGCAGTTCTGCAGGATAATACCAAAACTTTTCCTCTATTCTGTTCAGTTAGGCTCACAGCGAAACGAACTGGAAGATAATCTTCATAGCCTGTCAGAGATGTATGTCGAACAGGTAAGATGCCGCCAGGCAAGACTGCAGGCAATTCTTTTGCCTGTGATGCTGATTTTCGTAGGCGGATTCATGGGCATAACGATACTGAGCCTTTTCCTGCCGATGATAAAGATTGTTACGTCTCTGATGTGAGATAAAAAAGATGCTGCTGGCTATAACAATATTTGTTCTGGTTTTGTATATCTTTCTGGGATTCAAAACACCCAGGTTTGCTATCATTGCTCTGCCTGTTGTCGGGTCGATTCTGCTTATATTGGCTGTGAACAACGAGTTGTTTGCACCGGCAATAGTGGCGTTATGTATTTTTCCTGCTACCCTCATTTCAATACTCTTCATGCGGCATGAAGCTGACGTTGTTCCCTGGCCGAAAAGATGGGCAAAAAGAATAATAATAACCTTTCTGGCCATAATTTTGCTGATTGGATTTTTCGCAATATCATCTCCTTTAGGCGGCGCCGCTATTGGATTTCTGGGGCTTTTGTTTAGCTATTGTTTAGGAGTTGCCGTTACGCAGCGTAATACCACTGTTGCTTTTGTTATCTCAACCATCGGAGCAAGTATCAGACAGAATCTGCCTCTGCCGATGGCCCTGCAGTCGGCTGTGGAAAATATCAAATATAAACACTCACAAATTTTACGGCAGATATCCAAATGGCTGGTTCAGGGATATTCACTGAGCGAGTCAATTAAGAGAGGCTTTCGCAGATGTCCTGCAAGAATAACCGCCCTGATAGTCGCGGGCGAAAAAATAGGACAAGTGCCACAGGTCATCGGGAGCATTGAAAAAGACCTGCTCCAAAAAGCCGACGACAGCAAAAGAGTTAAACCGGTGTATCCTGCCGCCTATTTTATTGTGGTGTTAGTCATTATGTCGTTAATCACAACAGGGATTATGATAGCTATAATGCCCAAATTTAGTGAAGTTATACACGAAATTGCAGGCGGTGTTCTGCCAATATCCACACAGATTCTTATGGCTATTGCTGATTATATTTGTTTCAGATATGGCTGGCTGGTAGTTTTTGGAATTGTCTTTTTAATATCTGTTATTTACATTATTGTCAGATTCCGGCCGCGACGGCCTGAAAAGCCGCTGCTGATTTCGCGAATTGGAGATTTTATTAAATGGCATCTGCCGATTCTTCATTGGTTTGAAAATAATTATTCTACCCTGCAGCTTGTTGAGGTATTAAGAATATCTCTCAATGCTGGCTGTACCGTCAACAATGCTGTCGCCAATGCAATCAATCTTGATGTCAATTACTACTTTAGAAAAAGACTTGAAAAATGGCTCAGGCAAATTGAAGCAGGCGATAACATTGCCGACGCCGCAAGACAATGCGGACTGGCAAATTCGCTTTCCTGGGCTTTCCAGCAGCAGGAAAATCCGGAAAATACTCTGCCTGTGCTGGAAATGCTCGAATCAGTCTATCGTTCGAATTACAGCTACAGGGTCAATCTTGCAAGATTTATAATACTGCCCTCGACAACAATCTGTCTGGGGGCAATGGTTGGTTTTGTTGCTTACTCAATTTTTTCTGCTGTAGTGGCGATTATTGTTCAATATGCGGACATCGTATGAGCAAAGGTATCAGACATAACGGTTATCTGCTGACGGAGTTAATGGTTGCCATGGCCATTCTGGTGGTTATTCTGGCCTGTATGGCAATGGCTTTGAAGACCTTCAAAAAAATCAATGATTGTCAATTAACCAGACAGCAGTGCATTGCCGCGGCGCAAGCCCAGCTTGATTGTATTGCTGTTACAGGTGAGCCGATTAGCGAAAAAGATTTTAAAAGATTATGGCCCAAGATTAACTTTCAAATTGAACAATCCAATGGGGCCGGGCAGTGGCAGGGCATGAAACTTGTTAAAGTAAATGCAACAGCAAAAGCTGATAACAAAGATGTTTCGGTCGAACTGGCCAGATTTCTTGCACCAGAAAGAGAAAACCGGCAATGAAAAAGGGTTTTTCAATAGTAGAAGTTATCACAGTTCTGGCGGTTATTGCAGTTATATCCATACCCCTTGCAAGACTGTCGAAATTTATGATGTATGATATTCCAAAATCAGACAAAATCATCGAAACCAATACCAGTATCCTCGATGCACTGAAATATATAAAAAAAGACATCAACTCGGCAATAGGGTTCCCCAAATCGTTTCGTATATATTCAACAAGCGAAAAATGTCTTCTCATTGAGCAAAAAAATAATTTAGTCTGTTATCTTTTGCAGGATGGAAGAATATCAAGATTGATAATATCCGGCAACGGTTCTGGAGATACGGGGGGAAACATATCATGGCAGATTCCGGACGGAAAAATCGAATGGCAGGTATGGCGAAAGAACGGCATCGGCTACGCAGTGGAAATAAAAAAGTATGTAGAACTGAAAAGCTACAACCGTGTGGATAAGAAAATGCCCAATTCCCATGTGTATTTTGCAGGTGCTTATCAGGAGGCAGTAAATTGAAAAAGGGTTTTGTCTTATTGATTGTTATTATGATAATCGGCCTGATGGGAGCGGAATTGTTTGTCCTGACCGGCAGCTCGAATAAAATTATATTTCAAACCAACCGGGTTTTTCTCGAGGCGGTCCAGCAAAATCTGATTTCGAGCGCCTTGATTTGGGCAAAATATAATACTGAAAAGGGAAATATAAAAAAGATGGGGGAGGAAATTCAACTTGATATCGCTGGCATAGATGCACGAAACACACGATTAAGCGTTACGATAGAAAGCAGCCGGAATAAACAAGCCCAGGTTGTTATAAGTACATCCTGCAGCCGCGGCAGAGAAAGCCTTAAACACAACAAAAAATACCAGATTGCTTTGGGGTACCGGTGATTTAATATAACCTGCTTAAAGGCAGGCACTTATAGGCATTTTAATTTTTAACCTTGCAAAGTCCCATCAAATCCTTATACTTGTGAGATTCTAAAGGTTTTAACAAAGCTTAACTAAAACGGAGCGCTAAATTATGGCACGTGTTTGTCATTTTTTAGGTAAAAAGACGGTCAGCGGTAATTCTATTGCCCGCCGCGGCAAGGCAAAATATCTTGGCGGTGTCGGTGTGAAAACCACCGGCGTAACAAGACGAAAATTCAAGCCGAACATCCAGAAAGTTCGTGCCGTCATCGATGGCAAGGTCTGCAAAATAAGAGTCTCAGCAAAGGCTATTCGAATGGGACTGGTGCAAAAACCATTGAAAAGAAACTATAAGCCGCAGGCATAGTTTTGAAGATTAAAAACTCAAAGGCGAGATTCAGAAATCTCGCCTTTTTTATTCTCCAAAAAGTCAAATCCCTCTAAGGCAATCCATCTCGGAGTTTGTAAGCTCTCTGTAGCAGCCAACGCCGAGGCGATGTAAAGAAATTCTGCCTATCTGTGTTCTCTTCAGTGCAGTTACCTTATAGCCGACTTTGGCCAGTATCCTTCGAATCTGCCTGTTAAGACTCTGAGTGATTTTTATCTCGAGCAGACTTTGAGTATGGTGAGCTTTTAAGATTTTTACCTTTGCAGGAAACGTTTTGCCCTCTGAAAGCCAGATGCCCTTTTTCAATTTTTCAACCACCTCAGATGTAATTTTACCTTGTATACCAACAACGTATGTCTTAACAAGATGGTATCTGGGATGCGTCAGTTTGTCGCAAAGAGAAGTATCGTTGGTTAAAATTATCGCTCCGGTCGTATCTGCATCGAGTCTGCCGACGCAGAAAATCCGCTGTCTGCAGTTAATTAAGTCTATTGCCTTGCGTCTGCCGCCGGGGTCGTAGTTGGTGCATATAATGCCTTTGGGCTTGTTCAAAAGATAGTAAACTTTTTTCTCCGGCTTAAGCCTTTGGCCGTCAACCATAATAATATCAGTTTCTATATCAGCAAAGGCAGGCAGCGTATCGACAATCCTGCCGTTGACCCTGACAAGACCATCGAGAATAAGCTGCTCACACTTTCGGCGGGAATCAACGCCTGCAGCGGCAAGAATCTTGTGCAGTCTTTCTGTGGCCATAATCAAACTCTCAAAAGGATTTAATCTGAATATACAATTCAAAAGCTACTTATGCCACAAAGACTTTGAGAATTTGGGCAAGTTTTTAGTTGACTAAACACCGATTTTGGCCGATAATTATGAAACGCCTTTGGTGCATAAGTGTCGAAATTAACTGATTTAATATCCGTTTCAGGAGATCGCAGATGGCTATCGTTCGTCAGGCTCAAAGCAACACGATGCTTTATACCGTTATCACGTTTGTTGCCCTGTTTATTGTTGCTGCGATTCTTGCAGTTATATTCTACCTGAAGTCGGAGGACTGGCGGAATCAATACCTGACCAGCCAGCAGGAGACCTCTGAACTTGCCTCGCAAAGTCAGGTGCGGAATATCGGTTCGCTTGTCGGACAAAAAGACCGAAATCAGAGCAGGCTCGGCCAGCTTCTCGGATATATCGACCAGTTGTATGTTATGTTTATCGGCATTCAGCCTCAGGAGACAAGCGCAGAAGTAAAAATGGCTGAAATGCAGACAAAATACAAGAACGTTCTGGCAAAACTGCCGCAGGAAATGATATTTTCTGCCGATGCTAACGATGCCAACGGATGGGGTGCCATCAGCATAATCGAAAGTTGCGACAACAAGCTGAAACAAAAACAGGAACTTACCGAACAGCTGACTTCGCAGCTCAGTGACCTTAACAATGAATACGACCTTGCAAAACAGGGAGCGGCGCAAAGAGAAAAAGAACTGAGAACTCAAATCCGCACCGAGCAGGAAAAGGCCGACAGCGTCCAGCAGAGCTACAACCAGCTTCGCGAAATTATGGACAAAAAAACCACCGAGCAGGTACAGATGCTTTCGCAGCAGAGAGATGAGGCCGTAGAGGAGAAAAACAAAACCAGACAGGAGCTGCTGACAACCTTGAGCAAACTCAGCATCATACAAAACAGACTCGAAGATGCTCTGAGCAGGCTTGATGTATTAAAACCGCGACCCAAAGAAGATATCGCCGCTTATCAGCCGGATGGACATATTATTACCGTCGATACCTCCACAAACATAGTATTCATCGATATCGGAAGCGAAGATAAGGTTTATCCCGGCCTGACTTTCTCCGTCTATGACAGAAACGCCCCTGTTCCCGCCGACGGTTCAGGCAAGGCTGAAATCGAAGTCTTCAACGTTGATAAAAATACCGCTACCGCAAGAATAAACAAATCGACCAAAAACAATCCTGTTGCCGAAGGTGATGTAATTATAAACCTTATCTGGGACAGCAAGGCTACCAACAGGTTCGTTGTTGCAGGAGAGTTTGATTTCGACGGCGATGGATCAATCGACTCAGACGGCGCTGCAAAAATCAAACAGCTTGTTGAAAACTGGGGCGGAAAAGTTGAAGATGTCGTAACAATAGATACAGATTTTGTCGTGCTCGGCGCTCCACCACAAGTAAAGAAAAAACCAACGCTCGATGAAATAGAAGCAGACCCTATGGCTACGGATAGATATGAAGCATCAATCAAGGCTTCAGAAAACTATCAGGAAGTCAAAAACCAGGCAAAGGACCTCTTCATCCCCGTTTTTGGCGTAAAAAGATTTCTAAACTTCATTGGTTATGAGAGCCTGGCCTCCGGCACAAAAGCAAAGACATATTAAAAGAATTAAGAATTAAAAATTGAGGAATTTCATTTCTTTTTCCATTTTAAATTTTTCATTTTAAATTCTTGCGGTTCGATGCCGATTGAGGCGATGTAAACTTCACCTGTATATTCCGCTGATGCAGGACTTATGAAACCTTTCTTTGCCGCTGCAAATGTAACCGTTACTGCTGCTCTTATCGCTGTACCAAGTGCGAGTCCTGTATCACAATCCAGGCCGGATGGGATATCAACAGCTATAATCCGTTTGTTGAGAGAATTTACCGCATCGACAAGTCTGTCGAATCCGCCGCTAAGTTCGCCCGAAAAACCTGTGCCGAAAATCGCATCCACAATTAAATCGCAGTCACCTGCAAAAGTTTCAACGGCCTTTTCAATATCTGCCGAAGAAAGGTTAAGCCCCTTAATCAAAATGCCCATTCTGCAAATGATTTTGTAATTTATTTCGGCGTCGCTTTTTATCTTCGAGGCCGGACCGCAAAGGGCATTTTTCACTTCAAAGGCTGCATTTTTCAGGTGCCTTGCGATTACAAAACCATCGCCGCCGTTATTGCCCGTGCCGCAAAAGATACAAACCTTTCTGCCTCCGAGTTTTTTCAGTTCGCTAACAACAACTTCTGCACAGCCCCTGCCGGCATTTTCCATAAGGATTATGCCGGGCACATGGGCGGTATTTATCGCCCATGCGTCAAAGTCACGCATCTGCTGCCTTGTTAAAACCAAATCGTTCTTTCGGTCAAATTTTCTTATCATGTTTTCGATTATACTCTCAACTCAGAGACCGTCAATAAATTGTATTAACTATTGATTATTGCAGGCTATCAGGTACTATATTCATTGAGAGTATGAATATCCTCCTGACAAATGACGATGGAATTTTTGCCCCGGGTATAGCTGCAGCTTACAGAGAGCTGACTAAGCTCGGTGATATAACTGTTGTGGCGCCGGCCGACAGAATGAGCGGTGCAGGGCACAGTATCACTGTTTTTGAGCCGCTGGTCTGCGAAAAGGTCGAGATAGAAGACCGATTTGGCGGTTACAGCGTCAGCGGTTCGCCCGCGGACTGTGTCAAACTTGCAATTATGGAACTGTGTCCAAAAAAGCCGGACCTTGTCATTAGCGGTATTAACAACGGTGCAAATGTCGGCATCAACGTATATTATTCCGGCACAGTCGCTGCAGCCATGGAGGCGGTGTTCTACCGCATACCGGCGATTGCGGTAAGCTGTGCCCACGAAGAGCAGATGGACTTTAAGACCGCTGCAAAATATGCCTTCGAGGTCATAAGCAAAATACCGGCTGTAAATTTGTTGGGCGTCATAAACATCAATATCCCCAGACTTTCGAAAGGGCAGCCAAAGGGAGTCAGGGTTGTGCCGCAGTCAACAATGGGTTTTGAAGAACATTTTATAAAAAAACAAAGCGATACAGGACAAGTGCTCTATCAGCTCGCAGGCGGAGGACATCTGGATACGCACATTCCTTCGGATACGCTTGCTCTGACTGACGGCTTTATCACTGTTACCGCCCTGGGGTTCGATATGACAGATTATAAAAATATGGAAAAATTGCATCAGATAAAATGGTGATTTAAGGAAGAATTTTATGGCTGCCAAAAAATAATCGCAAATTTGTATTATGACCGTTACCGGCAAGGACCGTGTTGGCATCATTGCAAAACTTGCAGGTGCGATGGCGAAAGCCAATATCAACATCGTTGATGTCAACCAGAAAATTATGGAAAAGTACTTCGTCATGACTATGGCGGTTGACATCGCAAAGGCGAAAATCAGCATCCCGCAGATTCACAAACGCCTCGACAAAATAGCAGACCAGATGAAGCTGAAAATCACCTTCCAGGACGAAACAATCTTTAAAATGATGCACCGTGTCTGAAAAACCGCAGAGAAAATAAAGGCAAAAAAACTTAAAAATATTGTGTGCTTTTTATGGTTTTTTGACTTATTATTTAGGCAGGTGAAAACTGGAGATAAAGGATATGTGCGATAACATTGAAAAAGAGGATAAGGATTTTAAAACAGGTCGGCCCCAACAGCAGCCGGCGGCGGAAAACAACAGGGATAAACCTGAAAAAAAGCCTGGCGAAAGACGCGGTGGAAAAGACCGAAGAAAATTTTCATACGGCTATCAGGGCCACGAGCGCCGGCGCTGCTTTGACAGAAGAAAACGAAATGGCCCGCCGGACTAAATAACCCTTGGGCGAAGCAGAAGCTTAAACACATCAGCCCCTGAATTCTGCGACTACAAAAGTATGGTCGCTGGGTTTTGCAAACGCCCTCGGTTTTTTGTCAATGAAACAATTTGTACATTTTTTTGCCATCGGCTCTGTAGTCATTATGTGGTCGAGCCGCCAGCCGAGGTTTCTTTTAAAACCATTCGGTTCCCGATAATCCCAGAAAGTGAACTGCCCTGAACTGGTGCAGTGCTTTCTGAAAAGGTCGACAAAGCCCCAGTCAATAAATTTTTTCAGGTTTTTGCTAAGCTGCCGGTTAAAACAGACTGTTCCGTCAAGCACAATAGGGTCGTAAACATCCTTTGCCTCAAACGCGATATTAAAATCGCCCGTCCATAACAATTTGTCCGTCGGCTTAAAATGTTTTTTGAAGTACCGTAGAAGCCTTTTAAGCCAGTCGAGCTTGTATTGATATTTTTCAGAATCAATCTCGTAGCCCTGCGGGATGTAGGTATTGACAATCGTGATTCCTGCGGTCTTTGCCTTTATCATTCTGGCCTCGTCTTTCGGCTCGCTGTCAAGGCCGAATTCAACTTTGGTAAGTTTGCTCCTGCTGAAAATCGCAACGCCGTTATAACTCTTTTCGCCCTTGAACACAAACTTATAGCCGGTCTTGGCAAAAACATCGGCCGGGAAATCCTTGTCCTGAACCTTGGTCTCCTGCACACACAGAACGTCCGGCTTTTTTTCAGCCAGCCAGTTGATGATTATTTCTGTTCTGGCTCTTATTGAGTTGGCATTGAATGTAGCAATTTTCATTTATGTCTTAAACTAATTTAAGATATTTCTTCCATTTGTAACAGTGCCAGCAGAAAACTTATAATACTTTCAGCGCCTTGGTTGATATTTACGCCGCCTTCGCCAAGTCCGTCGCAGCAGCCCTTGGTCTGAAAATCATAGACCGGCATGTGAAGGTCGTTTTCGCCCAGAAACCAATCGAAAGCCTTTCTCTGAAGTTTGAGGTATTCCTGCTTCATAGTCGCTTCGTAAGCACTTCTTAACATTATCACGGTACTGGCTGCCTCTATCGGCTGCTGGTCGAACTGGGCACGTTTTTTCCCTTTTGGATACCAGCCGTTTGAGCCTATAAAGCTGAAGTGTTTTCTATTAAATGTATTTCCAAGCAGAAATGAGCAGGTTTTTTCTGCAACGTTCAGGTATTTATCTTCGCCGAGTATCTTTGCAGCGACATACAGAGCTACAGGCATAATTGCATTTTCGTATGCGAGGATATCTTCAAACCAATTCCAGTTTTCACAGGAGTATTTAACGTAATTTTTGACAAGAATGTCGGCGCCGGTGGTTAATAGTGTGATTGTCTGATTGTCGTTTGGGAATTTTTTAAGAAATTCGGATAAACCGAGAATTGAGTATGCTATGCCTCTTGGCGGCATTGACGGAATGTGTTGTGAGGCATCGTAAAAAAATTCCCTGATAACAGGAATGTAATCATCGTTAGGTGGCGAGGCAATCACAGAGCCGAATGCCCAGATTGTTCTTCCCAGCGCATCGTGCGCAGATTCACCTGTCCGCCAGTTCCTGTTGTAGTTCATAAAATTATAAACCGTTTTGTCCGGTTTGAGGGCTTGGTAGAGAAAAGCCAGATATATATCGAAAAGTTTTTTGGTCTGCGAGTCGGTATATTTTTTTAGATACTTGGTCAGAACGATAAGAGCCCTTGCGTTGTCATCGGTGCAGTAGCCGTTCTGGTGGTCGGGTATTATATATTTGGCATGCTGCAATATGCCTGTATCGTCGGTAAGCCTTTGAAGATGCTCTATGGATGGCTTGGGCAGTTTATAAGAGGATATCTTAGCTATCTTTTTGGGCAAGCCTTTTGGCATTCGAAAAACCCCTATAATCTAATAAAAACAGGTTTATCCGCCTATGACGGATTTATCTTAAATTTGATGCGATTTACTGTCAAGAGATAAAAACCGGACCAAATAAGTATTAAATAGCTCAAGTTATTATTATTTTCCTCTTTCTTTGGCATTTTTACGCACAAGATTGACAATAGTTCGTAGAATGTATAAAATACTACTAAAACCATAGGAATATAGGAGAAACTTTTATGAAGATTTCTACCAGAACAAGATATGGCATGCGAGCTATTCTCGAAATCGCTCTTGCATATAAAGCAGGTCCATTGCAGATTAAGGTGATTGCAGAGAGGCAGAACATATCCAACAAATATCTTGAGCAGCTTATTGCGATAATAAAGTCCGCCGGGCTTGTAAGGAGCATGAGAGGCCCTCATGGTGGTTATGTGCTTGCAAAATCGCCTGAAGATATAAAATTAAGTGAAATTTTCAGGGTTCTTGAAGGCCCGGTGTTTACGGTTGAGTGTGTCGAAAATAAAGAAGCCTGTGCCAGCTTTGCAGACTGTATTACAAGACGGCTGTGGATTGAGGTAAATGATGCGATATTAAATGTGCTGACGAACAAGACGCTTCAGGACCTGGTCGAGATGGCAGAAAAAGAAAAGCTCAACTATCAGATTTAATATATGGATTTCGAGGTTTAGCCCCACCCCTGCAGTGGGGGGTATTAAAATTTTGGAGATACCTATGGCGAAGATATATAACAATCTGGCAGAAACAATCGGCAACACGCCGCTGGTAAGGATAAATTCTCTTGGTCCGGCCGGTGTGCAGATACTTGCGAAAATGGAATTTTTCAATCCTTGCGGCAGTGTTAAGGACAGAATTGGCCTTGCAATGATTGAGGCAGCCGAAAAGCAGGGCAGGATTAACAAGCATACAACTCTTGTTGAGCCGACAAGCGGCAATACCGGCATAGGTCTGGCCTTTGTCTGCGCGGTAAGAGGCTATAAACTCATACTGGTTATGCCGGAATCGATGAGTATTGAAAGGAGGAAGCTGTTTAAAATTTTCGGTGCAGAACTTGTTCTGACGCCTGCCGCCGAGGGTATGAAAGGAGCGGTGGCTCATGCACAGAGGATTGTCAGCAATACCGGCAATATGATTATGCTGCAGCAGTTTGAAAATCCTGCCAATCCTGAAATACACCGCCGAACCACAGCAGAAGAAATCTGGGCCGATACGGACGGCAGTGTCGATATATTGGTTGCCGGTGTCGGCACAGGTGGTACAATTACAGGCTGCGGACAGGTGTTCAAAAAATATAAGCCGACAGTTAAAGTCGTTGCGGTTGAGCCTGCCGATTCGCCGGTGCTTTCCGGCGGAAATCCGGGACCGCACAAGATTCAGGGCATCGGTGCAGGTTTTGTTCCGAAGGTGCTCGACACAACCGTTTTCGATGAGATTATCTGCGTCAGTAATGAAGATGCAATCAGAACAGCCCGGCTGCTTGCGGAAAAGGAAGGGATACTTGCAGGCATTAGTTCTGGTGCCAACGTCTTTGCTTCGCTGCAGGTTGCAAAAAGAAGTGAAAATAAAGGAAAAGTTATCGTAACGATTATCTGTGATACCGGCGAAAGATATATCTCAACCGAACTTTTTCAGTAAGAGGCTCGAAGATGAAAAACGATAATGTTAAAAATATTGTCAAGGCGATTGTTGACACTTATCAGGACGAGTCGGGCATAAATTTTATCGACACGACGAATCTGCCTTTGCGGGACAGAATACTCCAGGTGCTCAATTTGCTTATGGAAGTGATTTTCCCGGGTTATACTGGTGCAAGAGATGTTACCAGTTCCAACATCAGTTTTGTCGTAGGTGATATTTTGTGCCAGATTCAGAGTCAGCTTGCCGAGCAGATAGAAAGAGCGCTTCTCCATCAATGCAGATTGAAGCAGAGTGATTGCACCGGCTGCCGTACTATGGCCCGGGAGGTTACAGAACACCTTTTGGCTCAGCTTCCAAAGATTCGCAGATTGCTCAAGACCGATATCCAGGCAGCTTTTGACGGCGACCCTGCGGCCAGCAGTTTCGAGGAAATAGTCTTAAGTTACCCGGGCCTTAGGGCAATAACAACCCATAGGATAGCACATGAGCTTTATCTGAAAAATGTACCGCTGATTCCAAGAATCATGAGCGAGCGGGCGCACCATGAAACGGGCATTGACATTCATCCCGGTGCGACAATCGGCGAAAGATTTTTCATTGACCACGGCACGGGCGTTGTCATCGGCGAAACCGCCATTATCGGCAACAACGTAAAAATATATCAGGGCGTAACGCTCGGCGCTCTTGCCCCTGCAAAAGGCCAGAGCCTGCGAGGCGTAAAGAGACATCCGATTATCGAAGACAACGTAACAATTTATGCCGCCGCCACAATACTCGGCAATGTAACTATCGGCAAAGGTACAATAATCGGCGGAAACGTATGGATTAAAGAATCTGTGCCGGCAGGCGTTACGGTTTCCATGGCAAGACCCGAACTTGTTTACATTCAGAAGAAATCGAAAAAATAAAGGCTGCATAATGCAGGATGTCATTGAAAAAATAAATACACTTAAAAAAAAGAAAAACGCAATAATTCTTGCGCACAACTATCAGCCGGGCGAAATTCAGGATATCGCTGATTTTACCGGCGACTCTCTTGACTTGAGCAGAAGGGCGGCAGCTGCTTCTGCCGATGTGATAGTTTTCTGCGGCGTTCTTTTTATGGCAGAAACTGCTGCGATTCTTTCGCCGAAAAAAACAGTTCTGCTGCCCGACAAAACCGCAGGTTGTCCGATGGCGGATATGATTACGGCTAAACAGCTTTCCGAACTAAAGAAGAAATATCCGGACTCCGTTGTGGTCTGTTATGTCAATAGTCCTGCCGAAGTAAAGGCAATCAGCGATTACTGCTGCACAAGTTCTAATGCGGTTGATATTGTAAATTCAATAGAACCCCAGAAAAAAATTATATTTGTGCCTGACAAAAATCTGGGCCAGGTTGTAAGCGAAAGAACCGCCAGAAATTTAGTTCTCTGGCCGGGATACTGTCCGACCCATGTTTTTGCAACTGCCGAAGATATTAAAAAAGTTCAGACTGCTCATCCTGACGCTGTTACTCTTGCTCATCCTGAATGCCCCAAACCTGTCAGGGATTGTGCCGATGAGCTTTTGAGCACCGGCCAAATGCTGAGGTACGCAAAAAAAAGTGATAAAAAGGAATTTATCATTGCGACCGAGATTGGCATTATTTATACCCTCGAGAAACAGAATCCGGAGAAGATTTTTTACCCTGCTTCGGGAAAATTCGTCTGTCCGAATATGAAAAAAATTACGCTGGAAAAGGTTTTATTTGCGCTGGAAGATAATAAGTTCGTTATAAAGGTGCCGCAGGACGTCGCCGAAAAGGCGAAAAAGGCGCTTGACAAAATGATAGCGGTTTTGCCGAAAGGATAAAAATGGAAGCCAGAAAGTATCATCTTGAAACGTTGGCTCTGCACGCAGGCCAGGAAGTTGACCAGACTACATTAAGCAGGGCGGTGCCAATTTACCAGACAACAAGTTATCTGTTTAAGGATACAGCTCATGCAGCAGACCTTTTTGGTCTTAAGCAATTCGGGAACATCTACACAAGGCTGATGAATCCGACGACAGATGTCCTTGAAAAAAGACTTGCTGCGCTCGAAGGTGGCGTTGCCGGTCTTGCGTTTAGTTCTGGCATGGCGGCAGAAACTGCAGCGATACTCAATATCTGCAGAGCAGGGCAGCATTTTGTCTCTGCAAGCACGCTCTATGGCGGAACGGTAACGTTGTTTAGCCAGACTCTGCCCAAGCTTGGGATTGAAGTAAGTTTTGTTGACCCGTCGAAGCCGGAAAATTTCGAAAAGGCAATAAAGAAAAATACGCGTTTGCTTTATATCGAAAGCTGCGGCAATCCGAAAAACAATATTCCGGATTTTGAGAAAATTGCGGAAATCGCACACAAAAATAATCTGCCGGTTATTTGCGATAATACCACAACTTCGCCGATACTTTTGCGTCCGATTGAATATGGCATTGATGTAGTGGTGCATAGCTGCACAAAGATAATTGGCGGACACGGCACAAGCATCGGCGGAATTATTATTGATTCAGGCAAGTTCAACTGGGCCAATGGGAAATTCCCTGAGCTTACCGAACCTGACCCGAGCTATCACGGCGTAAAATACGTCGAGCAGTTCGGCAATATGGCATATATCTTAAAAACACGCCTGCAATTACTGCGTGATATGGGCGCCTGTATGTCGCCGTTTAATGCATTTTTGTTTTTGCAGGGAATTGAAACGCTGCATCTGCGTGTACAAAGACACTGCGAAAATGCCCTTGCCCTCGCAAAATGGCTCCAAAAGCACAAGGCCGTAGGCTGGGTCAATTATCCAGGCCTTGAGTCTCATCCTGATTATAAACTTGCGAAAAAATATCTGCCCGATGGTGCCGGTGCCATACTCGGCTTTGGCATCAAAGGCGGCAGAAAGGCCGGCGAAAAATTCATCAACAGTGTAAAACTTGCAAGTCATCTTGCAAATATACTCGATAGCAAGACGTTGGTTATTCATCCTGCCAGCACGACTCATCAGCAGTTAAGTGAAGCTGAGCAGATTGCTGCCGGCGTAAGCCCGGACTTTATCCGCGTCTCAGTAGGAACGGAACACATTGATGATATTATCGAAGATTTTGATAATGCATTGAAAAAGACTCAAAACTAAGGACTAAAAATATGTGGGACTATAATCCGAAAGTTATGGAGTATTTCCTTCATCCGAAAAATGCCGGCGAGATAGAAAACCCCGACGGTGTCGGCGAGGAAGGTTCTCTTGCCTGTGGCGACGCACTGAAGCTGACGTTCAAACTTGACAAAAACGGCAGGATAGCAGATGCGAAATTTAAGACCTTCGGCTGCGCAAGTGCAATTGCCTCAGCTTCGATAATGACTGAAATGATAAAAGGTCTGACAATCGAAGAAGCCGAAAAGATTACAAATAAGGACATAGTCGACAAGCTCGGCGGACTGCCGGAACAGAAAATGCACTGCTCGGTTATGGGTATGGAGGCCCTGCAGACCGCGATTGCGAACTACCGCAGCGGCAGGGGAAAAACTCAGAAAAAAATCGAGGGCAAAATCGTCTGCACCTGTTTCGGCGTAACTGACAGGGAAATTGAAAAGGTAATTATTGAAAATGACCTTGATACGGTCGAGCAGGTTACAAATTACTGCAAGGCCGGCGGCGGCTGCGGCTCCTGCCGCGGCGAAATTGAACGAATAATCGAAAAAATTCGCGGCAAAAAGGCCGGCAAAGACGAAACCGCGGCTAAACCGAAAAAACTTACCAACCTGCAGAAGATTCAGCTTATTCAGCGGACGATAAGCGAACAGATTCGGCCGCTGCTCAAGGCTGATGGCGGCGATATCGACCTTATTGACGTCGAAGGCAGCAAGGTTATTGTTGCCTTTCGCGGTATGTGTTCAAAGTGCCCTACGGCCGAATTTACCCTGAAAGATGTTGTCGAAGCGAGACTGAAGGAATTTGTCAGCAGCGATATCGTGGTTGAAGAGCAGAGTGGGTAACAGAGGATAAACAAATGACGAAAACAATATATTTCGATAATAACGCTACGACAAGAATTGCCAATGAAGTTTTTGAAGCGATGAAACCGTTTCTGACTGACCTTTACGGCAACCCTTCAAGTATGCACACATTTGGCGGCCAGGTCGAAAAATATATCAGACACAGCAGAGAGCAAATCGCTCGGTTGCTCGGCTGCGACAGCTCGGAAATAATTTTCACCAGTGGCGGAACTGAAAGTGACAATGCTGCAATAAAGGGTGTGCTTACCGCTCTGCCGGAAAAGAGGAAGATTATTACCACGCGGGTCGAACATCCTGCAGTTCTTGCAACCTGCAGAGAAATGCAGGCGGCAGGCTATAAACTTATTGAGCTTGGCGTCGATAGAGAAGGGCAAATTAGCCTTGACGAGCTTGAAGCTGAAGTTGATGACGATACCGCGATTGTTACTATAATGTATGCCAATAACGAAACCGGCGTGATTTTTCCGATTGAAAAAATCGCTGAAATTGTCAAGGCCAAAGGCGCTGTCTTTCATACCGATGCCGTTCAGGCGGTCGGCAAAATCCCGTTGAATCTTGATAAAAGCAATATTGATTTATTAAGTCTAAGTGGCCACAAACTCCACGCCCCCAAAGGCATTGGCGCTCTTTACATAAAAAAGGGTACGAGGATTTCGCCTTTTATTGTCGGCGGCCATCAGGAAAAGAACAGACGGGCCGGCACGGAGAACGTTGCCGGCATAGTCGCGCTCGGCAAGGCGACTGAGCTTGCAGAAAGAACGATGGAGCAGGAGAATACGAAGGTTAAAAAACTTCGCGACAAGCTCGAAAACGCGATTCTGAAAACCTGTAAGGGAGCGACGCTCAACGGCGATAAGAACAATCGTCTGCCGAACACCTGCAATATCAGTTTTGAGTATATCGAAGGCGAAGCAATTTTGCTTTTGCTCGACCAGTTCGGAATCTGTGCCAGCAGCGGTTCTGCCTGCACCAGCGGCTCGCTTGAGCCGAGCCACGTCCTGCGTGCGATGGGCGTGCCTTTTACCGCGGCTCACGGCTCGATAAGGTTCAGCCTGAGCAGATACAATACAGAAGAGGAAGTGGATTTTGTGATTGAAAAAATGCCTGCGGTAGTCAATCGTTTAAGAGAACTCAGTCCGTTTGTAAAGTAGAGTATAATAATTCAGAGGACGCTAAATGAAATTCGTCTCCATAATTATCATTATAATATCGGTGTTTTTTATTACAGGTAGTTTAAGTTGTTTGCAGGCCGCAGAAAAAACTGATGGCAGGCAGTATGAAATTGTCTCGCATACCTTGTCAAACGGGCTGAAAGTTTTAATCCTGGAAAAACACACGATGCCCGTCGTAGCTGTTCAGGTATGGTATAACGTTGGAAGCGTTGATGAGCCGAACGGCCTTAAAGGCATAGCTCATCTTTTTGAGCATATGATGTTTAGGGGCTCTAAAAATTTCGGACCCGAGGAGCATTCCCGCCTGATTAGAGCAGCAGGGGGGGAATGTAACGGCGGTACGTCGGATGAAACCACCGTTTACTGGGAGAGGGTTCCTGTCGACAAACTTGGAATGGTTTTAAAGCTGGAAGCAGACCGGATGGCCTGGCTTAAACTGGACCAGAGCATTCTCGATACCGAATGTCAGGTTGTAATGGAAGAATATCGGCTGAGGGTAGATAACAACCCGATTGGTTCTATGGATAAAAAAGTAAGACAGTTTTTGTTTCCGGGGCATCCTTATGAATTCGGGCCTATGGGCAAAATGGAAGATATTGCAAAGTTCAGCGTTGAGGATTGCCAGAAGTTTTTTAGCACTTTCTATGCGCCGAATAATGCGGTACTGATTATTGTCGGCGATGTCCAGGCTGGACAGGTTATTAAGATGGTCGAGGCCGAATTCGGCTTTATGAAGTCCGCCAAAGTTCCTGACCGGCCCGAATTAGTCCTTCAAACAGATAAGGTCTCTGCGAGGAATAGTGCCCAGACCGAGCTGCCGATTCCTGTTACGATTCTTGCATTTTATACTGCTGGCGCACGTGATAAAGACATGGCCGCCCTTGAGCTGCTGTTCAATTGCTTGGCCGAGGGCAGAAGTTCACGTTTATGGAAAGTGCTGGTTAAGGACAGGAAAATTGCAGAACGATTTGTTGCCGATAGGATACAGGAACGCAATAATGGGCTTATCTTTTTTGCGGCGGCGCATCTGCCTTATCTGTCCGGCAAAGTTGAGAAAAGTATTTTGCAGCAGCTTGAAAAAATCAAGACCGGCGGACTGGAGGAAAATGAATTTATAAAGGCCAGGACTCAATTGCATTCAAAAAAAGTATTTGAAAGGTATTATGCGGATGAACTTGCCTCAAGCATTGGTTACTCAGAGGTAGTCAGAGGCGATTATAAGTTTTTTTATAAGATTGACGAAGAAATTGAAAGCGTGACGCAGGCCGATATTATTCGTGTCGCCAACAGATATTTTAATAAAGACAATATGAAAGTAGTTTATTTTGAGCCTAAGGAAAAGAAGTTTCTTGCCGGCCTTGCAGGGTTTATTAAGTCGATTTTTAATTAGGGTGATTTGTGGATTATATTAAATACGGTTTTCTGGTAGTTTCACTGCTCGTTGCAGGATATGCTGGTGCTGAGTCTGCAAAAGAGCTGATAAATTATCCCCCGGTAAATGATATTACGCTGGCAAATGGCCTGCGGCTAATGCTGATAGAACATCATGAACAGCCCACAGTTTCTTACAGGGTTGTGGTCAAATCGGGAAGGATTGATGGGCCGCTCGGCAAAGAGGGCCTGGCGGATTTGACGGCCCGGCTCTTGCAGGAAGGTACCTTGTCAAAGACCTCCGACCAGATTGCTGACAAAATTGCCGAGATTGGCGGCAAATTAAATATATCTTCGCAGTCAAACTACACTACTTTTGGTTTGGATGTGCTTAGTCAGTATTCCAGCGCCGGCTTTGACATTTTGGCGGATATTATATTGAATCCGGCTTTCCCGTCGCAGGGAATTAAGCGGGTTAAAAAAGAACTTGTCAGCGATGTGGATTTGGAACTTACCGATAATTATAAAATCGCGTCTAATCACAGCCGGCTTTTGCTGTTTGGTGCTGAGCATCCTTTAGGACGTGCGAACACAAAAAAGAGCCTGGAGGGAATCAACCTCAGCGATATTCGGGATTTTTATCAAATGTATTTTTGTCCGAACAATTCTATGGTGCTTGTTATCGGAGATTTTTCAAAAGAGCGGATGCTGGCTCAGGTAACAGAAAAATTCGGCTCCTGGAAACAGGCAAAAGTTAAACAGCGGGTGCAAACCAGGCCGGACTTTGCGAAAAAAGGAAAATTCAGGGTTGTAGATAAGCCGGATATGACGCAGGCCGTAATTTATTTGAATCAATGGGCCATTAGCAGCAGGTCTAAGGATTATTATGAATATCTGCTTGCCAATTATGTTCTGGGCGGCAGCGGTTCCTCATCAAGGCTGGTGAAGGCCGTAAGAGCCGAAGGAGGCAAGACTTATGGAATTGGAAGCCGTTACGATATGAATTTTGACTATGGAATTTTGGGCATAAGCACCTCGACACGTAATCAGGAAATGCTTAATACTTATCAGTTGATACAGACCGAACTAAAAAAACTTGTTGATAAAGGGATAACCGAAGAGGAATTGGTTAAAGCCAAGACTTATATGGCCGGTGCAATTCCGATGCAATTGGAAACCCCCGCTTCGGTAGCAGATAAAATACTCAAAGCAGTTATGAGGGGATTTACTATTGATGATTTGTCAAAAGAGGTAATTTATTATAATAACGTTACGGCGGACAATGTTAATCATGTTATTAAAGAATATATAAAGCCTGAAAATCTGAATGTTGTTATTGTCGGGGACGTAAGGAAAATTGAAAAACAGTTGACTCAAATCGGTGTTTACGAAAAGGTTTATTATAAGGACCCTCTGGTTAAATAGCCGTTATTATGACAATTCTTTTATGAAATCAGGTATAACAATTTCTCTTGTCAAATCTTTAAAGGGACCTTGGGTCTTTCAGGATGACCTTTCGGTGAGCATTCCGAAAGCGAAAAAAATCGGCTTTGACGGCGTTGAGCTTTTTATAGCTTCTGCGGATGATATTAACGGCAAATTTTTACAACAGCTTCTCGAAGATAATCAGATAAACCTTTCGGCAGTCGCAACAGGTGCTGGAAAAATACTGCATAACCTTACTTTGACAAGCCCTGATAGGACTGTTCGCGTAAAGGCGATTGATTTTGTGAAAAAAATAATTGATTTCGCAGCACCTTTCAAGGCTCCTTCGATAATAGGTTCAATGCAGGGTAATGTCGGCAATGGCAGCAGAGATACCGCTTTGTCAAGGCTTGCTGAAAGTCTGAATGAACTTGGCGGATATTGCAGGCAGAGAAATATTGAGCTTCTTTTTGAACCTTTGAATCGCGATGAAACTGATATGGCGAATACACTTGCGGACGGCATTGAGATTATAGAAAAAGCCGGCACAGGCAATATAAAGCTTCTTGCCGATTTTTTTCATATGGATATTGAGGAGACAGACATTGCCGAAAGCATAAAACAGGCCGGCAGATTTATCGGCTATGTCCATTTTGTTGACAGCGACCGCAAACCGGCAGGAATGGGGCATATTGATTTAAAATCTGCTGTCGATGCTCTCAAGTATATCAGCTATAAAGGTTATCTTTCTGCTGAGGCCCTGCCCTGGCCTGATTCACGAAGCGCCGCCGAGCAGACGATTAAAAGTTTCAAACTTTTATGTATGCAGTCGGATTGCGATTAATCCGGCTGCTTTTGTGGAAATTCGAGTTTTTGGATTTTATCAATGTCAGGTTTCTGAGCAGCAATCTTGAGCGACTCATCATAAAGAGCATTAAGGTCGCCGAGGTCTATTGCACAGCCCTGGCGTATAAATATCGGTATCTTGTGAAGAGGAATATCCACAGTGATATTCTGACCGCCGGTATAGATTTTCTCTTTATCCCAGGCATCAACCCATTTTTCGCCGCCAGGCAGATATAGAGTATGTTGAGTTTTTCCTTTTTGCCAGACAGCGGATACAAGAATATCCGGCCCGTACATATATGTCTGCCAGTCGCTCCATGCCTGCTGCTGGTCGGGATAATTAAGGAAAAGCGGCCTTGCGATTGGCATACCTGTTTTTGAAGCCTGTTTTGCAAGCTCAAATGAATAGTCAGAAAGCTTTTCGTGGATTTTTGAATAAAGCCTCCAGATAGCGATAAGCTGCATATCATAGTTTGGTTGTTCTTTAAGGTGCCACAGCCCCCGGTCCTCTGTCGGCCCTACCTCCATTATTGGGCAAAAGCAGCTGAATGCCAGCCATCTGGCGGTAACTTCGTGGTCGGTCAGTTCGATATATCCGCCTGTATCGGAGCCCCATATCGGAAATCCGATTATAGAAGACCTTAGCAAAGCTATGATTGCAGCTCTAAGTGCTTCCGGTCTGACTTTTTCGTTTCCGCCGATATCGCCGATATCGCCGCCCCAGAACACGGCGTAACGCGAGCTGTTTGTATAACCCGCTCGAGGCATTAGAACGAAGTCATCGCCGCGAATCTTTTTACAGATATCATAAGCAGCCTTTGCATACATAACCGGGTATTGATTGTGATATTCTCGCCAGACTCTTGTGTCAAAGGCCTTATTCTCATAATCATTCGGCACAATCTCTTCAGAGCGGTCCATCTTGAATCCGCAAACCCCCTGATTAAGAACTTTTGCAATGCCTTTATTTTGCCACCATTCCACAGCCGCCGGATTCGTAAAATCGATAAGGACGCGAAAAAGTTTGTCCGGTGATTCGAGTTGTCCTTTAACGTTATAACCATTTTCAACAGCCTCCTTTGCCATATCTCCCATAACCCAGGGAGCAATCCATAAAAAGAAGCGGATATTTTTATTGTTCACCCAGCTAATCATTTGCGTCGCGTTTGGAAACCGATTCGGGTCCCATTCGAAATCATCGTATCCGTTTGGCCCGATAGCCCAGGGCCTGTCGACCCAGTAGATGCTCAGCGGAATATCAAAAGCCTTCATCATAAGTATATCCTCTACCAGTTCGCTGTTATAAGGAGCGGTAACGACAGTGCCGTCATAGTAATTTTTTCTGTTGGTATGATTATTTCTCCATCTCCACGGGCCAAAGGCGTATTTTGGCGGGACTATCGTAGGCCCTACATTTAGCGAGTGTGCTTTTACCAGTTCAGCAGGCCCGTTAGCGGTATTAAGAATCATCGAAACAGTCGGCCCTTCAAAAGTAATCTTAACAAGGTTAGGCTCTGATTTGCAGAAATCATAAGAGCCGGGCCATGTCCCCTCGACAAAGAGACTGTAATTTCGTGATGATATATAAAATGGGCAGTAAAGGGAAACACTTGGTTTAACAATCATTGTGACAGTCTGACCTCGCAGGTTCATAGCGTTTTTTTGCCCCGGCTCCCAGGAAAGTTTCTGTTCGCCGTCGACGGTGCGTTCCATAAGGCCGGTAAAATATTCATCGCCGCTGGCTCCCAGTGAAAAACCCCATTGGAGTATATCATTACAGTCGGCTGCCTTGAAATCGATATGGTATGAATCTTTATCTTTGATGAAACTAACCGTTACTTTTTTTTCTCCATCGAATGACCAGACTGCGCTGAAATTGTTCTCGGAGATGGATATATTCAATGGCGCATCTTTCAGATAGAATTTTCCCTGACGAGTTTCCAGGAATATTGGTGATTTTTCAGAGCCTATCGACAGAGGTTGTTTTAAATGTGATGAGGTTACAATAAACGAGCAGTTTTTATATACGACATTTCCGGACAGAATACTTGTAAAAAGTATGATTATACTGAGAAAAAGTATGATTCGTTTCATTCTTTACTCCTTTCAAACTTGTCCGCCATAGCTTTCTTGTCCTCCATAGTTCTTACGAAGGAGGAAGCGAAGGCGGATTGGCCATTAAGTCTTTTTAATATAGACTTGGGAATTTGTAAAGGAAAATAGGTGGGAAAGGAAGCGGAGGATTTGCTTTATGTTATTTCAGCCAGTTCTCCGCCATCATCGCAAAGTCATAAAAATCTACGTTGTGGTTGCCGTCGAAATCAGCCCCGTTGCAGGTTCCGCAGCCGGTATTCAGCCAGTTATCTGCCAGGCATTTCAGGTCGAGTAAATCAACATCCCCGTCGGGCTGGCAGTCGCCGTCTATATGTTCGAAGGCTCCTAAATCAGGCGCATCCCCGTAAAAAGGCTCGTTGACGTCAATCCCTGCGTCTATCAGCGCACTTGTATTGGCAAGGCGGAGAAACCTCATCTTGGGCAGTTCGCCATTCGGCCCTCGCGGCCCATCAAATCCATTAGGGTCAAGACTTGCGAAATCCGCATCGGTAACCGTAAAACCATTCCAGGAATTATAGGTATTGTCAATCAGAGTACCAATTGTTACCGAACCTAAATGCGAAAGATTATTGCGCAATACATGAATCGTACCGGCAGGGGGATTAGAGAATTTAAAATTCTTATCCTGATTACTCACGCCGGTACAATTATAAACGGTAACTCCGTTTGGTTCTGTGTCACCATGAGACCGGTTTAGGTCGAATCCGCTGAGCCGATTGTAATAAGCCATACAACGAATTATTTTATGTGCGCCGGGGCCCTGTCCCAGTTTAATCCCCACTCCGTTTCCCTGCCAAGGACCCGGATCGCCCCAGATATTATTACCGTTGCGGAAGGCCCAGCAATTCTCAATCCTGACGCTCTTGCCTGCCCACCACAAATCGAAACCGTCATCGGAGTTGTCCCATGCCCTGCAGCCGTGAAATTCATTGCCGACGCCAAGACAGGTTGTGCAGCTGGTAGGGCCTTTCGCTCCAAAACCATCGGCATTGCTGCCATGATTTTGCGGGTCGTAATTTAAATAGGAATCGCAATTTATCACCTGATTATAAGAAGCGCCCGTGTACAAATTAATCCCGGTATCCTGGTTCCCATACGCAATCAGTTGTTCAAAAGTATTATATGAGCCGTTAACATACAACCCGTTATCCCCGGCATTGCGAAGGGTAAAACCCTTAAAGTGCCAGTAATTGCCTGTCAGGCTGATTCCTCTGACAGTGCCTCCTCTTGTCTGATGTGAGAAATCCAGAATGACAGTCTCATTCTGGTAATTCTGTAATGTTATGGGGCTTACTGATGTACCGCTTTTTGAAATCGAGATTTTGTTGGCATCGGTATAAAAGCCATGTGTGCCGCCTCGCAGATAAATAGTGTCGCCCGCCGCAACCGCTGTTACTGCTCTGGGAATCGTCTTAAATGGATGGTTGATATCGCCGATATTGGTGTCATTTCCGTCTGTGGCTACAAAATAAGTGCTGCAATATGCAGGACAGGCCGCCAAAAATATGCACAAAATCAGCGCAAAAAGGAAGTGTTTCCGTCTTTGTAAAGCCGGTATCCCTACCCCAGATTTAAATGTTTTAAAAATCACCATCCACCAGTTCCTATTATATCAAAAGCGTTTAATAATAGCAAGGCTTTTCTGGTCTTATAAAAATCACGAAAAACGGATTATTCCTTGACTTTACTTAAGATTCACAAGAAGTGTCTTTTTGAAAAAGCCCGGCTCGAGCCTGATTATCATACAACAGGCTTAAGGGCAGATGAATTTTGACACCCTACGGGTTAGCAGGTGAATTGGGTTCAGCCTTAACTTGAACAATGACATTTGGGTCTTCATCTTCCCAGCCGCCGCCAAGGGCTTTGTAAAGCGATACCATATCAGTGGACAAGTTGCGGGTGCTCTGCACAAAAGAATCCTCGGAAGCATAGAGAGAACGCTGCGCATCGAGGACGCTGAGAAATTCGGTTTGTCCTTCGCTGTAAAGCTGGGTAGCTAGATTGACGGCTTTTTTGTTTGCGGCAACGGTATCCTGAAGAGCCTTGTTACGCTGCTGTTCTTTGGAGTATGCCACAAGGGCATTCTCAACATCCTGCAGGGCCGTGAGAACCGCACTTTGATAAGTAAGCGATGCCTGTTCGGTAAGAGCTTTTTGGACTTCGATATTGGCACGAACACTGCCGGCGTTAAAAATTTGCCAATCTATTGAAGGGCCGACCGACCAGAAACCATACCGGGAATTTATCATTCCATTGAAAGAGGTGCTGCTTTGATAACCCGCTGAACCGGTTAAATTAAACTTTGGAAATAAATCCGCAGTGGCTACGCCTATGCGTGCGGTCGCTGCGTGTATTTGAGCCTCAGCCCGCCGAATATCGGGACGACGGCGAAGCAAATCAGATGGAAGTTCTGCCGGCAGGGCGGGCGGAGTAGCGGGAATTGTGGAAACCGGCGATAATTCCGCCAGTAAAGCCGCCGGCTCGCGGCCAAGCAGGACGCTCAGATTATAAATCGTCTGCTGAGCGGAAGTTTCCAGCACCGGAATCTGCGAGGCGGTAGTTCCCACCTGCGCATCGCCATTGGCGACATCAAGAGCGCTGACCAATCCGCTGTTAAACCGCTGGCGAGTCAGCTCGGCGGTATGCTGCTGTGCTTTGAGATTTTCCTGGGCGATTGCAATTTCCTGCTGGAATCCGCGAAGTTCGATATAGTTAAGCGCCACTTCGCCGCAGAGTGTTACCAATACATCTCTCTGGTCCTCAATAGCGGCCTTGATGTCCGATTCGGCTGCTTCTACATTGCGTCGAGTGCCGCCGAATATGTCCAGCTCCCAGGCGGCATCCAAACCCGACTGCCATAAATCATTCCGTACCCCAGGAGCTTTAGCAGTACCTGCGGATTGGCTGCGTTTGTATGAACCTCTTGCGTCTATTGTAGGCCATAATCCTGCGGATACAATTTTACGTGTCGCACGAGCCTGGCGCAGCCTCGACTCGGCCTGCTTCAAATCAAGATTGGATGTTACAGCTCTGTTGATCAATGAAGTTAAATTCGGGTCATTAAATTGGGTCCACCAGTGGACAATATCCATAGCGGCAGTTGTCTGGCCGGTCGTGCCGGTCCAGGCGGAAGGAACGGATACCTGCGGCGGATGATAATTAGGGCC
>JBGOWI010000038.1:0-23937 GCA_041478555.1 Phycisphaerae bacterium
CAAAAAATAGCAGAAGAAAGCACTTTTTCATACAGGTATCTCCTTAATCATATTTAATTTTTCATCTCATAAAGGAATAACACTATAAACCGGTTTAGAATTTCTTTGTATGATTTTAACATATACCAGTACATTATCGCTCCACAGATGATTATAGTCTGTTTCGGTTATTTTTTCGAGTAAACAAATCATACAATATCGGCATTATGATAAGAGCCAGTGTGCCTGAGATAAGTAGGCCGCCGACTGAGGCGATGCCGACGCCGTTTCGCATCTCAGAGCCTATTCCTCTTCCGGTCGCCAGCGGCAGCATTCCCAGAACTGCAGCAAGAGTAACCATTGCTACCGGCCTGAATCGCTCACAGGCTGCGGTAATCATTGCCTTATGAATTGGAACACCTTCTTTAACGTGAACATTAAACTGGTCCATAATCAAAATGGCGATATTGACAACGATGCCGATAAGCATAACCATTCCCATCAGGACGAAGATTGACATACTTTCGCCGGTAAGCGCCAGTGCCCATACAGTTCCAATTAACCCCAATGGCAGAGTTACGAGAATCAGCCACGGCTGTTTGAATGACTCGAGCATAGCCGCCAATGTGAGGAAACAAAGTAAAGCTGCGATAATGCCGGCTTCGCCAAATGCAACTACTGCCTCACCCATAACCTCGGCAGTACCTGAGAAGAAATAATCGTAGCCGGGAGGTAATTTTCCGCTTTCATCAAGTTGTTTACTCAGTTCAGCAACCGCGATACCGAGCGGTTTGGTACTGGCAGGACTTGCCAGCAGTTTTGAGATACGCTGCTTGTCCTTTCTTGTAATCTGAATAGGAGAAATTTTCTGTTGAATATCACCAAGCGTTGTCAGCAGCAGAGGTTTTCCTGCATCGCCGGGAAACATAAATTGCTCGACCTGCTCTTTTCCCTGTTTTTTCTCAAATTTGACGACAATGTCGTAATTTCGAGCGCCCTTTTTAAATGTGCCGCATTCAATTCCTTCGATATTAGCCCTAAGAGCAGTGCCAAGACTGGTAGCAGGAAAGCCAAGGTCGGAAAGTACCGCTCTATTCGGCAAAACCCTCAGCTCCGGTTTGCCGGCTCGAACAGTAGTATCGGTATCGAGATAACCTTTGTCAGAATCCGCAATATTCTTTGCAAATAGAGCCAGTTGGTCGAGTTCAGCCAGACTTGGTCCTGAAATTTCAAGTTCTATATCCTGCGACTGTCCGCCGATGATTGTAGCTTGAGTAACTGTAATAATACATTCCGGATAGTTTGCCAGTTTTTGCCTTGTTAGTTCCATAAGCTGCTGTATCGTCATCTTTCGTTCAGTCCGCTCGGAGAATTTCAGCAGTAGTTGCGCAAGATAAACGCCTTCTGATGCCTGGCCGATGTGGCCTTCGACTCTGCCGATGGCTGTAAGAGTGTGCTTCAATTCCGGCAGGTCCTTCAGTCTTTGCTCAATATCATTAACGCGTTTTGTCGTCAGGCCCAGGTCGTATCTTGTCGGATATTCAAGTTTAACATATATCTGGCCCTGGTCGGAGTTTGCGAAAAAGCCGAAGCCGACTTTCTTTGCCAGTTTTAATGAATGAACGAACATAGCTATCGTGACCAGGACAATAATAATCGCCACGGGTCGATGTTCTTCATTGAAAACAAGCAGTTTTCTATAAGCTTCAATTACAGCATTCAGAAAACGGTTAAAGCCGTTTTCCATTTTTGTAAGGACGGTCTTCTTTTCCGGCTGTGCCGGCTTGAGGATTATGGAACAAAGCAGCGGTGTCAGTGTAAAAGATATGAACAAAGAGACGATATTCATAATGAGCATCGTCAGAGCCAGCGGTTTCATAAAGAGTCCGATTCTGCTGCCCATCATTGCGATTGGGAAAAGCACAACAACGTTTGTGCCTGCACTGGCTGCAACAGCTATAAGGACCTCTGCGGTTCCGAGGCGGGCGGCCTCCTTGGGGTCTTTTGTTTGATTGAGCCTGTCAACAATCGCCTCCATAACGATGATGGAGTTGGTAACCAGAATACCTATCGACAGGCCTATCGCCAACAGTGTCGGTGTATTGAGAGTATAACCTAAAAATTGCATAAAGAACAGGCCGATTATAATGGTAAGCGGCATCGTTACGGCAATAATAAATGTTGAACGAATATTATAAAGGAAAAAGAACAAAATCAGGGCGGTGAGGACTATACCCTGCCATATACTGCTCCAGGTGCTTTCGATGCTTGCTTTAATAAAGGTACCATCATCATTAAACCAGACAAGCCTCATTCCTCCCGGCAGCTCTTTGTTGAGTTTGTCGACTGCCGCCCTGACCTGGTCCACGACTCTTACAGCATTTGCCTCAGCTTTTTTAATGATTTTTATGTATATTGCCGGCTTTCCATCGATGAAGGCCTTTTGGCGAACTTCTTTAGTGCCCATTTCGACTTTTCCGACGTCCCTGATATAGCAGCGTTGTCTGTTTTCGCCTGTTATCTGCAGTGATTCGATGTCAGCTATATTATAGTAGTCAGCATCAACCTTGACATCGTATTCGGTGCCTCTTTCCTGGATGCGTCCGGATGGAATTAGTTTTATGCCTTCTCTGACAGCCTTTATAACGTCAAGGCTGGACAGGCTTTTTGCGGCAAGTTTGTCTCTGTCAAGAACGATATGCACCTGTCGTATGTTTCCGCCGATGAGCTCCGCATCAGCTACGCCGGATATGACGGTCAGCCGATCCCTCAATTCGTTGTCAGCGTAATCATACAGTTCATCGAGCGGCGATTCGCCTGTCAGAGCCAGATAAATAATCGGTTTTGCGTTGATGTCGAATTTAAGGATTTTGGGGTCTTCGACGTCTTCAGGAAAATCAGCCTTAATCAAATCGAGTTTTTCACGCACATCTGTCGCAGCGATGTCTACATCGACGTTAAGATTGAATTCGAGCATGGTTTGACAGACGTTTTCCATACAGGAGGAGCTGACATGCTTAAGACCGTCGATAGTAACAACCTGGTCTTCAATTCTCTTTGCGACATCTGTTTCGATTTGTTCCGGGCTTGCCCCCGGATAGACCGTAGTTACTGTGATATAAGGGATATCGATTTTGGGCATCAGTTCCAGGCCCATCTTGCGATAGGCATTAAAGCCCAGCAGTGACAGGGCGATAATCAGACAACTCACCGCAACCGGTCTTCTTATGGAAACGTCAGAAAGAAACATTATTTATTCTCCTTCTGAACGGAAATCGCTTTACCCTCTTCAAGCATATTTTGTCCCATTGCCACAACAAGGCTTTGCTCATTCAGTTCGCTGCTGATAACTTCTGTCCAACCGTCGTTTTCAAGGCCTTTTTCGACCGGGACTTTATGTGCCTTTTCGCCGCTGACGACAAAAATGACAAATTGATTATCACGGCTTTGAATAGCCTCTGTCGGCACAGCCAGACCTTCCCTTGTTTCCAGAATGATTTTTACTTCTGCCATAGCACCTGCTGCGATGGTTTGTTTTGGGTTTTCAAGCAGGCATTTGACCTCGAACGTTCGCAGCTTGGGATTTATTGTGGGGCTTTTATAAGATATCGTATGTTCGCCCATGTTTTGTCCTGAGACGGTGACCCTGATTTTAGTCTGCCCCTCAATTATCTCTGCGTAATATTGTGCGGGTATATACGCACTTACTTCAATCAGATTGGGGTCGTCAATACGGATAGCAGGCTCGCCTGGACTTGCCATCTCGCCCGGCTCCTTGAGTCGCTGGCTTATTTTTCCGCTGAGAGGAGCATAAACAACTGAATCTGCCAGGTCTTTTTCTGCAATAGCAAGGTCTGCTCTGGCTTTTTCGATATTCGCCTGTTCCAGTTCAACATTCGCTTTAGCTGATTTTACGACCGCTTCAAGCTGATTGTATCGCGATTGCTGTTGTTCGAAGACATCGGCAGTGACAGCCTTTTTTTCATACAACCTTTTGAAACGATTAAAATCAAGCTCAGCCTTATTGAAATCAGCCTGTGTCTTTTCAAGATTTGCAGCAGCCTGTTGTAAGGTGCTGTTAGCGATGGCGAGCAGGTTTTTCTGGATCTCAACAACTTGCTGAAGATTTACCGAGTCGGTGGTGAATAACTTGGTTTCGTTTGCGATAACAGTATTCCCTTCATCTACAAAGAAATTTTCAATGATTCCGGCGATTCTCGGTGAGACGAAAGCGAAATTTTTAGACTCAAGATTTGCCTGCACCTCGACGAATCTTTCAAAGGTTCTTGTTTTTATGGCAGTTGCGACAACGGGAATTTTTTGTTCCGCCTCCTGTGTCGGTACCGGTACAGAATTGGTAGTTTTTTTCACAAAATACAGGGTAATCAGCACTGTAACTGCAATCAGTATGACAAGACCGATTATTTGTTTAGTGGTGATGTTTTTCATGCTTATTTTCCCTTGTTCGGTACTTCTGTAGTCCCCATCACGTTCTGGAGCGTAGCAATACTTACCTGTAAATTGAAATTGCTGACCATTAATTCCGTTTGGGCATTGTCTTTTTCAGACAAGACGGTAAGCATCTCGGAGCTTTGGACGAGGCCTTCCTTCCATTTTTCGTTTACCTCATCAAAGTGTCTCGATGCGGTATCGAAGGATTTCTGAGCCAGCAATGCCTGGTCTTTTGCGTTTTGCAGATTCAAATATGCTTTGAACACCTCAAGCATTAAGGTAAGAGTTTGTTGTTCTCTTTCGATAAATGCTGCCTTTTTTCTTTCTTTGGCCGCTTTATACTCGTTTATATTTGCAAATCCATTGAATACTGCTAAAGTTCCGGATAAGCCATAAGTCCAGAGGTCACTGTACAGTTGAAACGAGTCTGAAGTATTTGTGCGGTTTGCAAATACGGTCAATTTTGGCAGGAACGCAGCCAGCGCAACCTTGACTTTTTCTTCTTCAATGGCAACCTGGCGGTCAGCAATATGAAGCTGAGGGTTTTCAATCAAAGCTTTATATACCAAGTCTTCCAGAGATTCATTTGGTTCCTTCAGCAACTGTTCAGTATTCAGTGTAATATCAGCTAATGGCGAGATGCCCATTGAAACGAGCAAATCGCCATTTGCCTGTTTAATCGCGTATTCTGTTCTGTTCAGTTCGGTTTTGCGTGCCAGTGTAATTACCTGAGCCTGCTGATATTGCCATTGAGTGACGAGTCCTTCCTGAAATAGTTCACCGATTTCTTTTTCCAGTTCATTAGCCGCGTTGAGCTGGCTCTGCAGAGCCGGTATCGCCTGTTGCAGCGATAGGCAGTGATAATAATTGACAGTAACTTCGAGGATAGTCATCTGTGCAGTGTATTTGGTGACCAGTTCTGCAACCTCCTCGCCTCTTTTATGCATCGCATACAGGAACCACGTGGACGGGTCAAATACAGACAGCTGGATTTGCCATGTAATTTCCTTTATGGCTTGGTCGTGCATAGCCATTGTGGATGTGGCCGTTTTGATTTTCGGTTGTTTGTTCCATTTTGTGTACTCATAATCAAGGTTTACCGTAGGCAGAAAACTTGAGAAGGCGATTTTTCTTTCAAGTTTTGCGAGCTGCCGTTGAATTTTTGAGACTCTTATCTGCAGGTTGTTTTCCAATGCGATTTGAATGCAGTCGTTGAGGTCAAAAACCGCTTTCTTTGATAATACATCGTTTGTTTCTGCAGCCAGGTCGCGCTGATAGTCTTTGGCGTGTTTTTCCCTGACTGTTCTGCCGTCAAAGCTGCTGCAGCCGGTCAGAAAAATCATAGACGAAACAACAATTAACAATGTTTTTCTTATTGCTTTAAACATTAGTGTGTTTTTCCGGCATCAATAAAACATCAAGAAATAGTTTTTCTATTTCCGCCAGTTCTTTTTCCACCTTGGCTTTTTCGAAGTCCTTTGAGGATTCGAGAATAAAAGACTGAAGAGTTGCTGATAGCGATTGTGTGGTAATCCTTGCATCTACGCAGCGCAGGATATTTTTTCTTATTCCGGCTTTTATTGTGTTTTCAAGTTCTATAAGTAATTCAGCCTTGATTTTCTCTGCTTTTTCCGTAGCAGTTCTTGGAACAGTTGTTAAGGTGCTGTACTCCGAGACATAGAGTTTAATAAATTCGATATTATCCTCCGCCAGTTTGCCGTGAACTCTTATGTAAGTTCTGATTTTTTCGTTCTCCGGCAGGTTGCTTTGAAGAATAGGGAAAAGAGTCTGATAGATTTTTTCTGCGCAGTCATTTAATAATTCAGTAAAAAGCTGCTCTTTACTCTGGAAAAAGTTGTAGAGAGTGCCGACAGCAAACTCTGATTCCATCGCGATATCCTGCATGGAAACATTATGAAAACCTTTGCTGGAGAAAAGATTCAGTGCGGCCTGTAAGATTTCCGTTCTATGTACAAGCTTTTCTCTTTCTTTTCTTGTTGGTGCCACATTAACCATATTAAGTCTCCAGATTCACTATTTTTTGGAACAGTTCTCTGTGGATTGGTATTGTTTTCGGCTAATTTGCCGCAGGCCTGAACATAAGTTCTAAGTCTGCTATCTGATTTTATGTATAGAAACTATATTCACCGTTATAGCCCCTGATTTTCTACTTTGAGTTATAACTCGTATGTAATAATATATATTCATATTATGAATAATAGTTCATCAAAAGTCAAGGGAATTTTTGTTATTTTTCGGTAGGAATTTTTAATTTTTTAAGATGTTATTTTGAGGGTAGTTAGATGCGATTTGATTTATAGCAATTCAGAGGAGAGCATAGTGGAAAAGCAGGGATTTTGATTGACGATACGGCTAAACAAAAGTATTAAATATAGGATTTTTCTGATATTGGCATTGGGAGTTGTCAGTATTGGCGGATTCGGCCATTCGGCTTTGTCATTTAGCGGTATGTTTGGGGTAGAAGAGGCTGAATTGAGCGCTCTTGGCCTTGCGCATAAGGGCGGAGATTATAGAATTAAAGTTTAGTTAACGGAGCAGATTATGATTAAATTGGCGATGGTAGGGGCAGGCGGGTACGCATTTAATTTAATCAAGTGGATATGGGAAATACCGGATAAGATAAAGATAGTAGCGGTTGCGAGTAATCCGGCACGGAAGTCTCCCGGAAGGACTGCCTGTCAGGAGAAAGGCATTCCGGTTTATGATGATGCCGACCAATTGATTGAAAAAGTCAAAGGGGCAGCGGAAGTAATATATATTCCGACGCCGATTAACACACATTTTAACCTGACCAAAAAATGTATAGATGCCGGCTTTGACGTTTTTCTTGAGAAACCCCCTGTAGCCATTATACAGGAGCTTGACGAGTTGATTAAATATGTATCACAGCGCGGCAAAAAAGTTCCTGTTGCATTTCAGTATCTTCATTCGACGATTATACAGGAATTAAAAAAGCGGATTGTGGAAGGTCGTTATGGCCAGGTCAAGCGAGTAAAAGGTATGGCCGGCTGGCCGAGATTTGATACATATTATAGCCGCAGTAACTGGGCAGGCAAGCTTCGTTTAGATGGCGATTGGATTCTTGATGGGACGATAAATAATCCTCTTGCTCATATGCTGGCTGACGAGCTGTATCTTGCTTCCACCAAGCCTGGCGAGATGGCAGTGCCTGCAAGTATTGAAGCTGAATTGTATCATGGTCATAATATAGAAAGCGAGGATACCAGCAGTCTGAGAATTATAACAGATAAAGGTATCGAAGTGCTGTTTAATACAACGCTTTGTTCTGATACGAAAATTGATACATCAGTTATCGTCGAGTGCGAGAAAGCAAAAATTGAGTACAATGCATTCTGCAAAGCGACAATAACATTGGCAAATGGAGAAGTTGACAAAATAGACGACCCGGTTGAAAAACGGGTTAATATGCTTAAAATACTGGCCGATTGCTATGAAAACGGAAAGCCCTATCTTGTAACTCTTGAGACCTGCAGGCCGTTTATGTTGGCTGTAAATGGAGCATTTGAATCCTGCGGCGGATATCCTCATTCGATTGACAAGAAATACCTGACCTATTCCAAACAGAGCGAACCGGGTGGTGATACGATTAAGACGGTAATCAAGGATATCGACCGTATTTTGAAAGATGCTCAAGAACAAGGCAAACTGTTTTCCGAAGCGGGCGCGGAATGGGCGAAGAAGTCGAAGAAATTTAATTTAAAAGGTTATAAAAAATTTCCGAGCACTGCTCGTTTTGAGTAGTTTGACTTATTTTTCAAAACCTGTTTTAAATTGTATTGGTGAGGATTTATAGATTTTCTTGAATGCCCGATAAAAGGTTGATAATTCTTCGTATCCGACCTCGAAGGCGATGGCTGCCACGGGCATATTTGTTTGTTTGAGCAGTTCGGCGGCCTTTTTGCATCGTATTGAGTTCAGAAATTTTACAAAGCTTTTTCCCATCAGGTTCCTGCACAGGTTTGTAAATTGTCTCTGCGATACTTTTGCCAATCTTGCCGCATCTGCAAGGCTGTATTGTTCGTGGCAATTTTGAGAGATAAAATCGATTACAGCTTTTACTCTTTCGCTGCCGGAGGGTGGATTTTCGAAAGTTTTCTGTTTAACCTGCTCTAATCTGGCCCTGTAGATTTGTAATATAGTCAGGCTCAAATTCTGTTTTATAAACAGTTTGTATCCCGGCGGTTTTGTGTTCTGCTCATAGAGCATCTGTCTTAAATATCTTTTGATGTTTTCGGAGTAATACAGAGGCAGCTCAAATGGTTCCGTTGAAGCAAAGAGATGCTCGACTATATCTTTATTCAGTTCCGAGGTTGCTATATCAAAATAAACTGAAAAAACCGTCATCGCTTTCCTCGGTTTGTCTGATAGTTTATGAATTTTTTCTTTTTCCAGAGTGATGACCGAATTTGCGTCGACTTGGAATTTTTTGTTGTCAAACTCGAAAAGTCCCTGTCCTGAGACTACATAGAGGATGCTCAGATGATTATGTTTATGCGCAGTATTTGCAGAGCCTGTTTTTCCTATCCGGCTGTCGACTAATACGCCGTAATCCGGCAATTTTATGTTTGGATTGAAAACATGCCATTTTTGAGTATTTTCACCTTCCATAAGTAATTATTATAGCAGCATTTTCAGCAATTTCAAGAAAAATTGCCGAAAATGCAAATGAATATTTTCCGTTTTTACGAAGACAAAATACAGGATTTTCTTTAGACTTCTTTTGTTAAAAACTCTTTTTAGCCCTTTTTATTAAAAGACCGAGATATGGAAACATTGTTAAGAATCAGACCGAAAAAGCAGAATATATGGGATTTTGACTTAAACAGTGTTGAGCAGCTGCACAAGCTTGCCAGTTCGCTTTCGGTTAAAATCGAAACAAGCGATGATATCTCGGTATTAGCTCAACCTGTCAATATCGGCAAACTTACGGCGCCGAATTCACTGGCGACGCAGGCGATGGAAGGCTGCGACGGCGATTCGCAGGGCAGACCCGGGCCATTAACTTTCCGCCGCTATAAGCGTTTTGCAGCCGGCGGTGCGGGTATCGTCTGGACCGAAGCGATAGCGGTTGTTTCAGAAGGAAGGGCTAACCCCAGACAACTCTGGCTCAATGAAAACAGCAAAGAGACGTTTGCAGATTTGGTCAGACAGGCTCGTCAGGCTGCCTGGCAGCGGTTCGGCAAAGACCATAATCCGATTATCGTAGCTCAGCTTACTCACAGCGGAAGGTATTCAAAGCCCCAAGGCGTACCTGAGCCGATAATACCGCAGCATGACCCGTACAGGGACGTAATGGTGCCGCAGTATCCGCCGAATGCGGATGCCGAGAAGAATTTGCCCGCGGATTGGCCGGTTGTGACGGATGAATATCTTGACCACCTCCAGGAATATTTTGTCAAGGCCGCCGAGATGGCGTTCGAGGCGGGCTTTGACGCTGTAGATATAAAGGCCTGTCACGGCTATCTGATAAATGAGATATTCGCCAGCTTCAACCGTCCCGGCAAATACGGCGGTAGTTTCGAAAACCGCACAAGGATTTTGCTCGAGACAATCGACAAGATTTGCGCAAAGCTCGGCAAAGACAAGCTGGTTACCACGCGTTTTCCAATGTACGATGCGATACCGTATCCGTACGGCTGGGCGGTCGACAAAAACGATTATACCAAACCTGATTTTACCGAGCCTAAAAAACTGCTCAAGCTCCTGCAGAACAGAGGCGTAAAATTTATCAACACAACGGTTGGGAATCCTTATTACAGTCCGCACATGGGCAGACCTTTCAATGAGCCGATTCTCGGTTCGTATGAATCACCTGAGCATCCGCTGATTGCCCTTGTGAGGATTCTCGATATTACCGCCGAAATTCAAAAGGCCGCACCAAATCTTGTTGTAGTTGGCACTGGCTATAGCTGGTTAAGGTCGCTTCTGCCTTATGTCGGTGCAGCGAGCAAGAAGAACGGCAGAGTTACCGTCGTCGGCGCAGGCAGGATGAGTTTTGCCTATCCGGATTTCCCGTATGATATAATTAAAAAAGGCCGAATGGACCCTGACAAATGTTGTATCGGCTGCAGCGGCTGCACGCAGATTATGCGTGACGGCGGAATGGCTGGCTGCGTGGTTCGCGACAATAAGGTTTACGGCCCAATATATGAGCAGGGCAGAATGGGCGACCGCAGCAATCTGGTTCGCCTGGCTGATGCCTGTCGCGAGTGCGGCGATGCCATCTGCAAAAGAGCCTGCCCGGCAGGAATTGATATCCCGAAATTCATCAAGTTGTTCTTCGATGGCGACGACAAAGGTGCTTATGAGGTTATAAGAGAGGCGAACATATTGCCGGAAATCTGCGCGTGGCTGTGTCCGACAGAAGACCTCTGCGAAGGCAGTTGTATGCAGAACTTCCTCGGCGATATGGCGATGTCCATATCGGATATTCAGCGGTACCTTGCGGTTCAGGCCAACAGGAACGGCTGGTCGAAGCTGCGGATACCGGCCAAATCAACCGGCAAAAAAGTTGCGGTTATTGGCGCAGGCCCGGCCGGTCTTGCCTGTGCCGCAAGGCTTGTTGAGTCAGGCCATAAAGTAACGGTCTTTGAGGCCAGAAATGAACTGGGCGGTATGGTAAAAGGCGTTGTTGCCCGCGAAAAACAGGGTATGAGCCTTGAAAATGAGCTTAAAGCGGTATTTGAATCAGCCCCCGCAAAAAATCTTGAATTTCGTTTAGGCCGAGGTCTTACTGCTGCATACAACCTCGACAAGGTAATGGCTGAAGGGTTCGATGCTGCCTTTATTGGGATAGGCTTGTGGGAATCCAAAACTCTGCACAAAGGCGGCAAACTTGATGGCCTGTGGGGCGCTCTGGAATTTCTGGGTGATATAAAAGCCGGTAAGAAAATTGACCTTACAGGCAAACGAGTTGCTGTAATCGGCGGCGGCAATACGGGAATGGATGTTTGCGTCGCAGCCAAACAGGCAGGGGCCGCCAGTGTGTATATGATTTGCTTCGAATCTTTTATGACAATGCCTGCCTGGCAGACCGAGCGGCAGCAGACTTTGACTGAGGACATATTGTTTATGAACCTGTTTATGCCCAAAGAATACTTGAACGGCGACGGCAGGGTGCGAGCTGTTAAAATCAATCACGTCAATCTCGCCCCGCCTGATGAAAAAGGTTTTCGTGCGCCGGTTGAAATTCCGCAAGCAGAGCTTACTATTGATGTCGATGTGATAATTGAGGCTCTGGGCCAGAAAGCTCCGAATAATTTAAAAGCTTTACTGCCGGGTGTTGCGGTTTCTGCCAATAATCTTATAGTGATTAGAGATGACAGCCTCGCGACCAGTCGAAAGGGTGTTTTTGCAGGCGGCGATATTATCAATGGCGGAAAGATGGTTGTAACAGCCGTAGGTGACGGCACAAGAGCGGCCGAGCAGATAAATCAGTTTCTTAAAAGTTAAATTTGGACTTTAAATAGAATAGAGGTGAAAGATGACAGACAGACCCTTAGCGATAGTTACCGGTGCAAGCCGGGGTATAGGTAAAGGCATTGCCCTCGAATTGGCAAAACTCGGGTTTAATCTTGTGATAAGTCATTTTGACTTTGATGCGCAAGGCAGGCCCGACGAGGCGACAGGCCAAAAGACACAGAAGGAGATTAAAGCATTGGGAGCTGAATGCGAAGTCCTCCGTGCCGATGTCTCAAATGCCGAGGATAGAAAAAAACTGGTGGATGTAGCGAAAGCAAAGTTTAGTAGATGCGATATGCTCTGCAATAATGCGGGAGTCGCTCCCTTAAAGAGAATTGACATTCTCGAAGCAACCGAACAGAGCTATGACAGAGTTATGACTATTAATCTCAAAGGTCCGTATTTTCTTACTCAGCTTGTTGCCAACTGGATGATAGAGCAGAAGAAGAAATTTCCCGACAGGGCATTTCGGATTGTCAATACAAGTTCGATGTCAGCCTATACCAGCAGTCCTGCCCGCGGAGAGTATTGTCTCAGCAAGGCAGGAATCAGTATGATGACAAAGCTTTATGCCGATAGATTGGCCGAGTTTGGCATTGGCGTTTTTGAGATTCGTCCCGGCATAATAATGACCGATATGACCGCAGTGGTTAAGGAAAAATACGATAAGATGATTGCTGAAGGCCTTACACCGATAAAACGCTGGGGCTGGCCTGAAGATATTGCCAAGGTAGTCGGCGCTATTGCGGAAGGCAGGCTGGATTTTTCAACGGGACAGGTAATAAATGTGGACGGCGGCTTTCATTTGAGGAGATTATAAGAGGTAAAAAATGGAACAGATAAAGGTTGCAAATCAAAAGATAAGAATACACAGATACGGCACGGTCATAGTCGGCGCCGGTGCCGCAGGAATGAATTGTGCCAAGAAGTTATATGAATTTCTTGATGCCAAAGGCATTAAGGATGCAGCGGCCAGGATAGCGGTTGTTACTCGCGGCCTGCTGCTGGGAGCATCTCGTATGAGCGGCTCCGACAAGCAGACGTATTATAAAATGGGCACAAGTCCTGATGTAGCGGATAGTGCAGAAAGTTTCGCTGCATCTCTTACAGCTGCCGGCTGCTGTCATGGCGATTTGGCGCTGGCTGAGGCGATTGGTTCACTTCGTGGCTTTTATAATCTCGTCGAGGCTGGCGTTCCTTTTCCGCACGACCCAATGGGCACATATATAGGATACAAAACCGACCACGACCCGTATGAAAGAGCGACCTCAGCAGGTCCAAAAACCAGCAAATTTATGAGTGAATGTCTCGAAAAAATTGTTCGCAGATATGGCATTGAGATTTTCGACAATAAGGAAGTTGCAGAATTTCTTACAGCCGGCACCGGCGATGCGAAGCGTGTAGTTGGTCTTGTTACGATAGACAGCAAGTCTCTTTCCAAAGGTGATTTTGGCATTAACGTATTTTATTGTGAAAATCTTGTTCTGGCGGCCGGCGGCCCGGGCGAATTGTACCAAACAAGCGTATATCCTCGCGGTCAGGTTGGCATCCACGGTTTGGCTTTCAAGGCAGGACTGGCCGGCGAGAATCTTACCGAATCTCAGTTTGGTCTTGCCAGCACGAAGTTCCGCTGGAATGTCTCCGGTACGTATATGCAGGTTATACCAAGGCTCTTCAGCACAGATGCAGACGGCAGCGGTGAGCGTGAGTTTCTGACGCCGTTTTTCCCGACGATGAGCAAGATGGCTGCCAATATATTTTTAAAGGGTTATCAATGGCCTTTTGACCCGCAGAGGATTGAGAATCTTCAGTCTTCTCTGATAGACATTCTTGTCTTTAATGAGAATCAGAAGGGCAGGCGCGTCTTTATGGACTTCCTGCACAATCCGATTGGTAGCAAGAATATGTCTGCATTTCGGATTGAGGACCTTGAGCCTGAGGCGTTGAATTATTTAAAAGCCGCCGGTGCAATACAGAAACTTCCGATAGAGCGGCTTGAGCATATGAATCGGCCTGCAATAGATATTTACAAAGAGCATGATATAGATTTGTATTCTGAGCCGTTGGAGATATCTGTTTGTGCTCAGCACAACAACGGCGGTTTTGCGATAAATCGCTGGTGGGAATCGAGCGTAAAGCATACCTTTGTTATTGGCGAGATGGCTGGCTCTCACGGCGTCAAACGCCCCGGCGGTTCAGCCCTCAATGCAGGTCAGGTCGGAGCCGGCAGGGCAGCCGAATATATCGCCAATGTTTACGGCAGTGAAATTTCAAATGCCGCCGTGGATGAAGCACAGATTAAGCAGTTTATTGCGAGGATTGAAAAGTTGAGCAGTTCGAGAGTGTTAGCTCCGCAGGAAGTGATTTCTCAGATACAGCACCGTATGACAACTTACGGCAGCCATATAAGGAAGAAGGAGAACGCCGAAAAGGCTCTTGCCGATGCGATTGCACTTTATAAGCAAATACAAAAAAGCGGCCTGAAGGTAAAAGAGCCGAAAGAACTGATAGCTGCGATACAGGCAGAGCATCTGTCACTTTCGAGCATCGCTTACTTGAAAGCGATTATTGAGCTTTTAAACGCCGGCAGCGGCTCGCGTGGCTCGCATCTTGTTTTGGTCGCTGACGGCAACGAGATTCATCCTGACATCAAAGACCCCGATGCCGCCAAACCATTGAAATTCAAGCCGGAAAATAAGGACTTGAGAAATACAATACTAAGAATACAATTTAATGAAAAGGCCGACCAGTTGTTTGATTGTAAGAGTGTTCCTGTCAGGTCTATACCGAAAGACAGAAAGGCTTTTGAGCCGGCTTGGACCGATTACAGACAAGGCAAAATTTATAATTGAAAGGGCTTTGCTATGGCCAAACATTCGAGGCTTGAAGTTTTAACCGCGATGAAGCGGACAGGTCTTGTTCCGGTTTTTTACAACTCTGATTTTGAAACAGCCAAAAATATAGTGGCGGCTTGCGGCGATGGCGGTGCTGAATGTGTCGAATTTACAAATCGCGGTGACAGAGCGATTAGTGTATTTACTAAACTTGCAGAATACAGGGATGCTCAAAGACCCGATATTATTTTAGGTGTTGGCTCAATTTGTGATGCACCGACTGCAGCGATATACATTTCTGCAGGCGCGGATTTTGTTGTCGGTCCGGTGCTGGATGAAGAGACAGCGAAGGTATGCAACGCCAGAAAGATTCCATACAGTCCCGGCTGCGGCAGTGTTACCGAAATTCAGAAGGCTCATATCCTCGGTGTTGAGATTGTAAAGATTTTCCCCGGTGACAGCATCGGCGGTGCCAATTTTGTCAAGGCGGTCAGAGGTCCTTGTCCGTGGACTGAAATTATGCCGACAGGCGGTGTTTCGCCGACGAAAGAAAGCCTTAAAGAGTGGTTTGATGCAGGCATAGCCTGTGCTGGTATGGGTTCAAAATTAATAACCAAAGAATTTGTCGCTGCCAAAGACTGGACAGGAATAACGAAAAAGGTAAGAGATACAATCGAATTGATAAAACAAATTAGAGAAGGCAAGTAAAATGTCAACGCTTAAGTTCAAATCCGCATCGAATTGCAGATATGATATTCTTTCTCTTGGCGAGATAATGATTCGTCTCGACCCGGGTAATGACAGAATCCATACAGCACGAACTTTTCGAGTCTGGGAAGGCGGCGGCGAATATAACGTCGCAAGGGGTTTGCGCCGATGTTTCAACAAACGAGCAGCGGTTGTAACTGCGATACCCGATAATCCTGTCGGCAGACTGCTTGAGGATTTGATGCTTGGCGGCGGAGTGAATCTCGAATATGTCAAATGGGTGCCGTTTGATGGTGTAGGCAGACAGGTTCGCGTAGGTCTGAATTTTACGGAAAGAGGCTTTGGCATAAGGGCAGCAAAAGGCTGCAGCGACAGAGGTCATTCAGCGGCGTCTCAGTTGAAGAAGGGCGATATGGACTGGGAAAAGATTTTCGGCAAAGATGGCATAAGGTGGTTTCATACCGGCGGAATATTTGCAGCACTGTCCGAGACAACTGCGGATGTGATTATCGAAGCTGTTGAGACAGCGAAAAAATACGGCACAATTGTTTCCTATGACCTTAATTATCGTGCAAGCCTTTGGAAATCCATCGGCGGCCGGAAAAAGGCTCAGGAAGTTAATCGCAGAATAGCTCCATATATAGATGTGATGATGGGTAATGAAGAGGATTTTACTGCCTGTCTGGGTTTAGAAGTGCCCGGCCTTGATGAGCATCTTTCAAATCTTGACCCTTCTAATTTTAAGAAGATGATTCTTGAAGCAGTAAAGCAGTTTCCGAATTTTAAGGCTGTTGCTGCGACTTTGCGGAACGCAAAGACAGCGAGCATAAATGACTGGGGGGCGATACTTTATATGGATGGCCGTTTTTACGAGGCAACATTACGTGAAAATCTTGAGATTTACGACCGCGTAGGCGGCGGCGACAGTTTTGCTTCGGGCCTGATTTACGGCCTGATGGAGGGCAAATTACCTCAGCAGGCGGTTGAGTATGGCGCAGCTCATGGGGCACTTGCGATGACAACGCCCGGCGATACAACAACAATGTCTCTATCTGATGTGGAAAAGGTAATGGCCGGCGGCACTGCACGGGTGGACAGATAACACCACGCCAATTTAAGTAAATACCAGTATGATTCAGAGGATTCAGAGTCTGATAAGTTGAACTGCGTTGATTTTACTTATCGCGTTCTGATGTCGGCGGCATTCTTCCGGGGGGCATACCGCCGGGGTAAGTTCCAGGCCGACCTTCGAATTCACTTGACGGACCAAACTCGGGAGGCATAGACCTTGTTTCGGTGGTGCGTCGTATGCCGCTTGCGGCTTCAGCTCTTGTCAGAAGAGTAATCGGCTCTGCGGCTTCAGCCTGCTCGATTTCCTTGTAGACTTTTGCGATTTCTTCAGGCCAGTATCTTTCCTTGATAGGCACGGTCGCAATAGCTTGACCTGTTTTGCAGTAGAGGAGTTCATAAAATTCTCTTGCTCTCAAAAAACCTGCGCCTACCCATTCTGTAACCCGTCTGGCGTCGACCATTACATTACCTGTTGCAAGGTCTATTGATTCTGTCTGAATGCCGGCTTTTTCGAGTCTGGTCCCTGCAGCGTTAATAACCGTGCCGATTTGTTCGCCGTTTTTTACACTGAATGTTTTTGTTACCCAGTTTCCGAGAGTGTATCTGGCGACTTTTACCTCGACGGTCTTATCGACGGTGTAACCTTTTTCGACCTCTCTGATATCAGTTGCAAAAAAATGAAGTTTATTTGGTATTTCAATGGTCTCTGTAGACTCGCTGAAGCTGCTGAACAGTACCATTTGGTCCTGGAGGTCTTTTTGTTCCTGGCTGAACCAGGGTTTTCCTGCGATGGGGTTGAAGACCCCTATTCTGATGCGATACTGATATTTTTCTCCCGGTTTTGTGGTGTCATCATGAGCCCAGAAGACGAGTTTTTCAAGGTCAGCGGGATTTGTCTTTTCAGCAAGAAGTAATTCGTTGAATTGTTGTTCTTCTGTCAGAGTCTGCCGCTTTTCGGCGGTAGCAGGTACAGTCTGTTTGGTTCTTGGTGGCGGCGGCTGCCGTGGTGGTACGGGTGACGGTGTCAGTTGTCTTGGCTGAGTTTGCGGTTGCACTGTACCACCGGTTGCCGGTGTTCCTCTCCCTTCCCCGCCTTCTATACCTCCACCGCCGAGAGGAGGCTGTGTCGGGGTCTGTCGTGCGGCCGGCTGACGTGTTCGAGGGGTTTTTTCCAGTAGTTTTTTTGCTTTTTCCGCTTCGAACTGCTGCTTTTTGAGCTCCTCTTTTTCTTTGTCAAGTTTTTTTTGCCTTTCGTTATATAATAATGGGCAAAGCCATTTTTCAGCGGGGATAGCGTTGTCGTAGACCGGCGGTTGCAGGACTTCGTTCCTGATTTCCGTTTTAGCGAATTGTACCATAGCTATCTGGATTTCGTATTCGTTGGTCTGTGCCGGTATCTGGAGGACTTTTTTAAAAAGGCATATTTTTGTTCTTGGCACTTCTACCCACTGGCTCCATGAGCCGTCTTCCAGCAGAGTTCTTCGTTGTAGTTCCACTTTTGCGAAGACCGGTCTTGCGTACTGTTCTTCAATTTTCCATTCGTCCGGTATCTTTTTCCCTGCCAAGGCAGTCCTAAAACTTTCGTAAAGCTGTTTTGCGTTGATACTGGACTCGACGGTAACAAGGTCGATGTCGGCAAGTTTTGTTTCAGCCTTGTCGTAGGTAACGGTTTCGGAAAGCTCTTCGGTGGGAACAAAAGCCGCCATTGTAACGATGGCAGTGGATGGGTTTTCAATCTGTTCGATGGTTGGCAGTCGGTATATTCGGTTTGCAGCAATGACCGTGCCTGTTGGGTAGCCTGGCAGCGGGAAGTTAATGTTTGTATTTACGTCTTTGATGCTGTTTTTTATCAGGCCCAGATATAAAGGCGCTTTGGGTTCGTAGGAGTTGTTATCCTGCGGCCCTTCTTTCAGTTTTTCCTGAAGTTTCAAAGCCTCATTGTAGATGGACGCGTCAATTTTTCCCGGAGTAACTTTTTTGCCGGCATACTCGATGGCATTGGGGCTGCCGATAACAAAAATGAACAGGATTGCCAGGGCAGCTATGACGGCAGCTGCCAGTACAGCCTTGTCGATGAAAAGTTCAATTAAATTGCTTTTTATTCTTCCCATATTTTAATTCGTAATTCAGAACTTGGATATTTTGTATTTTGTAGTTCGTTTATTTGTTGGTAACTGTCCGCGATATTTACAATTTTCAATCTTCATTCTTCTCTTTCGCTTCTCCCTGTGGGTACTCTCTGTTGTTGTATGGTACCGGTTTCAGGGCTGACGACTCTCTGTTTTACTGAATTTGGTTTTATTATATCGTATCCTTCTTTATTGAAAAGATATTCGCAAATAAGGTTAAGGTGTACGATAGCCTCCTGTCCGTAACGGTATCTTTTGTGGTTTTGCTCCTCTCTGTCGACCGACTCGATACTGCTCTGCAGGATTGTAATCTGGTTGTGTTTGAATTGTTGCATCGGCTGGTCATTCTTGTATCCCGAAAAGTAATGCGTTTTTTCGCTGCAGAGTTCATCCATGAACTTCATAATATCGTTTGCTCTGATGATAACAGCAACGCTGAAGTGTACGACGTCGATTTGGTCGTTTGACCTTCTGCCGGTCCACGGCTGGCAGAGTCCTCCGCTTGTATTTGTCACATAAACCGGCAGTTCAGTGCCGTTACCTTCGATATTTGCAGCGTCTGGGCTTGCAAAACGTATACCGAGCAGTCTTTTTACGGAGGAATTTGCGACGGTGTTTGAGCCGGCATTGATTTTATTTATGGTATCGACGATATCCTCGTGTATCCAGTAAGCGAGCTGGCAGTACCAGCAGTCCCTTACGGCCGGTTCGGTACCGCGATATTCCCAGTTATTCCAGAAGGCGTAGCCGCTGAAAACCTGTGGTTTTGCGTAGCACGGTATTTGTTCGCATCTTTTTTTGCAGATAAGTTCAATGATTTTTTCACTGCTTTTGTCTGCGGCCTGCCTGTCGGATATGCCGGTTGATATTTCGCTTTGTATGGAGCCGGTTTCCTTTCTGATTTCGATATCTGTAGGTGCGTCGAGGGCGTTCATATCTTTTATCAGCCGCTCGAAGGCAGAGTTGTACGTCCTTTTGAACTCATTGAAGATTTGTATGGAGGTTTCACTTGGTTCGGGGAAGATTCTGTAGCCCAGAAGCGGTCGTTGTGTGGTTTCTATGGCCAGTTTCTGTATGTCACACGCATCTTGCTGGTGCAAGTCCTCGTGGGTTTTTATGTTGTTGATTTCTGCAACTGAAACGGCGGAACGAATTGCGGATTTAACTTCTTTCCCGAGTCTTTGGCTCTGTTCGAGTCTTTTGCCGATTTTACCTTGTATTATAACGGTTGGTATAAACAGCAGTACGGCCAATATAGTTATCGCTGCCGGTGTAATTATTGAAATGTTCTTTTTTAGTATTTTTACAATATCCATTCTACTTTTCCGTACCTGTCTGTTTTTCCGTACCTGTCTGTTCCTGTGGTGCATCTTTCCAGATGAATTTGGCTTTAATTCTGAACCATCTGTCTCTTTCGATGTAGATGGGTTGTCCGAAAGCATCGTATTTTTTTCTTCCCTTATCGTCGAGATTGAAGGTTTTGCTTATTTCTTCTTTTGTCAGCGGGTCCACGAGTACTGTTTCGTTTGCAACGAGGTCGGCTTCCGGACCCATTGTTGAACGTGTTCTTGTGGTTTTTCTGCTGTCGGAGGCGGCAGATTCGTCTGCGGTAACTCTTGTTACTATTTGTTGAATACCGATACCCTGCGGTATTTGCTGGTCCTGCACACGGACGACCCCTGTTTCGAGTCTGAAGTGTTCGATTTTGTCCTTCTGGAATAGTTCGAATGGGCAGTTTCCGTCAAAAAACCGATTCAGGTTAAGCATACGTGTAATGACACCCCATTTATTTGGGTCATTTCCGACTTTATTTGGGTCATTTCCGACGCCTGCCGGGTCCATAAGTTCATCGATTTTTTCGTAAGGAGTGAATCCTTCAATGACGACGACAAACCCTTTTGTGTCATTTTGGTCATGGAGAGCTTCTGGTGAGGGAGTTCTTGCGGTTGGGGTGGGTGGCGCATAGCTGAATCCACCGCCGGGGGAGGAACGTTGAGATTTTGCAACTTCAAGCGATGTAGCAGCAAGGCTGTCTGCGTAATTAATACCGATACTTGTGACAAAAACCTGTTTTCTCTGGTTTCTTGGTATTTGCTTGATTTTTTCGATATCTCCTTTGGCGTAAGCTTCGTAGAGTTCTGCCTGGGTCGGGTTATTTTCCTGGTTTGGCAGTGTCTTAAAAATCATTTCATGAAGCAATGGTATGACATCTCGATACTTGAAGGTATCGATGTATTTTTCTATGATTTTTTGGTATTCAGCATTTCTTGCCTGTTCATTATTGAGGTCGTTTACGGTTTTTTTTGCCGATCGGAGAATGTTTTCTGTTTCATTTCTTTTGTTCTGAGCTTCTCTGCCGGAGCATGTCTTCAGGTCGATGTTTGTTCTGAGTAGTGCCAGTATCGAAACGGCCAGCAGTATAGCTGCGGCGGTGACGAAGTATTTGCTTTTTTGGGCCCACATCATGCTTCTTGCGATTTTTGCCGGCAGGAGGTTGCTTTGTATTTTTGCAATGTTTAATGCCTGCAGGCCGAGGCCGTATGTGATAGCAAAATCGCAGATATTTTCGTGCAGTTTGGCACTGGAGACGTTTTGGGCCGGCACAAGTTTCTCGAAAGCATCGGGTCTTATGGCCGGGATTTGTGTAGTCTGCTGGAGGTATTTATTCAGGCCTTGCAGTCTCAATCCACCGCCGAACAGGATGATTTTTGCAAAGGCTGTGTTTTTATGGCTGCTGCTGTAGTATCCCAGAGAGCGTTGTATTTCGGTTCCGAAATCCGTCAGGATCGGCTTCATAGCGTGGAAGATTTGTCTGGCGTATTTGCTCACAGGAGCGCCTCGTTTTAGTTTTTCAGCCTTTCCTAAGTTTAGTTTAAAGGCGTCTGCAATGGTTTTTGTGAAGTTGTTTCCCCCTAAGGGGATACATCTTTGCCAGACGGATGTTTTTGTGCAGATGACAAGGTTTGTGTTGTCTGCTCCCATATCGAGCAGTACGATGGCGTTTTTATCAGCGTCGTCGAGGTCTTTTCTGTCGAACCATGCGTAGTTGTACAGAGCGATGGGGGCCATTTGGACGACGGAGATTCTGATGTTTTCAGCGGAAAAGTTTTCGAGGTATTTGCTGACAAGTTCGTTTTTTATGGCAAAGATTCCGACCTCGGTATCGGGGCTGTCTGTTTTTGGCATAAGCTGCCAGTCCCATTCGACTTCGTTGATGTCAAAGGGTATCTGCTGAACAGCCTCGAATTTTACGATTTCCGGCACGCGTTTCGGGTCAACGGGAGGGAGTTTGATGAATCTTGCGAAGCTTGTCTGTCCCGGAACGGAAATAGCGATTGGGTCTTTTGACAGGTCGTTTCTGCCGGCGAAGGTGCTGAGTGTGGTGCGCATAATCTGGTTTTTTTCATCTTCTGTGATATTTTCACCCGACAGAATTTTTGGATGTTCGATGTAATCGAGCCCGATTACCTCGATATTTTCTCCTGTTTGCTGAAGGCGCAGGGCTTTTAACGAGTTATTTCCAATATCGATAGCCCATACCGATTTTGCTGCCGGCATTTTTCAGCTACTCCGTCTTTGCAAAATTGCCGAAAATCGCTTAAACTTCAAATTTAATCAAAAAATAAGGGTTTTTAATTATAACATATTATGAAAACATTTGCCATAGATACTCTTGGCTGTAAGGTAAATCAATACGAAGCTCAGCAGATAATACAGTTTTTGACTAATTGCAACTTATTATACGTTCAAAACTTCAGCCAGGCTGAAGTTATCATTATTCATACCTGCTGCGTTACACATATAGCATCGGCAAAAAGCAGACAACTCGTTCGAAAAGCACAAAAACAAAATCCAAAAGCGCTAATATTCGTTTCAGGCTGCCTTGTAAGTTCTGCCCCTGCTGAACTTGAAAATCTTGATGAGAAACTGCTTTTCGCCGCTGATATTCAGGGGCTGTTTAAGCTTTTAAAACAGGAATTGGCTGCCTGCGGTGTGGATTGCAACTCCTTTAAAAACAGTGGCTTAACAAATACCGGCACGATAGAAAAATTCTATGGGAAGACCCGTGCGTTCCTGAAAATTCAGGACGGCTGCGATGGATACTGCTCATACTGCATAATTCCAAAAACCAGACCGGATATAACCTTCAAGCCAATGGATAAAGTTATAGACGAAGCGCAAGGTCTTGTAAAATCAGGCCATAAGGAGATTGTCCTGACAGGGATTTTTCTTGGAGCTTATGGCCAGGAGAGCGTAAGACGAAAAAATTGGCCAAACGGCGAAAATAACAACCTTGCAATCCTGCTGGAAAAAGTGGCACAAGTGCCGGAACTTAAAAGAATTAGATTAAGCTCACTTGAGCCTGCCGATGTTACAGAAAGGCTCCTTGATGTAATGAAAAGTTTTCCTAACATTATGCCGCATTTGCACTTATCGCTGCAATCGGGGTCAGAAGCAATCCTTAAAAAAATGAACAGACAATACACAATCAAAGATTTTCTTAAAGCTATAGAAAACATAAACTTACAACTTGACAGGCCTGCGATTACCACAGATATTATCGTCGGTTTTCCGGGCGAGACGGTGCAGGATTTTGCACAAAGCCTTGCAGTAGCCAAACTTGCGGGCTTTTCAAAAATACATATCTTCCCGTTCAGCAAAAGAAGCGGCACGGCCGCGGCTAAACTGCAAGACCATATAGATAAAAAAGTTATAACTAAAAGAATACTGACTCTGCGCGAACTTGAAAAACAATTAGCCGACAAATTTAGGAAACAGTTTATAGGCGAAATTGCAGAAGTCCTTATAGAAGATGAAGTTAAAAAATCAGGCCCTTCGACACTTCGACAAAGCTCAGTGCAGGCAAGCTCAGGACGGGGCCGATGCGAGCGATACTACGAGATTTCTGTCGCCAGCGACAGGCCATTGGTTAAGGGCGAAATTGTAAAATGCAAAATCAGTGAAGAGGGTATAGGGGTTAGGGTTTAGGGGATAGAACCAGACTCTATTTAAAATCTTGCAAACCCCCTAAAAATAGGCACTTTTTGGGGCAAACATCGACGAACGTAGAGTCGGGGGTATCAAAAGGAGGGGTAAATTAAAAAATTGAAAATTGAATATGCTTTGTAGAAAAGCCTTATCTAAAAGGTTAGATAATGACGATAACTTATAATAATAACCATAAGTTCAATCATAGATGGAAAGGATTCCATTATGGCAAAACGGCCATCACTGACCAAATCGCCTGTGGCTTTGGCCAA
>JBGOWI010000007.1:0-80193 GCA_041478555.1 Phycisphaerae bacterium
CCCGGCAAAAGTAAAACCGTTACCGGCACAGCCGGCTCATTATAAATTTCCTTTAGTGCTGCTGCCGCAGGGTAATCAAACTGTGTTGTGTCGGCCTTTATCGCGAGAACGCCTTTTCGTTTTATTAAATCAGCGATTTTATCGCTCGAATAAACTGTCTTGTCAAGAATCTTGCAGGAAAAGCACCAGTCGGCGGTGAATTCTATAAGGACAGGCCTTTGAGCCTTTTGCGCAGAAGCAATAATTTCCGCATCGTAATCCTGCCAGTTTATAAGTCCTTTTTTCGGCTCAGTCAGAAATACAAAACCGAATATGACAGCCACGGCAACTGCAATAGTTCTTACTGTCCATTTTTTTACAGCAGGTGTGCTGTATCCGACCCATACGCCCCACATCCATACACAGACTGCAAGCACAACCGCATAGTAAAGAATATTTATGATTCTCTCCGGTTGCACTGCTTCAAGCAATTTTACACCAATTGCAAGCAGGATAAATCCTGTAGCATGTCTGAAAAGCTCCATCCATCTGCCGGGCTTCGGGATTTTTTCGAGCAGTTTGGGAACTATTACAAGTATTACATAAGGCAGAGCCATTCCAGTGCCGACGAGCAGTATTGTAATTGTAGCAAGCGGTATCGGCTGAGTCTGCGCCCAGGCAAGGACAAAAGCAAGTATTGCAAAACTGCAAGGCGTGCTTAGAACCGCTGCCAGAAATCCCATGCCGAGCGAACCTGCAAAACCTGCTCTTTGGCCTCTTTGGCCGGTAATCGAGGCGGGCAGACCGAATGTAAACAAGCCGAACATATACAGCGCGAGCACTACCATCAAAAGCGCCATCGCAATGACAAATGCAGAATTTCTGAACTGGTCGCCCCACTGAAAGACTATACCAAAGCCAAGTTTGAGGATGATACTGATTACAGCAAGTGCGGCAAAGAAAAGCACAATACCTGCGGCAAACGATAGTCCCAGAGTAATGTTTTTTGCCCTGCTTTTTTCTGCCTGACTGACAAGCCGCATCACAATAATCGGCAGAACAGGCCAGACGCACGGCATAATGTTAAGCAACAGTCCTGCAACTATCGCAAGAGGCAGAGCAACAATCGCCGATGTCTGCAAATTTTCAAAATCAGTCCCTCCAATATTTTCGGCAGGCACAGAGAATTTTGCATTGGCCATATCGGCTGATGCTGAAATATCAAGTCTTTTAGAAAGCTCATAAGATGCCTTTCTGCACAACTGCTTGGAGCAGGCAAGGCCGTCTATTAAAATTTTGACTTCGGTGCTCCGACTATTTGCATCTGTAACAAAAGGAATGAAAATGCTGAAGTTTCCGCTGTAAACCGCAAGTTTACCGTTCGTTATCTTGTCAAAGTAAGAATTGCTTCGGGGCATTACAGGTTTGGAAAAAATAAGCTCCTGTCCCTGAGGGATTATTTTCAGCGCCATTTGCTGCGGAGCTGTATTTTTATCTGCATAGAAATGCCAGTCTTTTTCGAGGTTGAATTTTATCCGGACGGCGCTGTTTGAGTCCGGCGCAACCGGTTCGTGCTGAAAAATGACTTCTATCTCGACGAAGTCGTCCTTGATTTTCTCGGCTGCCTGGGCGAGCGAGAAAAACAATACTGTCGCTGCAATAATAGTTAATATAAAAAAATACCTTCCGCGCATTTATCCCCCTTTGCAAACCGTAAAATCACTCCTTTTTTTCTTCAGCCGGCTGTCCCGCGGCCTGTTGATTCACCTTTTCCTGCTCTGCCTTGAGCAAATCGCCTACGGTCGGCTTATTCAAGGAGCCGCCTTCGAGTATTGTTTTTACCTCAGCAGCATCGAGCGTTTCATATTTTAACAGCGCTTCCGCCACTGCCTGAAGTTTACCTCGATTTTTTTCTATAATTTCTCTTGCAGCCTTGTAAGCCTGGTCTATAAGTTTTTTAATCTCGGTGTCGATGATTTCAGATGTTTTTTGCGAGTGTTCCTGTGAGCCGAATCCAAAATAAAAATCCTGTATCTGCGTGCTGTAATCAATCGGGCCTAGTTCGGGGCTCATTCCCCAGGTCTGAACCATCTCCCTGGCCAGCGCTGTCGCAGTCTGAATATCGGTCTGTGCACCGCTGGATATATCATCGCAGAAAAGCTCTTCAGCTACGCGTCCGCCGAAACACACCTGCAATTGAGCCATGCAGTATTTTCTTGTAAACAGGGTTCTGTCCTTTTCCGGCAGCGAAAAGGTTGCCCCGCCCATCGGCCCTCTGGGAATGATGCTGACTTTGTGCAACGGGTCGGCATCCTTGAGCATAGACTGTACCAGCGTATGGCCGGCTTCGTGATACGCCGTAATTTTTCTGTCTGCCTGGTCAACCGCCCTGCTACGTCTTTTTCTGCCCCAGCGGACCTTGTCTCTGGCCTCTTCGAGGTCTTCCATCTCGACAAAATCCTTGTTATTCATTGTCGCAGCAATAGCCGCCTCGTTAATTATCGCTTCCAGGTCGGCACCGCTGTACATAGGCGTTCCTCTTGCTATTCTTTCAAGGTCAACGTCCGTCCCCATCTTAACCTTGCGTGCATGAATTTTGAGTATCTCAGTTCTTCCCTTGACATCCGGCAGAGGAATATAAACCTGTCTGTCAAACCTCCCGGGGCGAGTAAGGGCTTTGTCGAGTATATCTCCGCGGTTAGTAGCTGCCATTACGATGACCTGGTCGTTAGTGTCGAAGCCGTCCATCTCGACAAGTATTGCATTTAAGGTCTGTTCCCTTTCGTCGTGTCCGCCGCTTACAAAGCCGGGCCCTCGTTTTTTCCCGATGGCATCGACTTCATCGAGAAAAATAATGCAGGGCGAATTTTCCTTTGCGGTTCTGAACAAATCACGCACACGCGAAGCACCGACGCCGACAAACATCTCAACAAAATCGCTGCCCGAAATGCTGAAGAACGGCACACTTGCCTGACCTGCGATGGCCTTTGCGAGCAGTGTTTTCCCGCAGCCCGGCGGACCAACCAGCAGTATTCCCCGCGGTATCCTGCCGCCGATTTTCTGGAATTTTTTAGGATATCTTAAAAATTCAATAATTTCCGCAACTTCTTCTTTTGCCTCGTCGATGCCTGCGACATCGTCGAAGGTTACCTTTATCTGCTCTTTGCCGTGCATTCGATGTTTGCTTCTTCCAAAGTTCATCAGCATACCGCCCGGGCCGTTTCTGACGTTTCTGACAAATAGAAAATAGAAGAACGCAATCATCAGCACAATGGGCAGAATCCAACTCAGAATCGGCATCAATATCTGTGGTTTGGCAACGGCCCATTTGACATTTGCCGCCTGAAGTTTTGCCGTTATATCCGGCAGCATTTCCGGATGATAACCGATAGAAAATGTTTTAGGGGCCTTTGGCGGACGTGATTGTATTCCTGCCGTATTGAACTTTCCGGTTATCTCGCGTTCTGCAATTTCAACACTTTCAATTTTTCCTTCCGCAATGTACCTGTTGAACTCATCATTGGTTATTTCATCCCGCCCCTGATACATCTGGAACATCATCATAAGACTAAGAAAAACGAGCACCATCAGAAGCCATCTGAATGGCATCTTCTTGCCCCCCAGGGGCTGTTGTTTTCCATACGGAGCTGTCTGCTTTTTCATGTTTTGTCTTCTTCTCTGATTCATCCCGCACCTTCTGCCTGTTCAATCTCGTTTGTATATCCAATATACAATCTATTATTCTTTCGACCCTTCAAAAGATACACGTTATACATTGAATCCCGCACCTTATCAAAGGTGCGGGATGAATATTTAGAAGGTGCGGGATTCATCGGCTATTTTTCACCATTTTGTCTGCATCTGTTCGACTATTCTTTCAGCAAGTTTATTTGCGGCGGTCTTTGAGGCGTAATCAAAGCTCTGCTGCTGAAACTCCGAATAGCTTGCGGTAGCAGTTGCAGTTGAGTTTTCGAGCAGATATTCGCCGGTCCTGAGGTTTTTCCAGTTGAACTGAGCAGTGATTTCGGCCTGCTCTTCGAGCGGCCGGCCTGTTGAGCGTTCTATAGTCAATACTGAGTCATTTATTGCGGTAATTTTTCCCGTCAGCACGGTATCGGCCCTGCTTTTATCCGAGACAATTCTGTATGGGGTTTCGGTTTCTATCCTTTTTGCTATCGCATCGGTAAGGTCATACTCAAGGTCTCTGCGAAACGTTTCGTTGTCAAACATTTCAACATAAACACTTTTTATATCCTGCGAATATAAAGGCTTGCTCGTATAGCCGCTGCATCCGGCTAACACACCTCCTAAGGAGAGAGCTGCAAATATTGCTGCATTTATCCTCATCCCGTTAGAAACTTGCGGGAAATAGGAGCGAACGTCTTTGGAATTTTTGTTTCTAACGGGACTCATAGGAACAGTCCTTTCAAGTTTAACTTTTTCTTTTTCGATAAGTTCCGTTGAGCTTTTTTTTCCTGTTCTTTTTTAAGAGCAGCCACTTTTTGTTCGGCAGATTTTGCCGCACCGCTGTTCGACCAGTCATCGATTATTCTCTGATAATAAAGATTCGCAGCTGTAGTGCCGCCTGTTCTTGCATAATAGTCTGCAACAGCCAGCTCCTTTTCGGCAAGTCTTTCGTCTATCCGGTTTAACGTTTGCGGCACTTCAATCTCTGCAGCAGTATCCGGATGCCTTTTCTGATATTCGGCATAGTAGCTTTTTGAACTTTCGAGAACCTTTGAGTCAAATTTCGGTCCCCTGTAGTCCCGCTCGAGACTTCTTGCCATCCCCAGCAGGGCATCTTTGCCGATTTGTCCGGTCGGCCATCTGTCGGAAACATTCGCCCATGCCAGATAGGCCTCATGGTATGCGCCTCTTTTTTCCCTGGATTGAGCGAGTGTTTCCAGCGCATTTTGGGCTACCGGGGCATCGCCGGCTCTATCGGCAATTTTATTCATTATCTCGCTGCCTTCTTCATAAGCGCTGAGCTTGAAGATTTTCAAGGCCGTCCTTTTCTGACCTGTAAGAAAAGCTGTCCCTATCTGGTACTGCCTTTCAAGTGCCGACTGATAAAACGCGCTTTCTGGAAACTGCTCTATGAACCTGTCATAAGCGCTTGAAGCTTTATCATATTTTCGCTGACCAAAGAGCAGCTCCGCCTTGACAAACGCGTCAAAATCATCACCTGCGAGCTGAGGATAATCGGCCTTTAGTTTATCAAAGGCCTTTTTGGCTTTGTCGGTTCTGCCTGTCGAAACAAGCTGTTTTGCCGCTGCCGCAGCCATCATAAAATCAGCATTGCCTTCCTGGCCGACCTGCTGCCATTCCTGACCGCCTGCCAGATGCCATGTCTCTTCGGCGGCGACTCGACTGAGCTCGCCGAAGTCAAAAACAGCCGGATTCAAGACAATAACAAACAAAATAAGTCCTTTCAACCGCATAGCTTTACCCCCACACCAATATAAATCTTTTGAATGCCGTCTTTTTGATAAAAACTCCGTTTTCACTTTTTTACTCCCATAAGCCTTCACCCCCGCCATATCCATTGGTGTGGGGGTGTAGCTCCCAATCTTTTGATTTGACATTATATACAAACACCTGCGACCTTGCAAACCTCTTATAATTCAAAAATACGGCGTCAGTGGACTTAGCCACACCTTAAGGCAGAACCATTCTCTCTTTCCTAACATCATAATTGTTAGATATTTATAAAATATTATATAAAATTCACAAAAAATAGTTGACTTTTTAGAAATTTGCAATACAATACCATTATATTAGATATTCATAAAACAAAAGATTAAAAATGATTTGCCAGAAAACATAATTAAGGACAATTAAACCCTTTTATTGGAAAATGATTTATGAAATCTAAAAATTTAGAAAAGCCGGATTCAGAATTATTAAGAAAGCAGAAAATAGCGCGCAGAATAGCGGAAATTCCAAAAAAATACCGCAAAATCTATAAAAAAGCAGTTGAAGATAACAGCAAAACCGCAGCAATCCAATCCTTCTGTTTGGAATGCGTTTGCTGGCAAAAAAATGAGGTTATCAACTGCTCTTGCATGGCCTGTCCTCTATACGGTGTAAGACCCTTTTCAAATTTACGCTAACCCGTCAAAAAGGAATCTTGATAATGAACAAAAATAAAATGCCGGAACAAAAAAACGACTATCGAACGGTTGAAGTCAACGGCCAGATAATAATGATTGACGATTTTATTTACCGCAGGCTTTTCAAAGACCCGGATATACTGCCGCGCCGGAAATATACTTTTATAAAAGGTTTTTGCCTTTTCAATAATTGCCCGCATATTGTTTTAAAAACTAAAGCAAATAAGTCTATTAGTCTTTCAAGATATATAATGCGTGCCGGCAAAGGCGAAATAGTTGACCATATAAACAGAGAACCATTAGACAATCGCCGATGTAATTTGCGGATAGTAAACGCAAGGCAAAATATGCTCAATCGGATAATGAAAAATAAAACGGGTTTGATAAGCGTTTCAACATACAAGGATAAAAAACAATTTTATGTCAGGACACAGTTTATAACTAAAGAAGGACATAAATTAATCTTTCGCTGTCCTGATACGCCATTTAACAGAATTTTAGCGGCATTAGCACACGATAAATTTGTTTTGCAGGAGGGCGAAGAGGAATATGCGCCGCTGAATTTCCCGTGCTGGAAATATGAGCCTCTTAAAAGTATCCTCTTAGCGGAAGATTTGAATAAATACAAGGAGCGGAGCAGGAAGCTTAAAAGTTAAAGCTAAAAACTCAAAACCAAAACTGAAAAATTAAAAACCATACGCCACGAATATTCCGCTGCGGGCAGGGGAAAGAACGGCAAGGGCAGAAAATAGAATATCGAGGAAGTCATCCGCTGAATTGCTGTTTCTTCAAACAAATTTTGAAATGGGTGAATTTACCAGTTAAAATTTCTCTGGCCGTCAGGTTTTATACCTGAAATACCCCGCCACAATTTAGCTGCAATTTCATGACGAGAGCAAAAAATTAAACGATACAGAAAATGCCCTTTCATTTTTATGCGTTCATACTCGAAAAAGCTATAGCCCAAAATTTCTCTAAGCTGTTTTTCATATAACTGCCTTAAAACTTCTACTCGATTTTGTGGGGCAGCTTTCATCAAGAAAGAACGCCAATTAGCACCTTTTCCCAAGCACCGGTCTAAATTAGAATCCGGGTTATCCAAATAATGATGTTCCCAATTTCTTAACGCGTCAAGATGATCTGGAAAAAATATAATCAAATCCGCTCTTTTGTCTGAAAGAATCCTAAGGGTATCAAATTCCAAATGTAATCCATACGGGTCTAAGAAGGCCAACGATAACGAACCATCGGGAATCTCTTTTACAATATCGTAAATTTTTTCGTTGGCATCACCATGAAGTATTTGGGATTCGGGCTTTACGTTACTAATTCTTTTTTTGAGGGCATTATATTTTTTAGAGACTCGTTCGCATAAATGCAGTCTTGTAAAAGGGAAATGAGATTGAGCCGCTATCATCGGTGAACCCCAATCCAGTTCCCCTGAATCTTTCAGCTTTTCAATTCCGGCGCCAGCAAATATGTCTATGTAGTGAAGACCTGACCATTTTTTATTCTTCATAGAAGTTGTGAATGCATCTATATATCTGCTTAGAAAATAATGTTTATCTCTTGACCATTCACCTACGATAGGAATATATAGGCCGTCATCAACCGGAGATTTAAGCTCACTCATATACTACTAATTCCCCACATTTAATACTTTCCGGCATTTGGGACCAAGTTCGGCCTTGAAGAGTTCGTCCAGCGAGTTTTTTATTTACGCCGCCCCATTGTTTAAAGAAGAAGGGGATATTTTCAGCAAGACATTTATCCCGGATGCCTCTTACCCATTCCGGCCTGATTGGTCTAGCGCCGGGGCCAGATTCGCCTCCAACAATAACCCAGTCAATTCCAGATAAGTCAACGTCAGGAATTGGTCCTAATAATGGCTCGAAGGAAATAAATTTTACTGCAGCGCTCGTCTGTCTAAGGTCTTCAATTCTATCTATATAATCAGCATTTTCCACCGTAACGCCCATCCAGACATTGTCCAACCAGCATAAATTGGAACTAATCTGTGCGAGTCGAGATGAACGCTTGGTGAGGACTTGAAAACGATGGTGAGAGGCCTGATGCATTACATCAAAAACTTTGATAATGAACTCAAGAGATACATCTTTATGAAAAAGATCACTCATAGAGTTCACAAATATTGTTCGGGGAAGTCTCCAACGCAATGGAAGTTCAAGGGTATGTTCGTGTGTTGTAAGCCTGAAGCCATTTATGTAATTCGGACTGCCTGCGGCCTGCAATCGTATTGCCATACGTTCTGCATAGCAGTTCCTGCACCCGCTACTAATTTTTGAGCAGCCGGTACAAGGATTCCATGTCGATTCTGTCCATTCTATTTTGGAATTCTGCGCCATTGCACCACATCAAAGAAATCGGGAGAATTATAGCCTTAAATTGGGCGGGAAACAATGAAAAAATGTAGCCACGAAGACTCAAAGACACTAAGAAAAATGATATAAATAAAAACCTTTGTGCTTTAGTGGCCAATTCGAGATGCGCATAAACCCCGCACCTTCCCAACATTCAATTAAGAATAAAAGAAGGTGCGGGGTGGTTTAAAATCTTTAATTAATCCTTTTTGGGATTGTTTACATCTGAACTTTTCGGAGCCGGCTTATTTTCATCTGAAGGTTGAACCTTCTCAGTTTGTCTGCGCATCGGGCCTGATTTTGTGCCGCTAAGGCCGAGCTCAAGCTTGTCTGCTTCGTTGGCATATTTTATTGCAGAATCTGCCTTAATCTTCTGAATATAATCCATAACAATCTGTTCTTTCTGCTTGTCGGTAAGAAGCTGCAGGATTTGTTCCTTTGCCTGGTCGAAACTGGCGGTGTTGGCATCAGTATGTTCAATAAGTTTAATAATATGATAACCGAAACTTGTCTGGATGATGTCGCTTATCTGTTCCGGTTTGAGTGCATACGCCGCCTTTTCAAATTCCGGTACAAAAGTGCCCTTGGGCTGCACGCCCAGATCGCCTCCGTCCTTTCCTGAAGGACAGGCAGAATACTGTTTTGCCAGCTCTTCAAAACTTGCACCGGCCTTTATCTGCTGCAGAAGTTTCTGCGCTTTTGCCTTAGCTTGTGCTTTGGCCTGATTCGGGTCATTGGAATCTTCAGGCTTTATAAGTATGTGTTTTGCGTGAATCTTTTCCGGTTCGCCGAACTGTTGAATATTTTCGTCATAATATGCTCTGGCCTGCTCGTCCGTGGGCTTGGCCAGCTTTTGTGCAAATTCCGCCTCCACCAGTTTTTCAAACATAAGTCTTTTGAGTATGTTCCGCTGGTAATCGCTGAAGCTGGTGCCGTAAGCCTTCAGCAGCGACTTAAATTCATCTAAGGTCAGATTCTGTTCTGCAACCTGCTTGTTAATTCGCTCTGTAAGTTCTGTTTCGCTGACGGTAATATTACTCTGTTTTTCCTTCTGAGCCAGAAGCTCCTCTATCACAAGCTGTTCTACGATGCGCTTTCTTATTTCCTGGCGGTACTGAGAAGTTACATTTTCCGGAATCCTGCCGGCCATTTGCTCCATACGCGGATTTAGAATCGCTTCAATTTGTCCTTCGGTGATAACTGTACCGCTGACCGTAACCGCAACTGCGCCAAGCTGATTTGCATCTTTAGCTGAATTTGGCTCGCCGGCGGTCCGCAGGACGCCTTGCGGCGGAGCGTTCGGCTCTGCAGCAGGCTTGTTCGGCTCCGCAGCAGGCTTATTCGACTCCGCAACAGGCTTATTCGACTCCGCTACAGGCGCCTTCGACTTTGCAGCAGGCTTTTTTGGCTTTGCTGCAAATACTGCTGTCGATAGTAAAACAATCAGAACCATCGAAATATTTACGATAATCTTCATAATGAATTTCCTTTCTCGGCTCGACTGAGCTCGCCGAAGTCAAAAAGTTTTTATTTCAAGGCATCAGACAAAGTTAGATAGTATAGCTCGGCAAGCAGCAAAATGAAAGACAAAAGCAAAATAATTAAGAGCGCATATCGTCTTGACAACGCTGTTTTTAGGACTTACCATATCGCCCGGAAAATTGAAAGGAGGCAGAATGGTCGACGTTGTATTACAGACAAAAATCCCCGGCACAAAAGCCAGGCACGGCAAGGTTCGCGATATTTATGACCTTGGCAACAAATTGCTTATCGTCGCCTCCGACAGGATAAGTGCATTTGACGTCATTATGGTCAATGGCATTCCCTATAAGGGTATTGTCCTGACACAGATTTCAAAATTCTGGTTCGACTTTCTTTCGGACGAAGTTGAAAGTCATCTCATAACCGATAAGGTAACTGATTATCCCAAGCCTTTTTGCGATTATCCTGCACAGCTTGTCGGCAGAAGCATGCTGGTTAAAAAGACAAAAGTTCTGCCGGTTGAATGTGTTGTAAGAGGCTATCTGGCAGGTTCCGGCTGGAAGGAATATCAGCAGTCACAGACTGTCTGTGGCCACAAACTGCCTACGGGCCTTGCGCAATGCGCAAAACTGCCTGCGCCGATATTCACACCGGCAACAAAAGAAGAATTAGGCACACACGATGAAAACATCAATTTCGACAGGTGCATCAAGATAATAGGCAAAAAGAATGCCGAGTATATTCGCGACAGAAGTATTGAAATATTTAAAAAGGCGGGTGCATATGCTGAGAAGAAAGGCATTCTGCTTGCCGATACAAAATTTGAATGGGGCCTCGCTGACGGCAAAATCATTCTTATTGACGAAGTTCTTACTCCTGACTCGTCCCGATTCTGGCCTGCGGACAAATACAGGTGCGGCCGCGACCAGGAAAGCTACGACAAACAATTTGTCCGAAATTATCTTGAGAGCATAAACTTCGACAAATCCGGCAAAGGCATTGAGCTGCCGGATGATATACGTCAGAAAACCAGCGCAAAATATGTCGAGGCCTACGAGCAGCTCACCGGCAAAAAATTTATTCCGCCGACCCGTTGCGACGCGATCGCACCGCGGTGAAAAGGCTGAGCCGATGAATCCCGCACCTTCTAAAACCCGCATCGCGGTCGGGCGGGATAAATATTCAATGTATCCTATATATCTTTTAAATAGCCGAAGGTTTATATATGGAATATAGTGAAGTTAAAAACGGAATCAAAGAAGGTGCGGGATGAAGCTACCGGATTGCAGGCTCGGCATATTCTCATGGTTCGGCTGGCGAATACATATCAGCCAAAGGGCACAATTTATAAAAAATGCAGGTTTTGACGCTACCTGCCTTTGGTGGGCGGATGACGAAAAGGCAAACACCGGTTCGCTCGACGATTTGCCGAAAATTGTCCGCGACAGCGGACTTGAAATCGACAACATTCACGTCCCGTTCAAAAAGGCTCATCTGCTCTCATCTGAAAACATTTCAGAACGCAGAAAAATGATAGACCTTCACAAACAATGGGTTGATGATTGCGCCAGACACAATATTAAAAAACTTGTCTTTCATCCCTGTCCCGACCGGCCTAATCCGCCTGCTCCGACAAAACTGCTGCTCGACAGCGTTTCTGAGATATTGAAGTTTGCCGAATCCGCAAAAGTTATTCTCGCTGTCGAAAATACCTGGAAAAGTGATTACGTTGATTTTGTTCTTGAGCAGCTTGACTCTGACTATCTGCGATTTTGCTACGACAGCGGCCATGACTTTATATGGAGCAACCGGCCGATTGAAATCCTCAAAAAGTGGGGGCACAAACTTACTGCAACACATCTGCACGACAACATGGGCTCTAACGACGATCATCTGCTGCCTCTTACGGGAAAAATTGACTGGAGAAAAATAGTTTCAAACTGGCCGAAGGATTATAAAGGAGTTTTAATGCTCGAAGCCCTCGGCGATGATAAAATCCAGTCTGCGGAAAGTTTTCTCTCTGCAGCCTTTGAAAGCATAACAAAACTCAAAACTTCTTTATAATTTCCACGCCTTTGCAAACGCCTTAAAACTTCTGTCATAGGTTTTCTCCGCATCAGGCGGGAAACAGCAGCCGGGAAGCTGTTTTGAAGCCAAATGATACTGGATACACTGACAGCATATCCCCTTATTTGAACAGCCGGCATAAGAACAACTGCAAAATTTCAGGTTTTCTTTTTTCTTACATTCCATTTACAATCTCCCTTGATAAAGCGGTCTGTTGCGCAAGTTTTATTGAATAACCATCAGTTTGTAAAGACAAATACTTAACGGCGGCACGTCCAGCGTGTTAGATATATCTGAAAGCTGCTTTTCAACAACCATAACCACAGGCGGTTTGCCCGGTTCGTTGAATGCCATCGGGTCGAAATGAGAAATCAGCCAGATTTCGCCCTTGCCGGTTGGTTCAGCCCCTTTTAGTTCCATTGATAACACATATTTATTTTCAGTTGGATTTACAATAGCAATGGTCAGAGCTTTGCGGTCTTGTGTCCAGGCAGCAGCCACATCGAGGGGATTTGTATCGCCGACAACTTCCACAGGCAGAGAACCAAAATGATTCCTGTAAAGTGTCAAAACCAATCCTGTCGTCTCGAACGCAGCAGCGGTTTTTGTGGTCTTGATGGCGCCGATTACGTTGACAGTCTGGGCATAGTTAGCCATAAAAACTATGTCGGAGTTCCGAATCATCTCGTTAAGACCCGCGGCGATACCCAGAGCGTCCTTAAGGAAATAGCGCGTTCCCAATTCACCGAAAAGATGCTCTCCATACCAGTAATTCCATTCGTCGATGGCTATGCGGATATCTTTATCCTTGAGCGGTTCGAGCTGTTTTCGATAATCACGATGTGCGGTAACCTTCTTGCGGACAGCTTCCGGTATCTGACGGATATGTTCTATTAAAGATTCTTTTTCACGGCAGTAAAAATGTTCGCTGATAAGGTCCATATTTTCGGCACAATTTTTGAGCATTCCTTCCGACCAGGGACCGACATCTCCAACAGCGATGAGCTTAATAGATGGGTCAGCATTGCGCATAGCTTGGGCAAAGAGGTTATGTTTGACAACATAATGCTCAAGCGACATATAACCTAACTGCCATTTGCCGAACATTTCATTGCCGATGCCCCACCACTTGACGTTATAAGGTTCTGGATGACCGTTCTTCGCTCGCCATTTTCCCATCAGCGTGTCTTTTGAGCCGTTGACATATTGAACTTCCTGTGCTGCGCAGTGAGCGTCTCCGAAGCCGGAGTTGACGACGATTAACGGCTCTGCATTAATTTCTCGACAGAAAGCCAAAAATTCATCTATGCCGAAATCGTTGTGTTCGATACCTTTCCAGGCCGGATTTTTTCGCGGCGGCCGTTTATCCCGCTCTCCGATTCCATCGCGCCAGTCGTAACCGCTGACAAAATTTCCGCCCGGCCAGCGGTAAATCGGGGCATTGAGTTCTTTTAGCAATTTCAGCGTATCAGCTCTCAAGCCGTTTACATTATCAGCAGGCATTAGTGAAACCGTGCCGATACAAAATTCTCCATTGCCCATTCCAGCAATTTCCAATTTACCATCATCCGTAGTGCCGCCCGAAGTAAATTTGAGTGATATTGTCTTATAATCAGAATTGTTTACATCAAGATTTATTGTTTGGCGGTCATTTTGATTCGAACCCCATATAAGACTGATTTTGACGGTTGTTTTATTTTTTGCTGCGAGGACAATGCGTCCAACGTAATCTTTTCCTTTAATAAGTCCGAGTTGACCTTGCTGGATGCCGCCTGATTTTATTTGCGGAGAATGATTGCCGACATAAGGATTTTGGCAATTCATAATCACAGATTCACTATTGCTGATGATTTTCCAAGGCGATTCCTCTGCTCCTGCAGGGTAGAAGAATTTTCGGTCTTCGAGCATCTCGGCCCATATTCCGCCGTAAATACATCTGCCGAGATGTTCTATAAACTGACCATAGATATATTTGGAAATCGGTTCGCCGGTTTTTTTGGTATCAATTGTTACAGTAATTTTCTTACTGGACATTTCAAATTTTCCTTTCTGCTGCTGTGAAAAACCAGCCGTATTGAAAACAGGAAATAAAATTATCAGGCAAATCAGGCAAAATGCAATTCTATAATATCTTTGTCGCACAATATATGAGTCCTGTGTACATTCTGGCCGTTATGAATTTTGCTGCCCGACTCGACTGCCCTCGACAGGCTCGGGCCGTGAGCTTGTCGAACGGAGCTCGCCGAAGTCCAGCAGCGTGCGCTTTTTAATTTTTCCGCCAAATCTCTGTGAATCGACCTTGCCAAATCCATCACGGTCGAGCCTTTCGGCAGGACAAATGGTTCGGTCATATCCGGCTCATGTCCCGGCTTTTTTGCGTATATTCGCACGATATCCAGCAGGCTGAAGACCTTCGCAAGTAATTCATCGAGGCCTTGTCTGGTCTTTACGGATGCTACAACGATTCCAAGAGGTTTCTTACAGAATGCTTTTAATTTTTCCGCTGCATCTGCCGGGGCAATGTCTGACTTTGCAGCGATTATAAAGGCTTTTCTCGCCAGAACGCTGCCGGTCATATCTTTTGCGGGCGGGGTTTGGTCGAGCAGAAGATGGTGAGCATCGAGAAAATTCAGACAGGTTTGCAGTTGCTGCTCGATATTACCGCTCAGATCGATGACGATTGCGATAAGGTCGCAGTTTCGCAGTGTATTGACTATACCTGAGGGCGCAAAATCAGCGGTAATCGGCGGCATATCGACTATTTCAATGTGTACGTCCTCAAACTTTGCCATTCCGGGTGTGGGTATGCTTGTTGTAAAGGGGAAATCAGCCACTTCAGTTTTGGCGTGCGTCAGTGCTGAAACGATTGAACTTTTCCCGCTGTTTGGCAGCCCTAAGAGCACTACCTGTCCTGAGCCGCTTTTAGGGATATGGAAAGGGTCCGGCCCGTGCGAAGCCTTTTTTCTTTTTTCGGCAGATTCCTTAAGAGCGCTGTATTTTTTCCTCAACTCCGCCCGCATGTGGTTTGTGCCTTTGTGCTTGGGGATAACCCTCATCATCTCCTCAAGGGCAAGAATTTTCTCCTCAGTGGTAGACGCCTGTCTGAACCACTGCTCAGCCTTTAAGTAGTCTGGCGTTAAATTAGCAGGCATGGTAACGAAAATCAAAATTCAAAAATAAAAAATCAAAATTGAGGAATCCCACACCTATTTCCTCCGGCCCGCTGAAAAGTTTGTCTGGGCCGATTTTAGAAAATAGATGCGGGATGAGTTTTTTAAATTTTTTATTCAGCGGTTTTTGCCGCCACAAGGTCTCCAACTTCGCTTGTGGAGTGTCCCATTTTTCCTGCGGCCATGCCTTTCATCTTATTTGCCGTTACGTATTTGACGGCGTCTTCGACTTTTTTCGCTGCCTGCTCTTGGCCGAGCGTTTCGAGCATCATCTGCACCGCACAGATTGCGGCCAGCGGATTGATAACGCCCATTCCGGTATATTTCGGTGCGCTTCCGCCGATAGGCTCGAACATCGAAACGCCTTGTGGGTTAATATTGCCGCCTGCTGCGATACCCATTCCGCCCTGAGTTATAGCGCCAAGGTCGGTGATAATATCGCCGAACATATTGCCGGTAACAATTACGTCGAACCATTCCGGGTTTTTGACCATCCACATACAGGTCGCATCAACGTGATAGTATTCTCTTTTAATATCAGGGTATTCCTTTTCACCCATTTCGTGAAATGCTCTTTCCCATAGGTCGTAGATGTATGTTAAGACATTCGTCTTGCCGCAAAGAGCAAGCGTATTATTTTCGCCTCTGCCGGTAGCTTTTTTGCCGTACTTGCGCGCGTACTCAAAGGCGTACTTGAGGCATCTATCCACCTGAAATCTGCTGTAAACAGCCGATTGTACAGCCACTTCATTCGGCGTTCCCTTCATTGTAAAACCGCCTGTGCCGGTATACGCGTCGCCTGTATTTTCACGGACGACCACATAATTTATATCCTCCGGTCCTTTGCCTTTTAACGGCGTCTCAACGCCGGGGTAAAGTCTTACCGGTCGAAGATTTATATACTGGTCAAGGTCAAAACGGAGCTTTAGCAAAATGCCTTTTTCGAGAATGCCCGGCTTTACATCAGGATGGCCGATAGCGCCGAGCAGGATGGAGTCAAACTTGCGCAGTTCCCCGACCGCGCTGTCCGGCAGGGTTTCGCCGGTTCTTTTATATCTTTCGCCGCCGAAATCGAATTCAGTTAAATCGGTTTTAAAGCCGAACTTCTTCGCAGCGGTCTTTAAAACCTTCACAGCCTCAGCCGTTACTTCCGGCCCTGTCCCGTCACCGCCGATTACAGCAATTTTGTACGTCTTCATCCAAATTTTCCCTTTCTTATACGTTGACTCGAGAACGATTATTTCTTTTTACCTATGTGTTCCAATAGACCGCCGTCATTGATAATCGCAATAGCAAAGTCCGGCAACGGCTTAAATTTTATTTCTTTCTTCTGAGTTTTATTTTTTATAACACCCTTTTCGTAATCTATTTCAATTTCGTCACTGTTGTTGATTTTTTCCGTAGCGTTTTCCAGTTCAATCGGATAAAAGCCGCAGTTTATGCAGTTTCGATAAAATATCCGTGCGAATGATTTTGCAATCACCGCGCCAACCCCTGCTCCCTGAAGCGCCCAGACGGCGTGTTCTCTGCTTGAGCCGCAGCCGAAATCGCCGCCTGCGACAATACAATCGCCGGGTTTGCATTTTTTAACAAATTCGGTATCAAGGTTCTCCATACAGTGCTGTGCAAGCTCTGCAGCGTTATCGGTATTGAGATACCGAGCAGGAATAATCTCATCGGTATTTATATGGTCGCGTTTATAAACATGAGCCTTTGCCATTGTTTCCTCACATATACTTTCTTGGGTCTGCCAATTTTCCTTCAACAGCACTTGCTGCCGCCGCAGCAGGACTGGCAAGATAGACTTCGCTCTTTGGATGTCCCATTCTGCCGACAAAGTTTCTGTTGGTGGTGCTGACGCACTTTTCGCCTTCAGCCAGTATTCCCATAAAACCGCCTAAGCAGGCGCCGCAGGTCGGCGCAGAAATTACACAGCCGGCATCGTAGAAGATACCGAACAGCCCTTCATCCATCGCCTGCTTCCAGATAAATGGCGTTGCAGGAACTATGATAGTTCTTATTGCAACTTTTCTGCCTTTGAGAATTGACGCTGCAATTCTTAAATCTTCGATTCTGCCGTTGGTGCAGCTTCCGATATAAGACTGGTCTATCTTTATACCGGCACAATCACTGATTGATTTACCGTTGCTGGGCAGATGAGGCAGAGCAACCACCGGCTCTAATTTGGAACAGTCAATCTCAATAGTCTGCTCATACTTTGCATCTGCATCCGACTGGTAAACCTTGTACTGTTTTCTTTCCTTCAGATGCTCATCGAGATATTTTTTCGCTATCTCATCAAAGCCGATAATACCGCTTTTAGCGCCTGCTTCGATTGCCATATTCGTAATGGTCATTCTTGCTTCCATCGACATTTCGCCAAGAGCAGGGCCTGTAAATTCCATTGCCTTATAGAGCGCACCGTCTGTGCCGATTTTCGCGATAACCGCTAAAATCACATCCTTGCTGTAAACACCCTTTGGAAGTTTTCCATTGAGCACAAACTTTATCGACGCAGGAACTCTGAACCAAAGTTTGCCTGTGGCGATAGCAGCAGCTAAATCCGTTGAGCCGATGCCTGTCGAAAACGCTGCGAAAGCGCCGTAGGTGCAGGTATGGCTGTCGCCGCCGACGATACAATCGCCCGGTCTGATATGACCCTGCTCCGGCAGTAATGCGTGGCAAACGCCTGCTTTGCCGAGCGGATAGTAATATCTTATTTTCTTTTCTCTTGCCCAGCTGTCGAGCCTTTTGTGCAGTTCTGCACTTTTGATATCCTTTGCCGGCTGGAAATGGTCGGGAGTAACGACTATCTTTTCGGGGTCGAAAACTTTGTCGATACCCTTTTCTTTGAGCATTGAAATTGCCGCCGGCGCAGTCACATCGTGGCACATAATGCAGTCGATTTTTACGTCAATTATATCGCCGGGTTCGACTTCATTTTTTCCTGCCGCTGCGGCAAGGATCTTTTCTGTTATCGTCATTGGCATAATAATACCCTATTCTTTCACCATCATCCTGTTTATCGCGTCAACATAAGCCTTCGCCGAGGCTTCGATGATATCGGTCGAAACGGCCCTGCCGGTAAACCTTATACCTTTTTCATCGATTACCTTTACGGTTGCTTCACCGAGCGCTTCTTTTCCGCCGGTAACTGCCTTTATAGAGTAGTGGTCCAGCTTCGGCGATTGTCCCGTAGCAATTCTTATGGCCTCATACGCAGCATCGACCGGGCCGTCTCCGCAGGCGGCAGCGGTCACCGGTGCATCCTTTCCCTTTATTTTAATTCTTACACTTGCTGTCGGCAGAGTCCCTGTCCCACAGGCCACATGCAGATACTGAAGTTCGAACACGTGCTCGACCGTTCTTATCTCATCACTGACAAGTGCTGCGATATCTTCATCGAACACCTCTGTCTTTTTATCGGCCACATCCAGAAATCTCTGGTAAACTATCTCAAGTTCTGCATCTGATACTTCGTATCCAAGCTCATTTAATCTGTGTTTAAGCCCATGTCTTCCTGTCCTTGCAGTCAGCACTACGGCGCTTTTCGGCGAGCCGACATCTTCCGGCCGGATGATTTCATAAGTCAGCGGATTCTTCAAAAAGCCGTCAACGTGGATTCCGCTGCTGTGCGCAAACGCATTTGCACCGACAATCGCCTTGTTCGGCGGAACGAATATTCCGAGCATCTCGGCAACCATTCTGCTTGTCTTGTATAACTCTTTTGTATTTATTCTCGTGTCGAATCCGAAGAAATCCTTCCGCGTTTTTATCGCCATTACAGCTTCTTCAAGCGAAGCGTTCCCTGCACGTTCTCCGACACCGTTGATAGTGCACTCAATCTGTCTGGCGCCATTCCTTACTCCCGCCAGCGTGTTCGCCACCGACATTCCCAAATCATCGTGGCAGTGCACGCTGATTACGGCCTTTTTGACATTCGGCACGTTCTTAAAAATATCAGCGATTAGCTGTCCGAACTGCTCCGGTATTGAATATCCGGTCGTATCCGGGATATTTACCGTGGTAGCACCGGCGTCTATGACAGCTTCGACGATTTTATACAGATATTCTTTATCTGCCCTGCCGGAGTCTTCACAGTAGAATTCGACATCATCGGTGTATTGTCTGGCACGTTTGACAGCCTTTATACCCATATCTATCGTTTTTTCTTTTTTTTCTTTGAGTGTTTTACCGTATTTTTCATCCTTGAATTTGCTTGCGATATGAATATCGCTGATTCCAAGGCCGGTATGTATCCTTGCTCTTTTGGCTTTTTTCAAAGCTTTCCCGGCAGCATCTATATCCGCATCGACTGCTCTTGAAAGACCACAGATAGTCGGTCCTGTTACCTCTTGTGCTATCAACTGCACCGCTTCGAAATCCTGCGGAGAGGAAATTGGAAAACCGGCCTCGATAACATCAACGCCCAGCCTGGCAAGCTGCATAGCCAGTTCAAGCTTCTCTCTGGCACCCAGCCGGGTGCCTGCGGCCTGTTCGCCATCCCTTAGGGTTGTATCGAAAACTATCACTTTTTCTTCAGCAGACATAGCTTGTCTCCTTTTGTCATCTTGAAACAGAAATTATGCAATAAAAGTCATTTAATTTCTACAATAAACAAAAACAATATGGGTGATTTTTAGATAGGAATTCTGTTGCGCCTTATGGGCGCAACAGCAGACCAAGCAGGATAAGTGCTGTTGATATGGACTCGAATTTTTTGGTCTGCTTGGCCATAACCTTTCAATTCTATAATATTATTGGGCAAAATACAACTATAAAAACTGTTTTTTTCTCATTTTTCTACTGTGTCTTGACTTTATCAGTCGTAATTATTAGTATATTTCGGCTTTTAAAAGGTTTAAAGAGCATAAGGAGTTTAAACAAGTGGCAAAAAATGTAGCCATTGCAGGCGTTACTGGCGCCGTAGGGCAGGAATTTATTAAAATTCTTGAGCAGCGTGATTTTCCCGTCAAATCGATAAAGATGCTCGCTTCTGCCCGCTCTGTCGGCAAGACGGTTAAATTCAAAGGCAGGGAATATCCAGTTGAAGAGCTGAAGGAAGACAGTTTCAGCGGCATTGACATCGCCCTTTTTAGTGCCGGCGCCTCCCGCAGCAAGCAGTTTGCCCCCGCCGCCGTAAAAGCAGGAGCAGTTGTTGTTGACAATTCGAGCGCATTTCGAATGGACTCTGATGTTCCGCTGGTAGTTCCTGAAATCAATCCGCAGGCGATAAAGAATCACAAAGGCATAATCGCAAATCCGAACTGCTCAACCATAATAGCCATTGTTCCTGTCTGGCCATTGCACAAGGCTAATCCTGTCAAGCGTATGGTAGTCAGCACCTATCAGGCAACAAGCGGAGCGGGTCAGGCGGCAATGAACGAGCTTATCCAACAGACTAAAGAGGTATTGGCCGGCCAAAAACCCACCTGCAACAAATTTAAGTATCAGATTGCGTTTAATATTTTCAGTCACGATTCCGAGATTCAGCCTGATGGCTATAACCTCGAAGAGGTGAAGATGGTCAATGAAACAAGAAAGATTTTCGATTGTCCCGACATTGCAATCACTTGTACTTGTATTCGAATACCTGTTCTGCGTTGTCATTGTGAGAGTATCAACCTTGAGTTTAAGGATTCGATTACGCCTGACGAGGTTCGCCAGCTTCTCGAAGCAGCTCCCGGCGTTTCGCTGATAGATGACCAAAAGAACAATCGTTTTCCGATGCCGCTCGATGCGACCGACAGGGACGATGTCTATGTCGGCAGAATTCGTCAGGATGAATCGATACCCGACAGACACGGCATCAATCTGTGGGTTGCCGGCGACCAGTTGCGCAAAGGCGCAGCATTAAACGCGATTCAAATAGCTGAAAAACTGCTGTAAAGTTTACATACCTGGAGATTGCGGTTACAATAGGCCCTGATATTCTTCAGGGCCTTTTTATTTATGGCTGAACGAAATATAAAATTGGTTATTCAATATGATGGTTCAAACTATCACGGCTGGCAGAAGCAGCCGGGGCGGCAGACCGTTGAGAGCGAAATAACATCAGCTATTGAAAATCTTACTTGCTGCGAGAACGTAGAAATCAACGGCGCAAGCCGAACTGACGCCGGCGTAAGCGCTCTGGGACAGGTTGCGAATGTAAAACTCGATACGCCTATTCCTACTGAGCGTCTCGCAAAGGCAATCACACAATATCTGCCTTCCGAAATCGCGGTAACTGAGGCGGTTGATGTCCCCGATGATTTTGACGCAATAAAGGATGCAAAGAGCAAGCTCTATCGTTATTCAATCTTCACAGGCAAAAACCGTCCTGTTATGCAAATCAGCTACTGCTGGCACAGGCCTGGTAAACTTGATGTAGAGGCAATGCAGACAGCGGCACAGAAACTCATCGGCACAAAGGATTTTAAATCCTTTGCCACTGCCTGCGACAAGCGTTCAAGTTCCGTGCGGACAATCTTTCGCTGTGATTGTACTCAACAGGACCAATGGATATATATAGAAGTTGAAGCTGACGGCTTTTTGTATAATATGGTAAGAAATATTGTCGGCACGCTCGTTGAAATCGGCCGCGACCACTGGAAGCCCGAAAAAATTGAAAAAATTATTGAGGCAAAAAGCCGTTCAGCCGCCGGACCAATCGCTCCGGCAGCAGGACTTTGCTTAATGTGGATTAAATATTAAATGGAAGATATTTCTTTACAAATACATAAAACCAGTCAATCTAATAAATCCAATCTTACTCTTGAGGGAACAGTTTTAATATTTGAAGAGAAAAACAAAGTTATTGAATCTGAAATGCAAATTCCAGTAGAGCTTATTACAATATATGAAGGCAAAAAGTTCAGAGGAAGCCGACTAATAATAGGGTTGCTATTTCCCGTAATATCTCTTTTTGTTTCTATAATTTCAGGCTTTTTTGTTTTTGATTTTTTAGGAGTATCTAAAGATTCGATATATTTCGGTATATTCTTAATATGTTTTTTTTCTGTTTTTTTATTGTCAATAATTTTTGGCTGTATTTGTGTTGTATTATTTTTTGTCCGGGCAAAAACCGTTTCATTTGTTATATCACCGGATGAATACATAATAGAGTTTTGGAAAGACAAAAAAGCCTCTCAAAAAATAGATGAATTTTTAGAGCAAATTGAACAAAGGCAGACTATAGTTGAAACCCCATTTGAACATCCAGCCGCAAATAGCATTTATACCAGCAGATATTCACCTATACTGAGAGTTATTCTTATCATTTTTTTGTTTGCTATTCCCGCATTGATTACGGAAATACCGTATTTATTTTTTCTTGTGCTTTTGCCTGTTATCTGGTTCGTTTTTAGGGGTATGCAATATTTGGACCAACCCAAAGAATACAGGCAGGCTATGAAATCGTATGTTCAGAAACACTGGGTGCAATCAATAAAACTTTTGGATTGCCTGAAAGAAAAAAGACCTGAATATTTGCCAGCTTATTATCTGTTAGTTGATATATATCTCCACATTAAAAATTTCGACGATGCGCTTGGTGTGGCTGCGGCTTTACCACATGAGTTTGATAATTTAGCTCAAAACATTCAAACAAGCATATGGTATTATAAACGCTTGTATGAACGGAGAAAAAGTGTAAATTAATTCTGATTTATGAAAATTGTTCACATCATAACTCGTTTGATTCTCGGCGGAGCGCAGGAAAATACGTTAATCACCTGCAAAGGCCTTGCTGCGCGCGGGCATGATGTAACCCTGATTACAGGCCCCGCTTTAGGCCCGGAAGGCGAACTCTTCGAACAGACAAAAAACCAAAAATTTGAAACTGTTGTTATTGACCCATTGCACCGTCAGATTGACCCCGTTTATGATATACCCGCTTACCGTGCGATAAAAAAGTGTCTCGAAGAAATTCAGCCGGATATTGTCCATACACATTCCGCAAAGGCAGGCATACTGGGCAGATTTGCAGCATATAATTTAAGCAGGCGTCCGAAAATTATACATTCAGTTCACGGCCTTTCATTCCATCAGTATCAAAATTTTCTGTTGAACAGGTTTTATATCGCTGTTGAAAGAGCGACGGCGAAGAAAACAGATGCCTTTATCTGTGTTGCTGATGCAATGACACAAAAGTCTCTTGCCGCCGGTATCGGCAGACCTGAACAGTTTATCACCGCTTATTCAGCTATCGAAGAGGATGAGTTTCTAAATCCAATCGCAGACCAGCAGAGAAACGATTTCCGCAGAAAATATGATATGCCCCAGGATGCAATTGTACTTGTAACCATTGCAAGACTTTTTCATCTCAAAGGTCATAAATATATAATCGAATCAGCTAAAGAAATTGCAGCACGTTTCGATAACTGTATCTGGCTTTTCGTCGGCGACGGAATTTTAAAAGACCAGATTCAAAAACAAATTGCTGATTACGGTTTGTCTGACAGATTCAGGTTTACCGGCCTTTTGCCTGTCCGGCAGATGCCGCTCGTGATTCAGTCATCGGATATTCTCGTTCACTGTTCGCTGCGCGAAGGTCTTGCTCGTGTCCTGCCTCAGGCAATGCTTTGCGGCAAACCTGCTATCTCCTTTGATATAGATGGCGCTGCAGAAGTTGTAACCCCGGACACCGGCAGATTAATTGAGCCTGAAAATGTTGAGCAGTTGACCGATGCCTGTGCGGAACTTATCGCAAATGAAAATCTGCGAACAATGCTTGGCAAAAACGGACGGGAATTTGTTAAGGAAAAATTTTCTCCGAAAACTATGGTCGACAAAATCGAACAGGTCTATATAAAATTGCTGGAGACAAAATATGAATGAAATGATGGCATATTGCGGTCTGCTTTGTCATAGCTGCCCGATTTATTTGGCAACAAGAGAAGAAAATGTTGAAAAGAAAGCACAGATGAAAGTTGAGATCGCGGAACAGGCTAATAAGCTATATGGAACAAAATATAAACCGGAAGATATTGGTGATTGCGACGGCTGCAAAGCAGAAAGAGGCCGGTTATTTGAAAGCTGTCAGCGATGCAATATAAGAAAATGTGCCATATCCAAAGCTGTTGAAAATTGTGCTTACTGCAATGTCTATCCCTGTGAAAAACTTGAAAAAATTTTTAAGGTAGAACAGGATGCCAGGAAACGATTAGACGACATAAAAAACAAGCTTTAATGGTCTCGGTCGGAAGAAACATTTTATGAAAAGCTATCGAAAGGAGCTATGGTTTAATACCAAAACCAGACGTGAATTTATAAATATCACGCCTCAGGTGGAAGACTGTCTGAAAGAAAGCGGCATAAAGGAAGGCTTGTGTCTTGTCAATGCGATGCACATTACAGCAAGTGTCTTTATTAACGATGACGAATCGGGTTTACATCAGGATTTTGAAACCTGGCTGGAGAAACTTGCCCCTGAAAAACCGTATTCACAGTATCATCATAACGGCGCCGAGGATAACGGCGATGCTCATTTAAAAAGAACGATAATGGGCAGGGAGGTTGTTGTTGCTGTAACTGGCGGAAAGCTCGATTTTGGTCCGTGGGAGCAGATTTTTTACGGCGAATTTGACGGCAGACGCAAAAAACGCGTCCTTATAAAAATCATCGGCGAATAGACTTTTTGTATTTTCCCTTGCTGTATTCTGACCCCTGAATTCTGTATTCTTTTCCCATTGCACCATAACAAAAACGCTCTATAATAATTCTCATAATGGACTATCACAGCAGGAAGCTGCGTTTCTGGGCGGCGGTGGGGGCAGTTGTCTGTATTTTTCAATATTCGGTTCTGGCGGAAGGATATTACTCATTCGGCAGGACCATCAATAAATCGTTCGGCGACCCGAACGAAAAGACCCTGTTGACTGAGGATATTTTTGTGCCGATTCACGGCACCGTTCTTAATGTAGATTTGGCACTGAATATTGAGCACACAAGTATTTGCGACCTGCAGATTTCCCTCGTAAGTCCTGCCAACACATCCGCCTGTATCAACAGCTATGATGTTTATACGTTTGTTCCTGGCAGGGCAAATTTTTACTGGACGATTTTTGACGCTGAAAGCCTCTTTGACATCGACAGCGGCAAGCCCCCCTTTACCGGCCTGTATCGCCCCAACGGTCCTGACAGTCTGACTGACTTTTACAATCAACAAAGTTTTGGCATCTGGCAGGTCAGGATTAAAGATGCAGTACTTGCTGATACAGGCACCTTCAAGGGTGTGAGACTGGATTTTCATATCAATCCCGAACCTTCAACCATATTGTTGTTTGCAATTTCTGCCGTAATTTGCATTTCTTTGGGCAAATCAAGGCCGGTTTAAAACTACAGAATTACACTTCCATTGGCCGATAATATCCTTATGTACAGATACTCGTATTTTGTGTTTAAAATGCAGAATTTGGTTTTTTATAGGACTTTTCGCAAAACTTTTATGAGGTGAGAGGTTGAAAGCTAAAAAGAACAAATTAAGCAGAACCGCCCTGCTGGTTTTCGCCCTTATGGTGGTAGTGGTGTTATTTTTTAGTTGTGTAAGTTTTAATATGGGAGATTTTCCCAGCAGGTATGTCTGGCCGAATAATCATCCCGCCGCCAACTGGTGCGGTTCTGTGGGAGCATTTTTCGCATATTATCTGATGTATTATGTCGGGCCTGGTGTTTTTGTGCTGCTTTGTGCCTGTGCTGTCGCGATTGTCTGGCAATTGAGCAATAAAGAAATAAATCAGATGGTCCTTCGTCTCATTGGCCTTATTCTGGTTACCACCGCCGTCTCATCAATAATTTATATGTTTCGACCTTTCCCTGCAGATTCTTTCCCGACCGGCGGCGGCGGTATACTCGGAAGTGCGATAACTTTATTTCTCAGAAAAAATTTTTCTCTCTTGGGTTCTGCGATAATCGTCGCAAGCGGTCTTATAGTGGGGGCAATTCTGCTTGCCGATACGCTTGTCATGCACCTGCTGCACCTGTGCGGCATTGTGCTGACACGTGCATTCGGGATATTTGCACCTGCCTGGTATGCAGCAAGACAGCATTCCCACAGGCTCAGTGAAATATGGCAGAAGCTCAGTGCGAGGAAGCCTGCCTCTACGGTTGCAGAGCTTCTGGCTGAGGAAGCGGAACAATTAGAGCAGCAGCAATCTCATCAGACTGTAAAAGTTGACGAAGCGATTGAAGGTCATCTTGAAAAGAGACCTGCTGCAGTCATAAAATCAGGCAAGCCGCCGGAGCCGGTTTACGAATCCGAGAATTTTGATGGTTTCCAGCTTCCCGGCCTTGAGCTTTTGACGGAGCCGGAACACAGTTTTGGTTCTGCGCAGGAAAAAATTATCCGGGCCAAATCGGCGGCCCTTGAGCAGGTATTGAACGAGTTCGGCATAGAAGCTCATACCGTTGGTTCAGAGCCGGGCCCGACAATAACGATGTTCGAGCTGGCCCTTGCTCCCGGTGTAAAGGTAAGCCAGATATCAAACCTGTCGAACGATATTGCGCGTGCACTGGGAGCCTCTGCTGTTCGCGTAGTTGCTCCGCTTCCCGGCAGGCACACAATCGGCATTGAAGTGCCGAACAGCCAGAAAGAAACTGTAAGGATAAAGGACCTCATCACTCGAGCAGGCGATTCATACAAGAGAATGGAGATACCTTTATTTTTGGGCAAGGACTCTTCGGGACAAGCGATTGTTTCCGACCTGACCGATATGCCTCATTTGTTGATTGCCGGCACAACCGGTTCCGGCAAAAGCGTCTTTATCAACAGTATTATTATGAGCATCATGCTGACAAAATGCCCCGACGAAGTGAAGCTCGTTATGGTTGACCCGAAGATGGTCGAGATGACAGCTTTTTCAAAGATACCGCATCTGATGGCCCCCATAGTTACTGAAGTCAGGCAGGCCGAGCAGATATTCGAATGGGCCACTGTAAAGATGGACGAAAGATATGCCCTTTTTGCCGAGACGGGAGTAAAGAACATCGCTGGCTACAACGCCCTCGGCGCAGAGGAAATTATACGCAGACTTAATCCTCAAAGTCCCGAAGAGGAGGCCAGAATTCCGAAAAAGCTGCCTTATTTTGTGATTGTAGTCGACGAGCTTGCCGACCTTATGATGACCTCTTCAAAAGAGATAGAAGGCTACATCGTCCGAATCGCACAGAAAAGTCGGGCTGTGGGCATTCACATAGTTCTTGCGACCCAGCGTCCACAGGCTACGGTTGTTACGGGCCTAATTAAAGCAAACCTGCCCAGCAGGATAAGTTTTCGCGTTGCGACGCGGCTGGACAGCCGGATAGTTCTCGACCAGAACGGTGCTGAGACCCTGCTGGGCCAGGGCGATATGCTGTTCCTCAAGCCCGGCACGAGTGATCTTATTAGAGCGCAGGGCGCGTTTGTCGATGAAGTTGAAGTTCGCAGAGTGGTTGACCATCTGACCGAGCAGGCCGAACCTCAGTTCCATCCTGAACTAATGCAGCTGAACAGAGTCGACGCCGGCGAGGCAAGTTCAGATGAGTTGTTTGATGATGCCGTTAGAATCATACTCGAATCACAGCGAGGCAGTGTTTCTTTGCTGCAGAGAAAGCTCAGTATCGGTTATGCCCGCGCCAGCAGGATAATCGAGGCAATGGCGGCAGTCGGAATACTCGGCGAGTACAAGGGCAGCCAGGCTCGTGAGGTTCTGATGACGCTCGAGGAATATGAGCGCCTGCGCCAGCAGATGGAGGCAGATAGAAAAGCCGGCTATTCTGATTTACAGGACCAGGCGGATTCAGACGATGATAAGGATGAACTTGCAGATACCGACAAGGAACAACATCCGGTCAAAGAGGTTGACTATGGCTCTTCGCCTGTCCGACAGCAGCAGAGCATTATAAATTCTTAAGTCTGATTTTTTGAGAATTGTCCTTTGCCGCAGGATTTACCACAGAATACAAAACAATGTCCTTATTGTGCCGAGACGATTCTGGCCGCAGCGATAAAGTGTCGCTATTGCGGCGAATTTTTGAACAGACCAATTAAAACATCCGCAGAATTCCCGGAACTGAAAGCTCCGGGCTCACAGCAGCCGGGTAATGTTGAACAAACAGGCCCGCTTTTCGAAGCATCGCCTTCATTGTGGATACTTTTCCCGGATTTCCTGAAAATAATTTTCCTGATTGCGGTTCTGTATGTTCTTGCATTCTGGCCGGTAAAACAACTGCTTACAGACCTTAAGCTTTCCGCACAGGCAATTGCAGCCATAGAAAAGTACAGAGTCATTGCGGGCCTGGCACTGATGGCTGTGGTAGTTCTTGTCTTCTTCTATAAAATTATCAGACTAAAAAATGTTCGTTATCGCGTAACCGCCGACCGGATTGAATGGTCGAGGGGAATTCTTGAAAGGCGTATAGACAATATTGATATGTTTCGTATAGTTGACCTGCGTTTATATCGAAGTTTTTCTGATTGTCTGGTTGGTATAGGAACGGTGGTGCTGATTACAACTGACAAGACCGACCCTGAATTCAGATTCGAAAAAATTCACAGACCGAAACAGCTTTACGACACAATCAAAAAGGCAAGCCTCGATGCTGACGCAAAACGAGGTGTTGTTCACCTCGAATAAAAGTCAGGCCTGCAGCAAATAACAAACCTCTTGAAGTATCGGCATTTCTGCTGTAAAGTATTCTCAACCGAAAATTTAAGTCCTGCGCCCGTAGCTCAATTGGATAGAGTCGCGGACTTCGAATCCGAAGGTTGCAGGTTCGAGTCCTGCCGGGCGCGTTTACAATTATCAAAAACAGGATGAAGCTATGGCTCAAATCCCGCCGGTTGCTCTGTCGACTATAATCTGCGAACGAGTACTGCTCGATGCGCCGACTAAAACCTCGAGCGTAATCGGAATAATAGACAGAATTCTCTCACCACAGTATCCGATAAGATTTCCACGACTGTTCTTCTTTGCCGAAATGACCAATGGACACAACACAACCGAACTTGAAGTCCGGATTGTCGACGTACAAAATGATGAAAAAATCCTCATTCAGCGAAAAACAAAAGTTAAATTCCCGGATGTAAAGAGCGTCGTATCGGTCATAATTGCTTTTGAAGGCCTTGCCTTCGACCATCCCGGCGAATACTGCTTTCAGCTTTTCGCAGCGGGACAAATCCTAACCTCAAGGAGACTGGTATGCCTGTTAGTCCACAAGCCGCCGGTAAATGGCAATGAACAACAAAAAAATCCAAATACCTGACTTCGGCGAGCTCAGTCGAGTCGAAAAAGAACTTGTCTTCAAAACCAGCCGAAGCTCAGGGCCCGGCGGACAGAATATAAACAAGCTCAACACCAAAGTTGCCGTTATCTTCGATATCGAAAAAAACAGCTGTCTAAGTGCGGAACAAAAAGAATCTATCCTTAAAAAACTTGCCGCCAGACTGACAAAAGACAAAAAACTCATCATCTCAAGCCAGAAGTTCAGAACTCAAAAGGCCAACCGTGATTATGCCGTTGAGAAACTTTGCCAAACTATTCAAAATGCCTTAAAAAAACCAAAAACAAGAAGGCCTACAAAACCAACATTCGCGGCAGTTGAAAAAAGACTCAAATCTAAAAAAATAAAAAGCCTGCTTAAACAGCAAAGAAAAAAGGCCGTTTCGCTGGAATGATAAAAAACGCTCCGCGAAAAAACAGTCAGAAAGTTATTCTAAAATCATCATAAGAAGAGTCAAACTCAACTTGCTCAATCTGAGTATTTCTAACCGCAAAGGTCTGCTGCAAATCCTCGATACAATCGTCAACATCTTCCCCTCTGCCCTGGAGAAGCATTTCAACCCTGCCGTCAGATGTATTGCGAACAAAACCTGTCAGCCTATAACGCATCGCGACCCGCTGTGCGGTAAAACGAAAACCAACGCCCTGAACGGAACCTGAAAAAAATATATGTTTCGCAATTTCTGCCATTGAATTTATCTTTCGCTTGAAGTATAATACAAACAACCTCTTTTGGCAACCGCACAAAGTACGTCAGTCCATCGGGAATGATATTAACGTGAAAATTATTAAAAAACCAACAAAAAGAGAAGAGCAGATTTATCAGCTTACAACGCTGGTGGCCGGCGGCTTTGCGCTCGGAGAGGTGCTGGATAAACTCTCGCGGGCCGCTGTGGAAATCACAGGGGCCTCCGCCTGCTCGATAAGACTGCTCGACGACGAAACCGGCGAACTGAAAATGAGAAGCACCTTCGGACTGAGCGAAGAATACAGAAATAAAGGCCCGGTCAACAAAGATGACCCCGTTATCAAAGACGCTTTTGTGGGCGAAGCTGTCATCATCGACAATATGAGAACCGACCCGCGGGTAAGATACAAAGAAGCTTCAAAAAAAGAGGGTATCGTCAGCCAGCTTACCGTCAAGATGCAGTTCAAAGACAAACCCATCGGCGTACTGCGGCTTTACAGACCAAAACCAGGCGGATTCACAGAAGATGATATCACGCAGGCAAGGTCTGTGGCCTCGCAGTGCGCTGTGGCAATTACCAATGCAAAATACTATGCAAGGGCAATTCAGGGCGAACAGGTCGCACAGCAGGTGAAGCTGGCCGGCATCATTCAGAGAAGAATGATACCCCAGGCCGCTCCGAAAATGCCGCAACTCGATATCGCCGCCGCATATAAACCATGCTTCGGCATTGGCGGTGATTTGTACGACTTCATCAAACTCGACGAACAAAATCTCGCTATCGCTATTGCTGATGTCATCGGAAAAGGGATTCCAGCCGCCCTTATGATGAGCTCATTCAGGGGAATGATACGTGCCTACGCTGACGGCGGACACAAAAGACATACCATGACTGAAATCATTCAAAAACTTAACACCACCGCCTGCCGCGAATGCATAGACGGAGAATTTATTACCCTGTTTTACGCAATTATCAACACAAAAGAAAAAACCATCACCTACTGCAACTGCGGACATGAGCCGGCACTGCTGACCAGAGAGGGAAAAATCAGAGAACTCAAAAAAGGCGGACTGGTCTTCGGAGTTATAAAAGATGCCGTCTATGAAATAGAAACTGTCAAATTTAAAACAGATGACCGTCTGCTGTTCTATACCGACGGCCTCATCGATGCAGTTAATTTCGATGGAAAAATCTGGGGCATACAGAACCTGTACAAAACATTCAGACAGTGCGCAACGGGCACTGCTCAGGAAATTGTAAACAATATCCTTACTTACAGAAGACGCTTTATCGGTCTTGCACGTCAGACAGACGATACAAGCATTGTGGCAGTCCGAATTACAAAATAGACCCCCACACCAATAGCTGGTGGAAGGGAAAAGATGATATTGTTGTGAGAAGAAAAAATGAAGATAGAATTTGTAACAAAAATAATATATTGGTGTGGGGGTAAATGACTAAGCTGACAATCACAATCGATGGCCCTGCGGGCAGCGGAAAAAGCACAACGGCAAGATTGCTCGCCGAAAAAATCGGTGCCGCTTTCCTCGACACCGGCGCAATGTACAGAGCTGTAACTCTCGCTGCAATGCAGAGCCGCTCCGACCTCAACAATGTCGAGGCTCTCGAAAAACTAATCGATAGCACTAATTTCAAATTCGATATCAACAATTCCCATTCGCCGCGGTGCGACCGCGCCGCAACGGGAATGACCGTAAAAATAAATAATAAGGATATTACCGAACAAATCAGAGACCCGAAAGTTACAGAAAATGTATTCTTTATAGCTTCAGTGCCGTCTTTGCGCAACAGACTCGTAGAAATGCAGCGAAATTTCGCCGAAAAATATCAAAAAATCGTAACTGAAGGCAGAGACCAGGGAACTATTGTTTTCCCAAATGCCGACTATAAATTCTTCCTTACCGCCGAGGTCGCCCAGCGCACAAAAAGACGGGCCAAGGAAATGATTGAGAAAGGCCTTGAGGTTGATACGGCAAAACTCCGGAAAGAAATTGAAAACAGAGACGCTGCCGATAAAAACAGAGATACCGGGCCCCTCGTGCCGGCAAAAGACGCTATAATCATTGACAATACAAACCTTACTCTTGAGCAGACTGTAAATGAAATTCTTAAAATCATTAATAAAAACGATTAAAAAAACTCTAAGCTTCTCCTGGTATTTTACATGGTGCTGGGCGTGCAGATTCTTCTGCGTGCTGTTCTTTCAGCCCAGAACTTTTAACCCCACTTACATTCCCAAAAAAGGCGGCTTCTTGTTAGTATCCAATCACCAAAGCTTCGTTGACCCGATGTTCAGCGCTACTCCTATATCACGGCAGTGCTGTTTCGCTGCCAGAGATAGTCTCTTTGAAATTCCTTTCTTCGGCAGATTCGTCCATTCATTTAACGCCATACCATTAAAAAGAGGACAGGCTGACCTGACCGCCATGAAAATCTTCATCGAAAAACTCAAGGGTGGTTTCGGCCTTGTCCTGTACCCTGAGGGAACGCGAACCAGCGATGGAAAAATCGCAGAAATAAAACCGGGTTTCTGTCTTTTGGCCCGCAGGACAAACGTACCCGTCATTCCAGCGGTTATCGACGGCGCTTTCGAGCGCTGGCCAAGACATAAAAAATTCTTCTCACCAGGAAAAGTCTTTGTAATTTACGGAAAACCCATACCGCCCCAAATTATCGTTGAACTGGGCGATAGACAGTTCGCTAAATACCTGACTAAACTCCTCAGAGATATGCAAACGGAACTCAGATTAAAAGTTGGAAGAAAACCGCTCGATTATCAAAGTTAACAGTTTACAGAAGGAAAAAACACGTCGCTGAAATAATACTGTAAACTGTAAACAGTAAACGGTAAACTAAAAGAAATGAAAGTCATTGTTGCACAAGGCTGTGGATTCTGTCCGGGCGTAAAAAATGCTATAAAGATCGCTCAGCAAACTCTGGCAAAAAGAAAAAACGTCTACAGCCTTGGCGAAATCATCCACAATAAAGACGTCGTCAGACAACTGGCACGGGCAGGACTTAAAATCGCCAAAAATGTCGAACAGATACCCCCCGCGCTTTCTTGCCTGCACCCGTTGGGTAATCGCAGGCACGGGTGCGAAAGCAAGAGCGGGGGCACCGTTATAATCCGTTCCCACGGGGCCTCAGAACAACAGCTAAAACAAATCCGAAAAAAAGGCCTCAAAGTGGTCGATGCGACCTGCGTTCTCGTAAAAAGAGCCCAAAAAATCGCCAAATCCCTGCACAGACAGGGATACAATGTCGTTATTATCGGCGATAAAGGACATCCTGAAGTGCAGGCGGTAATCGGCTCAGCCCCGGATATCGCCGTCATAGGAGACAAAACCGATATTAATAGCCTCGGGAAAAACAAAAGGTTAGGGGTCGTCTGCCAAACTACTCAAAGCCCTGAACATTTTGCAAAAATGATAGCCCAAATCGCAAAAACCAGCTTTTCTGAGCTGAAAGTAATAAACACCCTCTGCAGAGAGGCCATAAAAAGACAGACCTGCGCCATCCAGTTATGCAGACAGGTTGATATTATGTTCATACTCGGCGGCCTGCACAGTGCAAATACCAGAAAACTAGCTGAATTGTGCAAAAGATACAATACTAAAACCTTTCATTTGCAAAATTGGAAAGAACTTGATAAAAGTATTCTTTTCGGTAACAATATCGCCGGCGTAACGGCAGGAGCTTCTACGCCGCAATGGATTATCGACGAATTCGTGGAAAACTTGCGAAAGTTCGATACCAGAAAAAAGAAAAAATAAACCCCCACACCTATTTACACTGTGGTCGCGCAAAGAAGGCCGAGCAGAAGCAGCTTTGCTGGTAAATTCAAAATTCTCTTGGCCAATGCAAATAGGTGTGGGGGTAAAGACAGGCACTGCTATTCAGGGACAGATACGCATTGGCTGGAGAAGGTCAATGCGTTTTTATATCGTCTATGCAAATTGTGCGGCGTCGCACAACAGCTGATGCGTTTAAAGCGGATGTGGAGGGCGCAACGGCTGATTAAGGTACTCCACTAAAAATAAGGAAGGTATTATGGTTGACAGAAATATTATCAGAAAATTAGGGTTTACCCCTGAAGAACTTGACTCCAGGGTAAATGAACTGTTTGGTGACGCAGAAGACAAACTCCTGTCAGAAGCACTTGAAAAGAAAGTCGACGCCCTGGCGCCGGGAAACATCCTCAAAGGCAGAATCCTTCAGCAAATCGGAAATGATGTAATCCTCGAAATCGGCCTGAAAAGCGAAGGCGTTGTCGACGTCTCAGAATTCGACGACCCGCAGGAAATTCAGCCGGACAACGAAATAGAGGTGCTCCTCGAAGAAGTTGACTCCGGCGGACTTATCCTGCTGAGCAAAAGAAAGGCTGACAGAATCAGAGGCTGGGAACGTATCGTCTCGACAAAAAAGGAAGGGGATGTCGTAAAAGGCATCGTTATTCGAAGAATCAAAGGTGGGCTGCTCGTCGATATCAGCGTGCCTGTTTTTCTGCCGGCTTCGCAGGTAGATATCAGAAAACCCGGCGATATAAGCAGATTCATCGGTCAGCAAATCCAGTGCGAAATACTGAAAATCGATACTGAAAACAAAAACATCGTTGTCTCAAGAAGAAAAATCATCGAAAAAGCACGCGCCGCCAGCAAAGAAAAACTCCTCGCAGAAATAGAGGTCGGACAGAGAAGATTGGGCACCGTCAAAAACATCGCGGATTTCGGCGTCTTTGTCGACCTCGGCGGACTCGACGGCCTGCTGCATATATCAGATTTAAGCTGGGGAAGGGTCTCACATCCATCAGAAATTGTCCAGCTCGACCAGGAAATCGAATGCGTGATCATCGGCGTCGATAAGAAAAATGAAAAGGTTTCGCTCGGACTAAAACAGAAAAACCCAAGCCCATGGGAAAACATCGAAGCAAGATATCCAATCGGCGCAAAGGTAAAAGGCACTGTGGTAAACATTATGAACTACGGTATCTTCATAAGACTCGAAGAAGGCGTCGAAGGTCTCGTGCATATCAGCGAAATGAGCTGGACAAAAAAAATCAATTACCCCGGAGACCTTTACAAACTCACAGACAAAATAGAAATCGTTATACTCGACGTCAATAAGGAAAAACAGGAAATATCGCTCGGAATCAAGCAGCTCGAAACAAATCCATGGACAATCGCTTCACAGAAATATCCCGCAGGAACTGTCGTAACCGTAAGGGTCACAAGCCTTACGAACTACGGCGCATTCGTCGAAATTGAACCGGGTATCGACGGACTAATCCATATCTCGGATATAAGCTGGACAAAAAAATACAACCATCCGGGTGAAGCCCTGCAGAAAGAACAACAAATAAAATGCGTCGTCCTCGAAGTCGACGAAGACAAACAGCGAATATCACTGGGCATAAAACAGCTTACTGAAGACCCTTGGCTGCACGCGATACCGGAAAAATATCTGCCGGGACAAATTGTAAAAGGCACTGTTACAAAAATAACCAACTTCGGCGTCTTCGTCGAGCTTGAGCCCGACCTCGAAGGATTGCTCCACATCTCTGAAATAGCAGACCACAAAATAGACAGCCCGCAGGATGTCGTAAAACCTGCTCAGGAAGTCGAGGTAAAAATCCTGAGAGTCGACAGCGATTCGAGAAAAATCGGCCTGTCTATGCGAAGAGTCAAATGGGCTGAAGAAGACCAGAAACACTCCGCCCCGCTGCCCCAACTTGCGTCGGAAGACGCAGGGGCCAGTGAAAAACCACAATCGCAGCCCGGTCCGACTTCGGCGAGCTCAGCCGAGTCGCAGCCAGAAAAAGGCAGTCTTGACGGGCTTCAAATTCCACAGACGGATGTACCACAGGAAACAGAAGAATCCCCCTATCTTGCTTCGCCTGCCCCCGCATCTCCCGATGCGAATCGGGGCGGTGGGCAAGAAGCAGAGGAGGACAAGTCCAAAGGCGACACCGGTAACACAGAATAGGTAAACAACCTTAAAAACTTCAAAGGCCGTTTTCAGTTGAAGAAAACGGCCTTTTTGCATCTCAACAGACACCCGCTTTTAGACGATATTAATCCCGCACCTATTTGCATTATAGCAGTGAATGGGAAATTGAACTCCCACACCAAAACTTTTGGTGTGGAGATTATCGGACTAATATTTTTAAAAAGTTCTATATTTTCGGTACAACTATACAAATAGGGGCGGGAAAAAATGATAGTATTCGATGAAACAATAAAAGAGTATCTGACAGAAATCGATGAAGCACCACTCCTGACCTGGCAGCAGGAATATGAACTTGCAGAACAAATCATAGACCATAACGACCCCCAGGCCAGAGACCGGCTCGTCAGAAGCAACCTCAGACTTGTCGTTAGTATCGCAAAAAGATTTGCCACAGGCCGGCTGCCGCTGAGCGACATTATAGAGGAAGGCAACTTAGGACTTATCCGTGCGATTGATTCCTTCGACCCTTCCGTCGGAGTCCGGTTCAGCACCTATGCAGCATGGTGGATAAAACAGAGTATTAAACGTGCACTTCTGCTCGACAGCGGCCCCATATCAGTGCCGACATATATGGTTGAGCTCGTCAATCAGTACAGACAGGTCATCGCCGACCTTCAGGCAAAACTTGCCGATAACCCCACACCCCCCACACCTGCACAAATAGCAGAAGAAATGAAACTGCCCGTAAAAAAAATAATGGCTATAAAGGAAATCGTCGACTCCATAAACACTCCCCTGCAGGCTGAATCTTCGCAAACAAATCAAAGTCTCGAAGAAACAATGCCGGCCGCATCCGAACCGCTTCCGGAAGACGAACTGACCGGAACCGAAGAACTCCACAAACTCGTCAAAATGCTCGACAGGCTCGAAAAAAGAGAAGCCGAAGTGCTCAAACTCCGATTCGGAATCAACGGCACAGAACCGTTGACATTGAAGCAGATAGGTGCTAAACTCGGACTGACTCGTGAGAGAGCAAGACAGCTTCAGCAAAGCGCCTTAAAACAGCTTAACGAACTTATGAGCTACGAGTAGACCCCCACACCAATGTATTGGTGTGAGGGGTAGAACTTCTCGGCTATCAAAGTGGAAAAAAACAAGGTAAATCTAACCAAATACATCCGTAGCATACCTGACTGGCCCAAAAAGGGCATTCTGTTCCGGGATATTACACCGCTACTGGCCGATAGAAAGGCTTTTGCTGCCGCTGTGGAAGCTCTGGCCGGCAGGTATGAGAACAAAAACATCGACTACGTTGCTGCCGTCGAAGCCCGAGGTTTTATCTTCGGCGCAGCTGTCGCTGAAAAACTCGGCGCAGGGTTTGTGCCTATTCGAAAAAAGGGCAAGCTCCCATATAAAACCGAATCAGTCACTTATGACCTTGAATATGGAGTCGATACGCTCGAAATTCACAGCGACGCCGTCAAAAAAGGCTCAAAGGTCCTTATGATTGACGACCTGCTCGCAACCGGAGGAACTATGGCTGCCGCATGCAGACTCATCGAAAAAATCGGCGGTAAAGTGGAAGGAATCGCCTTTCTTGTCGAACTGAAAGACCTTAACGGCCGAGAAAAAATAAAAAATTACGACATCTCCGCTGAAATCGTGTTTTAGCTTTTTCTTTCTATAAATTTTGTCATGCAGAAAATCAAGGTAAAAATCCCGGCTTGTCCCAAAAGCAGCTATACAATAGTCATCGGCGCCGAATTTCTGCCGACGGTGCTTTTGCAGATTAAAAAACTTCTGCCGCAAAGAGAGTTGTTTTTAATTACAGATGCAAATATTGCCAAAACAAAGCATCTTAAAAATCTGACAGGAAAACAGAATCTGTCCTGTTACGTAATTACTCCTGCAGGCGAAAAATCAAAAAATATAAAAACCGTCACAAAAATCATGGAAGAAATGGAGAAAAGAGCGCTCGGCAGGGATTGTGCAGTAATTGCACTTGGCGGAGGGACTGTCGGCGATGTCGCAGGCTTCGTCGCCGCTATTTACAAAAGAGGCGTGCCCGCTGTTCAGATACCTACTACCACCGTTTCACAGGCAGATTCAGCCATCGGAGGCAAAACAGGCGTCGATTCATCCATCAGCAAAAATGCCTATGGAGTATTCCGGCATCCGGCCGCTGTATTCATCGATGTAAGCATATTAAAAACACTCGATGACAGACAGTTCAATGCAGGACTGGTCGAGTCTATCAAACACGCCCTGATTGCAGATAAAGATTATTTCACTTACCTGCAAAACAATCTCAATGATATTCTTGCCAGAAAATACAAATCGCTTGAATACATCGCTGCTAAAAACTGCCGAATAAAGGCCGTCGTCGTCGAGGACGACCCTTATGAAAAAAATAAAAGAAGAATCCTCAACTACGGCCATACTATCGGGCACGCTGTAGAATCCGCAAGCAATTATAAACTCCTGCACGGGCAAGCCATCGCAATCGGAATTATCGCTGCAAACATCATCGAGCAAAAACTTGGCCTCGGCAACAAAAAAAGACTCGAAATACTGAAACAACTTTTCAAAAAACTTGATATTAATCTCAAGATACCAAAAGCAATCACTAAACGGCAAATTATTGGTATAATCAGCAGAGATAAAAAAGCCGTTCGAAAATGGCCGCGATTCGTGCTGCTCGAAAAAACCGGCAGGGTATTGTGCAAAAACGGCGATTACGCGCATCAGGTAGACCGTAGAATCGTCGAAGAAACTATAGATATTTTATTAAAGCAAAAATTTTGAGGTAAAAAATGTTCAGAGAAAAAATCAAGGTCCTCGACTGCACTATCAGGGACGGCGGTTTGATAAACAACCATTATTTCACGGACGAATTCGTTCGGGCTGCATATAAAGCGCTCTCAGAGGCAGGGATAGATTATATGGAGATGGGTTATCGCTCCAGCAAAGTGCTTGCACCGGAGACCGATTATGGCCCTTGGAAATACTGCGACGACGAGAAAATCAGCCGGATTATAGACGGTATCGAATCAAATACCAAAATCTCCATTATGGTCGATGCACATCGCGTCAAAGACCAGCAATTCAAGCCCGTTGACCAGAGCCCCGTTGATATGATACGAGTCGCTACATACGTAAAAGACATCGATAAAGCTATCGCTATGCTTAACATCGCTCACGACCTCGGTTATAAAACCACCGTAAATATAATGGCAGCATCTACTGAGGTTGAAAAAGACCTCATTGAGGCGCTCGACCAGGTTGCCCAGACGCCTGTTGATGTCGTGTATCTCGTTGACAGCTATGGTTATTTTTACTGCGAACAAATCGAGTATTTGGTCAAACTCTACAGACAGCACCTGCCGCCGGAAAAGGAAATTGGCATCCACTGCCACAACAACCAGCAGCTTGCATTTGCCAACACAATCGAGGGAATCATCCACAACGCTAATTTCGTCGACGCCTCGCTCTATGGCATCGGAAGAGGCGCAGGCAACTGCCCGCTTGAGCTGATTATGGGCTTTCTGAAAAACCCGAAATTCAGCCTGACACCTATCCTGAAAATCATAGAAGATTATATGATTCCAATGCGGCAGGAGCTTGAGTGGGGATATTTGATTCCATTTATAGTTACCGGAATACTGAACAGGCATCCGGAGTCAGCCATCTCTTTGCGAAAAACAAAAGACAAGGACAAATACGCAGAGTTTTATGAAAAGATAAGAGATTCGCTCGGTGCTTTGTAGAAAACAATAAGCGCAACAAAAAAGGGTTCGTTCTTCTTCCGACCCCTTTTCTGTTTCACCGATTGTAAAACCTAATCTTCTTCCTTAAGTAATATTATATACAAAAACCAAAATTTATCAAAAAAAATCTGCAAAAACCGATAATTTTCCACAAAATACTACTTATTATATATCCATATTTGCCTCCTGTGGTTTATTCTCTGAGAAAACACACAAGTTCAACTTTAACGGCAGCTTAAGCAAAATAGCTTGCCCCCACACCTGTTTATATTATGACAGCAAGACCTAAAAACAGTCAAAATAGTTCCGGCTGGTTTAAAAAATTCCTAATAATAGCGTAAATAGGTGTGGGGGCTTGCAAAAAAAGCCTCTTTTCTATAAAATCAGCCGGTTTTTAAAGCTGGTCAATACTTATGTTTGATGCACTGACAGAAAAATTTAATTCCGTTTTCCGCTCTTTAACCAACCGCGGCAGGATAACCGAGGCGAATATCTCTGACGCCATGAACGACGTCCGCAAGGCCCTGCTCGAAGCTGACGTAAACTACCATGTCGTAAAACAGTTCTGCAAAGACGTAAGAGACGCTGCTATGGGCGCAGAAGTCATAAAGGCTCTGCGGCCGGGGCAGGTCATGATAAAAATCGTCAATGACGAGCTGGCTAAACTAATGGGGCCGGCAGATGCAAAGATTTACTTCGTCTCACCCGGACCAACTGTAATACTCCTTGCCGGACTGCAGGGAAGCGGAAAAACCACCACCGCTGCAAAGCTCGGCAAATATATCGTCGCAAAAGGCAAAAAAACCCTTCTTGCCGCCGACGACCTGCAGAGACCGGCAGCTATCGAGCAGCTCGTAATACTCGGCCAACAGCTTAATATAGATGTTTACAGTGAACCAGACTCAAAAGACGCTATTAAGGTCGCAAAAAACGCCTTAAAACACGCTAAAGACAATGGTTACGACGTGGTTATTCTGGATACCGCCGGCAGACTCCACATCGACGAAGAGATGATGACCGAGGTCGCCAACATCGCAAAGGCAACAAGTCCTCACCAGATTTATTTAGTCTGCGACGCAATGACCGGTCAGGATGCCGTCAACAGCGCAAAGGAATTCAACGAGAGACTCGAACTGGACGGGGTAATCCTGACCAAACTCGACGGCGACGCAAGAGGCGGCGCCGCTTTGAGCGTAAAAGCCGTTACCGGCAAGCCAATTAAATTCGTCGGAGTAGGCGAAAAACTCGATAAACTCGAAGAGTTCCATCCCGACCGTATGGCCAGCAGAATACTCGGCATGGGCGATGTCGTCACCCTCGTCGAACGGGCACAGGAACAGTTCGATGCCCATGAAGCCGAAAAAATGCAGAAAAAAATGGCCAAGGGTACCTTTGGATTCGATGATTTCCTAAAACAGATGCAAACAGTCCGGAAAATGGGCGGCCTGGCCGATATGCTCAAAATGCTGCCGGGTATGAGCGGAAAAATGGCTGGCCTTGACATTGACGAGGCCCAAATGGGAAAAATTGAGGCAATTATTCACTCAATGACACTTGAGGAAAGAAAAAAACCCGATATAATCAACCCCTCGCGCAGGAGGCGCATCGCCGCAGGTTCGGGAACAGACCAGCATGATGTCTCCGGACTTGTCAAGACATTCGAGCGAAGCAGAAATATGCTCAAGGCCCTCTCAGGAGGAGCTTTAGGAGGCTTTAAAACCCTCTTTTCTGCAGGTGGGATGGACGCTATCGGCGGTATGATGAGCCAGGGAAAGAAAATAAAGCAACGCTCAAGACGTAAGCAGAAAATAAAAAGAAAGGGCAAAATAATACGCAGGTAAAGCAGAAGTTATCGCTCAGGCAGTTTCTCGAAAAAGTCGCGCAAAAAACAGACGACAATTTCGGAAAACAGTTCAGAGGTTTCTTTGCCGATAACAAAGGCTCATCTGAACTGGCAATGCTGGCAAGTCCAAGCGGCGATGAAATCAGCCAGCTAAGAAAAGCTGTGGCGATAATGACGGAATCGGAATTAAAAAACGCAGATTTACTTACGGATGAACAGGTAAAGAAAATCGCACAGGACGCCAAAATAGACCCGGCACTGCTGGCAATCTTTATTAACGGATATGCATTACATCGTAAACCCCGTTAGAAAATAAAATTCTAACGAGGGTTTGAAAACCGTAAAAACTGCCGATTAAAGCAGGTGGTTTTTCTAACGGGGTAAACGTGTTTCTTCCTGACAAAGGGTTGGGAGGGAAATTGATTATAAATCGATTTATCCGCCTAAGCCTTGGCGAAGGCGGAAAGGAAAAATTATGGCAGTAAAATTAAGACTTATGAGAATGGGGCGAAGACACAAGCCGTTCTTCCGCCTCAACGCCATCGAATCCCGCAACCCGCGCGACGGCAGAATCATTGAAAAGCTCGGCCACTACGACCCAATCGAAAAAAAACCTGAAAAACAACTCGTCCTCAACAAGGAAAGAATCGAATACTGGCTGAGTGTCGGCGCCGTGCCGAGTGAAACTGCTGCCCAGCTGATTGCAAAAATAGGAATCGTCAGCAAACACTATCAGCAGGGTAAGGCACAAAGAAAAAGAGCAAAACTTTCAGCTCGCAAAAAAGGCGTGCTTTTCGACACAACACAACGATTGCAGGCAAAAAAAATCACTGAAAAGGCCGAAACAGAGGGAAAGGCCAAGGCTGAAGCAGAAGTTAAAGCCAAAGCCGAAACTGAAGCTAAAGCCAAGGCCGAAGCAGAAGCTGAAGCCAAAGCCGAGGCCGAAGTTAAAGCCAAGGCCGAAACTGAAGCTAAAGCCAAGGCCGAAACTGAAGCCAAAGCCAAGGCTGAGGCAGAAGCTAAGGCTGAGACTAAAGCAAAGGCCGAGACTGAAACAAAGGCCGAGACTAAAGCAAAGGCTGAGCCTAAAACAAAGGCCAAAGCCAAGGCTGCTTCCAAACAGAAGTCCCCTGAATAATAAATGTATAAAAAGCGATGAGAATAGACATCCTTACGCTTTTCCCGGAAATGTTCGATTCGCCGCTTGCCTTTTCCATACTAAAGCGTGCTCAGAAAAGCGGTATAGTCGAGATTGTTCTTTCAAATATCAGAGATTTCGCAACCAACCGCTACAGAAAGGTCGACGACAAGCCTTATGGCGGAGGAGCGGGAATGGTTATGATGTGTCAGCCTGTGTTTGATTGTCTCCAGCACGTTCAAAAACAGGACTCAAGACCCGCCCGCATTATCCTGCTTACGCCGCAGGGAAAAAAGTTCGACCAGCAGCTTGCAAAAGAACTTGCTGCAGAGCAGAGGATTATACTGATGGCCGGCCACTATGAAGGCTTTGACGAAAGGATTATAACCGGCACAGGCGCAGAACAGATTTCCATCGGCGATTATGTCCTCAGCGGCGGAGAACTGCCTGCAATGGTGATAATTGATGCGATGGTTCGACTTCTACCCGGAGCTTTAGGCGACCAAAACTCTGCCCAGGATGACTCGTTCTGCAATGGCCTGCTCGAATATCCGCAATATACAAGGCCGGAAGAATTCAAAGGTTTAAAAGTGCCGCAGGTCCTGCTCAGCGGCAATCATAACCAAATAGATAAATGGAGAAAACAGCAGGCCGTCGAAAAAACTAAACTTAATAGACCCGACCTGCTGAAATAATTGAAGATTGAAAAGTTGAGGTTGCGTTATACGGTTGCGGTTGCGCAGCTCGTCACGGTTACGTTAAACGTAGAACGATGGACGAAACGAGCATCGCAACCGATAAACGAAATACGCAACCAATATAAAATTAGTGTTGATACATTGTAAAATTTAATTAGGAGTATAAACAAGTGAAAACTGAAATGCTCGATTCGGTAGAAAAGAAAAATCTCAAGTCTAAAATTCCACACTTCGAGATAGGAGATACGGTCGATGTACACTGTAAAATCACCGAAGGCGACAAAACCCGCCTTCAGGTCTTTTCAGGGACTGTCATAGCCAGAAGAGGGCGGGGTATCAACGAAACCTTCACCGTTCGAAGAATCGTGGACGACGAAGGAGTCGAAAGAGTCTTCCCGTTACATTCGCCGAATGTCGTCGATGTCAAAGCCGTCCGAAGCGGAAAAACAAGAAGAGCCAAGCTGTATTACCTCAGACAGCGCAGCGGAAAAAGCGTTAAGCTCCCAGAAAAACGAACCGAACATACTGCCGGCTCATAAATATTGTGCTTTTCAGAAAAAAACAAAAGCTGTCGGCCGACAGAAATCTGCTCGGAAAGTGGGGACAAAAACAGACCAAAAAGTTTCTGAAAAAAAAAGGTTATAAAACGCTCGCAGAAAATTTCTCCTGCAAAACAGGAGAAATCGACCTTATTATGGCAGACAGCAGCGGCACGGTAGTCTTTGTGGAGGTCAAGACCAGAACAAATGAAGATTTTGCTGATGCCGAGGCTGCCGTCACTACAGCAAAAAAACAAAGACTGCTAAGAACTGCAAAATTTTTCACAAAAAAATACAAACTCGAAAATCTGCCCTTACGCTTCGATGTGGTAATAATAATAGCCAATCAAAAGAACAAGCCGCAAATAAGACATTATGAAAACGCCTTTTGACCGTCAAATAACGATAAGTATCCTGATTGCTGCTGCTGTGCTTGTCTTGGCTTTCGCCTTTCAGGGCGCACGCGGCATCTGGCAGCCGGACGAAGGATATTATGTCGGCACTGCCGTGACTATGATAAAAAACGGCAATTTCCTTATCCCCAAACTGGGCGAGGAGCTTTTTCTGGAAAAACCTCCTATGTTGTATTGGGGAACAATAGCGGCAATTAAAACTTTCGGACAAACCGAGCTGGCCTGCAGATTATTCAATGCCGCCTGTTTCACTTTAACCGCTGCCCTGACCGGTTTGCTCTCCTTTTCCTTCTTCGGCAAAAAACTAAATGCCTTCATCTGCGCTTTTATTTATGCAACTATGGCAGTCCCGTTTACCGCTGCAAATTTTGTCACGCCGGATACGCCTCTGGTCTTATGGACAACCGCCTCGATTCTGTGTTTCTCCAAAAGTCTTGACATAAGCTCTCAACCCCGCCTCGCAACCGTGGAGCGGGGTCAACACCGCAATTTCTTCAAAATGCTTCTGTATACATCGCTCGGTCTCGGTTTTTTAACAAAAGGCCCCGCTGTCCTTATCCCATGTACCGGAATGTTTGTATATCTGCTGTTGACGGGGCAGACGAAAAAATTCTTTTTCACCCTATGGACGCTGCCCGGCATTTTGCTGTTTATAATAACAGGCTTGAGTTGGTACTTTTATGTGTCCGCAAAGGTGCCCGGCGCAGCAGTATATTTCTTTGACAATCAAATCTGGGGAAGGCTGGTCACGGAAAAATATAATCGCAATCCCGAATCGCTGAAAGCCTTTATATATATTCCTGTCCTGCTGTTCGGTTCATTGCCGTGGAGCATAATCTGGCTTGAAAAGACAAAACAGCTTAAAACAACAATACTAAACCCATACTGGTGGAAAAATCTTCCGCAGCATCCGAAGAAATTATTTTTGCTGACGGCTTTTTTCGTGCCGCTGTTAATCCTTTCGCTGGCAAATTCAAGACTTGTTCTCTATTCACTGCCTCTGTTTCCAATCCTCGCGGTAGCCGCCTCCCCACTGTGGACAAACAAAATACCGCCTTTGCTGCAGGACGTAAAAATAAAAATCTTCATAAAACCTGCTGTTCTAACCTCGTTATGGGTATTATTTCTGTTATTCTCCAGATTCGCCCTCGCACGCTTTTATAACTCGGAAAAAGACACCCGCGCCCTCTGGAAGGAAATCAGCCCGTATATACCGCAAGGCAAATACGAAATAGTAACCCTCGACCGGCGTGCCGATGGCCTGCTCTTTTACGGCGCCCAGGAAGTAGAAAATGTAACCCGCAAAAACGACCCTTACCCAACCTTCTCAATGCCTGAAACATTTGAGTCTGAACTTGCCGAAATGCTCGAAGATAACCACATATATTTATTTATAATAGATGACAAACACGAACTTGATGCTGTCCTTGGCGTCCTGAAGAAACGTAACCTCGAGATACGAATAATCGACCTTGAGCACGAAAAGTGGCTGTTGATTGTTAATCCTGAAAAAATATCCTAAAACAAAAAATGAAACTTATAGACTCACACGCCCATCTTACTTTTGACGAACTGCAAAAAAACCTCGATGATGTCCTGCAAAAAAGCTCCCAGGCAGGCATAACCGGCTGGATAACCGTAGGCACTGATGCCGAGCAGAACAAAAGAGTAATTTCAATAATAGACAAATACGAAAATCTTTACGGCTCTGTCGGAATTCATCCGCATTATGCCTCTGATGTTTCAAGTGCCGATATTGACCAGGTTAAAGAGCTTGCAAAACATAAAAAAATAGTCGCCATCGGCGAAACAGGACTTGACTTCCATTACAATTTTTCAAAACATGATGCACAAAAACAACTTTTCGCAAATCTGCTCGAAATCGCCGCTGAAAGAAAACTGCCGGTAATTATACACTGCAGAAATGCCTTTGACGAAACAATCGAGATTGTCGATAAATTCAAGGACAATCTGAAAAATGCTGTTTTCCACTGCTGGGGCGGCACGGTTGAGCAAACACAAATTGTTCTCGACGAGGGTTTTTACATCTCCTTTACAGGTGTTGTTACATTCAAAAATGCCGCCCAGACAAGAGATGCTGCAAAAATCGTCCCGCTTGAAAGAATGATGATTGAAACAGACTGCCCCTATATGTCGCCTGAACCGATGCGAAAACAAAAAATAAATGAGCCGGCTTTACTCATTCATACCGCCCAAAAAATCGCAGAGCTTAAACAGATATCTCTCGAAAGATTTGCTGACAAGGTAACAAAAACCACAAAAAACTTCTTCAATCTGCCGTAAGTTACCCAAGCAGCTTTTGAGGATTTGCAACAAAATTTGTTATTTCCACCAGAAACTTTGCGGCATAGTCGGCATCGACTATCCTGCCGTCAGCGGCAAGACCAAATTCAACAAATTTCTTCGTCGCTAACTTCCCATCACAGAAAAAAGGTTCTTCAAGTATCCTGCCCACAGAAAGGATACTGCACTGCCCCGGTAAAGGTATCGCAAGAAAAGAATCAATGCCGAACATCCCAAGCGCGGTCAACGTTATACACGCTCCCGACAGGTCATCGAGGCTCAATTTATTATTTCTCGCCTTTTCAATAACCTCAGCAGTTTCTTTCGCAATATCTGCAAGGCTTTTGCTGTTTGCATTCTTTATCACCGGCACAACCAAACCCTTAGGAGCGGCAACGGCAAGACCGATATTGACGCTTTGGGCAATTTCAATATGGTCGCCTTTAAAGCTGCCGGCCATCAACGGATATTTTTCAACTGCGACAGCCGCAGCGCGAATGAAAAAATCATTCATCGAAACCCTTGTGCCGAGTTGTCTGCTCATCCGGCGGCGCAACTCAGCAATCACGCCGACATCGGCCCTGGCAGTCATATAGAAACACGGCTGGTTCTGCTTCGATTCGAGCATACGCTGACCGATGAGTTTCTGTATCCTCGTCAGGGGTATGCGTCTTACATCCGTCTCGGACATGGATGTGCCTTTACCCTCACACTGATGGTCATATCTCGATACTTTCCTCGATTCATTTTTATTTTTTTAAATGTAGACGTAATACATATCATTCTGCCATTGGTGTGAGGGTTTACTCGGCAAGAATTATGGATTTCGTTTCGCCCAGACGCGTCATCCCTTCGGCAACAAGCTTTAATGTGCCGTCTGGCTTTATGAAAAAGATGGTGGGATAGCCTCTTATGCTGCTGAAAGGCTCAGGCAAAATGCCCTGATATGAAATGACCGTATAGTTTATATTTTCGCTCTCGGCCATTGCCTTTACCACTCCGGCAGGTTCACTCGAAATCGCAAGGATAGCAAGTTTGTCCGCCGGCATTATCTCACGAAGCGCTTTTAGATGAGGAATCTCCTGCAGGCACGGCTGACACCACGTCGCCCACATAACCACCAAAACATTCTTGCCGCGATAGTCGCTCAGACTCTGTGTTTTACCGGTTATATCACCGACCTTAAAGTCAGGTAATCCTTTACCGTAAAAACTCCCCAATATGGGCCTCCAGCCGCTCCCCCGAGAAATAATCTCTCTAAGCGATTTTGAAACAGAAAGATTTTTCGTCGAGACCTCGGCGGCAGATTTACCCGCCCCGGCAGGTGAAAACTCCCCGCTGGCAGGAGCTTTTCTCGGCCTGCTCTTTCGACAGCCACTTATTACAACACACGTCAGCAAACAAAATACCAAAACCAAAAAAGATATCTTCTTGATTAAACTACTCAATATCATGATTTTCTCCGGTTTACTTTTATTCATTCTTTTCGTCCTTTATAAAAAAGCCGCGGCCTTTATCAAGACCTATGCCAAAAAGCCTGAACCGCTCGTCGCCCTTAAGCTGCTCAAAATTATCCCCTGCCGCAACAATCCCGCAGCCGGCAGAGTACCTTTCATATACTTTGTCAATATCACATACAACAGGAATATCGTGCCCAAAATAGTATATAAACGACGCGTTGACTTTGCAATAAGCAATTATCGGCTTGCCGGCCGCTGCTACAGCAACCCTATCGGCAAAATTACGAATTATATAATTCTTATCAGTTTCTTTGTCTTCCAGCATCGGCCAAATGAGAATAAGTACGCATAGCACAACAAAAAGACTTGCCGTTGCAATCGCCCTTTTGTTCAGCAAAAAAAGAATACTAATATAAAACGCCAGTATCACAATAATCAGACCGATGTACATTATAAAATTTTGCAGGTGGTGCCGTGCTCTCATCAGCCAGACAACCACGCCTGTCACGACAGTAATAACAGCAAACAAATGCCCAATTGAAAAAATCGCAACAAACCGCCGGCTGTATGCCTTGTTTACAAATATCATATCGTCAATAATTATGCCCGCCAGAACCGCCATCGCAGGCATCAGCGGCAAAATGTAATGCTGACGCTTGCCGCCGCAAAAACTCATCACGACAATCCCCGCCACAAACCAGAACCACAGATAAAATATCACTTCACGCTTCTTCTCCCATATCCGATAAAACGGCGCCGCCAGCGCAAGCGGTATGAAGGCAGAGAACGGCAAAAAATAAACAAACATTATGCCAAAATAATAAAAAAAAGGCTTTGAGCCGGCGGCATATTCGCCGGCCGCCCTGCCGAGAAATTCATTCTTCCAGACTTCAAGCACCTGCGGCAGCTTTATCAAAACTGCTGCCGGCCAGCCAAGCGATATCAAAAGAAATAATACCGCTCCGGCTATCGGCAGTAATTTCGGAATAAGCCTCCATCGGCGGAAAACAGCAAAATAAAAAAACAACGCCGGAATTATCAACGGAAGCGGTGCAGGGCCCTTGGCAAGCATCGCAAGAGAAAAACTGAGCCAAAAGATGAGCATACAGCAAACCTGTTTTTTGCGGGATTGAGCTTTTACCGCCGAATAAAAACTCAACAGCGCAATCGTAACAAAAGCAGTCAGCGCCATCTCAGGCCTGCCTGTATGACTGTACCTGATATAACAAAGCGATGTTGACCAGATGAGCGATGAAAGTGCAGCAATTCGCACACTCAGCCAGTCGGAAACAAAATAAAGAATTGCTATTGCTGAAAGAACCGCTAATACTGCGCTGGGCAGACGAACTACAAAATCATTTACTCCGCCCGCTGCTTTTGCCGCCGCTGCTACAAGCCAGTAACCCAAAGGTGTCTTCTGCAATCGAGGCTCGCCGTTAAAATATGGTATGAGCCAGTCGCCGCTATTAACCATTTGTCTTGCAGTAACCGCAACATACGCCTCATGACCGCCGAGCGGCCTGTCGGTAATCGCCCGGAAAGCCGTCAAAATCGAAACTGCGGCAACAACAAGAAAAACAATCCCTCTCAATCTTCTGCCGTTCGCTTTCGTGCTGTTCTGCATCGAACAGTTCAATCCTTATTCATGAGCTTGATTATTTGCTCAAGATTATTGGCACATTCAACGGGCGGGTTGCTGTATCTGCCGGACTTGTTCTTATGATAATTTACAGTAACATCCGGGTCTTTAAGACAATGGCCGGTAAGCACACAGGCAACCGTCTGCTCCGGCTTTATAATTTTTTCAGAAAGCAGAACCGCAAGGCCCGCTATCGTTGCCGCCGAAGCAGGCTCACAGCCAAGCCCGAATTTTCCTATCAACGCCTTGGCATCGGTTATCGCCTCATCAGACACCGCCCGCACAACGCCGTTGCATACATCAATCGCCCGCAGACACTTTTTCAGATTCACCGGCCGGGAAATCTCTATCGCCGAAGCGCACGTATGAGGAGAAAATTTCTTCGCGGTAAGCTCTGCATAAAAATCGTCAATGATTTTCTTGTCAACTTTTCCATCATTCCACTTAAGATTTCTTTTATTTACAAGCTCAGTCAGAGTATCGGCACCGGTCGCATTGATAATTGCCATTCGCGGCACCCGGCCAATCAGGCCGAGCTGCTTGAGCTCATAAAACGCCTTGCCGAAAGCGCTGGAATTGCCCAAATTCCCGCCGGGCACAATAATCCAGTCCGGCACAGACCAGTTCAGGCCTTCGAGAACGCGGTACATTATGGCTTTCTGCCCTTCGAGCCGGAACGGATTGAGTGAATTAAGAAGATACAATTTAAGTTCGGTGCAAACCGCTTGCACCTGTTTCATACAGTCATCGAAGTCGCCGAGTATCTGAATGGTCTTTGCGCCGTAATCTAGCGCCTGGCTGAGTTTGTTGAATGAAATTCTGCCCGAACCTACAAAGACAGTACATTTCATTCCGCAATGGTGTGCATAAAGAGCTACCGCAGCGCTGGTATTGCCGGTTGAGGCGCAGGCACATGATTTTGCACCGACCATCTTCGCATGGCTGAAGGCCGCAGCCATACCGTTGTCCTTGAACGAGCCGGAAGGATTGAGTCCTTCATATTGAAGGAAGAGACAACCTTTTTTCATACCGAGAAATTCGGCTAATTTATCATTCTGTTGCAGCAGCGTCTGACCTTCGCCGATTGTTACCTTGCATTCGTCAGGGCAGAAATCAAGCAGTTCTCTGAACCGCCATACGCCCGAAAAATCGAGTCTGTTTTCTCTTGTTGCCCACCGTTTTCCAAAGTCTGAAAGCTTCTTCGGCACTTTTATTTTGTCCCAGTTATAGCAGGTATCAAGCAAATCCCCGCAGTCAGGACATTTGAAAAATGATTCATTGCAACTGAACTCGGCATTGCATTCCGGATTTATACATTTCTGATACGCCGTCTCTGACATTCTATACTCCGTATTTTTTGGTTAGCCCCCACCCCTGTGGTGGGGGTTATGGATTCAACACATTACCGCAAACCCCCCAAAAAATCAAATGTTTCGTTTACTGCCAGTTTCAGCCCCCTGCGCTCGGGGGGTGTCGCCCCTGCTTGGGATTGCTTCCTTGTGAAGCCTGTCCTCGCGAAGGCGGGGAACGGCGGGAATCCATAAATATTTAGCCCCCAATTTTATATTGGGGGTTTTCATCACTACAAACGAATTATTGCCTTCGTCGGCGGGGGTTATTCTTCAACGCCCCTTCTACTATTTTTATCTCTTCCGGCGTTTACCCTGTGAAGTGTTTACCCTGTGGGATGTGAAACTATCCCATCGGGGTCGCAACTACTTCACCGGGGTTAAATCGTATAAATCATAAACCATCTGGTCAATTTGATTTTCACGGTTTCTTTTTAACTTCATACACTATTCTTCCCTCAATGCCAAAACCTTGTCAACCACATATCGCAACATTTTCTTTTCAATATATTCATTTAGTTCTTTATTGTTTGCAAGCGTCTCAAAAAGCTTTTTGTCAGTCTCATATTTATCAAACACTTTATTTTCAAACGGCTTATGGAACCATCTACCGACCGCCTGCATAGAATTGTTGTTATAAACAACGTTTTGGGCATCTCCATCATTCACGAGTTCTTCACCGATAGAATCAAGTGTCTTTTGCTGCTCTTTTCCAAAATCTAAGCCCCAGCGTTTATTTACATCCCCAATTATTTGAGACAGGAGATCTTCCATTTCCTCTAGAGGAGGACCGGGTATTATTTCTTCTTGGTGTACATCTCCGGTTTCCGGTAAAAGAGTAATGCTTGATTGAATTTTGCGAACAACCCTCACTGAATCCATATCAACATATTTCAAAATCTCAATGAGTGGCTTCTTCGGATCCTTTGGTAATTTTTTCAAAAGATACTTCAATAAAAGATATAACTTTTCATGAGAGACCTCTGAATATCCCACAACCTGTGCAAGATATGGATAGCGCTTCATATAAACATTGCCAATTGAAAGAAATTCTCCATATTTATCCTCTGCTATTACATCGCCTTCATTCCCATGTGGCAGTTCATCAACAATTTGCTTTGCAATTTCATCCAAAAAAGCATTGGCGTTCTGGTGAATTTCTTCCGTATTGGGATCAATAAGTGAAACAAAATCATCTAATGTCTCCGCGCTTATCGGATACACGGCAAAAAACGCTTGTCGTAAATCATTGAGCGCATTTATATCCGTTCCTTCTGAAATAATCGTACTTGTATAATATGGCTCGAAAGCGCGTTTAATATCATCTACTTCATTCACAAAATCAAGAATATACACTTGATCCTTGTCTCGCGCAGTTCGATTTAAGCGAGAAAGGGTCTGGACTGCCTGTACTCCTGATAAATGCTTATCTACATACATAGCACACAAAAACGGCTCGTCAAACCCGGTTTGATATTTTTCCGCCACAATTAAAAAACGATATTCTGCTTTTTTAAATTCTTTGGCAGTATTATCTTCTGGTATTCCTCCATTGATAGAGTTTTCAGTATAAGATGCACCATCTATCTCAATTGAATCAGTAAATGCCGCCAGTGTTTTATAAAAATAATTATGTTCTCGCAAATAATAATCCAACGCCAGCTTGTATCGAACAGCCGCTTCTCGTGACGAAGTCACAATCATTGCTTTTGATTCTCCGCGCAATAGATCTTTAACTGTTTTCTCGAAATGCGCCATAATCACTTCTATTTTCTGCTCCAAAGTGGTTTCGTGAAGATTAACGTATCGCATAATAGCGGAGAGTGCTCGTACGCGTGGCACGGTCGGATCTTCAGCCGCTTTTTTCAAAAGTTTGAAATAGGTTTTGTAAGTTGTATAGTTTGAGAGTACATCAAGAATAAATTTTTCTTCAGTTGCCTGCTTCATCGAATACAAGCTAAAAGGTGCAAAAGAACCATCCGGATGTTTTTCGCCGAATCGCTCCAGCGTTTCGTGCTTTGGCGTCGCGGTAAAAGCAAAATAACTAATATTACCCGGCTGTTTTCGGCTTTTCACCTGTTCAACCAGCCAATCCTCAACACCTTCTGCACCAAGTCGATCTTGTACTGCTCGTGTAAGCTCACCAGATTGGGAAGAGTGCGCCTCATCCACAATGAGCGCAAACTTTTTTGTAGAAAGTTGATTTACCAACCCATTTACGAATGGAAATTTCTGAATGGTGGAGGTAACTATTTGAGCGTCACCCTCCAATGCGTCTTTCAGACGTACGCCGTCTTCGCCCGCCGGCACAAATATTCCCGGCATTGGCGACAGTGCATGAATAATCTCTCGCAACATTTTATCCAGTACGCGACGATCGGTAAGAACAATTACTGCGTCATATATGCGCTCGTTTTTATCATCAAAAAGATTAATCAAACGGTGTGCAAGCCAGGCGATAGTCAAGCTTTTACCGCTACCGGCACTATGTTGAATAAGATAATTTTTTCCAACGCCATGCTCTTGCGAAGCCGAAAGTAAATCGAGCACCGTTCGCCACTGCTGATAACGTGGAAAAAGTTGAATGGGTTGGCGATATTCTCTGCCTAAACGGTCTTCGCGTACCTCATCGTAAGCATGGACAAAAAACTGCAACAGATCCGCCAATGAATCCGGTGCCCACAAATTTTCCCAGACATAATGTGTTTTATGTTTACCCTCTACCGGCGGATTACCGGCTCCGAGTTCAAATCCCTTATTAAACGGCAGGAAAAAAGTGCGCTCGTTTTTAAGTTCGGTAGTCTCAAACGCTTCGCTCGTATCTATGGCAAAATGCGCCACACACCGCTTGAAGGCAAACAACTTCTCGCGCGGGTCACGGTCGTTTTGATATTGGCGGATTGCATGATACACATTCTGTCCGGTCAGCTCATTTTTGAGCTCTGCCGTGATGATCGGAATACCATTTACAAAAAGTACTGCGTCAATAGACTGCTCTGTTGTTTGTGAAAACTTTACCTGCCGAGTGATAGAAAATATATTACTTTTGTACATCCGCTCAACATCGGGGTTCTCTGAATTAACAGGGCGAAAATACATAATATCAAACTTAACCGGCCCCTCTTCCACGCCTTTGCGCAGACAATCAATTATCCCGCGCCTGCCGATCTCTTCATCGATCCGACGAACAAGTCGAGTTTCGAGGGCATCGCCAGATATTTCTTGAAGTCTCGTAAGTTTTTTTTCTTGTGTGTCGCGCAAAAATTCAAATAAAATCGCCTTGTCGAATGTGGTTACTTTATCATAATCTGTTTCGGCATTTCGTTTCCGAAATTCATGCAAACGCGCAAGCTCTTTTTCAATATGCTTTTCAAATTCAATCTCTTTTAAATTTTTATGTATGTTTGGCATAATTTTATACTTTAATTTTACCTGTAACGGCAGAATAAATCAACGATGAACGGTATTCTTTTAATTTCTCAATCTGCGACTCAATAAGCATAACGGCGTCATCTATCTTGGCGGTTTCAATATCTAAAAAATCAGCTATGCACTTTTGGATTTTGAAGGGTGGGACAGGAACATGAATTCGCTTCATTTCCATTATTCTAGTTGTCCACATATCATTATGTATACCCCTGCCCCATTTATAAAATTCTTGTGAAAAAAGAGTATTTCTAAATAAGTGATGATAGTATCGTACAAAAATATACGAAGATATCTTTCTTAAAACATGATAAACAACAGAGATTGAGCCAGTATACTCAGAAGCACCACAAGCTCCCCTGCGATCTGATCTCCCATTAAACGCAATATCGCCTTTTTTTAAAAATTTTCTATTTTCTCCATAATCTGTCCTGAGTGCATCTTCTACTTGTTTCTCGACACCACTATATGTTATAGAAAGTGGTTCAAAATCTTTATCACTCACTTTTTCATTTGGAAAACCAAAAAGGGAAGAAATTTTATCAGTATTCCACCCATCAGGAATATCACCCAACCAATCGACGCCAGAGGGCTTCATTTTTGCTTTTAGATCGAGACCTTTGGTGACAGCGTGAGTGATGAGCGCGGTGCTTTTTTCGCGCAGAAGTTCAATCAATTTTTCTTTTTTCGCGACTAGCTCATCAATAATTTTCGTTTTCTCATCCAGAAAATCCGCGATCGTTTTTTGCTCTTCTATAGAGGGAATGATAACTAAAACGTTTTTAAAAGATGGCGCATGAACTTGTCGCTGGATACTTCCTACGCCTTGGGAAGCCAGCATAAACTGATCAACGATAATCTTCGACCGTAGAAGATAGTTTGCATATTTAGGATCGAATTCTTGGGATAAGCCTAGAACTATATATGCCGGACTTATTATTCCATTTTCAAACGAAACTCCTACAGACCCCCGCCACGCTTGCTGATTATTTAATATGAAATCGCCCGGCACAATAGATTGATAATTACTTAAATCTAAGCTTGGCGCATGAGTGCCAAGATTACCATCGCTTGCTCGAATAACACCACGTTCAAGATATACCGATAAAAGTTCACCGTTAGAACTCTTAACTGCTTTGTTTTTAGAAAAGGCCCACAATGGTATAATTTTCCAAGTCTTTGGTATTTCTTCTATCCAAACAAGTTTATTTTTATATTCATCCTTTGTCATATTTTGAGTTCTTTAAGCAACTTTTGCACTTCCGCTTCTGTTGCCTTAATTTCTTTCTCAATTTCTTCAACCTTGCGAGGTTCTTCGTATTTATAAAAATACCGAGTGAAAGGAATTTCGTAGCCAACGATGCCAACCTTACCGTCTTTGACATCACGTACACTTTCATCTATCCACGCATCCGGCGTATAGGGTTTTACTTCTTTTTTAAAGTATTCATTCACATCCATACCCCAAGGCACACGCTCATAATCTTTGAGTTCATTGTCTGCTTCAGGTTTTCCATCATCATCCAAACAAATCTCCGCTTCCTCATCACGTTCACCAATTTGTTGCCAAACCGTTTTAAGAGTTTTTTGGGTGATTTTACAGTCTCTTTTTTTGAGTTCGTTTTCTAACTTTCCCAAAAATTTCGCGCGAGAAGTAAACACTGTTCCTCGCATTACTTCCAATATTTCATAAATCGCAGCGCGAAGTTCTTGCCACGCCTTGTTTTCCGCATCACCCTTTTCACCTTTTTTCTTGCTCGGAACATCGTTCAAAAAGTCCTTATGCTCTTTGAGTCGCGCCATCGTTTTATCGGTAATTTCAAACTTGAAGCGTAGTGGACGTTGAACCGTAATCTGCCGATATGCAAAATCAGTTGTGTCAAATATCTTCACTTGATCGGTGTCTTTATTTTCAGAGTAATGCGCCAGAATTTCTTTAGCGTTTTCATCGCTTATCTCATAACGCTTCTCTCCAAGATTTTTCCGAAGCTGGGTTCGAATGGTGCTCGCATCAACCAACATTACTTTGTTTTTTCGATCTGCGGATTTTCGTGTTGAAAATATCCAGATATAAGTAGAAATACCAGTATTGAAAAATAACTTTTCGGGAAGGGCAACAATCGCGTCTATTAAATCGTTTTCCAAAATCCATCGGCGAATTTCACTTTCACCTCCACCAGCATCACCAGTAAAAAGCGGAGAACCGTTAAAAACAACTGCCGCCTCGCCACCGCCTTCTTTCTTTGTCTTTAGTTTGGAAATCACATGTTGCATAAAGAGAAATTGCGCATCTGAAATGCGAGGCAAACCAGCGCCAAATCTCCCAGAAAAACCTCGCTCTGCTTCGTTATCAACCGCAGTTTTATCTTTTTCCCAGCTTACGCCAAAGGGCGGATTGGAAAGGACATAGTCAAATCTCTGCCCGTGGTGCTGGTCGTTGGATAAAGTACTCGCCTTAGTATGTTCTTTATCGCCACCTTTGATTGAATCAATATCTTCCCCTTTAATAAGCATATCTGCCTTGCAGATTGCATAGGTAGTAGCGTTGAGTTCTTGTCCATATAGGAAAATTTTGGCATCCTTATTGAAATTAGTTTGAATATAGTCCTTGCTCACTGTAAGCATTCCGCCGGTACCGCAGGCAGGGTCATAAATTTCTTTGATTACACCTGGTCTTGCCAGCTCTTTCTCTTCGCCCGCAAAAAGCAAAAAAGTCATCAGACGAACCACATCGCGCGGAGTGTAGTGCTCTCCGGCGGTTTCGTTTGATTGCTCAGCAAAACGACGAATAAGATCCTCAAAAGCAAGTCCAATGACATGATTTTCTACTTTATCGGGATGAAGATCTATTTTGTTAAATTCTTTTAACGCAAGGTAAAGCAATTCCGATTCGTGTAATTTATCTAAAATCCTATCAAATTCAAATTTCGAAAAAATTTCTTTAACATTATCCGAAAAACCATCAATATATTTGCGCAAATTTGGCGCAGATTGCGTTGGTGCTTCTAAAAGTTTTTTAAACGTATAAGGAGAAGTATTGTAAAAATTGTATTTGGTTATGCGATAAAGGATTTTAAAATTTGCAACACGTCCATCTAACTCATTAAACCGCTCAAGCGTCTTTTGTTTTGTTGGCTCAAGGGCATCGTCAAGTCTTTTAAGAACGGTAAGTGGAAGAATAACATCTTGATATTCATACGCCTTAAAAGTGCCGTGTAAATGACATGCTATATTCCAGATTGTATTTGATATTTCTCGATAGTTTGTTGACATATTTTTATTTCCTCTGTCCTTTTTCAATTCGTCTTAGTTAAAACGTAACCGGTAAACGTTGGCCGTAACGAGCATCGCAACCGCAACCGCCTTACGCATGTTCATTCTCTACCATTTTCATCTCTTTGTCAACGGTTTCTCCTGTTCACCTGCTCTCCTTTACCCCGTGAGATGTCCCTTGGACTATCTCATCGGGGTGTTCACCTGCTCCACTGCCTGTCCCGCATCAATTAGGCCGCTACTGTGAATTGGTGCGGGGTTCACCCACTCTGTTGGCCGTTAATCTGCGAAATTAACTGCGGCAGTTCGCTAAGTTTATCAATTCTTATTACATTCTGGGGTATATTTTTCGTTGTATTTGTATAGGCTGTCTTTATAGCCGCAAGCATATTTGCTCTAAGTGCGCCGATAATGTCTATATCGAGTCTATCGCCGACGAAGAGCACGTTTTGAGGTTGACAATCCATTTTTTTTGCAGCTTCTGTGAAAATCCTGCTGTCGGGTTTGCGAAACCCGAACTGATACGAATAAAGCCTGACAGAAAAAAAATCAAGAATGCCAACTTCACAAAGGTGCCTTTCAAGCATTAGGGCGCTGATAAAGGTGTTCGAAAGTATGCCCAGTTTCACTCCTGCCTGTTTCAATTTGCCGAGCGTTTGTTTTATATCGGCCTCGGTTTTTGCCAGCCTGCTCAAAGGCTCATACCAGCACCAGCCGAAATCCTGCCACTCCTGGCCGGACAGTCTAACGCCCCTTTCCCGCTCAATCTTTTTTAAAAGCTCGAACGAATCAAAATCCCTGCCGCTAATTGCTGACCAAATACGAAAAATACGAATCATCCAAAGGTGTCTGAGCAGAAAAAAACGCAGCGAACCGGTCGGCTGATTAAACTTCTTGAGAAAATCGTATGCAAGTCTTCCACCCTGTTCGAAAAGAGATATCACATCGACCCTGCCAAAGTTTAATAGCGTCTCGCCAATGTCAAAAAACACTGCCTGGATTTTTCTCTCAGCCAAAAAACACTCCTGTCAAAAACGGATTTGGCCGAGATGGGAGTCGAACCCATACGTCCTTTCGGACATGGGATTTTAAATCCCAAGCGTCTGCCGATTCCGCCACTCGGCCAAGCGTGCGATTATCGTAGCCGAGCACGGAATAAATGTCAACATAAGATTACTATCAAAGAAAGCCGTCGAAATCAATTTTGCGGTGATTTAACCCATGAGATACGAAGCTATCTGGCGGGTTTAACTTCTTTCGGTATGCTGTCGCAAAGAAGCCTGCTGAGCTGTCTGCTTCCAGTTGCTCTTTGACAGGAAATTGATAAGGTGGGCAAACCGAACGTTAAGCTCCTCAAACAGCGGCCTGTATCTGGAATTGTCTGAGTCTCTTGCGGCAGCTTCGAGCTGTTTTGCAAGCTCCGAGATTTTTGACGCACCAATTGTCGCTGTCGCTCCCCTGAGAGAATGCGAGTAGAATTTTATTTCGTTGGCGTCGTTTTTTTCCACGGCCTGTGACAACATTTTCATCCTTTCAGTGTTGTCCTTGATAAAAATAGGTATTATCTCGTCAATCAGGCTCCCTTCTCCAATTCTCTCGGTAAGAAGCTGCCAGTTTATTTCGATTTCCGAGCCGTCTAAGAAAGCGGATACTTCCTGCTGCTTAACCACCTTGTCGCTTCCGCCTTGTCGGACAAGTTTCTCCTCTGTATCGGCTGAACCGCCAAGGGGGTTTGGAGCCTCGGCAGAAAGATACCTCGAAAGGGTCTCAATAAGCTTTTTCCTGTCTATCGGCTTGGGAAGATAACCACTGCAGCCGGCAGCAAAACACTTCTCGTCATCACCCTTCATTGCACAGGCAGTCAGGGCGATTATCGGAATTTTAATGCCTTCTTTTCGAAGATGCTTCGTCGCTTCATAGCCGTTCATCACAGGCATCTGAATATCCATCAGGATAAGATCAAATTTCTCCGTCATCGCCTTTTGCACCACCTGTTGACCGTTTTCAACAATCACCACCTCAATACCCAGCTTCTTCAACAAAAGCTCTATAAGAGCCTGATTTGTGGGACTATCTTCCGCAACCAGAACCCTGCCGCCAAGCTGCAGATTATCCGTTTGGACAGATAACTGCCGAACCTGGCCGGCGACATTAACCGAACCGCCGCGTTCAACCGCTCCTGCCGGCTGCATACCGGTCGGGATAATCAGAGTAAAAACAGAACCTTTGCCGGTTGTGCCACTGATTGTTACGCTGCCTCCGAGAAGCTCGGCAAGACGCTGCGTGATTGTCAGTCCCAGCCCCGCACCTATTTGCGCCGGCCGGGAGAATTTTAAATTCGGCGGCGAAGCTGCCTCTGCTCGGCCTTCATTAGCCCAGCCACTGTGCAAACAGGTGCGGGGTTCGGTATCCTCAATATCAAATCGAATAAAAGGTTTGCTGCCGCTATTGTCCCAGAAAACCCTGACATAAACATGACCTTTGTCAGTAAACCTGATTGCATTGTTTATAAGATTTATCAGGCATTGTTTCAGCCTTGCTGAATCCGTGCGAATAATTTCAGGCAGCGGCTGGCTGCGAATAATTTCAAATTGAAGCCCTTTCTCTATCGCAGCAGGGCGCATAAGCGATTCAACTGCCGCAAGAACACTTTCAACGCTGCAATCTGTAATTTCAATTTCGAGTTTGTCTGCCTCGATTTTTGAAAAGTCAAGAATGTCGTTTATCAACTGCAGAAGATGCCTGGAGCTATCGCGGATAATTGCGACCTGCTTTTTCTGCTGCTCCGAGAGATTCTCCTCGGCGAGCATCTCGCTGAAACCTATAATTGCATTCATCGGAATGCGAATCTCGTGACTCATCTCGGCCAGGAACTCGCTCTTGCTCCGGCCGGCCTCCATTGCCTGCTGCGTCATTAAATTGGCGTGACTAATCGACGCCTGCAGCTGGCGGTTTATCTGCTCGGCCTGTAATCTTGCAGTCTCTGCCCCGGCTTTGGCCGCCTCAAGCTCGCTCGTCCGCCGGCTGACAAGCTGTTCAAGCTCAAGCCGATAAAGATGAGATTGGCTCTGAATCTGCGCCAGGAAAAACACCATTGAAGCTGCAATAATCATCGAAAGCACAAAAACAACAAGACGCAAATGCGCAGTCTGCCGGGCAATCCGGTCAGAAATAATATCGCTCATCTCCTCAAGCAAAACGGTGCAATATACTTGCGAAGTTGACAGTATACCTCGGCAGTCACTTACTATCTGCGCAAGCTGATTGTAATCACTTTCATAACTATCTTTGCCTGAAAGATAACCCAGCCCGTACAGCAAGCCGCCATAGGAGAGAGCGGATTCCTTCGCTCTGTCTTTGGAGCTTTGGAGCGTAGACGACTGGTTCGCCTTGATGTATTCTGTCAGATGCGAGGCCGACTGTTCCATCCTGCCCTTCAGTACCGACCACAACCGGTTCATGTCACTTAACTTTCTTCCAAACAGCCGATTTTCCCTCGCAAGTTCCAGTGTCAGAGGACTGTTCAGAAAGTTCCTGAGTCTTGTATCAAAGGTCCTCAGGCTGTAGAGCCATTGTTTTCCATCCCTGTTCGCAGCAGGTTCTACCAGCAGGTTCATCGGCTGGCGTTCCAGCAAATACCACGAATTCATCAGGATGTGCACCTGGTCTCGGCTTGAATACAGATAATCTTTCCTGCTGTCCGTATAAAACGAAATCGCTATTATGCCCGCCGAACCCAGTGCTATCACTACAACGGTCAAAATAGTCGAGGTAAACTTTAATCCACCCGCTTTAATCATTTCACAACCTTAACGAATTAGCCACGACTCGACCGAGCTCGCCGAAGTCAAAGACATCCGCCGTCGCCTCCTCTGCTGCTTGCGCAGCAAGCGAGGGGGCTATGGCGAGACAGGCGAAGGCACTAAAAAATTGAAGATCCCCGCTTTCGCGAGGACAAGTTTAAGATTGAAGAATGAAGATTTAATAAAGCTGTTTTAGAAATCTTCAATTATTCAATTTTCAATACAAATTCCTTTTGCGCCCCGATGGCTACGACCATAGAAATTATCGTCAAACCAGCAATCCCAATTTATCGGGACTGTCATAATGCAGAGACACTGAAAGAACTGGAAACGGAGTAATTTATAACACCTTGAAAAACAAGGAGTTAGGGTTGTAATTTTTAATTTTTATCCGTCGCAGGACGGATTTAATTTTGAATTTTTAATTTTTGGTTAGTTTTGCGAGCTTATCGGACTTGTCCGACAGCATTGATTTCCTCAAGCTCCGGCACATCGCACAAAACGCCAAAGCCCTTTTCAATTCCTCATCGACATAATTAATTATGTTAAAAAATAATAAATAGCCTCTAACGCTAGAATCAAAACAAATGTGGTTTGATTTTCCAGAAGAAAGCTAATCGTTAAAAAAAGTTTCATCTAAACCAAATCTTCGCAAGAAACCTTTTAAGTAAACATCCGATACCTCTTTTTTATGTTGAACAGAGGGTAATGGATATGCTTGGATTCTACCGCTGCTATCCGGCCCTTTGAATTTGCCGTGTTTCCCGCCAGAAAACCATTCAATACCACGTTGTTTAGCTTTTTGTAGTAATTTACGAATCGGATAGACTTTAGGTACGTTCATTGTTAGGCAATTATTCTACTTGAACGTATTGTTTTGGTACGGCGTCAGTTGCTACTACTTTCTCAAAATTTGGCACATAACCGTAAGTAGTAACTTGCTTGAAAGCGTCGCTGACAATCCGGCGCAAAATAACTCGTCCAGCGTTTTGAGCATACTTTTGCCAAACCGATTCGGGGGCAAAGAAAAAGAATTGGGAAGGATTGTCGCACGCTTTAATTTGAATTTCGATTGCCTCTATAAGTTCAATAATAGCTTTTAGGGGCGTTTTCCCTTCTCCTATTAAATCGAGTTCTAAACAGTGTGCCACAAAACCCTTCTTGTCAGAAGAAGGATAAATACAAGCACGAAATTGCGCAGATTTAGGAATTTGCACAGCCATTTTAATCTCTTCCCTTCCTTTCCTTATACTATATATTATACCATCTGAACAGTAAAAATGTTCGTCATTTTTAAACTATAACTTTAGCGAAATCAAGGATTTAAATGGAAATATTTTATATATGCGATTAAGAATCATATAGATTGCCTACTAATTGTCAAGAGGCATTTTTACGATTTTTTATAATAAAGGTTATATTTGGGATGTACATAATCCTATATTTATGTCCATTTTATAGGACTTACTTCCTGTCATATTAATTTGCAAAATAGCCTTTTGGGTTTGCCAAATATACAATTACGTTTTTAATTTCTTTCGACGCAGTCGCTTTCCTCAGGTTCCGGCACATCACAGAGGACACCAAAGCCCCGGAGGTCGGCAATTCTCACCTGCCTGTTATCGTTTGAGTAAAACTCGGTGAAACAGAAAAATTCGAGTTCCGTATCCACATAAAAAATTCTGCCGAGGACATTTACTTTCTTGCCAAAAAATCCCTCAAAGAGGAAAACAACCAACAAACCATTAGCAGCCAACAGTAACGCAATAAAATCATCTTTGCTGAATTCACTTTTCAGAACTATTCGTTTTTTTATGCTCATTTAAGTCGCTCCTTAACAAAAAAGTTTTGAACGGTTCATTTTTAAATAGGGGGAAATTCAACGGCGCATAACTTTCATCGCCGGCTTGAAGAACAAATTTATCGCGTGCAAGGGCACATAAGATTAAGCCTTTTGGCGTAAAAGGACTATAAAAGCAGAGACGTTTTTTGCCTGAGCGAAATCTCGCATAATAGTAAGTATGGGTAACATTCTTCCCTTTGTCTTTTTTTATACACACGCCGGTATAACCGGTTGAACTTTTTGTAAAACGATTCAGTACGCTTTGTCTGGCGTTAACTATTCTTAAATTTTCTCTGCGGTTATCGAGAGCATCCCTGTTTATATGGTCAACAATCTGGCCCTTTTGTGCCTTGGCAGTAAGACGTGAAAGCTGGCAGACATCAGCCGGGTTTGCCCGCGATTTGACCATAATCCGGTCCTTGTTTAAGTAAACAGAATATTTTTCGCAGACATTGTAAAAGACATCAGGGTCAACCTTAATCAGTCTACCGGCAACTTTTCTGAGCAGATAATCCCGTTTTTTCTTAATCATCATTATTTGTTATGCGTAGAGCGTCGCCGTCCGACTTCGTCGAGACAAGTTGCCGGTGACGGCTAAACTTGTGACTAAGTCGCAAAAAGACCGGCAGGAACAAGGCTCTATACAAGTAATTGTTTAACCTGACCTGCCGGTTGTTGTTTTTCTATATTTATCTAACAAGTGCGTATTTTAACAAATTATTTAAAAAAAGCAAGTATTTTTTGGTTATTTTGTAAATTTTTTTGTATTTTCACTAATCGCTTAACAGAAAAGGGGTTGCCCCGCACCTATTTGTCCTATAGTTAGGCAGATAAGTGCTGAGCAAGAATAGCTTTATCGGTGAATTTAAAGCAAACAGGTGCGGGATTATTGGGGTTCAATATGGGCAATAATTGACAACGCCTGCTTTTTGGCTTAATATGCCGGTCTTTAAGATTTAGAAGTAGCCACAAAGGCATCCGCCTTTGCTAAAGCTACGGCGGACAAGCTCCGACACGAAGAAAAAATAAGAAACCGCGGATTACACGGATTACGCAGATTTAATTTATAATAAAAATCCGTGAAATCGGCACAATCTATAGTTAAAAAGAAATAAAAAAGGGTATTTATGCAAACCAAAATCAATCCGGGTCTTAATGAGCTGGATGAGCTTTGTATCCAGACGATAAGATTTTTGTCGATGGACGGCGTTCAGAAGGCAAAGAGCGGCCATCCGGGAATGCCGATGGGAATGGCGCCGGCAGCATACGTGCTGTGGACAAAATATCTGCGATACAATCCGGCAAATCCAAAATGGCTCAATCGAGACAGATTCGTCCTGAGCGCAGGCCATGGAAGTATGCTGCTGTATTCACTTTTGTATCTGACAGGTTTTGACGTCAGCCTCGATGATTTGAAAAACTTTCGCCAGTGGAAGAGCAAAACGCCAGGGCATCCGGAATTCGGTCATACCCCCGGCGTTGAGGCTACCACAGGCCCACTCGGCCAAGGAATAAGCAACGCCGTCGGAATGGCGATTGCGCAAAAATACCTGGCTGCATATTTCAACCGCGATAACTCCAATATCTTCGACTATAACATCTACGTCATCGCAAGCGACGGCGACCTGCAGGAAGGCGTCTCATCGGAGGCCTGCTCGCTGGCCGGACATCTGGGACTGAATAAACTTATCGTAATTTACGACGACAATCATATATCCATTGACGGCAACACAAGTCTTTCATTCACAGAAGACAGGGCAAAAAGATTCGAAGCATACAACTGGTATGTGCAGGTTGTCGGCGGCGACGGCAACGATATGGAAGCCTTTGAAAAGGCCTTAAAAAACGCCATCGCTGAAAAGAGCCGGCCCAGCATGATTCAGCTTCGCACACATATAGCCTACGGCAGCCCAAATCTTCAGGATACTCATAAAGCTCATGGAGCGCCGCTGGGGGAAGATGAAGTAAAACTAATCAAGAAAAACTTCGGCTGGGACCCGGAAAAAACATTTGTGGTGCCAGAGGAAGTTCTCGAACATACCAGAAAAGCAAAAGCAAGAGGGGCAGAGCTGGAAAAACAATGGAAAGAAAAATTCCAGAGCTATACTAAACAATTTCCGCAGCTTGCCAAACTTATTACCGACGCTCAGGCCGGCAGGTTCGGCGTTGATATTGAAAAACTTCTGCCGAAATTCAATCCTGAACCGATGGCGACAAGACAGGCTTCAGGCAAAACTCTCGATGCACTGATGCCGTCACTGCCGCTGGTGCTCGGAGGCTCGGCAGACCTTACGCCTTCAAATAATACAAGATTCAAAGATGTAGAAGATTTTCAAAAAGACAAGCCCACAGGAAGATATATCCGCTACGGCGTAAGGGAACACGCAATGGCGGCAATAATGAACGGCATCGCGGCAGGCGGACTTTTGCGGCCTTACGGCGGAACATTCTTCTGCTTCAGTGATTATATGCGGCCGGCAATAAGAATGGCGGCTATGAGCGGATATAGAACAATTTTTGTCTTCACACACGACAGTATCGGCCTTGGCGAAGACGGCCCGACTCATCAGCCAATTGAACATACTGCCGCCCTGCGGACCATACCGAATCTGCTCATCATAAGACCTGCCGATGCAAATGAAACTGCTTACGCATGGAAGTTCGCACTCGAATATAAAGCCGGGCCTGTCGCTCTGCTTTTGACAAGACAGAGTATCCCGACACTCGACAGGTCAAAATATCCGCCTGCTTCGAACATTGAAAAGGGAGCTTATATACTGGTTAAGCAGGATAAGCCGGACGTCATAATCATGGCAACCGGCTCAGAGGTGCCAATCGCTCTGGAAGGAGCTGAAAAACTTGCCGCTGAAAACATCAAGGCTCAGGTTGTCAATATGCCATCATGGGAGCTGTTCGAGGCACAGGATAAAACGTACCGCGATTCGGTACTGCCGCCGAATGTAAAGGCAAGGGTTGCAATCGAGGCAGGTGTCGAACTCGGATGGTCAAAATATCTCGGCGATAAAGGCGTCTTTCTGGGAATCAAGGGGTTCGGCGTATCGGCACCATATAAGGTCTGCTACGAGAAATTTGGTCTTACGCCGGACGCGGTCGCTGACGCTGCGAAAAAATCCATTCAGGACAAGTAAAATTATGGCACGCAGAATAAAATCGATAGCAGTTATGACCGGAGGCGGGGACTGTCCGGGTCTGAACGCCGTTATCCGCGCGGTAACAAAGACCGCCATCGTGAAACACTCTATGAAGGTCTGGGGCATTGAGGACGGATACCTGGGCCTTATTGAAAAAAGGCTGCGTCCTGTGAGCTTCGAGGACGTCAGCCATATTCTCACCATAGGCGGCACAATTCTCGGCTCAAATAATACGGCAGACCCGTTCAGGTGTCCGGTCAAAAATAAAGGCGGAAAAATCAGATTCGAAGATGTCTCGGATTCCTGCATCCAGACCCTGGCGGAAAAGAAAATTGATGCTCTTGTCTGCATCGGCGGCGATGGAACGATGAACTCTGCTGCAGCCTTTGCGAAGAAGGGGCTTACCGTAGTCGGTGTGCCAAAAACGATTGATAACGACCTGTGGGGCACTGATATTACTTTCGGATTCAATACCGCTGTAACTACTGCCACTGAAGCCATCGACAAACTCCGAACCACCGCAAGCTCACACCACCGCGTTATGGTCGTCGAAGTAATGGGCAGATATGCCGGCTGGATTGCTTTGCATTCCGGAGTTGCAAGCGGAGGCGATTGTATCCTAATACCTGAAATCCCTTACAGAATCGAAAAGGTCTGCCGATTCGTTCAGCAGCGGAACAGCAGGGGCAAAAGTTACAGCATTGTAGTTGTCGCTGAAGGCGCGAAAGAGTTTGGCGGGAAAATAGTCGTCAGGAAAACCCTTGCACTCAGCCCTGACCCGATACGACTCGGCGGAATAGCCAATAAGCTTGCCGAGCAGATTGAGCAGATAACAAAACTTGAAACACGCGCTGTAATTCTCGGTTATATTCAGCGAGGCGGCACGCCTACACCATACGACAGGATATTAGCCACGAGCTTCGGTTTTACGGCGCTGGAATTATTAGTCAGCGGTGTCAAAAATCGCTTAGTTGTGCTCAAAGACGGCAAACTTTCAAGCGTTCCATTGTCGCAGGTGGCGGGCAAAATAAAAACAGTCCCGAAAAACCATCCGCTGATAAAAGCTGCCAGAGCCGTTAATACCTGCTTTGGCGACTAACGCTTCGGACAAATACTGTCCTTGATTTTATGAATATTGGACAGGATAAAAACGTTCAACAAATAGTTTCGCAGCTCAAGTCCGCCGATGTCAACAGGCCGGTAAAAGTTGCAGGAACATGGGGGTCCTTTGTGCCTTTGCTGGCACTGCATATTCACGAGCAGCTTAAAAAACCAATCCTCTACATAAGCCCGCACCTTGACGATGCCGACAATGTCGTCGATGACCTTATCGCATTCCATCCTTCGTCTGTCTCTTCTAAAGCTTCTACCCCTGTCAAGGCTTCCGTCTTGGATAAAGTTGCGGCTGACAAAAAGGCAGACTACGGAGGACAAGTCGGCGGCAAAAATATTGAAACGCTGCTCGGCTGGGCCGGCGAAGAATTCATTGATGCAACCGATGAAATCGGCTCAACAAGGGCAAGGCTCGTTTTGAAACTGGCAGCAAAAGGCGGCAAACAGCAGTATCCTGACATTATTTCAGCTTCAATACAGGCACTTATGCAGCCTGTGCCAAAACCGGAAAAACTTTTCGAAAAAGGCCTGCTGCTTCAAACCGGAAAGACAATCCAGATGGAGCAGACCACTGCATGGCTGACCGATAACGGCTTTGAAAACGTCGGACAGATTGACCTGCAGGGACAATTCGCAAAAAGAGGAGGCATAATCGATATCTTTGCACCCGTTACCACCCAATCAAGCCAGCCACAGGCGGTAAGGGTCGAATTTTTCGGCGATTGCATCGAAAGCATCAGAACAATAGACCTCGATACTCAACGGTCAACCAGCCATATCGAGAGCATTACAATCACATCCGCTATCCTTGATGATGATAATAATCAGACGCTTTTTTTAAATATCATCGAGGCGGGCACTATCATCTTTATTGAAGAGCCGACCGACGTGCAGGAAGTTGCTGATGTTTTCATTCACCGAGTCGAAAACCCGCAAAAACTTTACAACTGGAGCGAAATATTCAAGGCGCTTGCCGGTTTTAAAAAAGTCTTCATAAGCAAATTTGCGGATGACCCGGACAGCATCGAACTGAGAATAAAGAGCATGCAGCAGTTCGAATACAAAACCGGTCCTCTCTGGTCAGGCCACAGGACGACACTGCAGCAGTTAACGCAACTTGCAAAGACGGGCTGGAATGTTTATATGTATTGTGAAAACACCGCCGAGGCAAAAAGGATACAGGAAATCCTCGCTGAAGACCGAATCGAGCCTGCGGAAAATTTTCATCTGCCCATCGGTTTTGTTCATCAAGGCTTCATAGTTGAAGACATCAGGATAATTGTCGCGACGCACCACGAATTGTTTGGCCAGTCAATCGTGCGCCGAACAACCAGACCTGTCGGAACTACAGTGCCGGTTGACTCATTCGCTGAACTTAACAAAGGCGATTACGTCGTGCACATCAACTACGGCATAGGAAAATTCAAGGGTATCGAAACCATTGAAAAGGAAGGCAGGAAATATGAATTCCTCACACTCCAATATGCCGACAAGGCTGTTATTCACGTCCCTGCTCAGAACGTCGGACTTGTGCAAAAATATATCGGCACTTCTGCCGTCCGACCCAAGCTAAGCAAAATCGGGACAAAAAAGTGGGAAAGACAGAAAAAGAAAATCGCTGCGGCAACAGCAGACCTCGCTGCAGAGCTGCTCGAAATACAGGCAAAAAGACAAAGCATCGCAGGAATCGCCTATGGATGCGATTCCAACTGGCAGAGAGAATTTGAAGAGTCTTTCCTCTATCAGGAAACGCCAGACCAGATTACCACTGCTGAGCGGATAAAGACCGATATGCAAAAGCCTCTTCCGATGGACAGGCTCCTGTGCGGCGATGTGGGATATGGCAAAACAGAACTTGCGATGAGGGCGGCTTTCAAGGCTGTCGAGGGGGGCAAACAAGTTGCCCTGCTTGTGCCAACCACTGTCCTGTGTATTCAGCATGAAAGAACCTTTACACAAAGATTCGCAGATTTTCCAATAGCCATCGAATCAATCAACCGCTTCAAGACAAAGGCTCAGGCCGCTGAAATCCTGGCGCGAGCCAGGCAGGGAAAGGTCGATATCCTCATCGGAACTCACCGCCTGCTCAGCAGCGATGTGGGATTCAAAGACCTGGGGCTGTTGATAATCGATGAGGAGCAAAGATTTGGGGTTGAGCACAAGGAAAAACTAAAAAAGATGCGAATCAATGTCGATGTCCTGACGATGACCGCAACGCCTATTCCGAGAACACTTCATATGGCACTTCTGGGCCTTAGGGATATAAGCTCACTTGCTACTCCGCCGCTGGACCGCAGGGCCGTTGTAACGCACGTAAAAGGATACGACACAGAACTTATAAAAAGAGCCGTAATTCTCGAACTCAACAGACAGGGACAGGTCTTCTTCGTACACAACAGGGTGCAGACAATTCAGAAATTTGCCGATGAGATACACAAACTCCTGCCTGATGCCAAAATTGCGGTTGCCCACGGTCGGATGCACAAACATGAACTTGAAAAGGCCATGATTGACTTTGTGCTCGGCAGAATTGACGTGCTTGTCTGCTCGGCGATAATCGAATCCGGCATAGATATTCCAAACGCCAACACCATTATCATTAATGACGCCGACCGGTTCGGGCTTGCCCAGCTTCATCAGCTTCGCGGCAGGGTCGGAAGATTCAAATACCGCGCCTTTGCCTATTTCCTGCTTCCGAAATCAAGAACTATCAGTCCCGTAGCGGTCAAAAGACTCAAGGCTATTGAAGAATATTCTCAGCTCGGAGCAGGATTTAAAATTGCTCTGCGAGACCTCGAAATCCGCGGCGCAGGAAATATACTCGGGCCCGAACAATCAGGGCACATTAACACTGTAGGTTTTGAACTCTTCTGCAAGCTGCTTGCCGATGCGGTAAAAAGACTTAAAAAAGAACCTGTCGAAAAAGAGCTGCTTACCGTCATCGATTTGGGCCTCCCAACATGCATACCTCGAAACTACATACCGTCAGATTCACAGAGAATGAATGTATATCGCCAGATTGCCGCGGCAAGAACGGCCGAAGACCTGGCCAGACTAACCGAGCAGCTTGCCGACATGTTCGGGGCGGTCTGCCGGGAAGTGCAGGGACTGATAGATTTTTCCGAAATACGAATACTCGCATCAGCACACAATATCCGCTCAATAACAACTTTGGGGAAAGATGTAGTTTTTGCTTTCGAGAAAAACACAACTGAAAAAACTGCTGAACTTTTTGCAAAAACGCCGGGAATTGTCAGAATACCGGATGCGACAACCGTGCATATCAGGCTTGAGGAAAAATACTTTGAGCCTGACACGCTGCTTGCGGTGCTGAGAAAAATCCTTCGCAAAAAAAGTTAATCCAAATTATAATCGTGTTTTCCAAACAATAAACGAAACCCGCCGTGGAACGGCGGGCTAAATATAACCCCCTGATAAATCAGGGGGTTAAATAATTCCAGGATTAAGAATTTTATCGTTTACAGGATAGCGATTATGAAGAACCTTATCATTTCAACAGTAATAGTCTTACTGGCAGTGTGGTTTTGCGGTTGTGGAAAAACCGAGGCCGACAAGCCAGACGTCGATGAGGCGAGACTGGCGGCAGTAAAGCCGCAAACCGACCAGCCGAACATGCCGCAGCCTGCCGGCGGAATCGTCCTGTCCGTCGAATCAACCGCAATAACCGCTGACGAGCTCATTGCTCCGGTAAAACCGCAATTGGACAGCCTTGCCGCTCAATACGACTATGAACAGTTCGCAATTCGAGCAAAAGCCATGCTCGGAAATCTCTTAATACAGAAAATCACCGATATAAAATTATACGAAAAGGCAAAGGCCGCTCTGCCGGAAAACGTCGACCAGGCTATTATCGACAAAATCGTCGAACAGGAAGTGCAGAGATTCATCGCACGTTACGGCGGCAATTACGCCGCTGCAGAACAAGCGCTGAAAAAAATGGGAACAAACTGGCAGGATTTCCATCGGCAGCAGCGAAGAGCCGTTCTCATACAATCTTTCCTCTCAGATGAAATCAAGGTCGAAAAACCCATTACTCATTCGGAACTTGTGCAATACTATGAATCCATAAAAGACGAGTGTTTTGCAAAGGACCAGCTCATTGAGTTTCGGCTTATCGACCTCGAAGTCAAAAAATTTACCGACCCCAACGACCCGAATGTAAACGCCGAGCAAAAAGCAATGGAATTTGCGCGCCAGCTTGCTGAAAGGATTAAAAACGGTGAAGATTTCGCAGAACTTGCAAAAGGATATTCGAATGACGAATCCGCAAAAAACGGCGGGCTGTGGAAACCGGTCCGGCCGGGTTCATTAGTCGAACCTTATAACGCCATCGAAACCGCTGCCGAAAATATAGATATCGGAGGAGTTTCTGAGCCTATACAAGCCGGCGAGCATATTTTTATTGTAAAACTCGAAAACAAACAGGCTCAAAGCTGCGAGCCTTTTGAAAAGGTCCAGACTGAAGTTGAAGCCAGATTCGTCCTTGAAAGAAGATGGAAAATGGTTAATGAAGCGATGAACAAAATTATCTCACAGGTTGATTTGTCTTATGCAGATAACTTTCTGGAGTTCTGCATAGAACGAGCCTGGCTGCAGGCAGGAAAATAGCCACGAAGACACGAAGGCACGAAGAAAAAATCTAATTAAAAAAACTTTGTGTCTTTGTGTCTTGGTGGCTATAAAAAAGAAAATGAAAAAGATACTGCACGGCATAGATTTGGTCGATTTTCCGCGGATAGAAGAGATGATTAAGCGGCACGGCAGCCATTTTCTCGACAGAATTTTTACACAAACCGAACAAGAGCAAGCCAACGTGATGAAAAACCGCATAGAAAGACTTGCCGGCAGATTCGCTGCAAAGGAAGCGATTCTTAAACTTTTAGGCACCGGCTGGCGAGGAAAAATCGCATGGACGGATATAGAAATAGTCAATAACCAGTTCGGTCAGCCGCAGGTTGAACTTTTCGGCGAAGTAAAAAAAATCGCATCAAAACTGGGCGCTGGCGATATAAGCTTAAGCATCACTCACACGGCAAATTTCGTAATCGCCTCTGCTGTTGCGCTGGCAGAATAAAAGCCACAAAGACACGAAGGCACAAAGAATATTGAAGTAAATAGATTACGGGGTTAAAGTAATTTTAAAAATTCTTCGATGGTGAGTTCAGCATCGCGCAATAATTTGCGTAACAAACCTTTACCTAATACTTTATGACGAGGTATAGTTAAGGGTTGTTTGGCACTATCGCTTTTATGACGCATTCGTATATGGCTGCCTCGCTGACGAACGACTTGGTAGCCTGTCTTTTCAAAACATTTTACGGCTTGATTGCCAGAAATGGCAGGTAATTTAGGCATAAGACAGTGTGCAAAAACTTAATTCCTGAGGATGGAAATTTTTCAGAGCTTGCCTGTTTTCTTTTTCTTCGAGACACAAGTCAATTACTTCCCGGATGTTTTTTAAGGCCTGGTCTATGGTTTTTCCCTGACTGTAGCATCCCGAAAATACGGGACATTCAACCACATAAAATCCATCTTCATCTTTTTCTATAAACACGGGCAACTGATAGCGTTTTTTCATTTTCTAATTACCTCCATTATAAAAATACCATATAAGGTTTTAAAAAGCAAGCAATTTATGCAGGATTCGCTGTTAGGCGTTTAAACGTCAATATCCACGATTGATTCCGGGATGAAATTCAGATAAGCCGTCTCTGCCCAATCCTGTGCACCACACTTACAAGGTTTACTGCTATCGCTGCAATCATAGCATATATATCGACCGCAATTCCTACATCGGAAGCATCCTCATGACTTCATAAAGACATCCATACGCACATCTACGCCGGTGAGGATGAACATTGGAGTCCTACACTTCGCACAGCGAACACTTCTTGAGTCCCGCTTCCCAAAAAAAGAACTGAAAATGCCCATAATGTCCCTCCTTTTAATTATATAAAATCGTCTCGATTTTCATAGTTTAAACAATACCCACTACACATGCTGACACTATTTGTTTTAGAGAAAAAACACCAGTTGTCAAGACTTGCTGAAAAAGCTTAAAAAGTTATACTGGTCAAGTATGACTGACAGAATTAAAACAAACAAGTTTGATTGCATCGTTATCGGTGCGGGACATGCCGGGGCTGAAGCAGCGTATGCATCAGCAAAAATCGGGGCAAAAACACTGCTTGTAACCATCAGCAGAGACACAATCGCAAAGGCAAGCTGTAATCCCGCTGTCGGCGGTATCGCAAAAGGACAAATCGTAAAAGAAATAGACGCTCTGGGCGGCATTATGGGCCTTGCCACGGATGCCACCGGCATACAATTTCGAATGCTTAACCGCTCAAAAGGCCCCGCCGTTCGCTCGCCGCGGGCACAAATTGACAAATACAAATATTCAGAATTTATCCGAGACGAGCTTGAAAAAACGCCTAATATTGAAATCGTTGAGGCCCTCGTTGCTGAAATACTTGTCGAAAATAATCTCGTCGGGGCGGAGCCCGCCGCAGCCCGGCAGGTTAAAGGAATTCTCTGCACAGACGGCAGAATTTTTTACTCTGGCGCGGTCATCGTCGCAACAGGAACTTTCCTTAAAGGCATAATGCACACAGGCAGCCGGCAATGGGCGGGCGGAAGATTAGACGAGCCTGCCGCAAACGAACTGTCGGACTGCCTGACAAAGCTTGGACTTGAAGTAAAACGGCTAAAAACCGGAACGCCGCCAAGGCTCGACGCGGCAACAATCAACTATGATAAAACGCAAATCCAGTATGGCGATGAAAATCCTCAGCCGTTTTCCTTTATGACTGAAACCATCAGCCAAAAACAAATTCCCTGCTGGATAACATACACGAACGAAAAGATTCACAAACTTCTGCTGGACAATCTCGACAGGGCCCCGCTTTATACGGGCCAGATAAAAACTACCGGCCCGCGATACTGTCCGAGCATAGAAACAAAAATCGTCCGATTCGCAGACAAAAGCAGACATCAGGTATTTCTCGAGCCGGAAGATGCGCAGGTAAAAACAATCTACTGCAATGGTATAAGCACCTCCGTGCCCGAAGATGTGCAGGAGCAGATGATTAAGCTGATGGCCGGAACCGAAAATGCAAAAATCATTCACTACGGTTACGCCATCGAGTATGACTACTGCCCTGCTGTCCAGCTAAAACCCAGTCTTGAGACAAAAAAAATCAATGGTTTGTTCCTTGCCGGCCAGATTAACGGAACAAGCGGCTACGAAGAAGCAGCGGGGCAGGGAATTATCGCAGGTATCAATGCCGCAAGACTTTTAGATAAAAAAGAGCCGCTAATCCTCGGCAGAGACCAGGCATACATCGGCGTGATGATTGACGATTTGCTGACAAGACAAATCGATGAGCCATATCGAATGTTCACATCGAGGGCCGAATGGCGATTGAGCTTAAGGTCTGATAACGCGGACAGAAGACTGACTCAAATCGGCAAATCGGTCGGCCTGGTTTGCGAAAGACGATGGGAAAAATTTCAACTTAAACTATCACAAATTGCCGCGATTGCCGAGACTCTAAAAAATACACGAAAAGACGGCGCATCTCTCTGGCAGCTGCTCAAACAGCCAAACAGCCCTATCGCAGAAACGCTGGCTGATTTGCCGCAGATTAAACATAAGAACTTCAAGCCGGATATTCTCGAAGCCGTAGTAATCGACGCAAAATATGAGGGCTATCTTGTCAAACAGGAAAATGCCGTCGGGAAACTTAAAAAGATGGAGAACTATAAACTGCCTGATGGGCTTGACTATGACAGAATCGAACACCTCCGTGCAGAAGCCAGACAGAAACTAAAACAATTCAGGCCATACACGTTAGGCCAGGTGAGTAGAATCGGCGGCATCACGCCCGCCGACATCACAGTCATACAAATCCATCTTAAAAAACATCACAAAGCCCGGCCGCAGTAAAGTCGGCGGTTTATTCCTGCATCGTCCTGATAAAACTGTCGGCCTCGGCAATTGATTTTTCCATCTCCATTATCAATCGGCCGATATCAGATTCCATCGTGCCAAGTTCGCTTTGAAGCGAAGCGATGGCCTGGGCATTGAGGTTGTGCTTTAAAAACAATACCTGGTCGCGAAAAGCGGAAAGAACCGGCTCGATTTTACTTTCGGCCTGCTTCATCGAACCAATTAACTGTGCGTATCTCTGACGGGTCTGCTCCAGCTTTCTTCTGCTCGCTGCTTTCAACTCAGGATTTTTGTACTGGTCAAGCTCCTTCGTCCATTCGTCAAAGAGGGCCTGTGCAACATCTTCAACATCGTTAATCCGCTTTTTGACGGCGGATGCCTTCGATTCGCTTTTGTCGAGCTCGCTTTTAAGCTGGTCGTACTTTTCCTGCAGTTTGCCGCCTTCGACATTTACAACACTTCGGAATTTATCCAGCGCCGAAGCGAACTGCTCCTTGGTCTGCTGCTGCGCATCACGGGCATCCTTTACACGGTCAACAAGGATATCCCTTTTGTATTTGCCGAACTTCTCCATTGTGCCGTAATAAAGACTCTGACAGCCTGCAGCAAATAATAATACAATCGATATTATCGCCGCTTTTTTCATTTTTCTGCTCCTTCAGAACGCATAAATTCTGAATATGATTTTACATAAAAGTGCCGTTAAAACAAGATTGGAAATAAAAATAAATTGAGAGAAATGTCAGCTTTGGGCGGAAGTAAGGACTGTTACATCGGCGTCGGATAATTGATTCTGCTCGGCCGGCTTGAAAGGCAAAGGTTCGGCAAACTGAACTGCTATGCGTTTGAGATAGCTGTTTGCATTGCCGACGCGACATACCTTTGCTATACGGGTGAATTTCCTGTTCTGAACAGCACCTTCCGGCGTAAACCACGGCACCGCAAATCGTGCGGTTATCTGCTGGCCGCAGTCGGGGGCGCCTTTTTTGTTATAACATGTAAACGCCATACCCCTGCTGCTTATATCAACCAGTTGGCCCTGCAGACTTTTATCATCTCCATCCGGATTAAACCAGATATTGCCGCTCAATTTGAGACGCTGCTCTCTGCGACGCTCTCTGAAATCAGAACCGTCATCGCTGCCAGCGGTGCGGTCTTTTAAAATCCACAGTGTCTTTTCAACAACAGCTTTCCAGTCGCTTTCATTAAAACCCTGCCGGATTGTGTCCGGCGTAACATGGGATATGAAGGTCGCATTTTTAGGCATGACAACCCTCGCACCGCAGACGACTTTGCCGTTATAGACATAAAGATTCAGGGGAGCACCGGTCACAGAAGGCCGATTTTCAATCGCCTCGGAAATAAGCCGTTCTATTTGAGGCACATCCATACCGCAGCCTTTAAAAAATTACCTGCTGCCACGTCTTGCGACGTGAGTCGCAGCGGCACGTCAGACCACAATATGGTATCGGCATATAAAAACCGGACTTAACCGGAAAAACTACTTTGCAAGCCGGAATGTGTCGCCGGCTATCGCAAGCTCCTCATTTGTGGGGACACAATAGACCTTTACGCGGCTTTGGGCCGAACTTATCAGACCTTCCCTGCGGATTGTCGCCTCGTTTGCCGCCGAATCAATCTTTATACCTATCTGCTCAAGATTCCTGCAAACCTGTGCCCTGACCTCGGCGACATTTTCTCCTATCCCGCCGGTAAAAACCAGAGCATCGAGCCTGCCGAGAACTGCTGTATATGAGCCGATATATTTTCTTATGCGATAGCAGAAAATATCAAAGGCAAGTTTTGCCCGGTCATTGCCGATCTCGGCCTGCTCGCGAATATTGCGCATATCGTTCGAAACGCCTGATATGCCGAGCAGGCCGCTTTGCTTGTTGCACATATCGTTAAGCTCATCAAGGCTGTAGCCCTTGTCCGAAAGGTAAAACAGAATGGCAGGGTCAAAATCGCCGCTGCGAGTGCCCATAACAACGCCTTCAAGAGGAGTAAGACCCATCGAAGTATCGACGCTTTTGCCGCCCTTGACAGCCGTTATCGAACAGCCGTTGCCGAGATGACAGGTAATGACGTTTACATCATATTTGTCTCTGCCCATTATCGCAGCACAGCGTCGCGCAACATACCTATGGCTTGTGCCGTGAAAGCCGTATTTTCTTACGCGATACTTTTCGTAAATCTCATAAGGAAGCCCATAAATATAAGCGACTTTCGGAATACTCGTATGAAAGGCCGTATCAAAACAGGCCACCTGCAATGCCTTCGGCAGACCTTTTTGTGCAGCCTTAATCCCCGTCAGATTAGGCGGATTGTGCAGCGGCGCAAGGTCGGCAAATTTTTCGATTGATGCAATAACCTCGTCATTGATTACTACCGAGTCTGTGAACTCCTCGCCGCCGTGGACAACTCGATGGCCGACGGCTGTAATTTCAGAAACGTCTTTTATTACTCCGGTTTGCGGACCGACAAGCGCATCGAGAATCAGTTTCATACCCGCTGTGTGGTCTGCTACCTTTGTCTTGATTTTGTGTTCCTTCGAATCGCTGAAATGGTTTAATTGTGAGGTCTCTTCGCCGATTTTTTCCAGAAGCCCTTTTGCAAGCACCTTTTCTGCAGGCATCTCGAACAATTGATACTTGATTGAGCTGCTGCCTGCGTTGATAACAAGAACCTTCATTTACTGTTAATCCTTATTGTTTGAATCTTTTAGCTGTAATTAAACAGTTTGTTATATCATTCATCGGCATTAGGTCAATCGAATTTCAGTTCCTTTGCACAAAACTGCGGCATTTTGCGTGTAAATGAGGTTTTTGTCTTCGTTTAGCCCCCAGACCGGAGTTCACCTGCCTCTGGCGTGGCTTCACAAAAATTCTATCTCTCTTTATTTATCATTGTCCTTTTCTTTTTCTGCATCGTTTTTTTCGCTTTGGCCTCCGATTAAACCTTTGGCGTTTTGTCCGTCCAGTTCCAAACGAGGCACAATGCTTTCAATTCGTTTTCCTACCTGTTTTATATGCTCTGCAGGCGGAATGTTCTCCGGCAAAGTGCCGCCGATTCGCTTAATAGCGCCCCGCACTTCCTGCCCGATCTTCTTATGCGTCCGGATTGCCTACTCCTGACTTTTTTGATTCCTTCTTTTTGCAGCTTTTCGCGGGTTTGCGTCATAAGGTGGTAATCCGGCACTTCCCGTTCACCGCCTTTACCTAACGTTATCATTTTGCCGGCGCCGGCAAAATGATAATCTGGTGTATTACCCGATTGCCGACAGGAAGTAATTGCTCTTTTTATGGCATCTTCAAATCGTCGCCACTGGGTATAACCCAGCAGAGGCTGTAAATCCCTTGCGTTCCAGTATTCGGCGCCGTATTGATTGATTTTCTTAGCTCTTCGAAAGACTTTTGACTGCGTACCGGCAGATTGTCATCCATAATATTTTCCTCAGTTTATGTCTTTATAAATTCAATAAAAATTCTATCTCTCTTTCTTTTCAAACTCAACCAAAATTCGACCAAATTTAATTGTCAAATATCTGTAATTTGTACTGCTCCCCGTTAAGCAACTAAAAATTGTGAAATCTTTTCCTCACCTTGCTTGATAATTATCAAGTATCGATTTTCACCTTGAAACATTCGTTTTGAACATTCGAATTTCAGTTATTCGAATTTCGATACCTGCCCTGCCAAGGCGGGGTTCGAATTTCGGATTTTTCCGCAGCCTTAACTTACGGAAAAGTAATCTGGTCAACCTCATTATAGTCGGCGAACGCCACGCCGAAATCAACAGTGCCGGAACCCGCCGTAATCGTCATCTTCTTTATCGTCAGTATGAAGGAACACCTCCCGAAATTGAAATTGGCAGCGGCAATACCGCCTTCTGTTACTTGAGCTCTTGAGCAGGTGAATTTTTCCTTCCCGGCCTTGAGCTTGTTCGCAGGTATGGTGAACTGCTGTGTGCCCAAAGTGACGACAAGGCCCTCGCTGACCCTATTTGCCATACTCACATTTGGATCTTCAACCGCGAATCCACCGCTAACTGACAACTGTTTCTTGCCGGGCTCCCGATGGTTGTCGACCCTCAGAACATCCTTGACCCCCATCATAAGTTTGATTGGTATCGGCACCCTCGGGCCGTTGACTATCGTCTCGTTGACTTCAGCTACGCCGATGTAATCCCCGATTTCAATCTCGACAGTTACCGGACAGCCGAGCCCCAACAGTTCAACGTTACTTGCCGCAAGGGAAAATTTTCCGGTTTCCGGATTATACGTGAAGGATTTCCTTATGCCGTTCTCAGTCCCCGAATAACTGTACCTGCTGTTCTTAAAAGTCTTATCGTTAATGAGAAAGGCTAAAACACAG
>JBGOWI010000084.1:0-5397 GCA_041478555.1 Phycisphaerae bacterium
GCTATTTGATAGAGAGGCTCCTTATAATTATTTTGAGGCGAATACAACACAAAAAACTATTTCATCTCATTTGATTTCTCAGGAGATATGAGGAGGATTAAAAAAAACAAAAAACGGAGTTAGTATGGACTACGAAACAGAAGACAAATTGTTAGATTATATCGAAGGAAACTACGAAGTATTTGACAGATTTACATTTGATTATCTGTTCAAAAGACTTTTGGCAGACGGTTATGACAACGAACAAACCAAAGATGTAATTTTGTTCAATTGTAAATTGAGTTTATTAGTAATGCAAGAAAGATTGGATAACGGCTATTATCTGAAAATGAAGGCAGACTATGATATAGCTCCTGACCTTTTGGACTTATATTGCGAGGCATTTATTAAGATACTGGCTTATAGGAATTAAATGATTTATTTTTTATACAGTGTAAATCCGTGTCTAAAAAATTTGTGTCCATTCGTGGTTAATTAAAAATCTCCTGAATCAGCGTAATCCGTAATTAAAAAAACTTCGTGCCTTTGTGCCTTCGTGGCTACCAAGAAAATCCTTCCTTTTTGCCCTGCAATCCTGTACTTTATGGCGTAAGCCATCCCCACCGTAAGGTGTGGCCAAGCCAAAAGGGAATACATGATGAGAACACTAATTTTGAAAATAAACGACCCTGTAAGGGATATTGAAGCAATAAAAAAAGCCGCCGAATGCATCAATTCCGGCGGTCTTGTTGTCTTTCCCACCGAAACTGTCTATGGAATCGCCTGCAAAGTCGAGCAAAAAAGCCTTGCCAGACTTGACGAGATAAAAAAAAGAGAGGCGGACAAAAGATATACCCTGCATATCGGCGATAAAAGCAAACTGCAGGACTTTGTCCCGACATTGTCGCTGCCGGCAAAAAAACTTGTAAAAAACGCCTGGCCCGGCCCCCTTACAATAGTCTTTGAGCTTGAAAAGCAGGATATCGCCAAACTTGAGGAAAAACTCGGCACGGAAACGGTAAAACTGCTCTACAAAGATAATACCATCGGTATCCGCTGCCCTGACAATCCGGTCGCTTCCGCATTTTTAAGCTTATGCAGCTTTCCAGTTGTCGCGCCAAGTGCGAATACCGCAGGCAATAAGCCTGCCGTAAATGCAAAACAGGCGATTGAGCAACTCGATGGCCTTGTCGATATGATTCTCGACGCAGGTCCCTGCAAATACAAAAAAAACAGCACCGTTGTAAAAATTTCCTCCCCCGCGCTTTCTTGCCTGCCGCCTCGACTTGCGTCGAGAGACGCGGAGGCGGGCGAAGCAGGAGAGGGGGCAGGGCAAATCCTCAGAGAAGGTGTTTATTCCGCACAGCAAATCAGAAAAATGCTCACTGTAAACATCCTCTTTGTCTGTACGGGCAATACGTGCAGAAGCCCTATGGCCGGCGGTTTTGCAAAGAAATTGCTTGCTGAAAAACTTAAATGCGATATTGACCCCGCACCTTCTTGTTCTATTCCTCAACCCCGCACCTTCAGACAATTCGATTTTGAATATTCGAAGGAGCGGGGTCAAAAAGAATTTAGAAGGTGCGGGGTTGACCGGCTGGAACAGATAGGTTATAAGATAACCTCCGCCGGCGTTATAGCACTGGACGGTATCGATGCAAGTGCTGAAGCCATAAGGTTTTGCGCTTCAAGAGGCGTGCGTTTGACCGGCCATAAAAGCCGACGGCTTACTGCTGAAATGCTCAAAGAGGCTGATTATATTTTCGCAATGTCAGCCGGCCATAGAGATGATATAATCCGGCTTTTTCCTGCATCGGCGGAAAAGTGTATGCTGTTAAATGATGCCGGCGATATAAACGACCCTATGGGTGGAGACTTTGAAGCATATAAAATCTGCGGCCTGATTATCGAGAAAACAGTTAATAAAAGGATAAGTGAGCTGTTGAAATGAATCCCGCACCTTCTAATTATTCCTGGAAGATGTCAGGGAACGAGAAAATACCCGGCTCGTATAGTGGATATACCAACGATATGAATCACAGATTAGAACAAAAAGAAGGTGCGGGATGAAAGTAGCGGTAGCAAATGACCACAGAGGCCTTGAGGCAAAGGAACAGGTAAAGGCCATTGTAATGGAGCTGGGCCATCAGTGCATTGATTTTGGCACAAGTGTTGAAGGTCCCGTTGACTATCCCGATGTCGCCTACGTAGCAGCAACTGCCGTCTCAAAAAAGGAAGTTGACATGGCAATTCTGATATGCGGCACGGGGATCGGTATGTGTATTGCTGCAAACAAAGTCCACGGCATCCGCGCCGCCCTTTGTTACGACGAGTTGAACGCACGAATTTCCCGGCACCATAATAATGCTAATGTTTTATGTTTAAGCGGCGATCTGCTCGGCACACAGGCGCTGCGGAAAATTGTCGAGGTCTGGCTGTCGACCGAATTTTCCGGCGGCAGACACAAAAGAAGGGTCAACAAGATAAAGGCAATTGAAGAGGGCCTTGACCCTCGAACCATCAAAGGCGGCCAGCCGTAGCCCCACAGACATAATCACACCGCCCAGTTCAGCTTTGGGGAATTCTTATGGTAAAACCTTCCTAAAAGATGGGCTGCAACCATAAGAAAATAAACTTCTACAAAACGAAACAAACCTGTAACTACAACACTCCTAGCGTAAAAAGAATAAAAAATCTTGATGAAAGAATGAAAATTCCTGATGTTAGAAGAAGTTACAGCACTCTCGACATAAGAGGAAAGATATTCATTAATAAAATAAGAAGGAAGGTATTCAATAATAAAGGCGCCTGCAAGAAAGGCTAAAATAAGACCAACATATTGAAAAAATGTCTTAGCTATGGAAGTGCCCAGCAAAAGTGGATTTAACCCGTATGCGGAATCGTGCATGATAATTGACAATAAACTCATAGGATAAAAAGTAATCCCTAAAACCAGTAAAGAATAAAAGATTCCGTTTTCCTGTTTTGTTATAAATGTATAAATGGATGCCGGTGCAAAAAACAAAATCAGGCAACCAACTATATTTGCCATCTCAGAAAACATATCACGCAAGTCGGGATAGTTGCCAATACCTCTTGGAATTCTTACATATCCCTCAGCACTATCCCGCACACATTGGCATAAATACCAGTATCCATATAAACCAATTACAATATTTACAATCGTCCCGAAATAACCCATCAAGGGTGACAAAGATAATACTGCAATTAAAAGCGGTATACCCGCCAGAATAACAAGCATGGCCATGCCCGTTATATTTGCCGGATAGAGAAATATATCAATAAACCAGGGTAATTTTCTTTCAAAATCATTTCGCTCTTTTTTCGCTTCCTGCCATCCTGTTTCTGCTGCAAATCCGGCTTCTTCAGAAACCGTAGAAGCTTGGTGATTATCAAGAACTTTCGGCTTTTGGAGCTCTTTCAAATCAAGGAACCGGTCCTTATCCTGCGTCGATGAAACCGGCTGCTCACTTACAGAAGGTGCTTCACTATTGTGGGGTATGACAATTATTGATTTGCACCTTGGACATTTGCCTTTTTTGCCACAGTCACCTTCGTCAACGGTAAAGCCTTTTGCGCAATTAGGGCATTTAAAACTAATCATAAAGACACACCCCACACAGTAATCTTTCAGCCAATAAAATAGCCCCCTCTGCTTCTTGCCTGCCGCCTCGACTTGCGTCGAGAGACGCGGAGGCGGGCGAAGCAAGAGAGGGGGAAAAAACTGCCGCTATTATACTTTTACCTTATCAGGAGTAGTTTGTTTAATCTTTCCTGCCTTGATGAATTTTTCCGCAGCCTGTTGTATTTGTGCCTTCGGGAGCTGAACTTTTTGCAACTTTGTGGCTGCCGAGCCGATTGCCCGCAGTTTTTTATATCTGGTTTCAAGCAGGTTTTCGAGCCTGGTCCTCTTTAGCTCTCGCAGTGTCTTGATGATATACTGCTCAACGTTATAAACAGTATCGTGAATGTTTCTGTGTGCCCCTCCGAGGGGTTCTGCAATTATCGCATCTGCAAGGCCGAGCCTGAGAAGTTCTCTGCTTGTAAGTTTAAGCGCCTCGGCAGCCTCTGCAGCCTTGCTTCCATCCCGCCACAGTATCGCGGCACAGCCTTCCGGCGAAATAACCGAATAATAAGCATACTCAAGTATTGCAAGTTTGTCGCCGACCCCTATTCCGAGAGCACCGCCTGAACCGCCTTCGCCGATAACGATGCATATAATCGGCACACGCAAACGGGACATTTCCATCAGGTTTACCGCTATCGCCTGTGCCTGTCCTCTTTCTTCGGCACCTATGCCGGGATAAGCGCCGGGAGTATCAATCAAAGTTACCACAGGAATATCGAACTTTTCGGCAAATTTCATCTTGGCAAGTGCCTTTCGATAGCCTTCCGGGTTAGAGCAGCCGAAATTGCATCTTATTTTTTCTTTTGTATCGCGGCCTTTATTCTGGCCGACAATAAGGACTTTTTCTCTGCCGATATATCCCAGGCCGCAGACTATCGCCGCATCGTCGCCGAAGCATCTGTCGCCGTGAAGCTGGCGAAAATCCTTTACCATCAGGGCCAGATAATCCCCCAGCAATGGTCTTTTGGGGTGTCTGGCCACCTGTACCGTCTGCCAGGCAGTGAGGTTTGAGTAAATGCGATTGAACTGAGCAACCTGCTCGTGCTGGAGCTTGCGAATTTCAGCCGAGTAATCTATACCCTTGACTGAACTTAGCCTCGTAAGCTCAGCTGTCTGACGGTCGATATCGACTACTGTTTCTTCAAACGCCAGATAATCGCTTGCTTCTTTGGTTTTTGTATCTGCCATTAAAATCCGACTTCGGCGAGCTCAGTCGAGCCGCAGATTTTAATTGTTATTTTTTGCTTTAGTTTTGTATATATGAAAAGATTCCTGCCCGTCTGGGCCGGAATCTCCGGTTTGGACAGTCGTCCTTTTGTCTGAATTGTTTTAACGGCGAGCCATAATACCAGTTTGAGGGTTTAAATAAAAGAAAAAAGTAACCGTTCACGGGGTATGAGTAGAACTTACAGGTGATTATTACACCGCTTGTGAACGTGCAATACTTGATTTTTGAGCCAAAAAGCCACTTTCAACACACATGAACACGGTTTTCTGGTTTAATTATTTCGGGGCTTACTATAACAGACCTACTATGAACGTATGTTTTGCCTATAACTTCACGAGTGTTTCCTTCTCAAAACTAATCCGCCTATGCCGAGCAGTAAAATCGTCGCCGGCTCTGGGACGGAGGCAACACGGAAGCCACCGACTTGGAAATCGTTTTCGCATTCTGGCTCCTCATTGGCAGTTCGATAAGAGGATGAGATGAAAAGGCTGCCACTAGTGAACTCGCCGCCTCGCCAGCCGCGATTGGAAGTTGTTCCGTA
>JBGOWI010000011.1:0-51483 GCA_041478555.1 Phycisphaerae bacterium
GGTTCTGGTCGCCGACAACTGGCTGGGCGGGCAGTTTTGGTTTTGGCGGTGCGGAGACTATGATAGCGTATCTTTTAGCCATTGCCTCGCCGACGCATCCGATACCGGCATCCTGTTATTATGACGGCTTTGGCTTAGGCGACAGCTATAAAAACGGAAACAGATACTATGGTTATACCCAATGGGTCAGCGCGTATGAGACGCCGATGTTCTGGACGCACTATTCTTTTCTTGGATTTGACCCGCGCAACAAAAACGACAATTACTGCAATTATTTCGAGAACAGCCGAAATATTGCTCTAATTGACCGTGCCTATTGCATTGCCAATCCCAAAGGTTTTACAGGCTACAGCAATCTTGTATGGGGGCTGACTGCCAGCTATGATCCGTGTGGTTATGCTGCTCATGCGCCGGGCACTCCCGATAACGGCACTATTACTCCGACCGCTGCGTTAAGCTCTATGCCTTACACGCCGACCGAATCAATCGCTACTATGAAATATTTATATTATAATTATGGCAGCAGTTTGTGGGGACCGTTTGGCTTTTATGATGCTTTCAATCTTCAGCAAAACTGGTATTGCGATGACTACTTGGCCATCGACCAGGGTACGATTGTTCCGATGATTGAAAATTATCGCACAGGCCTCTGCTGGAACTTATTCATGGCCAATCCAGAAATATCGCCTATGCTCGAGAGTATCGGCTGGGCGACGAGGGCTGATAACGGGCTTAATTATGAATACTACGAGGGCACGTGGACTTCGCTGCCCGATTTTGATTCCCTCACACCGACGGCAACAGGAATTGCCCACAATTTTGATATTGGCCTGCGGCATCGGGACGATAATTTCGCATTTCGCTTTACCGGTTTTATTGTAGTATCATCTAACGGCGGGTACACTTTTTACACCAGTTCCGACGACGGCAGCAAATTATACATTGACGGCAGTCTTGTCGTGGACAACGATGGCCTGCACGGAACGCGGGAGAGAAGCGGTGCTGTCAGTCTTACCGCTGGCAAACATCTGATTGTTGTTACCTATTTTGAATATGGCGGAGAACAGGGTTTAATCGTCAGTTATTCCGGTCCCGGCATATCCAAAAAGCAGATCCCTGTAAATGTATTGTTTAGATGTGATTTGGAAGGGGACTTTACCGGCGACTGTCACGTCAATATGGACGATTTGAATATATTAGCTGCAAACTGGCTTAACGACTATGATTTTATTGAATTTTCAACAATGGCTACAAATTGGATGGAATGAGCAAAGCATATAGCCTTACACATTTACCCGCCTTCGCAGAAAGCCACGGGTGTAAACCCGTGGATGAATGCGAAAAGGGTAACCCTCCGTAGCCTTGGCGAAGGAGGGTATGCTTCGGCGGGTTTCGCCGAAGTATGTGAAGATGCCACGGCTGTAAAGCCGTGGAGCTTCACTGTTCGGAAGATGGTGAGTTTGGTTCAAAATCTTTATCCTACAACAAAAACCAAGTGTACTTGAGCATCGGAGGTATAATCCGATAGCTGCCGTTCAGCACTCTCAGCTGTTAGCATCCACCCAACTGCCTTGCCTTTAGCATGAAGTTACACAAAAAGTTACACAAATCGACATTTTTGCACAAAGAGAAGATTTGACAATATCTTGGTAGTTCTTGTAGAATATAGTTTTAGGAAAGATTATTGCGGGCGTAATTCAGCGGTAGAATGCCAGCTTCCCAAGCTGGACGTCGCCGGTTCGAATCCGGTCGCCCGCTTTTTATTATTTAAGAAAAGAATTATGAGAAACAAATTTTGCGGTTTTACCCCCACACCAATTTGTATTATGATTAAGAAGGTAAAAACAGAAGAAAAGCAAATTTGCCGTCTATTTTCGAATTTGCCTGTCATTCGCAAATTGATGTGGGGGTTTACCCTTGTTGAAGTTCTTGTAGTGATGACAATAATAGCGGTGTTGATAGCTATCTTGCTGCCTGCTCTGGCTTATTCGCGGCAGGCGGCATACCGGATTACATGCCTTAATAATTTAAAACAGCTCGGTGTTGCAGTTGAGGCTTATGTTCAGTCTTACGGTTTTTATCCCGTGTGTGTCCCGCTGGATGTCAATGAGAAATGGAGTGATTTTTTAGCTGACAAGACTATCGCTGCCGGAAAGATGCTCGGCGTTCCTGTTTCACTTTGGCCTTTTCACCAGACTGCAGCACTGTATAATTGCCCGGTTTTGAGCAGGATGAATTGTGATATAAGCTATTGTTACAACTGGCTTGCAGGTGCAAAAGTTTACATGATTGAGGTTGCTGCTGTTGCACCTTCTTATATCCCTTCTCCAGAGGAGTATGAATTTAAGTATCGCCTTTTAAGACCTCAGGATGTTAAGTCGCCGGTCAGGTTTGTCCTGTTATATGACCAGCCTGTAAAACCCGCGCAGGCAACAACAAATCCTGTCGAGTATGACCTTTATAAAGATATTGACCCTGATGATTCCGTAAGCGACCAAAACGACCTTAATGATAGAGGGTATTTATGGTATTATGGGCGTTCAGATGCGGTCGGCCCGCATAATGAAGGTGATGATATTTTGTTTGCCGACGGCCATATAAAATGGTATAAAAGATGGTCTGCCTCTTCAATGAGCAGAAATCCTTCTGAGTAATTTTTGCTGTCAACTTGACGCTTCTATCCGGTATGAGTTGCCAAAACTGGCAAATTGAACTGAGTGTGCAGGAGACAATTCTTTTTAGATTGGTTCTATAAGTCTTTTACGCAAAAAGACTTGCTTTATATAAAAACTTTTATTGGTTTTTGTTTTTAAAACTGGTATTTTCTTTGCAGACAAATCCCGTTAGAGAGAGGCCGCCCTTGTCGGCCGTCATCCTTAGGTTTGTCTCTAACGGGACAAATACGGCAATTAAGGCTTGGATTCCGCCTACGGCGGATAAAATTGTTTTTATTTCGTGACCTTTATGTAGAAGGAGTGAACGGATTATGGCAGCAAAACAATTGGTTTTTAATGCTGATGCGAGGGCAGCCCTGTTGAATGGCGTTGAGAAGCTGGCCCTGGCGGTGCGCTCGACCCTCGGTCCCCGAGGCAGAAATGCCATCATAGACAAGAGCTGGGGAGGACCGATAGTTACGAAGGATGGAGTAACCGTGGCCGAGGAAATTGAGCTGGTTGACAAGACCGAGAACATGGGCGCAAAGCTTGTCCGTGAGGCTGCGAGCAAGACGAGCAAGGTTGCAGGCGACGGCACGACGACAGCAACGGTTCTTGCTGAGGCGATTTTTAAAGGGGCATATCGCAACATTGCAGCCGGTGCAGATGCAATGGCTATTAACAGGGGCGTTCAGCAGGCGGTGGAGGCTGTAACAAATGCGCTGAAGAAACTTGCCAAGCCGATTGATGTTACCAAGCGCGATGACATTACCAACATTGCGGCGATTTCAGCCAATAATGATTTTGAAATCGGCAAGATAATGGCCGATGCCTTTATGAAGCTCGGCAAGGACGGCGTTATTACTGTTGAGGAAGGCAAGAGTCTCGATACGACGCTTGATTTTGTCGAAGGTATGCAGTTTGACAGAGGGTATCTGTCTCCGAATTTTGTCACCGATGTCGACAACATGCTCTGCGAACTTGAGAAACCTTACATTCTCGTTTTTGAGGATAAAATAAGCAGTGTGCAGAAACTTGTGCCGCTGCTCGAGGCAATGGCAAAGAGCAAAAGACCATTGCTTATTATTGCAGAGGACATTGAAGGCGAGGCGCTTGCCACATTGGTGGTCAATAAACTTCGCGGTGTTATTCAGGTCTGTGCGGTCAAAGCCCCCGGTTATGGCGACAGGCGCAAGGCAATGCTGCAGGACGTAGCGATTCTTACCGGAGCCGAGCCGATTTTTAAGGATTTGGGCATTGAGCTTGATAAAGTAAAACTTTCTCAGCTCGGAAGAGCCAGGAAGGTTACTGTTGATAGTGACAATACAATAATAGTTGAAGGCGCAGGCTCGAAGGAAGCTATTGCCGGCAGGATAAAGGAGATTCGCAGCGAGATTGACTCGACAACCAGTGATTACGATCGTGAGAAATTACAGGAGAGACTTGCCAAGCTTACCGGCGGCGTAGCACAGATAAATGTTGGCGCTGCGAGCGAGGCGGAGATGAAGGAGAAGAAGGCTCGCATCGAGGATGCGCTTCACGCTACAAGAGCTGCCATTGAAGAAGGCGTCGTGCCGGGCGGCGGCGTGGCTCTTATTCGCTGCATTGATGTTGTTAAGAAGCTTAAAGTCAGGGGCGATGAAAAGACCGGCGTTGATATTGTGGCCGATGCCCTTAAGATGCCGTGCTATTACATTGCGGATAATGCCGGAGCGGTAGGCAACTTAGTAGTGAACAAAGTTTCTGAGGGTCAGGGCGGTTTTGGCTATAATGCTGATACCGGCAAATACGAAGACCTTTCAGCCAGCGGCGTTATTGACCCTGTGAAGGTAACGAGGATTGCTTTGCAGAACGCTGCTTCTGTTGCAGGCCTGCTTCTTACCTGCGATTGTGTTGTTACGGAGAAACCTGAGAAGAAGAAATCCGGCCGTGGTATGCCTCAAGGCGGCATGGGTGATATGGGCGGCATGGATGATATGGACATGTAATAAGAAAAAATAATCGGAAATTTTTTATTTATGGAGATAAGAAAATGAAACTCAGACCTTTGGATGACAGGGTAGTGGTAAAGCCACAGCAGGCGGAAGAGAAGACGGCAGGCGGCATAGTCATTCCGGACACAGCAAAGGAAAAACCGCTGATGGGCAAAGTTGTTTCGGTCGGCCCGGGCAAGCTGCTGGACAACGGCAAGCGCGTGGAAGTTGCCGTAAATAAAAATGACACAGTCCTTTTCGGCAAATATGGCGGAAACGATATAAAAATTGACGGCGTGGAATATAAAATTCTACGCGAGAGCGATATTCTCGGAATAGTTGAGAAGTAATTTTCAATCTGTGCTTTTATAAGCTGGAGGTAAATAAAAAATGGCAAAGCAAATGATGTTCGATGATGTGGCAAGGACACATCTTAAACAGGGCCTGTCAACACTGGCCTCTGCCGTCAAGATAACGCTTGGTCCGACGGGTAAAAGCGTTCTGTTGCACAAGAGTTACGGTTCGCCCAAGATAACCAAGGACGGCGTATCGGTCAGCAAGGAAATTGAGCTGCCGGAGCCGTTCAAGAATATGGGTGCAAAGATGGTCAACCAGGTTGCCAGCAAGACGAGCGACGTGGTCGGCGACGGCACAACGACGGCCACGGTTCTTGCCGAAGCGATTTACAACGAAGGGCTCAAGAATGTAACAGCCGGCGCAAATCCGATGGCGATAAAGCGCGGCATAGACAAGGCTGTTGAGGTAGTTGTGAATTTTATTGCCTCTCAAAGCCAGAAGGTAAAAGGCCACGATGATATCGCCAAGGTAGCGACCATAAGCGCCAATAATGATTCTGAAGTCGGAAAGATTCTTGCTGATGCGATGGACAAGGTCGGCAAAGAGGGCGTCATTCAGGTTGAAGAGGGCAAGAGTCTGGCAACTGAGCTTGAGGTTGTCGAGGGTATGCAGTTTGACCGCGGCTATATCTCGCCGTATTTTATTACAAATACTCAGAGCCTCGAAGCTGTGCTTGAGGATGCATATATTCTTCTTTATGAAAAGAAACTTTCCAGCATTGCGGAGTTAATACCGCTTCTGGAAAAGACGGCTCATATCGGTTCGCCTCTGCTTATAGTGACTGAGGAGGTCGAGGGCGAAGCCCTTGCCGCTCTTGTAATCAATAAGCTACAGGGCGTTCTGAAGGTTTGTGCGGTCAAGGCGCCTGGCTTTGGCGACAGGCGAAAAGCGATGCTCGGCGATATGGGCGTTCTTATAGGCGGACAGGTTATAACCGAGGATTTAGGCATCAAGCTTGAGAAAATTGAACTCTCACAGCTCGGCAGGGCGAAAAAGATAGTTATTGCCAAGGAAAACACGACGATTATTGAAGGAGCAGGCGCAAAGAAGGATATCAACGCTCGTTGTGACCAGATTCGAAAGCAAATTGAGGCGACCACCAGTGATTATGACCGTGAAAAGCTTCAGGAGCGTCTTGCCAAGCTGACCGGCGGCGTAGCTGTAATCAAGGCCGGCGCTGCGACGGAGACCGAGATGAAGGAAAGAAAAGACCTTCTTGAAGACGCGCTGCACGCTACCAAGGCCGCTGCCGAAGAAGGGGTGATTGCCGGCGGCGGTGTAATTTTTCTGCGGGCGATTGAGAAGGTCCGCCAGGCAAAGTCAAAGGCTGAGGACGATGAAAAAATCGGTTTTGATGTTGTCGCTCGTGCCCTCAGGTCGCCGACGAGGCAGATAGTTGAAAATGGCGGCGGCGACGGCGATGTAGTTGTTGAAAAACTGCTCGAACAGGCCGGCAATATCGGCTACGATGCCAACAGTGGCGAGTTTGTCGATATGGTCCAGGCTGGTATAATCGACCCTGCAAAGGTTGCGAGATGTGCTTTACAGAATGCCGCCTCCGTTGCAGGTCTTATGCTTACGACGAATGTACTGATTACTGAGCTGAAGGAAGACGAGCAGGACAAACAGCAGATAGAAGGCTCGGTAAGATAAATCAATGCGCTTGAAAAAGTAATAATGGCCAAACGCGACTATTATGAAGTTTTAGGGGTGGATAAAGATGCCGGCCCTGACGATATCAAGCGGGCGTATCGTCGGCTGGCGATAAAATATCATCCCGACAAGAATCCCGGCGACAAGGGTGCCGAGGCAAAGTTCAAGGAATGTGCCGAGGCATACGAGGTTTTAAGCGACCCCGATAAGCGTTCAAGGTATGACCAGTTTGGCCATGCGGGTCTGCAGGGTGCAGGAGTGCATGATTTTTCGAGGATGAACGTTGAGGACATATTAGGCGCACTTAATCTCGAAGATTTGTTTGGCGACTTTTTTGGTTTTTCCGGCAGGTCCCGTCGTTCGGCTCGCACAGGTCCTCACAGAGGTTATGACCTCGAGACGGTGGTTCAGTTGACATTGAATGAAGTGGCCGTCGGAACTGAAAAGAGCATCGAGTTTACGCGTCAGGATATCTGTGAGGATTGCAGCGGCTCCGGCAGTGCCAAAGGCAGCAGACCTTCGAAATGTTCGACCTGCGGCGGCAGCGGGCAGGTAGCTCAGGCCGGTCTTGGCGGTTTTTTCCAGATGGTCTCGACCTGTCCTGCCTGCAGGGGTAGCGGTACGGTGATAACCAACCCTTGTAAGAAATGCAGAGGCAGCGGAAGAGTTCCGAAAAAGCGTCTTGTGACAGTTAAGATTCCTGCCGGTGTTCACGAGGGTCAGAGTGTCAGGGTTGGCGGCGAAGGTGAGCCCGGCTTTAACGGCGGCCCTCGCGGCGATTTGTACTGCTATGTAAAAATAAAGGAGCATCCGTTTCTCGAGCGTCAGGGCGCGAATCTTATAGCGACTGTGCCTGTAAGTTTCACGCAGGCCGCTCTCGGCGGATTGATTGAAGTGCCGAGCCTTAATGGTCCGAAGGAATTGAAGATTCCTGCCGGCACGCAGAGCGGTGATGTGTTCAGGATAAAGGGTCAGGGTCTTGTGGACATCAGAACTAAGCGCAATGGTGATGAACTGGTGCAGATAATTGTCGAGATACCCAAAAAGCTCAACAGCCAGCAGGAAGAGCTGCTCAGAAAATTTGCCGAAACGGAGAGTGAAACTATCCTGCCGAAATCGAGGGGTTTTTTTGAGAAACTCAAACAGTATTTCAATAACAGGTAGTGATTATGTGTAATGAGCCTGTAAAAGAACCGATTGAGCAGCAGCATCAGCAGGAGGATACTGCCGACAGCAGCGTTCACAAAGAGCGCAAGAAGGAAAAACTCCATAGACTCCATGAGCAGATAGACAAATTGCAGGCGGAAAAAGATGAGCTTTTTGCCAAGCTTCAGCGGGTAAGTGCCGACTATATAAATTATCAGAAGCGTTCAGCCAAGCAGATTTATGAATCAATCGCCTATGAGAAAGAAATGATAATAAAATCTCTTTTGCCTGTTCTCGATAATTTTGAGCATACTCTTAACGGTGCCGAAGGCGTAGAGGACATCGAAAGCTTTCGTAAGGGTGTAAAAATTATTTATGACCAGATGCTTTCGATTTTGAAAAGTCATGGCGTTGAACAGATTGGTTCTGTTGGTCAAAAATTTGACCCGTCCTATCATCAGGCGATGATGCAGAGAACTGAATCTGACAAGGAGGATGGAATTATTCTGGAGGAGTTTCAGAAGGGCTATCGGCTTGGCGATAAGGTTCTCAGACCCGGCAGAGTAGTTGTGAACAAAAAGAAAGCCGATGAAGAAGGTTTGACAGAACAACAAAAGGCTGTTGAAGGTGATGAAGATTATTCTGATGAAGATAGGGAATAGCTGATGCCGACGTATGAATATCAGTGTGCTAATTGCGGCTTTGAGTTTGAGAAATTTCAGTCAATGACCGCATCGTCCCTTCGCAAATGTCCTCAGTGCGGCAAATTGTCTCTTCGCAGGCTTATAGGCACCGGGGCCGGCATAATCTTCAAGGGCAGCGGATTTTACGAGACTGATTATCGCAGCGAATCCTACAAAAATGCCGCAAAAAGTGATAGCGGCACCGGCAGCGAAAAGGTTGAGAAAAAGGATACCCAAGCTGAGACAAAGACCGGCTCAGGCTGTGAGAAGCCTGTAAAGCCGAAGAACGAGAAGAAATCCGCCTGATAGCGTGGGAAGTGTGGGGATTATTTGCTGATAACAATTATTGTAAGTGTTGCGTTTTTAATATTATCCGGGGGCTGAGATGCAATTTGAGTTTTTTCTGTTGAAGTAAGTGTGGGTTTTTGGGTGACGAGCAAATCATAGTCGATATCCACAGCGGCATACAGTCTGTCGATAATGGCTGGTGTCGTGAATTTGTTAATGATGGCAAGGTCGTTAGCCATTCGCAGCCGCTGTCCAAAGTTTTCGGCTTTGCAGATTTCCATTACCTGCCGGGCGCTGATATTGTTAATGGTTATGTATTTTCCTGCCTGTTCTGTGCCGATGTCTATTTTTGTGTCGGTGCATTGCGGCCAGATAAAGCTTAATTCCTGTATGAGGCTGATGAGCGATTGATTGTTGCAGTTTATGACATATCTGACGGCCCCTGATTGTCTGTCTATGGCAGCGGTCTGGTTGAACAGGTCCGTAGTGGTCAGAGCCTTTGCAACGAGCCAGTCAACCTCGATGGGATTGTTTGTTTTTAGTGCAAGGATGGCAACGAGAGGCACATCATAGGGATTTTGGGGCACGATTTTCATATCTTCCTGCTGTTTAGTATCGGCAAACGGCTTTTCATACAGAACTTGTTTGATTGTCTTTTTTCTCAGTGCGTTGGACAGGAGCTGCTGTCTGCTTGATTTTGGCACAAAGATGTCAAATATGACGACGGAAAGAACTGCTGCCAGGGCGATTACAGCCGCTGCTGTCATAAGCCGCCGTGCCATCAGATGTCTTCTTCCGGCCTTCAGTGAATAGATTTGCGTATCTGCAAGGAGAACTTCTCTTTCGAGATGAGCGGTTATATTGTCGCACAGACCTTCCGGTGCAGGCACCTGGCAGACGGTGTCCATAAGATTTTTATATCGTTTCAGGGAGTCGTAAAGACTGTGGATTTGGCTGTCGTTGTCTATAAGTCTTTTCACTTCGTTGCTCTTTCTCTCGTCGAGTTCGCCGTCGATATAGCAGTTGAGCATTTCTTCAATTTGTTCCATATCTTTCATTGTATTGCTGCCTCAAGAATTTCTCTCAGGTTTTTTCTGCCTCTTGCAATTCTGCTTTTTACCGTTCCGATTTCGATATCGAGCGTTTCAGCTATTTCCGTATAATTCATCTGTTCGATATCCCTTAGCACAATTACAGCTCTCTGGTCTGCGTCGAGTTTTTCCAGAGCCTTTAGAATCAGGCTGTGCAGCTCTTTTGTTGCAGCGATTTGAGGCGGCTGCGGCGAAGTTTTATCTATCAGATAATCCTTCAACTGGTGCTTGAGTTCTTCATCCGGTTCGCTCTGCAGCGGCTGAAAGCTGACCCTTGAATTTTTTTTGCAGAAATTCAGCGTCAGATTAACCGCAATTCTGAACAGCCAGGTATAGAAGCTGCTCTGTCCTTTGAAGTTTTTAATGTTCTGTATAACCCTGACGAAGGTGTCCTGTGTCAGTTCTGCCGCATCGTCGTTATTGCCGCACAGCTTCAGTATCGTGTTATAGACTCTTTGCTGATATTTGAGTATGAGTCTTTCGACCGAGTCCATATTTCCGGCTTTTGCCTGTGCGACCAGAGCAGCTTCGTCAATCGAGATATTAGCGTCGGTGTTTTTCAGTTGTTCCTGTATAGATTTGACCATGTCAGCCTGAAAAAGTTCCCTTTGTTTTTTCAAAAAAACACTCAAATTTTGTAACTATAGTTGCATAACCGGCTTATAAAAGCAAGTATGTTTGTTTTTGCTGTCAGATAACAGGACTTGTTTTATCCTTAACTGGCCGAAATTTTTATGCAGACTCTTTTCTCATCTGGCGATTTGGGACAAAAAAGTCTGTTTTGCCTTCCACAATATCTTTTGTAATAAGGTATTTACCCGGCTTTGGTTCTTCCGGCAGATGATACATCAGGTCTATCATAAGTTCTTCGGTGATAGCTCTAAGTGCTCTTGCACCTGTATCTCGTTTGAGTGCTTTTTTGGCCAGAGCCGTTAAGGCGTCGTCTGTGAACTCCAGTTCAGCATCTTCCATTTTGAAGAAGGCCTTGTATTGTCTGATAAGGGCGTTTCTGGGCTTTGTCAGGATATCGACAAGTGCTGCCTCATCGAGCGCGTTGAGAGTTGTAATGACGGGCAGTCTGCCGACCATTTCAGGAATCATGCCGAACTCGATAATATCTTCCGGTACAACCTGTTCGATGACGCCTGAATAATCAGCCTTCGGGTCGTCGATTTTTTGTTTTTCTGAACTGAAGCCTATCATTTTTCTTCCGAGTCGTTTTTTGATGATATTTTCGAGGCTGACGAAGGTTCCGCCGCAGATGAACAGGATATGCGTGGTGTCCATCTGGATGTAGGACTGTTCCGGATGTTTTCTTCCCCCTTGGGGCGGGATGTTTGCGATGGTTCCTTCGAGCATTTTTAATAGTGCCTGCTGGACGCCTTCGCCTGAGACATCGCGTGTTATTGAGATGTTCTGGTAGGTTTTCCCGATTTTGTCGATTTCGTCGATGTAAACGATTCCTCGCTGAGCTGCTTCGAGGTCGTAATCGGCGTTTTGAAGCAATCTGAGCAGGAAGTTCTCAACATCTTCTCCGACGTAACCGGCTTCTGTGACTGTGGTGGCGTCGCAGATGGCAAATGGGACATTCAATTGTCTTGCGAGGGTTTTTGCAAGCAGGGTTTTTCCTGAGCCGGTGGGCCCAATCAGCAGTACATTTGATTTATCTATTTCGATATCGCCCTTTTCGCTGTCGGTGTGTACGAGCCGTTTATAGTGGTTGTGCACGGCGACGGAAAGTATTTTTTTTGCCTTTTCCTGTCCGATGACATAGAGGTCGAGAAATTCTTTTATCTGTCTTGGCTTCGGCAAATCTTCAAGCACAAAACCTGAGTGTCTCAGCCGTCTTCTTTCCTGTCTGACGATGTTATAGCACAGCTCAACACATTCGGGGCAGATATAAACACTGCCCGGTCCTTCGACGAAGGCGTCGACCTGTTTTTTTGCTCTGCCGCAAAAACTACACGTTTCCTTCTTTTTGTAGTTATCTGGACCTTTGGCCATCAGGACTCCAAATTTATTGGTTTTTTGTAGTTTAGCAGGTTATTCGGCTTTCTTCAAGCATTAAGGTATCTGATTGGTTAAGTTTAGTAGTTTTTTTCGCCAGAATTGAGGTATGTCTTTTTCGCTGTTTAGGAGTACTTCAGCGGCATGGCCGGCTTTTTGGCTGTCCTTTTCGGATATTTTTGAAAGGCACAGGAGCTGATAATATTTTGCCGGCCAGAAATCGGGATTGCGGCTCTGTGCCGGCACAAGTTCCGACCACAACTCGCAGGCCTTTTTGTAGTCGCCAATTTTTGTGTTAAATCTTGCATAGAGCCGTAAGAAATCGCGGTTTTTCGGGTCGATTTGTTCTCTGAGTTGTTCTATTTGTGTTTTTAAGGCCTGGGGGCAGTTGCCGTCAGTTTCGACTATTTGAAGTTCCAGAATTAAAATTTCTGAGGCATTTAGTCTGGCTGCAAGATGTATGCAGTCTTTGAGAAGATTTTTACCGCAGGTCTCGACCAGTTCGTCGAGATTTGCTTTGATATCCTCAAGAACAGTTGCGCAGAAATTTGCATCCTCGGCGGTTAAAGTTTCTGCTTTAGTAAGTTCAGAGATTGTTTGTTGTTTTTCTTCAAGCATCCAGTGTGCTCGTGCCTTAAGTATCGGCATATTTTTGTCCGACAGTATTTCTGAAACCTTCTGTGCGTTTTCCCTGCCGCCGCGATTAAGCAGGACCTTACAGTATGTTTCAAGTGCCCGGTCGTACAATTCATCCTTGTCTGATTGTATTTTCTGCAAAAACTCATAAAGTTCTTCTGTTGCTGCCGGATAATTCTGTTCAGATTCGAGTTTTAGCAGGATGATTTCGTATTCTGCCTGTAGTGCAAGCGAGCCTTTTCTTTCTGTGATTTGTTCAAAAACCTTAACTGAGTCGGTTTTTCTGTCACAGTTTTTTAATACAAACCCGTAGCAGTAAAGAATATTGTCGTCATCAGCGTTAGTCTGGCTGAGATAATTTTCGAAGACCCTTGCGGTTTTGCTGCAGTCGAGGTTTTTTTCATTGAAGAGATTATATGCCAACGCTGCAGCCCTTTGAGCAGCGTCGTTGGCAAAGGTAGTTTCTTTATCTTTACCTGCATCGGTGAAAAGTTCTATCGCTTTCAGTGGTTTGTCTTTTTCGACAGCCAGGCCGGCAGCATAAAAAACGACAGGTAATTGCTCTGTATTTGTCAGTTTTAAAAGGATATCTGCGTACTTTTCAGGATTATTTTTAATTGCTGTCTCGGCAGCAAGCTCAGCTTCTGTGACTGTTATTTTTGAATAATCATCAAGAAGACTTAATTTTTCGAGAGCAAGTTTTCCGAGCAGTTCTCTGCCTGCCGGCCATTTGGCAATTGTTTTTTTCAGATGCTCGTCGGAACCCGCCTTTAATTGGGCAAAGGCAAACTTGACATCGGTTTCAAAATCATTGTTATAAGCGTCTTGTTCGGCCTGATTCTGGTCAATTTTAAAATATTCGTTCTTTGATATGGCCGAGAAGCGACTGGTAGCGAGCAGCCTCATTTGGCTGTTTAAGATATCGGTTTTTAACCTGTTCCACAGACCGTTTGAGCCGAATCGCACCTCCCAGTCGTCTGTTGTATAATCCTCAATCTGTTTTTTGCATTCAAGCTGTTCTGCCAATATCTGTTCGAGTGTTTCTGTGCATTTTTGTGCGGTTTCGCCAAGTTCTGTTTTGTGTCGGTCGGACAATCGTCCGTCATTGTATTCGAGGCTCAGCCGCTGATAAAGTGTTTCGGAAAGAAAACTGAGAAAACAATTTTTTGATTTATCTGCCAGTTCGGCAATCGTATTTTCATCCGGGCAATTACCGTCTGCCAAACAGGGCAATGCGAGCAAGAGCAGGGCAAAAAAGATTTTCAGGATTAACCGGTTCATTGAATTTCAGTATTTAGTCTGAAGGTAATATCGTTTGCCCCAAGCCCGTATAAAAGGTTGTAAATCTTTGCGACGTAATCCCATTGAACTTCGTCGTCAAAGACCAGAACAAGCGGGTCTGATAGCGCTCTTTTTTGTTTTTTTAGTATATCAGCGAACTTTTCAACGAAATCGGCTAAATCCTTTTCGCCTGTTTCGGCGGTTATATTTATGGTTTCTTCCCCAATCTGTATTTCGCATCCGTTGCTGCTGCCCAGGACATATACGGTCAGCGGCTCAACAGCGGTCGCCAGGCTGTCCGCTTGTGCGGTTGGCAGGCCGAGCGGGAGGGCGGCTTCTTCGGGTCTGAACTGTGCCGAGATGAAGAAAAAAATCAGAAGCTGAAAGATAACGTCGATAAGCGGTGCAAGTCTGATACCGAGGTTTGTGAGGGTCTTTTTATTATTTATGATGTCATCGAGAACCAGCTCTTCGATTTTGCCTGACGGAGTCATATTAAATCGTAACCTGTTCTGAATGCGCTTTCGTTTATATAGTACAGGCCTTTTTTCCCCTTGTAGAAAGCGCGTTTCATGCCATTAATGACTGACTGCGGCTTTAAAATGCCGGTCTTTTTAATCATAGTTCCGAGCATTATAATGTTTGCGACCTTTATATTGCCCATTTTTATGGCGAGGTTTGTTGCATCGACGCCGACGATATCGAGATTGTTTTTTTTGACTCTGGTCAGGTCAATCATTGAAGAATTTATAATTACCGGCGAGCCCGGCCGGATAGTGTCGATATATTTAATGAATGACGGGGCGTTCATTATGATTGCCAGGTTTGGGCTTTCGATGATGGGCGAATCTATTTCGTGGTCTGCGATGGATATAAGAGCCTTTGCGGTGCCGCCTCGCACTTCTGCACCGTAAGAAGCCATAGCACAGACGTTTTTCCCCGCGTCAATACAGGCGTAGGCAAGCACATTGCCGGCCAATATTACTCCCTGACCTCCGAATCCCGCTATAAGTATGTTTGTTTCCTTATCAGGCATTTTATTTTGTTATTCGGTATCTTTATAAACTCCCAGCGGGAAGCAGTTAATCATCTGTTCTTCGATAAACTGAATGGCCTCTTTTGGCGAAACTTTCCATCCGACCGGACACATGGAGAGTATCTCGACCAGAGAAAAGCCTATGCCGTTTAGCTGATTTTGAAATACTTTTCTTATAGCCGCCTTTGTTTTGTTTATATTTCTGACTGAATGTATACTTGTTCTTTCGAGGTATTTAGTCTCTTCGAGCGTTGCGAGCAGTTCGCATACCCTTATCGGTTTTCCCATTCCCTTTATGGTTCTGCCGAACGGGCTGGTGGTGGTTTTTTGTCCGATGAGTGTGGTTGGCGCCATTTGTCCGCCGGTCATTCCATATATAGCATTGTTTACGAAGATAACCGACATATTCTCGCCCCGGTTTGCTGCGTGTATTATCTCTGCGGTTCCGATTGCGGCCAAGTCTCCGTCTCCCTGATAAATCAGAACGAACTTGTCCGGATGCACCCTCTTTATAGCAGTGCCGACCGCAGGCGCTCTGCCGTGAGCGCATTCGATGACGTCGCAGAAGATATAATCGTAAAGTATAACCGCGCAGCCGACAGGTGCGGTAAGAATCATTTTTTCTCTTATACCGAGCTCGTCAATGACTTCGCCGATAAGCCTCAGCACGATTCCGTGTCCGCATCCCGGGCAGTATTTTGTGGATTCTGTTGTAATAGATTTCGGCTGTGTTTTAACGATGTTCATTCGGCAAGGACCTCTGCAATTTTTTCATAAATCATATCAGGGGTTGGATTCCATCCGCCTCCCATACCGTAGAACAGGATATCTTTTTTCGGCACAACATCCATAAGAGAAAGCAGAACGTCTTCGAGCATTTGTCCTGTGCTCATTTCGATAACGAGAAATTTAGCGTCTTTGTTTTTCCGGGCAATTTCGACGAGCTCGACGTTCGGCCACGGCCATAGGGTTTTGAGTCTGAACAAGCCGACTTTTTGGCCATTGTTGTTGTGTCTTTTAATCGCGGATTTTGCAATTCTGCTTGTGGCGCCGTATGCAATGATAATCAAATCAGCCTTGTCGCAGTTGGACAGTTCAGCCCATCGAAGTTCAGCCTGTATTTTTTTGTATCTTTCGTCGAGCTTGCGATTGAGCTGTTCGAGTCCGTCCGGCGGCTTTAAATATAGTGTTCTGACTACGTTCGGGTCTCTTCCTGCGCATCCGGTCAGCGCCCAGTTCTTGCTCGGCAGTTTTTCGAACATCGGCTTATACGGATGCATCTCAAAAGGCTCTACGAGCTGGCCGATAATGCCATCGTTCTGGATGATTACCGGTACTCTGTAGAAATCTGCCAGGTCGAAGGCGTTCATAGTCATATCGTAGCATTCCTGCACGGAATTTGGTGCAAGTACGATACATCTGTAATCGCCGTGTCCGCCGCCTCTGGTGGACTGGAAATAATCTGCCTGTGATGCTTCGATATTTCCCAGACCCGGTCCGCCACGAACGACATTGATTATTACGCACGGCAATTCTGCCCCTGCGATATAGCTTATGCCTTCCTGTTTAAGGCTTATTCCCGGCGAAGAAGACGATGTCATCACACGGGCGCCGGCAGCAGAAGCTCCGAAGACCATATTGATGGCGGCGATTTCGCTTTCAGCCTGCAGGAAGATTCGATTTTCCTCCTCCATTCTGCGAGACAGGTATTCCGGCGTTTCAGTCTGTGGAGTTATAGGATATGCGAAATAGCACAGGCAGCCTGCTTTGATGGCAGCTTCTCCGACGGCCTCATTGCCTTTCATCAGTACTCTTCGGATTTGTGAACCTGTGTTGTTATTTTCAGCCATTTAAGCCTTATCTTGTCGAACCAACAGTCTCAACTATGGTAAAACAACAGTCGGGACATATTATATAGCATGCTCCACAGCCGTTGCACAATTGGAAGTCCACTTCGATGTAGTCATAACCTTTTTTGTTGCTTATACCGCTTTTGCGTATCGCCGCCTTTGGACAGACATCGATACACAAATCGCAGCCTTTGCATTTTTCGAGATTTATTTGAGCCTTCTTTGCCATATAGTTTTTTAATGGACTCAAGATTACCTTACCACAACAAAAGCCTCTTTGCAACAAAACTTAACTAATTGTATGTGAAGATGTTATGTCGAGAATGTTGCAACAGCGTTATTTACCAAAAGTGTCTTTTTGCAAAGACCCTTCCTGAACCGGTTTTAAGTTGTTTTTCAAAAATAGCTTCTTGATTTACTTAAAATTTTAATGGTTTTAAGGTCTCCGGAAATGAGAGCTTCTTTCTTTTGATGTGACCATTTTTTAATCTGGCGTTCACGTCTGATAGCTTGTTGTTCAGTTTGGTAAGTTTCTTTATAGACAAGTTTGACCGGCAATCTGTATGCTGTCCATTTGGCAGCCCGGCCTGCATTATGTTTTTTGATGCGTTCTTCGATAAAATTGGAATGCCCGGTATAATAACTGCCGTCGGAACATTTGAGAATGTACATATACCACATCTTTTAGACATTTCATTGTTAGTTTTATTTAAATGCCCCTCGACGCACTGCGTTTGCTCGGGGCATTCGACTCGCCGATTTCGAATGGCCTGCCATGAGCGAGCCCTGAGAGAATCGCAGGGCGAGTCGAATGGAGATGAAGGGAATCGAACCCTCATTTCCGCGATGCGACCGCGGCGTGCTCCCGTTGCACCACATCCCCGAATTAGAAAATCGAAAGTTGAAAGTTGAAAAATATTTTTTCCTTTTTCTTTCCTTTGTGTCTTCGTGCCTTCGTGGCTATTTAAAACTTCCACTTTTCGTAGCAGACGATATTGTCAATTGGCTCTCTCGGCCTGTGAGTTTCTTTGTCGGCCGGATAGCCGATTGGCATAAGTCCGATTACCTCGATTCCTTTGGGAATATCGAGAACTCTGCGGACTTTTTCCGGGTTAAATGCTCCTATCCAGCAGGTAGCCAGCCCTTCAGCCGTTGCAGCCAGTGCAATGTGTTCCATTGCGATAGCAACATCTATTGATGAAATTTTCTGGCCGCATGGCATCGCGTAGTCGGTATTGCTGCAGCCCACTATAACTATCGGTGCGGTGGCGATAAACATCTGTTCGTTGGCGGCGATGGCAAGTTGTTTTCTTTCTCGTTCATCTGTAACGACGATAAAACGCCAGTCCTGCAGGTTTTTTGCCGAAGGCGCCAGTCTTGCCGCTTCGAGTATTTTTTCGAGCTTTTCCTGTTCAATCGGTTTTGAACTGTAGCTTCTGCACGAATATCTTTTCTTAATAGCCTGGTATAGGTCCATTCTTAATTTCCTGTTATTGTTTTGTATTTATTATACCTGTAATGACTTTGGCGTCAAGAGTTGTATAGATTGATAGTCTGTTGTACGCCTGCTTACTTGAGCCAGTTGTCGCAGAAGACCATCAAGTCGTATTCGTCGATAACGTTGTCGCTGGGTATCGATATATCACAATTGGGGTCCCAGTTGTCGTCGCCGGGCTGGCTTCGCCAGGCGGCAGCGAGGTCGGCAAAATCTTTAAAGTCCACATCATTGTTGTCGTCGAAGTCTCCGATAAGTTCTGATTGGGTTACCAGTTCGATACCTGTTCCGTTAACTGGGTCGAGGTTCCGGCTGTATTTTTTGTTGTTCACATCGTTCCAGTGTTCATGAACGCCTAAGCTTTCTGTAAGGCCGCCATCATGATTGGGGTCATAATTTGCCCCCGAACAGGGGTCGGGAATAAGAGCCGCCTCGTGCAGATAGTCTTCCGCACCGGACATTCGCGGATACCCATTTATGTCGGTAGGACTTGCGTCCCATTCATTGTACATAAAATCATAAGCCACTGAGTCGGCTGCGACGGGGTCCTGAGAGAGGAAGATACTGCTTGGCCAGTCGTGGTTGAACGGCGCCATATCCCATCGGATTGTTCGTGCGTCCCAGCCGCGGCCGGAATAGAGGCCGTCGATTAAACACAACATTGTTTTGCCGCCTAACTTTGGATGGCCCATCAGGTCAACATTTGCCCTGTACCTTCCCATCCCCGGTGATTCGTTCGACAATACTCTTGACCAGTGCATGCTATAATAGCCGGGGTCGGGTGGTTTTCTTATCAAAGAGCCGTAGTTGTTTTTGCCGCAGACCGTGATTCCGGCTTGGGTGTGGCTTTTGAGAATAGCGAAATTTATAAAGTAATTTGCCTGGGAAAAGTGCGTTGGGATTTTGTCCTGTTTTGTAACACCAGTCCAGTGGGCAGCGCAGGGGTCGCTCCAGTAGAAGTTCGCGTCGTCATCAGGGGTCACCCGTGTCCTGCCTGAGAGGGTGACACTGCTTTTTGTCAAATAGACGACGTTCGGACAATTCGGCTGAACCATATTATACCAGTAATCGGGCATACATTGCGTAGGGTCACCGATGCTTATATTGCAGGGATCGACGCCTGCGACATCTATTAGCTGCCTTAGAAGGGCTATCGCAAGCTGGGGCGAATTGTCTATTTGGTCGAGAAGAATACTGGTTTTCGTCCCACTGTTGACATCATTCATTAATACGAAATTGATTTTTATTGCGATTTTTTCGCCCGGCGTGTAGCCGACATCTTGCTGGTTAAAGTATCTGAATATCGCGTCCCAGGCGGTGTGGTCGCTGCTTTTGCTGGTTAAGGCCCGAAGTGCTTTTGGGAGCATTGAGTTGACGACCTGCTGGTCGATGCAGGTGTTATCATTCCAGTATGGCGGGTTGGTATTGCCATCTGAGCCGCCCCAGCTGGTGGCATTAGGGTCGTGAATCCATGCGACTCGGCCGGGGTGGATGCCTTTTGCAACGCCTATTGGACTGTTGGCCGGCAATGGGTCGGCCTGGACTACGGACACATTTTCGGTATCTGCTGACATTGCCATCCATATAAAGGCGACACTTGCGACGATGCATATTGCCGCAGCAACGTAACGTGCTCGGGCGAGCGAACGTTTTGCCTTGCGGTAGGCAGCGACTGAGCCGGCCAGACCCAGCAGCCAGATTATAAAACTCGACGCCAGCGGAAAGGCTACCCGCTGGCAGGGATACGTGGCCCGAGAAGGCTTCGGTATTACTCGTATCAAAAACCAGATTAGAGCTAATAGTCCGGTAATTGGACATAACCACTTTAACAGGTGGAATCTGCTTTTTTGTTTAAGGGGTTTACCTGTTTTCGGACAGACTGACAGAGTGTTTTTTTTGTGTGAAAATAGCACTTTTCCACCCTCCTGAACTTTTGGCCGTCTGTTTCGAATAAGTTCACCGTCCTCCACGATGCAGCAGAAACAACGCAGACTTATATATAGATAACCAACCTAATGGTAAACCACCATAAGTATAAGTATATCAATATTTCCAGAAAATGTCAACTCTCTCTCCTGTTCTGTTGGTCTATGGTTAACTACCACTTTTGAAAATCGATAATCGAAATTAGACCACAATCGAGGATTCCCCACCTTCAATTTTCAACTTTCGATTCTCGATTGCTCCGTTTTGCCGAAGGTAAAACGGAGAAGGCGGGATTCGATTTGCCCTCTCTTTGTAAGTTCCTTAATATACTAATCTTACAGCTTAATTGGCGTAAAGTCAAGGATTTGGATGCTCTCGTTCATTTACTATCTTCGCACGGTTTTTTACTATTTTGTGATGGGATTTGAGGGCAATCTGAGGGCAACTTTTCGGTCAACGCAGATACCTGCTACGATGAACGAGCCAGGCACAGCACTCATTCGGACTTGGATTTCGTACCCAAACCAGACTTGTAGAACTTGTGGATTTTATCACTTTTCATCATCAGGTACCATCATAGCTCAGGTTCTTCGACAGAATACTCAATAATGCATCTATCCGTCAGCTCAAGTTCATTGATGGACCAATAAAGATAAGCGCAACAGCTTTATCTGCTTAGACTGTTGTTTTTCTGGCTAACTTATCTGCTAACACTCAATACGTTTACAATAGCGAGATTTACTCATCTCATAGTGTTCATAGCTCCTTATAATTGTGGTGCATTCTATAAGTCCCGATGCCACCAAAACTAAAAGAGTCACCACATACCAATTCGAACATCCTGCATTGAACTTTTCGTAGGATAGCCTTTCGGGCTCCTTCTTGTATTATCTAAGGCCCTATGAAGATGCAGCCTAAGGCCTCGCAGAAATTCTTTCAAATTCAAGCACATTCTCAGCCTGCGCAGTTTCTTGCTTCAGCGAGTTGGGGTCTTTCTTTAGCATCTCAGCAACTTCCTCGTGATACATTCGCCGCAGTAACAGTTTTGGTTCTATCTGGTCAACCTTGACAAAGAAATTGGGCAGAAACTGCGAACCATATAGGTCCTTCTTTAGCAAAGACTCATCAAAAAACATCCCCAGAAACATCATACCTTTCACACTGACGAGATTTGCACCGAAGTGGCGTTCTTCTTTGCTGTCTTTTTCTCTGGATATTATCCTGTAGGTCTTTTTCTGTGTTCCCTTAGATATCAAAATCTCACTATCTTTTGCTTTCCATTTCCCTATCAGCTTTTTCTCAAAGACCAGGTTCTCGTTACCATAGAGGGGTTTCTCTATCCAGCGGTCTGTTTCGACAACTTTTCGGGTTTTGCCATCCCAGAAAAGGAGTGCCGACCTGTCCTCTTCCCCCGCGCTCTTTATCTCGGTCCTCATTATGACCCTTTTACCATCGGGCGAAATGGAGAATATACTTTTTTCATTGTCCAGATCTGGAACGTCAGAAAGTGCAAACACCGTTTTTATTGCTTTGTCTTTTAGGTTCATGCTTTTGAGGCTAATCAACTTCTCAGGACCATTGGGTTCGTTGGCTTCGCATACGGCAAGATAATACAACGTGTTACCAGTTGCAGAGAAAACCGGGTAGGCAATATCTCCGGCGTTGGGGTCACGATGCTCCTCTATGCTCCCGGTATCGGCGTCCATAATCCGGAACCCCTCTTTTGCCGAAATCAGAAGGTGCTTCGCATCAGGGAACCATGCGACTGCCGGGTAGGCAGGCGGTCCCTCATGCAAGTTAAGAGCGAGCCTAACGTATTTGTGAAAATTGCCGTCGACCCTTGCCACAGTTAACATTACCTCCTCTCCTGCTTCTGACAAAGAAACAACCCAACTACCATCGGGTGATACTGCAGCTTGGTTGCTTGATTGATCCAGAAGGTGTGCGTACATCTTGCCCGTGTCTATTTCTAAACTGCCTATATAACAGAAGTCGCTAGACCCAATCATCCGGTCATAAAAGAGGTGCTTACAATCCTTAGTCCATTCTGGTCTCATCAACATTAACATCTTTCTATGATTTTCGTCACCCTCCGATTCTATAACTCGCAGAACTCTTCGCTCTGTGCCGTCTGGTCTGGCAAGCATTAACTTTACATCAAAGGTCTCACGGTCTTTGTCTTCTTCGTCCAGTTTTTCTTTAACAATCTCAAACATAAATGGTGGCAACATCTTGTTTTCTTCGCTGAATAGTTTCTCAACGGCTGCCGTTGGGCTATTAGGCTGGTCAGTTTTTTTAGTAGTTATAGCCGCTGTTGGCACGGATTCGGGTGCGCCAGCATTAGGGTCGCCTTCAGAAGGAGATTTAACTGTCTGCCCGGTAGGTTCCACCCTATAATAAGCGACCCACTTACCATCAGGAGACCAGGAAGGTGCGCACAAAAAGCCGTCTTTTTCAACTTCATCAAGTAACAGCCGTTTGCCTGTCGCAATATCATACGTGAAGATTGCGAATTTATTCGGGTCATCACCTGGGGGAGTTACAAGGATTGCGATTTTCGAATAGTCCGGTGACCATGACACTGGTGATCGAACACAGGCCAGGACATAGATTAAGAAACAAGAAAATGTTGCTACCAAAGCGAGCAAGGCCTTATTATAAGTGGCTTTTTTAGTTTTTTGCGCATTCATTACTGAACCCTTTCAAAATCAAATAGACCACAATCTTTCTTGTTAGAAAAACTGTTATTGTCACCATACAGAAAAGAAGACATAGCAAACCTATCAATGCAACCATGACTACAACGTAGTAAAAATAGCTGGATTGTATTGGGAACCAAAATGGCATTGCATTTAAGAACCCAAAAAGCACCCAGAATAAGATTGTCGAAACCCTCGTATGATAACCAGACGCCTTGCCTTCCTTCCGGATAATTGAGGCAGCAGGCAAGATAAGAAAAGCGATGGCATTTCCAAAAACCAGCCCGGTCCAAAATCTCCATGCTGGTCCCGGGTCAAGCAAATGAAAACCAAACACCGGCATAATTAACAAACTCGCAATATTTGCATAAAGGATGCTTGACCGCGGCAAACCTTTCTTATAATGGTCGCTCAAAAGTAAATAAACAAAACTAATGCCCATACCCACATATACCCCCGTACATCGCTGGCAAAATGGTAAGAGCTGCCCGCCAATTTCAAAAGAGCGTGATGCATCCTGGTTACACAAGAAGGAAAATATGTAACTGACAACTTTCATGAGTCATACCAAACAGGTTTACGTGAATATACTGTCAGCTTGTTGCTGAATGGATGGCGCAATCTATTTGCAATATACCTCATTGTGATTTGCACACCATACTTAATTAGCGATTTAGAGACCCTTCTTCGCCTACCGTCCCGGATAGAGAAAAACTGCTTCAAATTAGCAACTATCCTATCTAAACGCATCCTAAAGAGCAACCTAAAATACAGCTTTTCGAGCTGCCTTGCTGAAAATTCTTTGGTTCTCATAACCGGTGTATGAAAGTTGTAGGCCATCCAATCGGTAACTTCTATTATTCCGCGTTTGCGAGCATCTTCATAGACTTCCGTCCCCGGATTTGGCGTTAATGGGATAAAGAAGCAGTAGTCCATCCCGACTTTGTACTGGTGTCTTGAAAGCTCATCGAGTGATTTCTTTGTCTCATCCCAAAGCCCAAAGATAACCGAGCCAATGGTAAATACACTTGGATATTTCGTCCGCAGTATCTCAAAAGCCCTGGCCGTTATATCAGGACTATTCGAATGCTTGTTCAGCTCTTTCAGGCCTGTTTCATCCTGTCTTTCAACACCAATCATAACCTGACTAAGCCCTGCACGGACGGCCTTCTCAAGCACCCCAAGCTTTTCATCTCGAACAATATAATCGGCTCTGACCCAGGCTGTCTGCCGTATTTTTATATTATGTTTCAGTAAAAGACCACAAAACCTGTCGGTCCACTCTGGATCAACGTTCCACGTTGGGTCAACCCAGCCGAAGGTATGTCTATCATAATCATGAACCAACCTTATGACTTCCTCGAAACATCTTTCTGGCGATTTACCGCGATAGTAAGGTTTTACGGTCTGGCTATCGTCGGAAAGTTTTCCCATATGCTTCCAGAGGATACAGAAACTACAACTATCTATGCACCCACGACTGTGCTCTATTGAAACCAGACCCGGGTGGTTCTTTGACCCGAGGCCATACAGATGCATTGGTACCTTCGACCAGGCAGGCATTGGTAGCGTATCCATATCACTTATAAGTGGCCGAACATCAGTTCTGATAACCTCACCACTTTTTCTATAGGATATCCCTTCTACATTTTTTACATCGCACCCATCAGCAATTGTATTGAGCAGTTCACAGAGAGTAATTTCCCCTTCTCCGTGCACAATATAATCTATCGATTCAGTTTCAAGAGACTCTTCTGCCGTATAGCTAAAAAACACACCGCCTGCAATAACAATTGTTCCGGGATGTTGCTCTTTGACAATTCTCGCAAGCCTCATAGCTTCGTGGGATGAAACTATCTCCTCACCAAGGCAGATCACATCAGGCCAGTCCGAAGCGAGCATGGAAAGCAGTGTATTCCAGCCAATTTTGCTTCCCGGGCAATCAATTATCTTAACGGTCCAGTTAGAACGTGAGGTTTCAAGCTGTGCTGCAAGCGACATAAAACCCAACGGCTGCCAAAAAGCACTGGTCTCAGAGTTGAAAGGCCAGACATATCTTGGTGTTCTAACAAACGTAACTTTCATATCTCAGTCTCTTCGGAAATTCTCAAGTGCCGGCATTACTTCCTCAAGCCGCAAGGCCGGCGGCAGTTCACCCAGCATCATCGTAGTAAAGGTCATTGAATTGAACTGACTGAGTGAACTATGTGTGCCGGTGACCTTGTCTATTGCAGCGCTCATAAGCTATCTCCTTAATTCTATTACTCCACTATATAATAATGCGTAATCCAAGGATAAGATACCCCAGAAAAAATGAAAATTTCTTAAAAAATATGGAACATATCTTTTTGGCGGCAGCTTTATGCTGAGGGCAATTTGAGGGCAATAGGCCGGTCAAAAATCGAGAAAACTTTGCAAGTTCCTGAAGTTCGGGAACTTGTAGCGTGCCTTTCCGATGTAACGGAGAGGGCGGGATTCGAACCCGCGGTACCAGCATTCACCGGTACGACGGTTTAGCAAACCGTTGCCTTCAGCCTCTCGGCCACCTCTCCGGCTCGTTTTTGACCTAACTTTACATCTAATCAGCCAATATTGCAAGAAGATTAAAGATATAGGGTATAGGATATAGAAGAGGCATACTTTAAAGAAACGGCTCGACAGGTTTATCAGGCAATAAGTTCCCATAATGTTGTCTCAAAGATAATTCACTTTTTCTCGTTCAATACCATCAAGGACCTATAAAGTTCCTGCAAATCATCCTTTAACAGCTTATTTGTGCACGGAGAGAAATGTTATTTTCCCTGGTTAATAAGTTTTATCAGCTAAAGGCTCTTTTGGTTTATGTCGATGACATAGCCGAATCGCAGGTAGAAAAAATGATTAGATAGTTAACCCAAAGTCTCTTGTGTAGGGGGACGGGGATAATTATGGCTTTTAAATTTTAAGGAGATAAATAATGAAAGCGAACAAATCAATTGTGAGAGCTGGCTTCACACTGGTTGAGCTTGCCGTGGTCATTGTGATCATCGGTGTGCTGGCTGCTTTTGCCGTCCCGAGATTTAGATCCTCGGTCGAGCGGTCAAAAGCTGCTGAAGCCTTCAACTACCTGTCGTCCATACAGGCAGCGATGGAGCGTTACCATGCCAGGCAGGCCATCTATGCTGCGGAGGTTAACGACCTCGACATCCAGTTTACTGCACCGAAGTATTTTACTGTTGGCGCCGTTGAACCAGGCGGCACCGCCGACCTCGAAGATTCATGGTCTTTGACTCTTACGCGTCTGGGTGCTTCGGCTGGTTATGGTCCGTACACGGTAATATTCACTGAGCAAGGTTTCGATGAAACGAGCACGATTACAGAGCATCAGGACATCAACCCGATGCAGACTTAAGACTGATTGGAAAATAACGTCTTAAGGAAGAAAGTAGTTAGGAGCAAAAAAAAATGAAAAGAGCGATTACAAAAAGCGGTTTCACACTGGTTGAGCTTGCTGTGGTTATTGTAATCATCGGTGTGCTGGCTGCTTTTGCCGTGCCGAGATTTAGAGCCTCGGTCGAACGGTCGAAAGCTGCTGAATCCTTCAACTACCTGTCGTCCATACAGGCAGCGATGGAGCGTTACCATGCCAGACAGAGCACCTATGCGGCCGAAGTTACCGACCTTGACATTCAGTTTACTGCACCGAAGTATTTCACTGTTGGCGCCATTGCTGCGGGCAGTACAGGCAGTCTCCAGGATTCCTGGACGCTTACCCTTACGAGGTTGGGTGCATCTGCTGGTTATGGAGAATACACTGTAACCTTTACTGAGCAGGGTTTTAACGCCGAAGGCAGCACTATTACAACCTATGACGATATCAACCCGATGCAAACATGATATGACGTTCTGTTGTTAACGACAGAAGCTCAATTTCTGGAAAGAAAGGGCGGCAACCCAAAAGAGGTTGTCGTCCTTTTTTATTAGAACTTTATACATCTTTTTAAAAAAAAATCAGGTAAACACCTTTATTTTTTCGGACCATATCTTTCATTTCTGGCTGCCAGCCTCAATTTTTAATGCCCTATAATAATTGAAACTGCGCGGGAAAACCGGTTTTTATTATGGCCGCAGGGCATTACGTTAAGTCATTTTTTTATTATGTCGAATTAACCGTAACAGTACATACTGACAGGAGTTTATGTTAGTAAATCTGTGTGATGTTGAGAAGGTCCTGGCTCTTTTAAAGAGGGCTGACGGAATTATGCGCAGATTTTATAACTCTATGGAATGGACTTTATGTTGAATATTCTGGCAAAGCTGTGTTGGGGCCGGGCCATCGGTGTGTATTTCTGCGGTGACCGTGTAAGTATCACTGATGTGGGCACTACAATTAAGGGTCTTACTACGTTAAATCAGCAGTCATTCGAAGCCGACAGCTCGTCTTTGATGAGTGTGCTGCAGGAATACGTAAAGAACCACGGCGGCAGGAATGTGCCGGTATGTCTCGGTCTGAGGCCTGAGCAAACGTTTTTCATAACCTCCGGGGCGGAATATGAGCAGCAGCAGGACCAGCTTCGCGATAAACTCCTCGAGAATGCCGGATTTCGTAATTCAACAGAACGAAACGAAGTTGTTGTCGACTACTACAAAATAAACAAAACAAAGTCATCCCCAGGTCAGTTATGGAGTATTGGCGCATGTAAAAAACAGCTTGCACAGGAGCTTTGTTCTGCACTTGGCCAGGCAGGTTTCAAAAACTTTCTTTTAGAACCGACTCCGTGGGCCATGTCGGTCTTTTCAGTAAAGCTGCCTCGAAAAAACAGAAGCTGGAAGGTTTTTATACAGGTTTTTCTTAACGAAACCGGAGGTTTGGCCATACTGGTGGTCGAGAAAAATCCCATGTGCTGGAAGAGGTTCAGCTTTTCGCAGTCAGAGTTTGTGGAGAAGATAGTATCTGTCATAAGAAGCATTTTCATACAAAGCGCTGTAACACTGGCTCGACCGGCGGTTGATGGAATAATTCTGCAGGGCCCGAATGCTGAGCAGCTCGGTCAGAAGCTTTATGATGAGCTTGGCATCGAAGTAGCGGTCGCCGACGGCCCCGGTTTTACTGATTCGCATTGCAGTTACGCTCTGGCGATGTCGGCCGGGTCGAAGGAGGTTGTTCAATTTGATATATTTCGCGAATTGCGAGCCAAGCCGGGCATTACGAAGATGTTTCCCTGGAAAATCGCAATGATTGTTGTATTTCTGGCCTGCTGTATGGCCTTTATGATGTGGCAAAAGGCTTCGAAATTAGCCAACTCTTACAGCGGTCTTAAGAAACAGGATTCAATGCATAAGTGGGCTGTCTCCAAGAATACCGCAGATATTGCCAAAGAACGGAAGGCTCTTTTGGCTGAAACTGCAGCAGTCGAGAAATTTCTTTCGACTCGTATAGTCTGGAGCGATTATTTACGGGATTTACCGACCCGGCTTCCTCTCAACGTAAGCCTTTCCGATGTTTGGGCGATATGTGAATTCGAGGAATCAGGCAAGAAAGAAGGAGGGCGAAAGATGAAGAGATCCCTGTCGTTGCGAGGAGTAACTTTGTTTGACAAGGGTCGGGCGGCGCCTGAGGAGATAGAGACTTTTCTCGAATCCTTAAGGAAAGTTGAATTGCTGCAGAGAGATTTTCCGAAGGTTCAGCTGGCAGAGATAAAATGGCGCCGGCAGGGAAAGAGTGAAACGGCGACGTTTACGGTCCTGGCTTTGCCGGGCAAGCCTGAAAAGGATGGGGATGAAAAAGACGAAAAAGGTGCAAAAGACGAAAAAGGTGCAAAAAGCGGAAAAGGTGCAAAAGGCAGTTCTGAAGGATAAGGTTTATGGAACTGGGTCTGGATAAGGCAAAAATAATGCGATATAAGGTCCTCGTTGAGCAGCACCTGAGTGACCCTGTGAAGCTGCGCCTTGCCACATTAGGCTGCCTGCTTATCCTTATTGTCGTCGTGGCTTATATGCCTCTTTCCAAAGAAATCGAAGGAAACAAGAAACTCCTTTCAGCGGAAAAAGAACGCAGTGGTTACATTGCGGATTGTGAAAAGCTCCAGAAGCAGGTTGCGATTTTTCGTGCTCTTATTTATGAAAAATCCGACACAAATGAATGGGTTCGGTATCTGCTTGACGGTCTGAGAAAATTTCAGGTCAAATTGCGGGGGATGGAGTCGAAACAGCAGCGCAAGGTCGGTCCATACCGAGCCGTGGCTTTCTCAATGGAGATCGAGGGTACATACCCGGAACTCAAAACATACGTCGAGTGGCTGGAAAGCTCACAGTCTCTGGTTCGAATTGATTCGCTGCAATTTGAAAAAGGATCGAAGAACCTGTTAATGAAAATTTTTATTCTTGGGATTGTGCCGAAGAAATAATGCTGAAGATACTAAACAGATTTGCGGCGTTCATCGTTATCGGGATCATTGGCTATCTTACCTACTCTTCGTTGAATGAACCTGCATCGAGTCTGGCCGGCGGCGGCGGCGGCAAAGAGGTTCCCGTTATTACGAAAAAAATGCTCAATCCTGTATTTCTTGAACCGCAGGAACATGCCAGCCCGGCTGACAGGGACCCGTTTAATGTGGACTGGGACCGCTATTTTGACCTTTCAGCTTCAGCAGAGGTGGGAAAACTTGCCGCCGGTTCTGTCAGCGACGGCAATAACGTGCATTTCCCGGACGAGCTGATGGGAATACTCACCGGCGCTGATGGTCAGAGGCTGGCTTTAATCGGCAGCGAAGTCTACGGTGTCGGTTCATTGGTCAGGCAGTCAGGTTCAGACCGGTTATGGCAGATTTCATCCATTGAAGACGAATCGGTAATTCTGACCTGTAACGGACTGCGGACCGTTCTCAAAATCTCAAGCGTTTGCGATGACTACAACGACGTTCAAAAAAATATTTCTGAAGCTAAAGAGCGAAAGGAGCCAACGCGGTGAACAAAGCCTTTACAACAGACCAGCCGCTTTTGGTTCAGTTGCTTCTGAAACGAGGACTGCTTAAACAGGAAGACCTCAACGGTATTCGTGAGGCTGTCAGCAAGTCAGGCAGTTCGATAGAGGAAGCTTTGCTTGTTTCGAACATCGTTACCGAAGCTGATATAGCGGCTGCTTATGGTGAAGAACTTGGGATACCGCTGGCAGACCCGAATAGTCCTCTTGTCGCAGACAAGGAACTGGCTGAGATGATTGGCGAATCAGTTTGCCGGGAAAATAATTTCGTGCCGCTGTGCAGGGAAGACGACACAATCAAAGTGGCTCTGGCAAATCCGACAGACTTGAAATTATTTGAACGAATTCAGTTATCCACCGGTCTTGTTGTACAGCCGGTTATGGTAACTTTTTCGATGATTAACGACTCGCTCGGTGAAATGTTTGGCACGCGTGACATTGTAAAGGAAATTGCTTCGGAAGGAAAAGGGCAAAGTGCAGCTGAGCAGCTAAAGGAGGGCGGGGAAGAAGACATTGAAGAAATCGTGGACCTTGACCATCCCATACCCAAAGGACGTGACAGCCAGGTAATTCGGCTGGTCAATCACATTCTGTCTTCAGCGGTAGAGAACAGTGCAAGTGATATTCATATTGAACCTTTTGAAAAGAGTGTCAAAGTCCGCTTTAGAATTGACGGAGAACTGCACGAGATTTCTCCTCCGCCCAGGCCGATGTACGTTCCGATGATAAGCAGATTAAAAATTCTGGCCAAAATGGATATTGCCGAGAGGCGTGTTCCGCAGGATGGAGCCATAGCGCTGAAGGTAGGAGAAAAGAGAATAGATTTGCGTGTAAGCACGGTGCCTACGGTTTTCGGCGAAAAGATGGTTATGCGTATTTTGTCCAAGGGAGCAATACCTACAGACCTGACCAAGCTGGGTTTTTCAGCCCAGCAGGCCGAAGATTTTAAAATTGCTGCCCAAAGTCCGCATGGTCTGCTGCTTGTTACCGGCCCGACCGGAAGCGGAAAATCGACAACATTGTACAGCGTGCTCAACATGCTCAATCAGCCGGATGTCAACATAATGACTGTCGAAGACCCGGTGGAGTATAAGTTTGAAGGAATGAACCAGGTGCATGTCCGAAGCCAGGTTGGTCTGACGTTTGCCGCAGCGTTGAGAGCGTTTTTGCGTCAGGACCCGGACATAGTAATGGTCGGCGAAGTTCGTGACCAGGAAACCGCGCAGATTTGCCTGAGAGCGGCTCTGACAGGACATATGGTCCTTTCGACTCTGCACACAAACGACGCCCTTGCTGCGGTAAACCGTCTGGTGGATATGGGCGCTGAAAGGTTTTTGCTTGCCTCAGCGCTGCGGGCTGTCGAGGCTCAAAGACTCGTCAGACGCCTCTGCATGAGATGCAAGGAAAAATATCAGATGGATAAGGAAACCGCCAAGAAATGGCATCTCGACCCTGACAAAGAATATTACCGTCCCAAAGGCTGTGAAGACTGCAGAGGATGCGGATATAGCGGACGAGTGGGACTTTTTGAAGTTGTATCTATAAGTCCCAAAATCAGAGATATGATAAGTGAAGGCAGCCCTCTGAACGAATTGCGGGCACAGGCTCGAAGGGAAAAAAATATGTTATTGCTTGATGCCGGGCTGCAGAAGGTACAGGAGGGGCTTACCAGTCTTGAGGAAGTGTTGAGTACCTGCGCCGAAGAGGCTGAGGAAGACGAAAGTAAAGAAGTAGCCGAGGATAAAGTCCTCGAGGAAACAGTAGTCGCAGGTGCAGAGCAAAAAAACGCATGATATAAGGTGATTATAGATGGCTCAGCAGATGACAAACAGTTCCGGACTTTCGTGGGTGCAGAAGCACATAAGGATATCTACCAAACTGCACAAAAAAATCAAAGCTGAAGATAAGATACAGTTTTTCCATCATCTTACGACGCTGTTTGCTGCCGGTACGCCGCTGCTTGAGGCTCTGCAGATAGCAACGCGTCAGACCCAGAGTCTGAGAATGCAGGCGGTAATCGGCACGATTGCGGAAAAGGTCGCCGCCGGCACTTCACTTAACCAGGCAGCAGCAGAGTTCCCGAAAGTTTTCGACCGTCAGTGGATAGAAGTCATTAAAACCGGAGAGCTGAGCGGCCAGCTTGCACATGTTTTGGCTGCTCTGAATGAATACATCAAAAACAGCAGGGAGATGAGAGGCAAAATTATCTCGGCCATGATATATCCATGCATAATGTGTTGTATTGCGGTTCTCGCAATTGTGATAATGCTCTGGAAGGTGGTTCCTGTATTTTCCGCGTTCTTTGCAGACTTTGGTTCGAAACTGCCGGGCATCACTCAGGCGGTTGTGAATATTTCAGAGTTCCTGCAGAAAAGAGGTCTTATGCTGTTTGCAGGCATTGGCGTTGCAGTATTCGGAATTCGTTCATATTTGAAGACCGAGAAAGGCAAACACGTATTGGACCAGATAATGCTGAGTGTTCCGATGGTCGGCGAACTTGTTGTGTATATTAATATGGAAAAATTCGCCACTAATATAGTTCTTCTGCTCAAGAGCGGTTTGCCGCTGCTGGAGACAATAACTTCGCTGCAGGGAGTTTTTCATAACAATACTGTTTACAGAGAAGCGATGTATAAAATCCAGCAGAGAGTATCCAGCGGTGCCGGTCTGGCGTCTGCAATGGAAGAGTCAAGACTGTTTACGACCATGGTTCTCTCGATGGTTAAGGTTGGAGAAGAATCAGGCGAACTGGCAAAAGTGCTTGACCAGGTGTCGATGTATTATCGCGACAAGGTTAAGGAAATTGTCGAGCGTCTGACCGGCTGCATCGAACCTATCGTGATTCTCGGAATGGGCGTAACCGTTGCCGTAATATTGACTTCGATTTATCTGCCGATGTTCCAGATGGCTTCGGGAGTGAAGTGAAAGGGCGATTAAGAAATGGAAGCAATGGAAGAACGCCAAAAATTGTCTCTTATACGTGCTTATGAACGTGTGCCGTTCACCAAAAGACTTACGGTGCTGGACGTAAACAGCGGTCGGAAATTCGAGGCTAATGGCATAGATATAAGTGTTATAGGTATAGGGTTTTATTCGAAAAAGCTTTTTCAAAAAGACAGCCGGATATCCATGCAGGTCTGGTTGGATAACATTTCGCAGAAAGACCCCGTCTGGATAAACGGCACTGTCAAATGGTCGAAGCTTGAACAGGATGGTGCAGTTATGGGTGTTCAGTTCGACACTCTTATTAAATCTGCCGAACATCCAAAACTGTACGAACTGATTTATAAAAAGAGAGTTTAGCAGATGATAAACATCAGACGGAAATATAAAATTGCTGCAGTAGCCATACTGCTGGTTTTAGGCCTTATGCTGATTCTAAATTCAGTTATGGCAAAGAGGCCCGCTCCGTCTGTTTCATTCAATATCAAGAATAAAAAGTTTGCTAAGAGTAACAAACCGGCAGATAAGAAAACTAAAATTGCAGACACTAACCAGGTCTCAGACAGTAACCGGATAGCAGAACTGGCCAAAGGGTCTGCTTCGTCTATTTCATCCAATACCAAGAATAAAAAGGCCGCTAAAAGTAACAAACCGGCAGATAAGAAAACTAAAATTGCAGACAATAACCAAGTCTTAGACAGCAACCGGATAGCGGAGTTGGTCAAAGAGCTCGCTCCGTCTGTTTTAGCCGATGCTAACGACAATATGTTTGTGGAAGCCAACGAACCAGCAGACGGGAACAATAAAATTGCAGACAGTAATGAAGTCTTCGACCCCAACCGAATCGTAGAGACCAACGAGCCTGCGGACAGTAATATACCTGTGGACAGTAACGCTGCGAAAGATGATAATATGCCGATGGTGGCTGTTTTCCCGCAGGTAAAATCTGAGCCTGCAGGATTGTCGGCAAATCTCAGCACTGTTCAATCTGGTATACAATCGCTGGTTTTTATAAGGAATATGCCGATAATAGATGCTCTTCAGCTTTTAGCCAGCAGGTACAGCAAAAACATTATTCCGACGTCGAAGGTCTCCGGCACTCTCAATTTCACCAGGCTCAATAACGTAAGTTTTGAAGAGGCGATGAATGCAATTTTAGGAAATGAGTTCCAATATCGGCAGCAGGGAAATCTAATCAACGTATATGCCTCGGGAGAATACCAAAGCGACGAGATGGTTTGTAAGGTATTTACTTTGTATTACATCACTGCCGCCGAGGCCAAAAAAATGGTTATGCCTGTGATGAGCAAGGAAGGCAAAATTGAAATTACGACCGCTGCTGAGACAGGTGTGCCTGTCGATGAGACTATTACCGCACCGAAGGGCGGAGGAGATACTCTTGCCATAAATGATATGATAGTTATGTATGATTATCCTGACCGGATAGCAAAGGCCGAGCAGATTATAGCCGCCATTGATGTCAGACCAAAACAGATTCTTATCGAGGCAACAATAATGACGGCAACACTCACCAATGATATGCAGCTCGGTATCGACTGGAGAAACCTCAAAGGCGCCGTCATCAGTGGTCTGACGGGTTTGAATTATGGTTCTCCCGACCATTTCGGTTTTGGCGGCAGCTCGACAAAGGTAGGTACAGCCGCTTTATCAGGCGGTATGACAATAGGCGTAGTCAGAGATGATGTCGCCGCCTTTATCAGGGCTGTAGAAGCGATTACCGATGTAACCATACTGGCCAACCCTAAAATACTGGCTACGAATAAACAGCTTGGGCAGGTCTATATCGGAACAAAAGTCGCCTATCAGTCGCAAACAACGCAAAACCAGACAGGCTCAACTACTCAACAGGTGCAGTTCCTCGATACCGGCACGAAACTGTCATTCAGGCCTTATATTGGAGATGACGGCTATATACGAATGGACATTCACCCCAAGGATAGCTCAGCTACCATCAGGACGATCGGTGATCCCGCGACCAGTACCATTGCGATGCCCGACGAGACTTCAGCCGAACTGGTTACAAACATAATAGTCAAGGACGGCGAGACGATAGTCATCGGCGGACTTTTCAGAAACAAGGTTCAAACGGCCAAGACACAGGTTCCTGTGCTCGGCAATATACCAATTATTGGTATGGCCTTCAGCAGTCATGCCGATGAAGCCAAGAGAGAAGAGGTTATTGTCCTGCTCACGCCGCACATTATTGCAGAGCCGAACCAGGCCAGAGGAGAGGAAAGAGCCGATGACGTTGCTCGCAAGAGTATGGGAGCTGAAGAGGAGCTGTCTCCTTCAAAGACGAGACTTGCCCAGCAGCATTATGAAAAGGCGGCAGTGTACTATGTCCGCGGCAGGAATCGCGAAGCATTGAAGGAACTGAATAGCGCTCTTGAATTGTATCCGACTTATCTGGAAGCGATTCAGCTCGAAGAGAAAATCTACAATGAAACCGACCCGAAGAAAAAGCCGGTCAGAAAGGTTATCGACCAGGTTGAGCAGCCGAAGTCGGACAAATGGCGCAGAAGATGAGAGGACGTTGAATGTGCGGATTTCAAAAAGTCAGAAGAATCGGGCTGCGGCGGGCTTCGCCCCGACGAGGAGGCTACACGCTGGTGGAGATGTGCGTCGCAATGATTATTATCTGTATTCTGGTCAGCATTTCCGCTCCGATGTACAACAGAGCCATCGAACAGGCCCGGCTGGACTCTGCAGCGGGAAACCTGAAAACTATATGGTCGGCACAGAGGGCATATTGGCTCAAGTATCATACGTTTGCCGCTGATCTTACGACATTGGAAAACGAGGATTTGATAAGTGCTTCGCTTGTTGAAACACAAACCTTGCCGAACGCCATGTATGTTTATGACATAGACTCTGCCGGTGCCGATTCTTTTGTTGCCTCTGCCTCCAGAAGCAGTAGCAACTCCTGGAACGGCGAGATTCAGGTTAATGAGTTTGGTCAGCTTACCGGCAGCATAAGCAAAGCGGATGGTACTACTCTTTCGCCTCTAACGCTGGAGTAACGGATGAAAAGGCTGTGGTCAAAATATCGGGACAGGAGGTTTTTTGCCGGCGCTTTTAGTTTTGTTGAGCTGCAGATAGCGCTGGTGATACTTGCGATGGGTCTATTGAGTTTTGCCGGTTTGTTCAGGATTTACTCGCTTCAGACAAGATATATTGAGCAAAGCAGCCTGCCTGTTTCGACTTACTATATTGTCAGTCAGTCCAACAGGTGGATGCAGCAGCTTGGAGTTCCTGCGGATATGGAGCAGACGGCAGGGCAGTCTGCCTGGACGCCGCCGGTATCCGGCGATAAAGCATACAGGATTCGATTGAACCGGCTTTCAAAGGATTTTGACAATAGTCTGGCAGATGCAAATGTAACGCTGGAGGATGTTAATGAATAAAACACCTTTGACATTGCGGCGCAGATTCAGGACAGGTTTTACAATTTTCGAACTGCTGGTTGTATCTATTCTTATGGTTATAGTGATGCTGATTACCTCTCAGTTCTGGAAGTGGTTTTCGCCCAGCGTTACGGAGATGATTGCAAGAGAGCATATATTGTGCGAAGCGAGGATGGCGGCGCAGAATCTTGCCGCTGATTTTGGTTCTGCCGTTGGGGCTGCTCCGTTTGGCAGTGACGGGCTTGTACTCTGTAAAGACGGCGGTGATTTTCCAAGCGGTGATGCCAACTGGGCTCCGCCGGATGTGCTGGTGTATTATTCCCTTGTCGGTAACACCCTGCAGCGCAGTGACTTAACAGGCGCAGAATTTACTGTTGCTGATAGCGTGTCGAATTTTACGGTGGGGGAGGGCTCACCGTTGAGAATTACTCTGGAATTGCAATGTCGGGATGTCGCTCGTCAAATGGTTTTTATATGGAGCGCACCTACGCCATGAAAAATCGCTGCAGACATAATGGTTATGCGCTCGCCGGCACGATAATGTTTCTTCTGATTGTGATGATAATGTGGCTTGGCGTAACCAGGCAGATAGGAACGTATCTTCGAATGGAAAAGAATTTTCAGTCGCAAAGATTATATAACGACACTGCTCTTCGTGCCCTTTCCTGGGGTCTGACACTTTTGGAGACAGGTAAGCCGTCGACTAATCCATACTCCTGCAGGATGCAGGTCGGCCGGGATAGTCTGCAAACGTATGTTGTAACTTTTGAAGAAATACCACCTGATTCTAATGATTACAAGGTAATCACTCGTCCGGCCGATAGCGGGGATTCTTTTCTGCCGGAAGTGCCGGATACTTTTGCTCCGTAGCCGCTATGACTGATTCGCCAGCAGCCCGGCTGTTGCTTTGCCCTGCCGAAATCAAACAGTTCCAGAATGTTTTGGAAGTATTCCTTCTCAAGTCCGATGTTCTGCTCTTCGTCTGTCGGCGGAGGAGTCAGCCATAACATCTTGGGCTCTTTTGCCTTTGTATAAAGTTCGATAGTGCGTATACGGTCGGATTTGTCAGTTTTCAAACTGTTTGTGACAAGGACCGGGCAGGGGCTTATCTGAGAAATATCCTTATAGAGTTTTTCCGCCCCCCAGGCAGTCTGGCCGATATCAATAGTGATGACGGACCTCGTTACTTTTAATAAAGCCTTCTCCATCCAGCCTGGCAGATAATCGGATAGCCACCCAGGCATAGAAACCTCGTATCCTGATGTGCTGTCGATTACTACTCCTGCGAAACGGTCGTCCCTGCCTGCTGCGGCAATAAGGGCGGATGCACCTTCGTTAATGCCGAATCCAAAAATATATCTGCTCGATTCAGCGTGTCTGGTTTCAAGATAATCGACGGCGCCGAGGATGTCGTTGGCCTCGTTGATTCCGAAACTATATTTATGTCCGCTGCTGTTGCCGTTGCCGCGAAGGTCGAACAATAGTACGTTATAGCCGTTTTTACTGAGTACTCTTGCATAAGGCAGAAAAAGATTTTTTGTCGGGCTTCGGCCGGGAGCAATTATTACCGCCGAATCCGACATACTGGTTGTTGAGAGGATAAACCATCCGTCGAGTTTTGCTCCGTCACTGGTGTTAAAGCAAACCCGCCTGTATTCCAAATCCGACAGTTTTTTTGGGCTGTCGGCACCTGCGAATTTTATCCAGTGAGTTGTAAAAACCGCGACCAGATAAGGTATAACTGCAAAAATCAGAAAGGCGAAACGGAGGCCGTTTTTTATGGCGTTTTTTGTCACCGACGCTCCATAGCTTGTGCGACGGAGCGCGGCTGTGCCGCCTGTTTCGTGATTTATTCTCAAAGCGGTTGAGCCAATCAGGTTAATGAATTTGTCCAGCAGCCATAGAATTACATAAACCGACAATAGAAAATACACTGCGATTGGCAATTCAACCCAGTTAATTCGTATATGAGGGATGGATTGTGAAAAGGCAATCAAATAACCCGCCGCCAGCAGAGTGATTATGGCCAGGAAAATGCAATAAGGCACAATCTTTTTTCTGATAATTTCCGGTTTGAAAATGAGCAGATAGGATACCAGTAACGGAACTGACAAAAAGTGAATCAAATCGATGATTGAATTAAGGCCTGTATAATATATTCCTGCCGCTAACCATACTGTCAAGGAGAAAATGAAAAGGATGTAACGATACAGTCTGACTTTGGAAAAAAGCATACTCGGCCTCAATGAATTCTTATCAAAAACAACAAACTGTTACTCAACACCGGATTTTTACCCCACTCCTGACGAAGACAGAGGAGCTTACATTCATTATTATACTAAAATTTAGGCTTAATTTGAAGAAGAATGCCCCGTCAATCGCATTAAAAAGCAGGAAAGACGGAAATTGAATTTCGGTTCGTGAAATTATGGGGCGTAATTTTAAAAATTAGCGGTGTTTCCTTCTCAAAATCGCCGCACCAAAACCAGTAGTAAGCCCTGATTGGGACGCTTGATATGGACAACTCCACTTTAAGTAGCTTTCACCAAAGTAATGGCGGATAACCTTTATCTACTAAATAACTGTGGATTGCCAAATATGTGTAAAGAAGTGCGTCCTCGCCTCCTAAATCATTTAGGTCATTAGCTCTTGCTGTCCATTTCTTATCTAATGTTGCAATTACTGTTAGCGAACCCAACTCAGGTTTAGTAACGGATTCCCAATCAAAATGGCTAAAACCCTTTAATGCAGCAGGAATACTTACTTTAACCCCACCTTTAATTAAACTTGTCCCTTTGACCACGCCCTCTACTGTAATAGTAGCGCCGTAAACGTAATTCCCAGATGAGTCATTGGAATCATTTATCCAATCCAAAAAAGAAAAGGAAGAAATGACCATATAAGTTTTTGCTCCCCACACCCCATAGTAAACTTCTAATTCCCTTAATTCCATTGAAGACATTCCCTCGGTTTTTGTTTTGGTATATGTTATCCAGAAAGCACTATTATTAATCAACAAGATTCTCCCAGAGTCAATATCTACGTCCAGAAGCAAAAAGCCGTCAGCCATCTGTCCCTGATATCTGCCATAATCATCATCCCAATTATTGAAACTAAACGTAGTGCCTTTCTGTTTAGTTTTATAGACAAGCACTTCGCCGTAGCTGGGTACACACATCGCCGCCACAAAAACCAATACCAATAACTTTTTCACTTTTCTTCTCTTTCTCAAAAATTATTGTTTTCTTTTCCTCAAAACAAAAACACCAAAGCCGAGCAGTAAAACAGATACCGGAGTTTATGTCTATTTGTTGATATTCTGACGAATAAACATTTCCTTTTGGATGTCGTCATACATTTTACCAAAGAGTTCAGGGGTTTCCACCACTTTAGACTTTTCGTGTGTGCCGTATTGTGAACTGCTTTTTTCTTTTTCGAGTATAGTCAATCTTTCTTTTACTGTATTGTCCCCGAACTGCTCTATTGTTGCCGTTGCCTCAACCCATCTCATCATCCCCCAAAAATCCTTTTTTATACCTGTTTCGCCGTGAATAACACCAGAGGCATAGTCGGTGTTTGTAATGGCATATCCATAATCTTGCAAAACCTGCAAGGTAGCTTTGTATGCGTCTTGGTAGTTACCCTGTAGGTCTTTGGACTCAAGAAGTTTCCGCTGTAAAGGACTTAACTGTGCTTCATTACACCCAACAATAAATAGCATAAAAACTGAACATATGACAATATATGATTTTTTCATAATATCCTCTTCTGGTTTCTAAAATTGCGATGCTCTATAACTGTTGTTTTTCACAATATCATTGGCATCAAACTCAATCATTAATGTAAAAGTTTTTGTAGATGTTTTTTGTTTGCCGCCACCAGCGCCTGCTACAAGAATGTACCAGTATCCACCTTCCTGTGATGTCTCCATCGCTACTTTGTCGTATGTCCAGACTTCATTTCCACTTTTATTTTTGGTGATGATATTGGGCGAGCCGAAAACCGCCAATATCTCTGATTGAGTGGTAACGCCGTTAATGATTTTAGTTTTTACCATTCCGGCGGTGAGATTGCTCCCTTGTGTACGAGATTTCTCTTGGCAACCAGTACTTATAACAACCAAACACGCTAACAGTAAAACCAAACTTGTTTTTTTCATTTTAAATCTCCTGTAAAACAGATTACACAATACCTGATAATACGCCTTTCCTGCTGACAATCAAGAAAAAACAGTTTTTTAATATACGGATTTGTGTGGTAAAATAGCGTAAAAGCTAAGATTTATCCGCCTTCGCTGAAGCTACGGCGGACAAGTCGGGACGGCAGGCCGTACACCTGCCAAGCGGTTTGAGGTTTTTGTTCTGGCTCACCTGTCGAACGAAAGCCTCAGCCGACCCGAAAAAGGACAGGTAAAAAATGAATATAGACCGTGTTGAATATTACAAACCTGTGCGCGACGAATTTCTGGTGAAAATAGCCCCGGAGATTGAAAAACTACTGGTAAAACCAGAGAACCGAAAATGTTTTGAGCGGTATGCTTGTGAATTTCGCAAAGAACTTGCTTTATATGGGAAAACCTATCGGTTGCGGCTACAAGAAAAAGTTGAATACCGAAAAAAGTCGTTCAGAAACAAAAATTTACGCAATAAAAATAGAAAGAACCCCCCAAAAGGGTATGTCTGGTATGATGATTCACCATTAGAGACCGGCGTTCCCGGCTTCTGGGGACCACCACCGCGCAATAAATTGCTACCTGACCCCCAGCTAAAACTTCGGCCCGCCCCTAAAGGTATAGCACCCCGAAACGAAGACGAGGCTCTTGAAAAATACTTTGTTTTGCTAACAATTATTCACGATTTCACATTTAAAAGTTTTACTCCAATTGCTCGTTTGGGGAAGTTTATCGAGATTATCGACCATAATCTTGTTGAGGAAGGACAATCTACCATTGAAATAGCCCTTGAATATGTAAAGTCTTATCTTAACAGACTGCCGGTGCAACCAGCCAGCGGCAACGCGGGGGAAACAAAACAGAAAAAAACACGAAAAAAAACGCCGCCACAGTTTCTCAAAGAAACACGGGAAAGACAGGCCGCAAAAGAATTGGCAAATAATCCCGAAATCACTGCTGAAGAACTTGGCAAAATACTGGACTGCAATAAATCTACCGTTGTTCGGCTAAAAGCTTGGCAAAACAAAGGAGTTTTGGCTAATCCTCTGCCGCCAAACGGTTTTAAGAAACAGGATGATAAGGGCAGAACAGACACCGAAGCCATAGGTGAAAATGAGCCGAACAACGAAACTGAAAACCTCTAATAATTTGTTGCATTGTTGCACACTGCAACGGGGATTTGCAACAAACCGCTAAAATTTTTTCTCTCCTAACTTCATTAGCTACAATTCCTTAATAGTTTTAGTAGTCCTGCTTTGCACATTTTTTTGCAACAGAGCCCTAATAGATATGAGAAACAGTAAAACAAAACTTAGCCTTTCGGTTGTAGAAACTAAATATATGAAACTTTTGAAACTGGAGTTGCAACAGGCAATTGAACAAACCGAAACAACAAGCAGCGGCAAGGGAATGTTTATGAAACTATTAAAGATTATCAGTGTTATTATTTCGTTTTTTGCAGCGCTGCTTACGTGTTTACACTACTTAGGATGGCTCGCACCAATTAAGGCGTTCATCTACAAGATATTGCTGCATAAGTAAAAGACGTTAATCATTCAATTCTTTATTTTTGGATATATGCGCGGCCTGCTTTGTAAAGTTCTATGTGGTTCTGAATCTCACTAACCATGTTTTCCTGGCCGTGGGCCTTTGCAGCGTTGACGGCTTGCTCGGCTGTCGTTACCGCATCATTAAACCTGCCCGCAGCGGCATAGGCTCCAGCCAAAGTGTCCAGTATCGCAGGTTCCTTATACCCTGTAAGTTCACAGGCACGCTGAGCAAGCTCAATGGCTTTGTTAGCGTCCTGAACAGATGGGTCATTTACTGTGGCCAACAGCCATGCCAGGTTGTTGAGAACATCGGCGCTGTTGGGCTCCAGCTCCACCGCCCTTGTCCAGTTCTGGATTGCCAGCCTATACTTGCTCAGTTGAGTATAAGCAGTGCCGAGATTTGCACACACCTCCGCCTGGTCTGGGTTTATTTGCAGGGCTTCATTAAGGTGCGGGATGGCCTCATCGATTTTTCCTGTCGCCAGCAGTGCAGCCCCTATTTTCCTATGAGCACCCGGATATTCAGGATTCAGCATCAGCACCTTGGCAAGACATTTTATGGCGTCGTCAAGTTTGTTTTGCATGCTCAACGCTACGGCCAGATGGTAGTACACTTGCGCGGAATCCTGTTTGCGCTTTATAAGCTCATTAAAGCATACGATGGCTTCATCGGTTCTTCCTTGTTTTAGAAGGACTTGGCCGAGGTTGTTGCGGGCTTCGGAAAATATCGGGCTTATCCTGACCGCCTTGCTCAGGTGCAGCACAGCCTCATCGACCCGGCCCGCCTCAAGCAAAGCGCACCCGTAGCTGTTCTCTGCTAACGCATTGTTTTCGCTCACCTTCAGGGTGTACTCAAACAGCGTCATACTATTCTGCCAGTGCCTTACCTGCATTCGAGTAAGTATAATCGCCGACGATAGAACGACCGCAGCTAATACCGCCGAGACCATTTTCCAGCGGGGCCGGTTAGCGACAAAGTCTTTGACAGTCCAGGTGATAATTATAAGCAGGCCCAGCATCGGTATATACATATATCGATTGGCCATCGCCTGCGCGCCGGCCTGAACCAGTCCTATCGTCGGGACAAGTATCCCGACGTACCATAACCAGCCCGTCGCTATATACTTTCTGCGACGGCCGATATAGAGGCATAAAACCGTTATCAGAATAAAAAGCAAAGCGCAGGCTGCCTCTGCGGTTTTTGGGAAGTTTGCCGGCAGAGGCGGATAGAAAGCGGCTAATCGGCTCGGCCATATTGTTTTGCCTATATACCTCATATACGAGATGAACATATTGGCGATTCGAAAATCTAACGGCATTTTCTCCAATGGCATAACTGCTCCGCCGCGCTGCTGGACAGAGAAAGTAATCACGCTCAGAATTGCCGACAGCACGAACAAAGGAATTTTCTCCGTTATTAGCCGCCTCATCGATACCTCTTGTCGACCTTTCCCCTTTGGAGCTTTTTCAGTTTGCCGTCCCCTTATGACCCGGCCGAGAGGCCAGTAATCCAACAGGAGCAAGACAAGCGGAAGGGTTACGACAGTGGGTTTGGTCAAAATACAAAGGCCGAAAACCAACAACAGCAATACGTACCGTCCTGTTCGCGGCTGTCTCGTATAGCGTATATAGGCGGCCATCGTTAGCAGCCAAAACAAGCCGCTTAAAATGGTCTTCAGCTCGGCCGCCCAGGCAACCGACTCTACCTGAACCGGGTGCAGTGCGAAAACTGCCGCTACGAATGCGCTTGTCCAGGTTGTCCCTGTCATATCCGAGAGTATTTTAAACAGCAGCATTACACTGATAATGTGGAGCAGCAAACTGACGAGGTGATGCCCGACGGGATTCAGTCCGAAAAGCTCATAGTTCAGCATATTCGTGAACGTAGTGAGAGGATGCCACATATAGTAATGCGGCTGCGTGAACGCCCGGCCGAGTGATTGCCACGTTATTGGCGCTTTTATATCGGGGTTTTCGGTGATGTATCTCGGGTCGTCGTAGCTGACGAAGCTATTGTGCCGCATCGACTCATAGGCGACAAGCGTTGCGACAACGATGCTGATATATATGATTATCCTTATATGTGTTTGTGGGCGTTCCGAGGCCACAATATTATGCCTGTGTTTGCTGATTCTGTTCAAAAACGCCATTTGTAGTGGGCAGGGGCGGAATTGAACCGCCGACACACGGATTTTCAGTCCGCTGCTCTACCAGCTGAGCTACCTACCCTTAAGGTATAATTTTGCTTAATTTACAGTCAAAAAAACGGTATTGCAAGAAAATTAAGGACGTGGACTTATCAGCTGTTTTTATGGTATGTCTTTATTGGATTTCGAGGGCTATCAGGGTGATGTCGTCGAGTTCTGCAGTTTCTTTAGATGTTTTGACAAGTTTTTCGAATTCTGTAACGAGTTGTTTTGCCGGCAGGGCGGTAATGTTCATAAATTCTTTTCCGAGATTCAGGAAGTTTTCATTTTGTTTTGTGCCCATGAATGTTTCAGCGCCGTCGGAATACAGAATCAGTTTATCGCCGATGCGGAGCCGGACTGAATCCTGTTCAAACTGAGCATCTTCGAACACGCCGAGCAGCGAGCCTCTTGTCTGAAGCTGAACAGGGGGGCCGTTTTTATTTATCAGAATCGGATAAGGATGTCCCGCCCGGCAGTAGTCGAGTGTCAGTGTTTCGGTGTTGAGCAGCAGATAGCAGCAGGTAGCGAACTGGCAGCCTCGCAGGTGTTGAGCGAACATTTTCTGATTTAAGTTGTTTATGACTTCCAGCGGCGTGAAGATTTTATATTCGTTGCCGATAGTTTGACGCATCTGGACGGCCTGTTTGAGGAACATTGTCAGCAGGGCGGCCGGCATTGAATGGCCGACCGCATCGGCAAGATAGAATCCTATATGTTTTTCATCGAGCCGTGTTATATCGTAGATATCTCCTGATACCCAGTCTGCGGGCATGAAGGCAACAGACCATCTGAATTTGTTGCCGTCCGGCAGGGTTTGTGGAAGAAAATCTCTCTGAACGGCACCGGCCATTTTTAACTGGTTTTCGAGCTGCTGAGCGTGATTGTCCTTGACCAAACCATCTGAATTATGATTTTTAAGTTCAATGATGCGTTTCCGATAGACATTACTTATTTTTATTACAGGTATAATCTGCCAAGCGGATGTTTTTTCAATTACGTTGAGCATCTCGAAGCAGTCTGTATTGATGTTATCTGCATTTCCATAGAGCACAGTCGGGATATTTGCCCTGTCCAGCAGTTCGATGATTTCGAGCAGTTTTTTCTGATGAGAGCCCGTTACAGATTCTGTGTCAATTATGGCAGTACCGATTTTATCAGCATTAAATTCTGTTTCCAGGAACTCGTCAAAACCTGCATTTTGCCACACGAAATTTTCATTATCGATGATTTTCTGGATTTCGGGGTGAATAATCCCTCCAACGGAGACAAACAGGGCATCGACGAAATCTGTCGTGTTTTGGCTTGTTTTCGTAAGAGTTTCGACCATTTTTATCAGCCGCAATTTGTATATTCTTACTTCGGCAATTTTTGCCTCTGACTTATGTTGATAGCTTTTTATTGACAGTTTGAGGGTTATGTTTTAGAATTTTATCGGTCTTTAACAAATTTTTTGGAGGTTTTATATGTATTGTGGTGCTTGTAGTATCGACCCTGCTTGTGCGGCAGCGGTACCGATAGTGTTTGCGTTTGTATTCTTTTTGATGGGCGGCCTGTTTTGCGCTGCGGTGCTGTTATTCAAGATTTTTCTGTGGTGGCGGATTTTCTCAAAGGCCGGCTACAGCGGGGCGTTTGGCCTGCTTTTTCTTGCGCCTTTTGGCACACTGATAATGCTCTGCATACTGGCATTTTCGAAATGGCCGATAATCAAAAGTTCCGAATAAAGCCGGGGCACACCGTAAATCTGAAAATGATTAAGTAAAAATTGCCGAGCCGACTCGCAGGATTGTAGCGCCGTATTCGATTGCGATTTCGTAATCCTGGCTCATTCCCATACCCAGGTGTTTGAAGTGTTCGCCTGCGTTTTTTTCTCCGCGGATTTCTTCGAACAGTTCTTTTGCCCTGCTGAAGGATGCTTTTACGATATCCTTGTTTAGTGTCAGCGGTGCCATAGTCATAAGTCCTGCCAGTTTGATATTTGGCATCGTGGCGATTTGTTCTGCCAGATGGACGGCCGCTCCTACAGGTGCGCCGTATTTCTGAGGTTCTTCTGAGCAGTTGACTTGTATCAGTATTTCGGGGCGGATATCGAGTTTGGCTGCGTTTTTATTGATTTCCTCGGCTAATCGGAGCGTGTCGACGGAGTGTATGAATTTTGAGATTTGCAGAAGCTGCCGTACTTTGTTTCTCTGCAGGTGTCCTACCATGTGCCAGTTGATTTTTGTATGCAGGGGGTTTTCTTTGAGAAACTGGGCCAAATCGTCGGTTATAATTTTGAGGTGTTGCACCCTGTTTTCTCCCAGTTGGGTGCATCCCAGTTTTATAACTTGTTTTATTGATTCGAGGTTGGCGGCTTTTGTGATGACGACGAGGGTTATTTCGGAGTTGCTGCGTTTTGCCCTGTCGCAGGCTTTTTGTATGTTGTTTTTGACTTTTTCGAGATTGTCAGCGATTCTGCTCATCGTTATTTCTGGTTTACGGCAGGAATTGTGCTGTTTTTTTTAGTTTTCTCGGCAGATATTCGTTGACTACGAAATCGAGTCCGTGTTTTGCAAAGGCCTGTTGTTCGACGCGGACGCCCATATTCAGCATCTGGTTTATCGCGGCCTGCCAGGGTTTATGGTATTTTACGAAAGGGTCGTTTTTCAGCGCATCTTTTGCGCGTTTGATATCGACGTCTTTTAACGGGTGCGTAGGCAGTTTATAGTCGATGATGTCCTGCGGAGTTACGCCGAGGAAAGTTACTTTCGGCACGCAGAAAAACTGGTTAAGGTGTGCTGCATTTCCTGAGCCGACCTTGAGGGTTCGATAAATATTGAAGTATCCGTAGGGGTCTCCGTCGACAAAGGCATAGACGGGTGCTTTTAATTTGTCTGCTAATCTTCTGATGAATCTTCGGCACGCCCTTGTTGGCACGCCGCCCATGCTGATGAGTATGCAGTTGTTTTTGTCCCAGTAGTCGTATTTCACCAGCCTCTGGAACATTCCCGCGGTTTCGATAGCGAGTATGAATTTGGCGTTGCCTGCAAATTCGAGATTTTCGACGTCGATGGGTATTGAATATGAGCCGGAGCCGAATTTAGTGCAGTCGATTTTTAATTTTTTCCCTTTTGCGTCGGTATCGATAACGAGAAGTCTTCCTGCGACGTCTCCGCCTTTTTCTTCGGGTATGAATTTGAGCTGTTCTCTGTTGACTCCGAACATGGCTTCGACGTCGTCCATGATGGTGTCCGATTCCGGCTGTTCGGCAAATCCAGCTTTGCCCCAGTTTTTGGAGATATAGTAGGCCTCTCTTTTGGTGGCCATATCGTTTGTGTCGATAAGTTCTTTGGACAGCGACATCATCTTTAGTGTTTGTGCAAAGGTTTTGACGGTTCCTACGGTCAGCGTTCTTATTTTATTTTTTCCTGCGATTTCGAAATGTCCGCTTTTGGGATGGTATTTGACGTTGCCCAGCGAGCGGACGGGTGTTGACATAGTAGGCTTCTGCTTTTTTAAAATCTTTTCCTGTATAGACTTAGCTGTATCTTTGATTTTTTCGCTGACAGCTGAATCGCTCTTTTTGGTCATAGATTTAAGCTTCCTTGGAAATTATATATGGGGAAAAATTTCGCAAATTAACATACATAATCTAAGGTCTGAAAAAATGTAATTCAAGCCTAAAGTTTTTGTATTTTTACACAAAAAAGGGCTTGACATATTTTGATTTTTATGTTCTTATAGCCTTATGGGTTTAGGGAATTCCATTGACTTTGCTCTTTAAAACTGGTATAATATTCTTGGTGTAAGTAGGCTCCGTATAGGAGCTTAAAGAACCTCGGCGAGGCAGTGTCAAAACAGTGGTTTCCCCCCAGCCACTTTGACCGTCTCGCCATTATTGCAGCCCTAAGGGGCTTTATAAGAGGCGGCGAGAGTTTCCCCCAATGACGTGGTCGCCCCCCAGCCACGTTAATATCTCGCCGTAAAATCCTCGGCGAGGCAGGTACAACGCGTGGTTTCCCCCCAAACCATGTTGTCCTATCTCGCCTTTTTTATACGCAGAATCAGCCACGAAGACACAAAGGCACAAAGAAAATTTCTAAATCCAGATATCTAAATCCTAAACAAACCCTAATTACCAGAATTTAAATGATTTAAACCAAAGAAACTTTGTTTGGAGTTTAGGATTTAGAATTTGTTTAGAATTTAGGATTTAGTGTTTAGGATTTTTCTTTGCTTATTGTCCGGTAATTTGAACGTGGACGGTTCGTCTTCTCGGCCCGTCGAATTCGCAGAAGAATATTGCCTGCCACGTGCCGAGCTGCATTTTGCCCGAAGAGATGAGGATAGTTTTGCTGCATCCTATGATGGAGCTTTTGACGTGCGCATCCGAATTGCCCTCCGAGTGTCTGTATCCGCTCTTGTGTTGCGGCACAAGCTCGGCCAGCGTCAGCAGAATATCGTGAACGACATCAGGGTCCGCATTTTCGTTTATGGTAATTGCCGCGGTTGTATGCGGACAGTAAACTGTAACAGTGCCTTCCGATATGCCGGCGTCGCTGGCTATTTCCTGAATTTTGTCTGTTATGTCAATCAGTTCGCAGCGTCTGTTTGTACTTACGGCAAATGAATTGTTAAAAACCTTCATTGTTTTCCTCTACATCCTTTCGATTGTTTCGATACCGAGTAGTTCTACAAGGCCGTGTTTGATTGTCCATGCGGTCAGTTCGCACAGCAAAAGCCTGGTCGGCCTGATTTTCGGCCCTGCATCGAGAACGGGGCAGGTATTATAAAAAACGCTGAATTTCTGTGCCAACTCATAAAGATAACCGGTCAGGAAATTGGGCCGCAAATCCGCAAGGGTGGAATTAAATGCTTCGCTATACCTGATAAGGTGCTTGGCAAGTTCAAATTCAGCCGGTTCATTAAGATAAAGTTCTTTTACGCTTTTCAATTCTTTTTCGACATCGATGCCCCTTTCCTGCCCTTTTCTGCCGATGGATTTGACTCTCGCATAAGCATACTGCATATACGGTGCGGTATTGCCGTCCATTGCGAGCATCTTATCGAAACTAAAGACATAATCGCTTGTTCGGTTATTTGAATAATCAGCGTATTTGACTGCCCCGATTCCCACAGCGTTTGCGATTTTTTCTTTTTCATCCGCTGGCAGTTCAGGATTCTTTTCTTCAACAACTGCTTTTGCTCTTTTAACGGCCTCATCGAGAAGCTCTTTGAGTTTTACGTTTTCGCCGCTGCGCGTTTTCAAAGGCTTGCCGTCTTCGCCTAAAATAGAACCAAATGTAATATGCTGTAGTTTTATTTTGTTTTTTGCTCCGCCTTCGCTAAAGCTTCGGCGGACAAGCCATCCCACCATTTCTGCCACAGCAAAGAGCATTTCAAAATGTAATTTCTGCCTTGCATCGGTAACATAAATAATTCTGTCTGCTTTTAGCTCGTTTATGCGATACCGCAGTGCAGCCAAATCCGTCGTTGCATATAAATATGCTCCATCGCTCTTTTGAATAATAAACGGCAGGGGAGCACCGTCTTTTGCTTTAAAACCTTCCGGAAAAACACATATCGCACCATCAGATTCAACAGCTAATCCCTGTTTTTTCAATTCTCCAACAACATCCGGCAAATCGTTATGATATGCACTTTCACCTCGAACATCATCGATAGAAAGACCTACTCCAAGAATATTATAGATATAAGAACACTCGCGCAACGTAATCTCACATGCAGCTTTCCAAATTGATTTGAGTTCTGGATCGTGTTTCTGAAGTTGATTTGTGATATTTCGTATATTAACTGCAACATTTGGGTAATCTTTTTCTATCGCTACTATCCCTTTATAGCTTTCTTCCAGATCACTAAGTTTCACTGCTCCTCTGTTTATCTCTGCCAAAATCTCCTGCCATGACTCCAATTGCTCATTAGGTGTTAATGCGTGTTTTTTGACACCGGCTAATGCTAATCCAAAGATAACCATTCCCATCGGTGTTCCCCAGTCGCCGATATGGTTTTGGCGGATGACTTTATGGCCTGCGAATTCGAGGAGTCTGCATATACAATCGCCGATGATTGTGCTGCGCAGGTGTCCTACGTGCATTTGTTTTGCGATATTGGGGCCGGAGAAATCAACAACGACAGTTTCGCTTTTTTCAACTTTGTCAATTCCGAGTCTGCCTTTATCGGAGTTTATATCGAGCAGATTTTTTGCGACAAATTCAGGTTTAAGTTTGAGATTGATAAATCCTGCACCTGCAATTTCGGGTTTTTCACATATATCATCAATTTGCAGAGCGGAGACGACCTTTTCAGCAAGCTGGCGGGGATTTGTTTTTAGCTTTTTTGCAAGGGCGAATGCCCCATTACTCTGATAATCGCCGAATTTTGCATCCGTTGCGACTGTTGCGATTGCCTCCGCGTCTTTTTGGCCTGTCGCCTTTTCAATGGCTTTACTGATTCTTTCTGAGATTATTTCAATTGCGGTCTTCATGCAATCTTAAATCTTTAATCCCTGCCTTCGCAGGGACAAGTTTTAAATTTTTAATCCCTGCCTACGCAGGGACAAGTCTTTCCGCATCGCCCCAGAGCAGTTCAAGGTCATAATACTGTCTGAATTCTTCATCGAATATGTGAACCACGACATCTACAAAATCCAGCAGTATCCATTTAGCCTGCTGGTAGCCTGCCTTGCCGAAAAGGCCGAATTTATGTTCACGGCCAAGCTGCATAATTTCGTCCGCAACGGTTCGAATCTGTCTGTCGCTTGTTCCGGTTGCTATAAGAAAGTAGTCGGTTGCGGGACTTTTGCCTGTAAGGTCGAGTACGACAACGTTGGTGCAGCGTCTTTCGAGGGCGATTTTAGCAGCTTCGAGGGCGAATCGTTTTGCGTTTAAAGGTTGTTTTTTTGCCAATTTTCCTTATCCAATAGTTAAAAAAACGGGGTCGAGAGTTCTCGACCCCGATAGGATACATTTAATTATATTATAAGTCAACTATTTGCTGCTCAGATGCAGCCAATGCTCCACAACCGGTGCGAACTTAAGTATAACGCCTGTAAAGACCAGACTGACCATGCTCATCAGCTTGATAAGGATGTTCAGGCTCGGCCCGGAAGTATCCTTGAAGGGGTCGCCGACGGTGTCGCCGACCACGGCAGCCTTGTGGGCAGGCGAGCCCTTGCCGCCGAGGTTTCCTTTCTCGATAAACTTTTTGGCGTTGTCCCAGGCACCGCCCGAGTTGTTCAGAGTGACGGCCAGAACAAAGCCGCACGCCATAGCGCCCGTCAGAAGTCCTATGACACCCGGGATGCCGATTACGATGCCGGCGGCTACCGGCACGATAATCGCCAACAGCGACGGCAGAATCATCTCTTTTTGTGCACCGGCTGTTACTATGGAAACGCAGCGGCCGTAGTCGGGTTTCGTCTTGCCTGTCATAATGCCAGGCATTTCCCTGAATTGTCTGCGGACCTCCTCTAC
>JBGOWI010000006.1:0-81951 GCA_041478555.1 Phycisphaerae bacterium
CGCTCATCTGAACGAAAAGGATATTATTCCCTGACAGATAAGGGCAAAAGATATGAAGGCAGATAAAAGATATAAAGAAGCTGAAAAATTATTTTACGCGAGATTGCCTTTAGTTAACCGTCCTCGCTGCCATACATTTAGCCTTGATGGAGGCTGTTTGTATTGTGGGAATAAAACTTTTCGGTATCACTCCTCCATTTTTGGAAAGAAATACTATCAATGCGAAAACTGTAGAGGAATTAACCACTAACTTTCAAAGTGGAGTAAATAAATGGCGAAGGGGATAAAAAAATAAGAAGAGTGAGAAAAGTGTGAAAAGTAAGAAAAGTGAGAAAGATAAGAAAGGCGGGAATGTATGAAAGGTAAGGCGGCAGAGTCTTTTGAAGATTTGCATATCTATCAGCGTGCCAGAGAATTGGCCAACGCTATCTATGCAGCCACTAAGGGCAGCGAATTCGGACGCGATTTCGGATTGATTGACCAGATTCGCAGGGCGGCTGTTTCTATTCTTTCCAACATCGCCGAAGGATTCGAACGAGGAAGTAAAACAGAATTTATCCAATTCCTATATATCGCCAAAGCTTCCTGCGGCGAAGTGCGGGCACAGCTTCAAATCGCGCGAGATCAAAATTATATCGCAGAAGCAGAATATGGTCGGCTCTACGAACTTTGTAAGCAAATTAGCGGAATGATATCGAATTTTATCGCACACCTGCAAACATCAAATTATCAGGGCGAGAAAAACGAACGCCCCAAACGGCTGATACCTCAAAACGACAAAAAGCGGATGGAGAAATTTTTTGCCTCTCAGGGAATCAAGCTGCCTAATTATGACCAGCCAGAAGAAGTTTGAAAAGTAAGAAAGGAAAAACCGTCTTTTCACACCCTTCACACTTTTCACGCCTTTTACACAACTAAACCAGCTAAAAGGATTAACCGTGTATTATGAAACTCTAATTTGACGTAAATCAGGAATATCGGGCAATAATGGCAAAACTCCCCGCCAAAAGCGCAAACCTTATTTTTGCTGATCCGCCCTACAATCTATCTGGTAAAAACCATCTTACATGTAAAAATAGAAAAGTGGCTATATGTAACAAGGGAGAATGGGATGAGATAGAAGATATACATAAATTTAACAGACAGTGGCTTGAGTCCTGCATCAGAGTTTTAGCAGATGATGGAACAATTTGGATATCAGGAACATTGCACAACCACCCATCAGTAGGTGTTATATTGAAAAAACTGGGTTTGTGGATAATAAATGATATTATTTGGTACAAGCCTAATGCAGCCCCATTATTGCAAGGCAATCGTTTTGCTCCTTCAACTGAATTAATATGGTTAGCAAGCAAATCCAAAAAATATTTCTTTAATTATGAACTGGCAAGAGAGCTTAATGGTGGCAAGCAAATGCGCAATCTATGGACTTTGTCTGCCAGTAGACATCTAACTATACATCCTACAGAAAAACCTGAAAATCTGTTACAGAGAATAATACTTATTGGGAGTAAAGAAGGCGACACTGTCCTCGATCCTTTTATGGGTTCCGGTACGACAGGAGTTGTGGCTAAGCAGTTAGGCAGAAACTTTATTGGGATAGAAATCGACCAATCATATTTTGATATAGCGGCACGAAGAATAGAAAACACTGCAAGAGAGCCAAACTTGTTTGCACCGTCCCAATCTAAGCGAAGTGCCCGGCACTGCCAGCTCAGCCTTTCGTAAACTATTGTACCCCTTTTGATATACAGCCTGATACATAAACAAAACTTCATTTTTTCTAGCGGAGAACAATGAAATAAAGCAATGGCGCGAAAGAAAAAACATAAGGCAAGGGCAATTATAGCGGGACATCTTGAAAAAATCGGTGCAAAGGTCTTCGACGATTTCAGTTCGGTTATTACCGACTTAATAAAAGGCCATCAGGGAATATACGCTCTTTTTAAAAAAGACAGGCTTTACTATGTCGGCCTTGCAAGAAACTTAAAGAGCAGGATAAACTCTCACAATAACGACAGGCATCAGAATAAATGGACACATTTCAGCCTTTACATTATCCGTAAAGAAGACCATATAAAGGAAATTGAATCTCTGGTGCTTAGAATCGCTTACCCGAAAGGAAACAAAGTCAGAGGAAAACTTAAACAGTCAAAAGATTTAAGGCCTTTGTTGAAAAGAAGACTCAAAGATGAGTGGGTAAAACAGTTAGATGGGATAATCGGTAATAGAAACAGACTTGCCGGCAAAATTAAAAAAAGAAAAATCAAGAAAACCGACAAGAGACCTTTGCAAGGATATTTCCCGGAAGGAAAAGTACTCTATGCCAATTATAAAGGCAAAGAATATAAGGCATGGGTTTCTAAAAACGGCAGGATACAATTCAATAACAATTTTTATGACAGTCTATCAACAGCAGGAAATGCCATAATAGATAGAGGTGCTGTAGATGGGTGGTACTTCTGGAAATATAAAGACAAAAACGGGAATCTTAAACCGATAGCTGAATTGAGAGAGTAGATAGAAGAGGGTATATCTCACGGGGTAAATCTAACGGGGCAAGCGGGCGGGGATGAAATAGGGAAATGAGAAGTTTTGAGTTTTTAGTGTTGAGTTTTGAGTTAGAAAATCCCGTGTAAATTCGCGGTTTAAAATTTCTTTCCATCAAGGCCTCGAAGACTGTAAAATGCACATCGTATTTCAGAAATGCGGTTCTTAGAGCTGCTGAAGGGTTTAAACTATGGAAAAACTCAGATTTTTACGCAAATCCCGCACACTTATCCTGAAAATAGCATTTGCCCCTGCGATACTGATAATGCTGTTCGCATGGCGTTCATGGGAAAAGGACTCGATAAAAGATTACATATTCGAATGGGTCGGTTACTTTCTGCTGCTGGCAGGAATCGGCCTGCGGTTGTGGTCAACGTTATATATCGGGCAGCGAAAATCCAAACAGTTGATAACCGATGGGCCTTTCTCAATGTGCCGAAACCCATTGTATTTCGGCTCTCTGCTCGTTGCTATTGGTGCATCTCTCTGTTTTGAAAATTTCGTTCTGCTTGCCTTTGTCCTTCTCATCCTGGTTCCGATTCATCTGCTCGTCATTTTCGCAGAAGAGAAAAAACTGGCCGGCGATTTCGGAGCCCCTTATGAACAATACAAAAAGATGGTTCCTCGTCTGTGGTTTGCTTTTTCACATTTTAAAAACCCGCCGATGATTGAGGTGTCAACCAAAGCCGTAACCAGGGCCACGATGGAAATGATTCTATTGTTGCTGATTCCGCCGCTTGGTGACTTGATAGAGTTGCTGCACATAAAGGGTATTTTGCCGGTCTGGTGGCAGTTCTGACACTGCCGACAGCTATTCAAAATTGAGCATGGCGAATTCGCCGTGGTAGAGTTTTGCGGCTTCATCATACGCCCTTGCGGCGTCCTCTTCGCTATCATACTTGCCTAAATATACGCGTTTTCCATTATGGGTTATATATGCCCGCCATTGATTGGCGGTGTCGTCCCAAGAGACGCCTTTATATTTAGAACTGCAGGGTCTCAAAACCTTTCTGCTGTTGCAGGCGTTTTGCTGGGGTGTCGCGATTCTTAAATTCGCTTTTCTGTTGTCCAGGCCATTGTGATTGTCGTGGTCAATGAATACTCCATCAGGGGCGGACATAATCTGGCGATGCATCGCTATTGTTGTCAGTCTGCCGTTTTTGCAGCCTTGCCGTTTCGCGTAAAAAGTGTCGCGCTTCGGTATGGCACACCACTTATGCTTATTCAACTCCTCAAAATCTTCCACATCCACTATTGCATATTGACCTCGCGTCAGGCGTATTCGCCTGAAGGTAAAGCCATAGCGCCGATGACGATAAATAAGCGCTAGTCTAACCAGCAGATTTGCCAGAGGCGGACGGATTTTGATTTTGAAGTTGATGGGAATGATGATTTCGATAAGAATATTCCTGCGAAAATTTAAGATTTAAGACTGAAAATCGAAGAACTAAATTTACTTTTTGCCTAACTTTATGGGTATTTTAACAAATTATCTAACAAAAGTCAAGGGAAAAGTGAAAAAATCGCCACCAAGGCACGAAGACACAAAAAAATGGATATCAGAAGCAAGAATTTTTAATGGTTTTGCTTCCGGCCTTTTGTTTCTTTGTGCCTTAGTGTCTTTGTGGCTACTTAATTTCTGCTTGAGTTTTGATAAGTTTTACCTTATTAAGGACTTATGCAGGATTCTGACAGGCCATACCGGATTTTCTTAAGTGCCGCAGAGGCCAGCGGCGACAGGCTTTGTGCAAACCTTATAACGGCCCTGAAAAAAACAGGTTACAGGCTTGAATTTTCGGGTCTGGGCGGAGCGAGAATGGCTGATGCCGGCTGCGACATCATCCTGAACACAACCCAAAGGGCAGCGATGACTTACAAGGCTTTCAGTCAAATCCTCTTTTTCTTTAAAGCAGTAAAAAAAGCTGAAAGGCATTTTGCAGAAAAGAAGCCTGATATTGTGATTGTCTGCGATTCGCCGAGCTTTAATTTTCACATTGCAAAGGCCGCCGCGAAGGCCGGCATAAAAACCCTTTTTTACGTCGCTCCGCAATTGTGGGCCTGGGCGCCATGGCGGATTAAGAAATTAAAAAAACTCTGCACAGCGGGGCTTGCGTGCATTTTGCCATTCGAGCCGGACTGGTTCGGCAAAAGAGGCCTGGAATGTAAATTTGTCGGCTCGCCCATACTCGAAGATATAAAACCTGAACAGATAAAGCCTAAAAATTACGGCAGGTATTCGATATCCAACGCTCATATTGCACTTATGCCGGGCTCAAGGCCTGCTGAAATAAAAACACTGTGGCCACCTATGGTGCAGATTGCCAGAAGATTGAAGGCTCGTCATCCGAGCATCCGGCTTACCGCTGTCGCTGCCGATGATGCAGTGCTGGAATCTCTCAAACAAAATGAGCTTAAAATTCTGCGGCTGAACTTCGCGGTCGACGCAGTTTACAAAACAGCGCAGGATGCCGATTTTGCGCTCGTTGCGAGCGGCTCCGCGACTCTGCAGGTGGCGGCAGCAGCGTGTCCAATGGTGATAATGTATCAGTCCAATAAATATCTGTGGCATCTTATCGGCAAAAGAATAGTTACCACCGAATATCTTTCGCTCGTTAATATCCTTTCGCAAAAAGAGCTTGTGCCGGAGTTTATGCCGTACTTTCCGTCGATTGTTCCTATTGTCGGCGCATGCGAAAATCTTTTAAATGCCCCTGAAAAACTGGCTGGTCTGAGCAACGAACTTGCGGAGCTTGCAATACCCCTTGCCTGCGGCAAGGCCAGTCAAAATGTTGCAAAAATGGTTGTTGAGCAATTAGTCTAAAAATCCCCAGTGAATCCGCCTCGCCTGCGGCGGGTAAACAGTGACGGATAAAACCGGGGGCTAAATAATTTTGAATCGGGCCGGATTTTCTGATATACTCTGCGCGGGCGGATTACAGCTATATTGTTCTTTAATGAGGACAAAGAAGATGAAATACAGCAGAGTCAGCAGGATTGTGAAAATCCTTACGACGTTACAGTCCGGCGAGAAGTATTCGCCGGCCGACCTTGAAAAAGTCCTCAGCGTAAGCAGACGAACCCTCTTTCGCGACCTTAAAGAACTGCAAAGCATCGGCGTGCCTTATCGATATGACACAAAAGACAGCAGTTATAAAATCGACCCTAAATTTTTTCTGCCGCCTGTGGATTTTACCCTCGCGGAGGCACTGAGTCTGCTGATGCTCGTCCATAAAGTGCGAAACCATCTGCCCATGCCGTTCAGGAACTCGGCGCTGCTGGCAGGCCTGAAGGTTGAAAATAATCTGCCTGCCGAGGTGCGAAATTACTGCCAAGCCTCGCTCCAGAAAACAACTATCGCGCCGGAACAGTACGCTGTAATCAAGTCGCTCGATACAATCTTCAATACTATTCAAAAAGCCATCAGGAAAAAAAATGTGCTGAGCCTCTCGTATCACTCGCTCTATGAACAGCAGGTTATAAATACCACCCTGCACCCATACCATCTGCTCTATAAAAAACGCTCCTGGTATGTGATAGGCTTTTCAGGACTCTATAAGACGGTCAGAACCTTTAACCTCAGCAGAATAAAAGCTGTCGAGGCTCCCGGTCCCTGTTTTACGGACGGCGAAGATTTTGACCTATATGAATACCTCGGCAGGGCCTGGGCACTCATACCGGAGGGAAGGCTGTATGACATCAAACTAAGGTTCTCACCCCTTGTCGCCCATAATGTCTCGGAAGTCCAGTGGCACAGCACTCAACAGGCACAGTGGAACGAGGACGGTTCAGTAACTTTAAATTTCAGAGTTGACGGGCTGGGGGAAATCTCCTGGTGGGTGTTGGGTTATGGCGACCAGGTACAGGTGCTGGCTCCTGCGGCATTGAGAAAAAAGATTCTCGAGCGAGCACAGGGGATTATTGAGAACCACAGAAAAATGTAGGTCTGCCCCTGTTACAAATCAGGTATATAAGCTGTTACTCCACCTGTAACTTCTTCTCCCAACTGAGAGGTTTTACCCTTTTCCCAATAGGGGCTTCCCTATACCTGTTGTCTATGGCCCTGAGGCAACGCTACATATAACAGCTTATCCCCGCGGCGGGCGGCAATATAACCGCGCGTAAGTGCTTGTCGGCTAAAGTGTTGTCTCCCCTGACCATCTGTGCTTTTAACAATTCTGCCTTCCCTATGATTACTACTACAAATATCTAATTCTCATATTAGTATCTATCAATATATTATGAAGAAATTTACTAAAATTTGTTCCTGCAATATAACTAAAACCCGTTGCCAAATTTACTTTTTTGGTGTAGACTAACGGTTTAATAAACCGGCGAGATTATTCAATCTTTTACAAGCTTGCAAGGAATGAAAAATGAAAGTGAAATTTAATCGAGCAGCGTTATCCGAAGCGCTGGCACTTGTTACTACGGTTGTGCCGGCAAGGACTACAAAACCAATACTTCAGGGACTAAAGATAGATGCACAAAAGGAAAGCGTTCTAATAAGTGCTACTGATTTCGAGATTAGTATAACCTGTTTTATTCCCCAAGTGCAGATTGAAGAGGAGGGCGAGGCGATAGTTCCTGCAGAGCGAATTGCGGCTATTGTTCGTGAGAGCGTCGATGAAGTTCTTGAATTTCAGGCCGTCGAAGGAGTCTGTCACGTGCGAGGTGCGGACAGCCACTTTACAATCTACGGGTATCCACCGGACCAGTATCCCGCAGTCCCCAGCCTTGACGGGGAGGCGCAAATCAAGGTGAACCTTATAAAGCTCCAAGAAGGAGTTGAGCACTGTCTTTTTGCGACGGCGAGGGAAAATACTCGCTATGCCCTGAGCGGGATTCTGTTAGAAGCGGCTGGCAAGAAGCTGACTCTCGTAGGGACAGACGGCAGACGGCTTGCGAAATACAAACTTTCGCTCACTATCGAAGCGGATAAGAAACTTGAAGCGGAAAAGATTATAGTGCCCGCTAAAACCATGGCGCTTTTGGATAGAATCGGGGCAGGCGAAAAGGATGAAGCCGCCATTCGTTTTGTCGACAATAAGATTATACTTGTCTGCGGCAGTACGGTAATAAGCTCAACTCTTGTCGAGGGCAACTTTCCAAAGTACGAAGAGATTATACCGACCGATAATAAGAACAAGCTCCAGCTCAACACAGCAGCAACCCTGAGTGCTGTCAGAAGGGCGGCACTTTTGACTAATGAGGATTCAAAGGGAGTTAAACTGGCGCTGAGCAAAAACTCTCTTGTATTCACCTGCAGGGCGCCTGAAATGGGCGATGCGGAAATTGCAATGGATGTTGATTATAAAGGTGAAGCTATGGAAATAGGCTTTAACCCGCAGTTCCTTGTCGATGTGCTGAAAGTTATCCGAGAAGATTCCTTTGAGCTGCAGTTAGGTCAGTCCGACCGGCCGGGACTTATTAAGAGCGGCACCAATTATCTGTATATCGTTATGCCGGTAAGCCTATCCTGAAAGGCAAAGGAATGAATCCCGCACCTTCTAAATATTCATTATCGCACAGTGGTGCGGGATTTAAGGAAGAATAAACCCCGCCGCAACGTGCTGCGGGACGAATAAAAAGAAGGTGCGGGATGAACACGGAAGTTTTACTAACTAAAGCAAACAGGGCGATAAAGTTCAGGCGAAAGGGAGCCGAGAACAGAAGCAACATTACTCCTGAGTTAGAGTTGTTTTTAAGGAGTGTTGCCAGACCCGCCAGGCGGAATGTATCTGTCCCTGACGCCTTCGAGCAGATAGTGGGAGACGGCCTTGCTCAGAACTGCGGGATAGAGTCGCTTACGGCGGGAGTTATGAAAGTGAAGGTAAAATCAGGGCCATACATGTTTGAGCTGCGCACAAGGGCAGGACAGATTATCGAACAGTTAAAACAGCAGTGTCCTTCGTCAAACATCAGAGAAATCAAGCTGGTTTGTTCAGAATAGCAAAACCAGAGCTTTTAATTAAAGGAAGCAAGACGCTGATATGAAAGACCATAGTTACGATGCGAGCAACATAAAGATTCTTGCGGGCCTTGAGGCTGTGCGCAAAACGCCTGAGATGTACATAGGCAATCGTCAGCAGGGCGGCCTGCACCATCTTGTTTATGAGGTTCTGGACAACTCGATTGACGAAGCCCTTGCCGGCCGATGCGATACAATTACGGTTCGCGTTCATGTTGATGGGAGCTGCTCGGTCGAGGACAACGGCAGCGGCATACCGGTCGACATGCACAAGGAAGCAGGCAAAAGCGCCCTTGAGGTTGTTCTGACAACGCTCCACTCAGGGGGGAAATTCGACCATAAGGTATATAAGGTTGCCGGCGGACTGCACGGAGTGGGCGTAAGCGTAGTCAATGCCCTGAGCGAGTGGCTCGAAGCCGATGTTTACCGCAACAGCAGGCACTATCACTTCGAGTGCGAAAGAGGCAATACAAAAGCTCCCGTCAAAGAAATAGGCCCGACCAACAAACAAGGAACGCTGGTAAGATTTCTGCCGGATGAGCAGATTTTCGGAGATATGGAATTTGACTATGAAACACTTCGCAAGAGGATCCGCGAGGTTGCGTATCTCAATGCCGGCGTAAAGATAACATTTCAAGACGACCGGCAGAACAAAAAGGAACTTTTTCATTTCGAAGACGGGCTGCGCTCCTTTGTGAAACACCTCAATGAGGGCAAAGAATCACTGCACTCGGATGTCATTTACTTTTTGAAGGAAGATGCCCAGACCGGCATGATATGTGAAGTCGCGATGCAGTACAGCGCCAGTTATGTTGAGAATGTCCTGGCTTATGCCAACAATATCAGGAACATCGACGGCGGCACGCACATGAGCGGTTTTAAGACCGCCCTTACCCGCACCATGAATGCCTATGCCAAGAAGGGAAATCTCCTCAAGAATGGGCAAGCCCCGTCGGGCGAAGACGTGCGGGAAGGCCTGACTGCGGTTATATCAGTGAAGCTTGCCGACCCGCATTTTGAGGCGCAGACAAAGGTAAGATTAAGCAATCCGGAAGTAGGCAGCTTTGTGGAGACGACCGTTAATGAACAGCTCGGAAATTATCTTGAGGAAAACCCCGGACAGGCGAAGAGAATACTGACCAAGGCTATTCAGGCGGCGGCAGCGAGAGAAGCGGCCCGAAAGGCCAGAGAGCTCACCCGCAGAAAAGGAGCGCTTGGCGGAGGCGGTCTGCCGGGCAAGCTGTGGGACTGCTCGAGCAAAGAGGTCGCCAGCACCGAACTTTTTCTTGTCGAGGGTGATTCGGCCGGCGGCAGCGCAAAGGGCGGAAGAGACAGGAATATCCAGGCGATACTGCCCCTGAGGGGCAAGATTCTCAATGTGGAAAAAGCAAGGCTTGAAAAAATGCTCGCCCACGAGGAGATACACACAATTATAAGCGCACTTGGAACCGGCATCGGCACGGATGATTTTAATTTCAGCAAGTGCCGCTACGGGAAAATCGTGCTGATGACCGACGCCGATGTCGACGGGGCGCACATAAGAACACTGCTGCTTACTTTCCTTTTCAGACAGATGCCGGAGCTTTTCGAGCATGATGCTGTTTATATAGCGCAGCCGCCGCTTTATGAACTGGCCGTCAAGGGAAAGAAGAAAACGGAATATGTCCTGACGGAACAGGAGATGCGCAAGCGAATGGCATCGCGGGGAATCGAAGGCACCGAACTTGTAGTCAACGACAACGGCAAGGTCAGGAAAATCAGCGGCGATGAGCTTAAGGACCTTGTAAAGTTGCTGGGCGACCTCGAGCGCAACATCGCCGTGCTTGAAAGAAGAGGCGTTTCCTTCAGGCAGTTTGTACAGACGCAGTACACCGGCAGGAAGCTGCCCGAATATCATATCCGCTTTGAGGGTCAATCCGAGTTCTATCACGACGGAAACGAATTCGAAAAACGAAGGGCGCAGATTGAAGCGATGAGCGGCGCCGAGCAGGACGACCAGCCGGAAAAGGTGCTTGCGGAAGAGCTGCATGAGGTAGGCCGAGCAAACGATATAAACGCCAGGCTGAAGGAAAAATTCGGACTTGACTTCAAAGATTTTCTGTTAAAGGCAGAGCGGAAAGTCTCGGGTGAGGCGGCGCCCACAAAGTTTAAGCTGATTAACGGCCCGGACGAGTATGAAATAGCGTCGCTTGAGCAGGTGTCGAGCGGGATAAGACAAATCGGCGGCAAGGGAATCGAGATAAAGCGCTTCAAGGGTCTGGGCGAAATGAATGCCGAGCAGCTCTGGGAGACGACGATGGACCCTGCGAGAAGAACACTCCTTCGGGTTACCATCGACGATGCGGGCGAGGCCGACAGGCTGTTCAGCATCCTGATGGGAGACGACGTTGAAAAAAGACGTACCTATATCCAGGAACACGCACTGGAAGTGCAAAATCTCGATATATAACCCTTTCGGCGGTTTTTGACTTGAAAATTGCTCATCAGTCCTTCATACTGATGGTTGAAATAGGACGAACAGAATTGGAAAGGATTGAAAAATGACAAGGCTTTTTAAAATCCTGTTGATAGTTGTCGGGCTGGCACTTATTACAGCCGGCTGCAATGAGAAGCAAAAGACCGCCACCGGCGAGAAAATTTCCGACAAGGAGCTTGGCGGCGAATCAGAAAAGCAGAAAGCCGTGCTTTTAAAGGAGCTCGACAAAAAGTATGACAACGCCAAGGCTCATTATGATCTCGGCAAACTCTATCACAGCCAGGGTCTGTGGGACAAGGCAGAGTGGGAATATAACAAGGCACTTGCTTTTGACCCGATGCACCACGACGCTCAGGCTTCAATAGCCAAACTGCTGGTTGATAAAGGCGATACGGCCAGAAGCGAAGTGATTGCTGATATGTACATTAGCCAGGCAAGCGTAAGCGCCAAGCATTCGCTGCTGCTGGGCAGGGCATTTCAGGACAGAGGTCTTGATGAGTATGCTCTTGCCTGTTATAAGCAGGCATGCAATCTTGCCCCCAATTCAGTGGCGATAAACAAGCAACTTGGCTATTATTATCTGCTCAAGAAGGACAATGCAAACGCTGAGATGTATCTTCGCAGGACGTTTGAGCTTGACCCGTCACAGTCTGAGGTTGCAGGTGAGCTTGGCAGACTCGGCGTACAAATCCAGGTTCCCACCAAGAAGACCATGAATGCGAAAAAGCTCGATAAGATAGCAGAGGAGCAGGAAAAAAAGGCACTAAAAAAGGAACAGAAAGAGAAAAAATAATAGGCAAGAGGGAAGGAACCCCGCACCTATTTTGATGCTGCAACAACAAACTATTTCGTAAGAATAGTTTCAAGACAATTGATTTACAGTTTTTGGATACAATGTCAAAACAGGTGCGGGACTGCTATTCTGTTTCAACCAAGGGGATGTTGAGTTTTTCGAGGAGGCGGTTGAGCTTTCGGCGTTCAAGGCCGAGAATTCTTGCGGCCGCCATCTTTTTGCCGCCGGTCGTTTCGAGAGCCTGAACAATAACCTTTCGCTGCGATTCATTGAGCGTCGGCAGACGAGCCTTGCCGTTTTCCACAGGAGAGGCTACGAGAATTTCGGCAGGAAGGGCAGCAGGTGTTATCAGCTCCGTATTCGTCAGGACATAAGCCCTTTCCATTACGTTGGCAAGCTCGCGGACATTGCCCGGCCAGTGATATTCGAGCAAAAGCTTTTTAGTCTGGTCGGTCAAAACCTTGTAAGGTTCGTTGTAAAACTCAGCCTGGCGGGCAAGAAAATATTCGGCAAGGTCGATAATATCCTGCGGCCGTTCTCTGAGCGGAGGCACGTGGACGGTTATGACATTGAGCCGATAGAACAAGTCCGCGCGGAATTTGCCGCTGTCAACGAGATGCTTTAAGTTCTGATTTGTGGCGCAGAGCACCCGAATATCTATCGGATAAGATTTGACTGAACCGACCGGCGTAACGGAAGATTCCTGCAGGACGCGAAGTAGTTTTGCCTGCAGGTCGTGCGGTATTTCACTGATTTCATCGAGGAATATCGTTCCGCCGTCGGCAGCTCTGAAGAAGCCCAGCGTATCGCTTACGGCGCCGGTAAACGCACCGCGGACGTGGCCGAACAACTGGCTTTCAAATAACTGGCCTGTCAGCGTCGTGCAGTCAACGGGAACAAAGACTTTATCTGCTCTGTCACTGCACAGGTGTATCTGACGGGCAACCATTTCCTTGCCTGCGCCGGTTTCACCGCTGATTATCATGGAGCACTGCCTTGAGGCAACTGTGTTGATTGTTTCGAGAATTGAGCTAAAAGCAGGGGATGTGCCGATGACGAATTCACTGCGCACAGTATTACGCTGTGCTGCGGTCATAGCATCACCCATAACAGAGACGTTCCCTCGCGTGAATTTTCCTTTTGCCCTTTCCATATACGCGCAGAAAAAGCCACTCAGTATTCAGGCGTACTCGGAATAACCACTGTTCGGTACGCCGTGCAGTACTCGTAGGGGAGTTTGGGCAAAGACTCGACATCTTCTCACTCCTCCAAACTCCTTCTTGTTAAAGTTGTACATATCCTACCTCGTCCCATAATGTAAATCAAGGCAAAAATGGTATTTTAGGGAAAATAGGCTGATAGTGGCTCTTATACAGGTAAGCAGTTATATTATAGGACCAAAAAACTTTTGAGCGTAAGTGCTTGTTAGAAAGCAAGTTACAAAAACGCCCTCTGGGAAGGTAGAATTCTTCAGAGGATTTAGTTATAGGACCTTATTTTTGGCAGGTTTTCTATGGAATGGAGGCGAAAAAATCATGTTCTGAGGCAGGTTCGAGGGCATAGATTTTTGCGGCTGGATGGATGTGCCGGCAAGCGGCTTTAACTTTTCGGGTGTTTTGGCAGAGGTTAAAATGGCTTGAAAGCTGAACCAATTTGGAGTATAAGAAAAGTTTATTTTATTTTTGGGCACAGGGTATGGACCAGCAATGTAAAAACTGCGGCGAGAAAGAAAAGTGCCGGGAGATTTTTGAAAAGCTCGGCAGCTCAAAGGCTCCGCCGGTGCTGCTAAAAGTTATCCAGGCCTTCCTGCTGCCGCTGATTCTTTTTATTGTTGCACTTGCTGTGGCGGAAAAAGTGCTTACTGAAAGGCTCAACAGTTCACTTGGCAGAAATCTGCTTGCGCTTGTCGCAGGGGTGATTGTTGTATGTTTGTATCTTGCTGTTCTGAGATTATGGAGAAGCAAACATTAAGCGTATCGGCAGACTGACGTTCAAGGGAGGCATTCATCCGCCTGACTACAAGCAGCTGACTGAAGATGAGGTAATAAAGTCTGTGCCTGTGCCGAAGCAGCTTGCCGTTATGCTCAGCCAGCACATCGGGGCAATATGCAAACCGGTAGTTAATAAAAAAGACCGTGTGACGGCAGGTCAGTTGATCGGCAGCGCCGACGCCTTCGTTTCGGCCCCTGTTCATTCGCCTGTAAACGGGACGGTCAAGGATATCACACTTTGCTCTCATCCTGTGCTGGGCAGGGCAGAAGCAATTATTATAGAATCCGGCGAAGATAATCAGCCCAGGCGGCCCTGTGCGGATAAGTTCGGCAATAGTTTTGATACCGGCCGGTTTTCGCCTGAACAGATTTTCGATGCTGTTCGCAGGGCGGGCATTGTCGGCATGGGCGGGGCAGGGTTTCCGACAAGTGTCAAAATCAGGGCAAATCCCAGCTCGCCGATTCATACTGTGATAATCAACGGCTGTGAGTGCGAGCCTTTTATTACCTGCGACTATCGGATAATGCTCGAATGGACCAATCAGATTATCGCGGGAGCTCTGCTTATAGGCAGGGCACTTGACTGTAAGGATATATTTATAGGCATAGAGGACAACAAGCCTAAAGCGGTTGACGCTTTCAGGCAGGCGGTGAAGGACATGCCCGTAGCGGCAGGCATTGAGGTTGTGGCCGTAAAGACAAAATATCCGCAGGGCGGCGAAAGACACCTTATAAAATCGATACTCAACAAAGATGTGCCGGCAGGCGGAATACCGCCGATGATAGGCGTGCTCGTGAACAATGTCGCTACGGCAGCAGCGATTGCAGAAGCGGTTATATTTGACAGTCCTCTTACGTATCGGCCTGTTACTGTGTCGGGAAGCGGAATAAAAAGAGTGGGCAATTTTTATGTTCCTGTCGGAATGGCGGCAGGAGAGCTGATTGAACTTGCCGGTGGGCTTACTGATGATGCCGTGAAAATCATTCTCGGCGGACCTATGATGGGAATTGCTGTGGCTGACTTGTCAACGCCGATAACAAAGACATCCGGCGCGATAACAATCCTGACCGAAAAGGAAATAGGCGGCTCGAGAATGCGCGGCAAAGAAACGCCGTGTATCCGCTGCGGCAGGTGCATACAGAGTTGTCCGGTGAATCTTAATCCTACAAGGATAGCTCATGCGGTTAAAAACAATCTGTTCGAAACGGCGGGGCAGTATTATATGTCCGCCTGTACCGAGTGTGGCTGCTGCAGTTATATCTGCCCGGCGGATATAGAGTTAGCGGGACTTATCAAAACGGGAAAGATTTTTGTGGCACGGCAGAAAAAGCTTATGCCGAAATAATGGTTCAGGGAAAATGAATGGCACAGAATATAATAGTTTCGCCTTCGCCTCATATATATAAGCGGCATTCAACGCGGAGCATAATGCTTAACGTGATAATTGCTCTTGTTCCCGCGATGGTAGCATCCGTGATATTTTTCCGTACGCGGGCTGTTTATGTTATAAGTTCGTGCATAATTACCTGCGTTGTTTCGGAATGGCTTTGTAATCTTGTGCGCAGACAGCCCAGCTCACTGGGTGATTTGAGCGCTGTTATAACAGGCATCATTTTAGCCTTTTCCGTTCCACCCGCTTTGCCTGTTTGGGCCTGCGTGATAGGCTCAGCGTTTGCGATAATAGTCGGCAAGATGGTTTTTGGCGGGCTGGGCGGCAATGTTTTCAATCCTGCGATGATAGGAAGGGCGTTTCTGACAGCCTCGTTCGGGATGCTGATGACGACCTGGACGGTACCGGCAACGATAGACAAGAATATGCCGACGATTTCGCCTGCAAACCCGGCGGCAATGACGCAGGCGACCCCGCTTGCATGGAGCAAGCAGGCCATAAAAGCAAGAAATATTGAAGATACCTCAAAAAAGGTAACCACCTCAGTGGCTAATAGTATGCTGAGGAGTTCATTCTTCGGTTCAAGAGGCGGCTGTGTCGGCGAGACAAGCGCGCTGGCGCTGGTTATCGGCGGATTATATCTGCTGATTACCGGCACTATTACCTGGCATATTCCTCTGGCGGTATTGATTTCCGCATTTGTCTTTTCGACGATACCGTACCTGATAGACAGCACGGCTTATGCTTCTCCGCTTTTCCATCTTATGACAGGAGGTATGCTAATCGGGGCATTTTTCATTGCTACCGACCCTGTTACATCGCCTTTTACCGCGAAGGGACGATGGATATTCGGCATTGGTGTAGGGGGGCTAACGATACTTATCCGCACCCTCGGTGAATACCCTGAGGGTATGATGTTTTCCATATTATTGATGAATTCTGTTACACCGCTGATTGATAAATTCTGCAAGATTATTCCGGCAGGAGGCAAGCCGAATGTTTAATAAAGTAAAATATTTTATTGAGCAAAGCTGGCTGTTGCTTGTTACGTCGTTTCTGTTCGGGCTTTTGATAGCGGTGGCAGATGCTGCCTGGTCGGCCAAAGTAGAACAAAATAAAGCTGAAAAACTTCGCGGCCTGATGGCAAGCCTAATCAGTGACGCCAATTCTTTTGAGATTGCGATACCGGCTGCCCAAATCCCCAGCGATAAAGGGCCGGTAAAGACGGATATTTACAAGGCTTTTGATGCTCAGGGCAAATGTATCGGTTTTGCATTCATCGTGGTCGGGACAGGCTTTGCAGACAAAATCGAACTGGTAGTGGCGGTCGATGCCCGATGCGAAAAATTATTCGGCTTTAACGTGCTGTCGAGCAATGAAACGCCGGGGTTCGGCGATAAAATGAAAAATGCCAGCTTCAGTAGCCAGTTTAAGGGCGCTCCGGCCGGGAAGTTGTCGCTTATAAAAATCGGTGACAGCGGCAAAATCGACGATGAGATTGTTGCTATCAGCGGAGCGACCGTAACCAGCACCGCTGTGATAAATATTTTTAACAGGTCTGTCATAAGCGTAAAAAAGCAACTGCAAGAGAAAGGATTATTAACAAACAATGGCGGATGAGAATCCTGTAAAAGTTAATTACTTAGACGCGCTTACCGCCGGCTTGTGGCGTGAGAATCCGACGTTTCGGCTGCTGATAGGTATGTGTCCGCCGCTTGCGGTTACGACCGCCGTCAAGCCTGCTCTGACTATGGGTTTGAGCGTTATTTTTGTGCTGGTATGCAGCAATATTGCAATCAGCCTGATGCGCAAGCTGCTCAAGCCTCATCTGCGAATTATTATGTTCACGCTTTCTATTGCCGCGTTTGTTACCATTTGCGACCTTTACCTGCGGGCTTTTGCGCCCCTGATGAGCGAAATACTCGGCGCTTATGTTCCGCTGATTATCGTCAACTGCATTATTATTTTCCGCGCTGAGGCCTGCGCAAGCAAAAATAACGTATGGTTCAGCATTCTCGACGGCATCGGCTCAGGCACAGGTTTTACCATCGCACTGTGTATTATAGCCGGTATTCGTGAGATTCTTGCCTCCGGCACCTTTGCGGGTATCGCTGTAATGCCTCGCGGCTTTGTGCCGTGGGCGGCGATGCAAATGCCTGTCGGGGCGTTTGTTTTGCTGGGACTGTTGCTCGGACTTTCGAGTTTGTTGACTGCTAAAAGGACTAACTGATGGACAGAGCATACATTCTGATAATGGGTTTTCTTTCGGTTGTAATAGTCAACAACTTTGTCTTTACAAAGTTTTTGGGCACCTGCCCATACTTAGGCGTTTCGGGCAGGCTCGATACCGCATTCGGAATGGGACTGGCGGTAACGTTTGTTACGGCATTGAGCGGTATCCTGACTTGGCTGATTGATTTTTATGTTCTTGTGCCGCTTGGTCTTCAGATAACGCGATATATTTGTTACATAGTCGTTATCGCAGGAGCTGTGCAGCTTGTTGAGATGTATGTAAAAAAATTCTTCCCGCCGCTGTATAAAAGTTTCGGCATATTTCTGCCGCTGATAAGCACCAACTGCGTTATCTTGGGACTATGTCTGTTCATAAACATCTGGGGCACTGATAATCTTCTGGAAGTGGCCGTATTAAGCACAGGAACAGGTTTTGGTTTTGCGGTAGCCATCTGTATTATGGCGGCCATTCGTGAAAATCTGATTATGGTCGATGTTCCGGAAAGTTTAAAAGGCGCCCCTATAACACTGATTACCGCAGGCCTTCTGACGCTGGCGTTTATGGGCTTTACGGGAATGATAAAATGATTTTGGCAGATATAATTTCGCTTTGGAATTCTTCCTGGCCGGCAGGACTTACGATGCTTCTGCTTGGTCTTGGTTTTGCCGTAGTTTTGCTGATTGCCAGCGAAAGGCTAAAGGTTCTGCAGGACGAGCGTGTTGAAAGGGTTTTTGCTGCGCTGCCGAACATTAACTGCGGCGCCTGCGGCTTTGCAGGCTGTCAGGAATATGCCAAAATGGTAGTTGCCGAACCGACGCTGCTCGGTAAATGTTTCCCCGGCGGGCAAAAGACCATGGAGAGAGTTGCCGGGATATTGAATCTGCGGATAAGCAACTCACACGCTCCCAAAAGACCTGTGGTTCACTGCCGTGCACATACCGGCGACAGAACTTACTTGGCAAAGTATAGTGGCATACCGACCTGCACCGCTGCGAACGCTCTGGCCAACGTGCAGGCCTGCAAATTCGGGTGTATGGGCTTCGGCGATTGCAAAGCATCGTGCAAATTCAGCGCTATCAATATTATTGACGGTCTTGCGACAATCAACTACGAAAAATGCACAGGCTGCACCGCCTGTTCAAAGACCTGCCCCCGGGAACTTATTGAAATGGTGCCGTTCAAATATGATATTATGATGACCGTTGCCTGCCGAAGCCAGGAGAACGCCAAAGACACGAAGACATTCTGCAAAGTCGGCTGCATCGGGTGCAGATTGTGCACAAAGCAAAATGATGCCTTTGAAATGGCGGGAAACCTTGCGAAACTGAACTATAAAAAATACCAGCCCGGTGAAACCTTCGAGGCGGCAATGAACAAATGTCCCACCGGAGTCATCGTATATCGCGGCAAAGGGGCACAACCAGACAGACCTGCTGAACAGAAGCCCCAGAAAGAGGCACAGAAGGCTTGAGTTTCGGATGGCTCTTTATGCACCGACAGAGGTTTTAAAGTGGAGCTGTTTTTCATCGATTCTGCAGAGTTTGCAATTGCAGATGCCGATGCTTCTGAGATGTGTCGAACCCGTATAGGCCCGCGTCTCGACAAGAGCCGCACCCTTTGCCTTCATCTTGCGGAAAGCAACATCGGCTTTTCGCCTGTTGTGTGCGCCGACGGCATCAATAAAGACAGTTACCTTTTTGCCTCTCTGCAAGAGACCCAGAACGGTCGCTGCAACGGCACCCTCGGCAACGGCTCCGATGATGATAAATTCGTCGGCTTTCAGTTCCGACAGCAGTCTTTCGGCACGAGGCTCATCAAACGGGTCCTCGCATCGCTTGTTCAAAATCACCTGGTCGTAATGTGCGAAAATATTTCTTTGCAGGTCGGTGCAGCCGTCAGCTTGGAGTTCGATTCTTCTGCTGCGAAGTGTGTATGATATTTTGCGCTGGCCGACAGTGCCGATGATACAGAAGCTGTCGCCGTTTTTGCCCGGTTTGCACAGTTCGGTTGAGACCATCCTGAAGTTTTTGACTCTTGCCCAGGCCACGGCCCTTCTTATGTTCATTAGTACTCTGCGATGATTCCTGATGCAGGCGGCACCATTGGCCAGAAAAAAGTCCCTCTGTGTGTCGACATCTATTAATACGCGCCTTCGTCTTATTATTGCTATAGGCCTTATCATTTTCCCTGCCCCTATCGCAAATACAGACTTCTCTGGTTTCTACGTTATTATTGGCTCGAGAGTTTCTCAAAATCTGTATCGAATTTTGCCGGACTTGACTTAAGACGGCTTTAGGTCACAATAAGGCCGGCAGGCATAAAAAAGGCTTTGTAATGGCAAAAAAGCAGTTAAAAGAGTATCAAAACGTCGCTTTGCGGCCTGAAGATGTCAGGGGCAGAATCGATTTTTTCGACGTTTTCGGACGTAAAAATGCGGTGCATATTGAGATAGGTTCAGGCAGAGGCACTTTTCTGGTCAATCAGGCAAAGATTTTTCCGCAGATAAACTTTTTGGGCATCGAATGGGCAAACAAATACTATAAATATGCCGTAGATAGAACAGGGAGACAGATGGCGGAGAACGTGCGTATAATACGCACTGAGGCGGCATCTTTCATCGCCAGTTCAATAAATGACGGCACCGTTGAATGTTTTCATATCTATTTTCCCGACCCCTGGCCGAAGAGGCGGCATCATAAAAGGCGTTTTATCTGCGCAGATAATGTTCTGCAGCTTATTCGATGTCTTGAAAAAAACGGTCGGATTAATATTACCACAGACCACGCCGAGTATTTCCAGTGGATGCAGCAGGTTTTTGAAGGCTTTAGGGGGAAACTATCGGCTGCCGAATTTGTCAGGCCTGCCGGTGCAAATGGAGATGAACTTGCCGGCACAAACTATGAGAGAAAATACCGCAAGGAAAACAGGCGGATTTACACACTGGCCTTTAAGAGAAATTAAAAATTCAGAATTTAAAATGCAAAATTGACTTCGACGAGCTCGGTCGAGTCGTGGAGTCGCCTTGCGGCGGAATTATTTTTTGTTTTGCTCCGATGTCGAATGAATGATTTAGCAGGAAAGAACATCAAATATTGTAAAACACGGCGTTCTGCCGTCGGCTTTGTTGCGCTGGGCTGTCCGAAGAATGTGGTCGATTCGGAAAGGATGCTCGCGCTGATTGCCCAGGCAGGTTTTGTAATCGACTATGACAGCGATAACGCTGATATTGTGGTAATCAACACCTGCAGCTTTATAAAACCGGCCATTGACGAGGCGACAGAAGTGATAAAGCGGGCCCTTGTCCGCAAGCGCAAGGGAAAAGTAAAAAAAGTTGTGGTCGCAGGCTGTCTGTCGGAGAGAATGAAAACAAAACTGCTCCAGCAATTTCCCAATATCGATGCGGTCGTGTGCCTGGGACAAAGAGACAACATAGTAAGCATAATTGAAAGTCTTTTGAAGGGTTGTCCGACAAAACTTTATGACAGTCCCGCTGACTGGACAAATAAAACACAAAAAGACACCGGCAGGCTTTTAATCAACTCTTCACACTGGGCGTATCTGAGGATAAGCGAAGGCTGCGACAGGAATTGTTCGTTCTGCACGGTGCCGGCAATTAAGGGCAGATTCAGAAGCAAGCCGCTGAATGATATCATCGCTGAAGCAGACCAGCTTGCCGACAGCGGCGTTGTGGAACTTTCCATCATCGCTCAGGACAGCGTAAACTACGGGCACGATTTCGGAGAAAAAAACGGACTTGTCAAGGTTATCGGTGAACTTGAAAAAATCGAAAAACTCAGGTGGATAAGACTTATGTATCTTAATCCTTCCGGAATTGACGACAATCTTATTGAAACAATCGCACAAAGCAGAAAGGTTGTCGGCTATATCGACATGCCGATACAGCACATCAGCGACCAGATTCTAAGAAAGATGCACAGACCTGATACAAAACAGAAAATTACAGAGCTTATTGAAAAGCTGCGTAAAAATATTCCTGACATTGTGCTGCGGACAACCGTGATTGCCGGTTTTCCGGGCGAAACCCAGGAACAATTTACAGAGCTTGTGGATTTTATAAAAGGGGCTCGCTTTGACGCACTGGGCTGTTTTGTGTTCTGGCCGGAAGAAGGCACAAAGGCAGCACAACTGCCCGGGCAGATTTTACAGCAGACAAGAGAGAATAGAAGAGAACAGCTTATGCTCGTCCAGCAGCAGATAGCGTTTGAGAAAAACAGGGCCCGTCGTGGTCAGGTTATTGAATGCCTGATTGACGATACTCTGCCTGACAAAACCGCTGTCGGACGCTTTTACGGGCAGGCGCCGCATATCGACAGCGTCTGCTTTATAAAAAACTGTGCCGGCAGACCGGGCAGTTTCGTAAAGGTAGAAGTAACAGGCTATAAAGACTATGACCTGTTGACGGAAAAGAGGTAAAAGGGAAAAGGTAAGAGAGGAAAATGTGATTGAATTAAAAAGCAAAAACGCTACTATATTTTGTATTCTTTTAACTCAAAACTCAAAACTATGCTGAGACATCTGCCTAATATCCTGACGTTCGGCAGGCTGGTGCTGTCGGCAATTTTTCTCGCGATGATTTTCTTTGAGCCGCAGCTCAAGGGCGATACCTCGCTGTATCTCGATACTGCTTTTGCGCTGTTTGTCATCGCAGGCCTGACCGATATAGTCGATGGCGCAATCGCCAGAAAACTCAACATCGCGAGCAAATTCGGCAGAATCGTTGACCCGCTGGCAGACAAGATACTCATCTGCGGTGCATTTGTCGTTTTTGCGATTATCGGTCAGCCGAAGCTGTTTAATCTTTCAAACAAACAGCTTGCCGCAATTCAGTGGGGCTTTGCGATGGTAATAATCGCAAGGGAAGCTTTCGTTACCTTCCTTAGACATTACAGTGAATCGAGGGGTATAAAATTTCCAGCTACATTGAGCGGAAAATTGAAGATGTTCTGCCAGACTTTTGCCGTCGGCACGGTAATTATAAAGATGGCTCACGTCCAGACCCCTTTATGGGGACAGATGTTCACTGCCATTACTTATATCATCACGATTTTGATTACCATAATTAGCGGCTTTTTGAGCATAAGAAAGATAAGACCAGCTCAGCTTTAAAGGCATATCGTTGAGTTGGTTTGTTCGTATTTAACGCATTTTTAATCGTTGACCCCGTTAGAAAGTGCGATATTGCCGCTCTTTCGCAATTGTTCCAAGATGTGTGGTTGGCGATTTTGCCCACAATTTGTTGTAGTTGGCTCTGGCTGAAGAACTCAACGAATCGGCTCTAAAAAATTTTCCCGCAACCTTTGGGATAATTATTTCTTTCTAACGGGGTTGACAGGTTTCCTGCACATTCTTATACTGGTGCGCCTCACTTTGTTTCCTAAGGGTAAGTTTTTATTTAACAGCCAATGGCGGCATTTTTAAGGAGATTTACAGAATGGCTAAGAGTAAGAAAATGGTTTACTTTTTCGGCAGCGGCAAGGCCGAAGGCAATGCAAAGATGAAGGAGCTGCTCGGCGGCAAGGGGGCAAACCTTGCAGAAATGGCAAGTCTCGGCGTGCCCGTACCTCCGGGCTTTACAATCACGACAGAGGTATGCACTTATTTTTACAAGAATAAAAGAAAATATCCTCCGCGGCTGAAAGCTGACGTCGAAAAAGCACTTGTCAGGGTGGAGCAGATAATGGATAAAAAATTCGGCGATGCCAATAACCCTCTGCTGGTTTCCGTCCGCAGCGGGGCTCGAAGCAGTATGCCCGGGATGATGGAGACGGTGCTGAATGTCGGCCTTACTGAAAAGACAATCCCCGGCCTCGTCGCTCTAAGCAGGGATGAACGTTTCGTATATGATGCGTATCGAAGGCTGATGATGATGTACAGCGATGTCGTTATGGAAAAAGCAGCGGGAATCGAGCCTGCTGATGATATGGGCATCCGCAGACAGCTTGAAAGGATAATGGGCCAGCTCAAAAAGCAAAAGGGCTGCAAAAATGATACCGAACTGACCGCAGAAGACCTGAAAGGTCTATGTGCACAGTTCAAAGCAAAGATAAAGGAAGTTCTCGGCAAGGAATTTCCGGACGATGCACAAAAACAGCTCTGGGGCGCAATCGCGGCGGTCTTCGCGTCGTGGAACGGCAAAAGAGCAGTGTCATACAGAAAAATTGAAGGCATTCCTGGCGACTGGGGCACGGCGGTCAGTGTTCAGACAATGGTGTTCGGCAATATGGGCGGAACAAGCGCCACCGGCGTGGCGTTTACGCGAAACCCGGGCAATGGAGAAAATAAATTCTACGGTGAATATCTCGTCAACGCACAGGGCGAAGATGTGGTTGCCGGCATCAGAACGCCCGGACCGGTAAATGAATCTTCAAAGAGCGAACACAACGAACAGGAAATCTCGCTTGAAAAGAAAATGCCTGCTGCTTACGAGAAACTGTTTGCGATACAAAAGAAACTCGAAAAGCACTACCGTGATATGCTGGATATTGAGTTTACCATCGAAAACGACAGGTTGTTTATGCTTCAGTGCCGAGTCGGCAAGCGCAACGGGCCTGCCGCGGTGCGAATGGCAATGGATATGCTCAAGGAAAAGCTCATCACAAAGGAAAAGGCTGTTATGCGCGTTACGCCATCGCAGATCGATGAACTTCTGCACCCGATTATTGACCCTGCTGTTGAAAAGCACCAAAAAGGTGTTGCAAAAGGCCTGCCCGCAGGCCCCGGCGGAGCAGCCGGACAGATAGTCTTTTCTGCTGTTGATGCAGTCGAATGGGCAAAGCAGGGCAAAAAGGTTATTCTCGTCCGTGAAGAAACAAATCCTGAAGATGTCGAAGGAATGCGGGCAGCACAGGCAATTCTTACCGCCCGCGGCGGAATGACAAGCCACGCTGCACTTGTGGCAAGAGGCTGGGGCAAGTGCTGCATTGTCGGCTGCGGCGCACTGCACGTTGACTATGAGCAGAAACAGTTTCGTGTGGACGGCAAAAACTTCGGTCAGGGTGACTGGATTACGCTTAACGGCACGAAAGGCCTTGTCTATGAAGGAAAGCTTCCAATGATAGATGCCTCCGAAGAGAACAAGCTGCTGGCAGATTTCCTGAAGGTCTGCGACTCGGTCAGAAAACTGGGTATTCGGACAAACGCCGATACTCCTGCCGATGCGGCAAAGGCAAAGCAGTTCGGCGCAGAAGGCATAGGCCTGTTTAGAACAGAGCATATGTTTTACGGCAAAGGCTCTGATGAGCCGCTGTTTTTGCTTCGCAAAATGATAATGAGCAATACTGTGGCAGAGAGGACAAAGGCGCTCGATGAGCTTTATCCATTTGTCAAGAAGGATATAAAAGAGACGCTGGAAGCGATGGACAATCTGCCTGTTGTGATAAGGCTGCTTGACCCGCCGCTGCATGAATTTGTGCCGCGCGATGCAGAAAAGGTGGCACAGCTCGCAAAAGAGCTGAATATCAGCCTTGACGAGCTCAACAGGCGTGCCGATGCACTGCATGAATCCAACCCGATGATGGGACATCGCGGCGTAAGACTCGGCATTACCTATCCGGAAGTCAGCAGGATGCAGATAAAGGCAATTTTTGAAGCGGCGGCAGAGTTAATTAAAGCCGGCAAAAAGCCTTATCCGGAAATAATGATACCGGTTGTCTGCGATGTAAAGGAAATCAATGACCAGATGAATATCGTCCGGGAGGTTTATGCGGAGGTCTGCAAAAAATTCGGATTGAAAAAGATTCGCCATATGTGCGGCACAATGATTGAAATACCGAGAGCGGCGCTCGTTGCCGATAAAATCGCTGAAGTGGCAGAATTCTTCTCTTATGGCACAAACGACCTGACGCAGATGGGCTTTGGTTTTTCGCGTGATGATATCGGCGGTTTTCTGCCGGACTATGTCAGCAAGGGCATTCTGCCGGGCGACCCGTTCCAGAGCATCGACCAGATTGGCATTGGCGAACTGATTAAAATCGGCATCGAGCGAGGCAGAAAAACCCGCAAAAATCTGGAGGTCGGCATCTGCGGCGAACACGGCGGCGAGCCGGCCAGTATTGAATTCTGCCACAAGGTTGGTATGAATTATGTATCCTGCTCGCCGTTCAGAGTTCCGATTGCAAGACTTGCAGCGGCACAGGCAGCGGTAAAGAATTGAAAAATGAAGATTGAAGAATGAAGATTTGGATTGCCTTTAAAAGCAGGCAAAGGCTTAAAGCAAATGTAATAAATTTTCAATTTTCAATTTTCAATCTTCAATCTTAAATTCGATAGTGGTGGGAGTAGCTCAGCTGGTTAGAGCATCAGATTGTGGTTCTGAGGGTCGCGGGTTCGACTCCCGTCTCTCACCCGTGAAAAAGGCGGCGTTTCAAAACGCTGCCTTTTTGTCATCTGGACAGTTGGAAATTTTTTGCACCGACGAGGTTTTCCATCTGGCGGCAGAAATCGGTTGAAGGATTAACCGCCAGAGATTTGCCCACGGCGGTTTTTACGGTAAGGCCCTTGTTTGTCTTTACCGTGACATAAACGGGACTCCTTCCCCGATGATTCGAACAGATACTCTTTATCTGCGCGATTTTCTCCTTCGTTATCTCGGCCTCCGACAGAAGGATATTTATATTGGCGGCAAGCCTTGAGCCGACCCGGTCAAGCTCAATCAACTCGTCGCAGATAATCTGCGGCGTCTCACGCGTAAAATCCAGCCTCCCCTTTACGAACAAGACCTGGTCAACTTTAAGTGTATTGGCATAACGGGCGTAACAATCCGACCACATCACAACCTCACAGCTTCCCTGCAAATCCTCAAGTGTAATAAAAGCCATCTTCTCGCCTGCGTTTCTGCCGTTGCGGGTTACAATGTTGCGGATTTTCTGAACCATTCCGCCGATAATGACTGTCTGGCCTGCTCTGTCTTCGGTCAGTTCCGAAGTGTTGGCTGTGCCGTAAACGCTTATAGTATCGGCATATTTACTCAGCGGATTTTTCGTCACATAAAGGCCGAGCACATCTTTTTCGTAGGCCAGCATCTGCGTTTCCGGCCAGGCGGGCACATCGGGCAGTCTCTGATGGTCCTTTTCGTAGTCCGTTTTTATTTCGCCTGTTTCGAACAGGCCGAGCTGGCCGCTTGCACGGTCGGTCTGCGTATTTGAGCCGGCCTTCATCGCCGCCTCCAGCGCCGCTGTCATTTGTGCTCTGCTGCCGCCAAGCCTGTCAAATGCTCCGGCCTTGATAAGTGATTCGATTACCTGTTTGTTGACAAGACGCAAATCGACATTTTCGCAGAAGTGGAAAAGGCTGTGAAACTGGCCGATTTTTTCTCTTGCGGCGATGATTTGCTCAACTGCCTTTTCGCCGACACCCTTTACAGCAGCAAGGCCGAAACGTATCAGGCCGCTGTCGTTCCTGCCCGTTGCGACGCGGTCGCACCGCGGCGAATGCTGCTGCTGATAAATTACAGTAAAATCAGTGAAACTCTCATTTATATCGGGCGGAGCAACTTCGATACCCATCTGTCTGCATTCGTTAATGTAGTCAACCACCTTGTCAGCATCGACCTTTTCATAGGTTAGAAGCGAGGCCATAAACTCTATCGGCCAGTGGGCCTTCAGATAAGCGGTCTGAAACGCAATGATTGAATAGCGTGTTGCATGGCTTTTATTAAAGCCGTAACCTGCAAAGCGATGTATAAGCTCGAAAATTTCATTTGCCTTTTCTTCGGCAAGGCCCTTGTTGCCGCAGCCCTCGATGAATTTGTGTTTCTGCTTTGAAATCACCGAGGCCTGTTTTTTGCTTATCGCCTTTATCAGCGTATAGGCCTGGCGCAGCGGGATATCGCCGAGCAGGTTGCAGATTCGCATAACCTGTTCCTGATAAACCATAATGCCGAAAGTTTCCTGGAGCACCTCTGCCATAATCTTATGAGGCACGTGCCACTTTGCTCCGTGTTTGCGGTCGACGAAGTCGCCGATAAGAGCCATCGGGCCGGGGCGATAAAGGGCGTTGGCTGCGATAAGGTCTTCGATACGGTCGGGCGCCAGACGCATAAGCAAATCCTGCATTCCGCCGGATTCAAATTGGAAGATTCCCTTCGTTTTACCGGAGGCGAAAACCTCGAAGACCTTTGGGTCGGTAAGGTCGATTTTTTCAATGTCTATTTTTTCGCCGTGAATCGATTCCACAAGTTCGATAGTGCGCTGAATCACACTTAAGGTCCGCAGGCCCAGAAAGTCCATCTTCAAAAGACCGATTTTATCTATGACGGGCCCTTCAAACTGTGTGATGACGTCATCTGATTTTGGGTCACGATAAAGAGGAACAAAATTTGTCAGCGGCTCATCGGCGATAACAACACCGCAGGCGTGAACGGAAGCATGGCGTGTAAGGCCTTCGAGCCTTTTGCCTATTTCGATGACTTTTTTCGTTGTCGGGTTTGTATCGTATGCTTTTTTGAGGTCGGGCTCCTGCTTGAGGGCGTCTTCAAGTGTAATGCCGAGACTGGCGGGCACCATTTTTGCCAGTCTGTCGGCTTCGGCCAGCGGCACATCGAGCACTCTGCATACATCGCGAATTACTGCGCGGGCCTTCATTGTTCCGAAGGTGATTATCTGTGCGATGTGGCCGTATTTGCTGCGGACGTAGTCGAGGACTTTTGCCCGGCCGTCCTGGCAGATATCGATATCGATATCCGGCATTTCATTTCGCTGCGGGTCCATAAAACGCTCAAAGAGCAGGTCATAGCGAATCGGGTCAACGTTGCACAGGCCGAGGCAGTAGCCGACTACTGTGCCGACGCCGCTGCCGCGGGCGCCGGTGGGGATATTATTCTCCGCTGCGTATCGGCAGAAATCCCAGACAATGAGAAAATAACTCGAAAAGCCCTTGCTTTCAATAATTTCAAGCTCACGGTCGAGACGTTGTTTTATTTCGTCAGTGATTTTGCCGTATCGTTTTTTAGCACCTTCATAGCACAGTTTCGTAAGGAATTGTTCCGGCGTTGAGCCGTCCGGCGGCTTGAAAGTCGGCGAGTGTCGGCTCTTTGTATCAATTTCTACGTTGCATCTTTGCGCGACAATCAAAGTGTTATCGCAGGCCTCTGGTACATCGCTGAACATCTGACGCATCTGCTGAGGTGATTTGAAAAACACGTCCGGCGGATAAGTCATTCTGTTTGTCTCTTTTACGCGTTTGCCGGTGCTTATGCAGGTAAGCGCATCATGTGCTTCATAATCGTCTGCATCGAGAAAGTGCGCATCATTTGTCGCCAGCAGCGGCAGCGACATCTTTTGCGCCAAATCTATTACCGCCTGGCGCACATGCGGAGCCTCTGTTGGCTCGTGCTGCTGAATTTCAAGGAAGAATCGTTCAGGGCCGAAGATTTTCAGATAATCTTCGACGGCTTTTTTTGCAGCCTCTGTATCCTGTCTTGCAAGGGCGGCGTTGACCTCGCCTTTCATACAGGCTGTCGAGCAGATAAGACCTTCATTGAGCTGGGCCAGAATTTCTTTGTCGATTCGCGGCCGGTAGTAAAAACCTTCCGTATAGCCGATACTGGCAAGTTTGAGCAGGTTGCGGTAGCCGATATTATTTTCCGCAAGCAGAATCAGATGATACGCAGCGTCGGAGATGGAGGATTTCTGCCTGTTAAAGCGCGAGTCAGGCGCAATGTATGCCTCGATGCCGATGATAGGTTTAATGCCTGCTGCGAGGGCTGCTGTGTAAAAATCGACAACGCCGAACATATTGCCGTGGTCGGTTATAGCAGCGGAATCCATTCCCATTTCATTGCATCGGCCAAAGAGCTTCTCCGGCACAATCGCCCCGTCCAGCAATGAGAATTGCGTGTGAAGATGAAGATGCGTAAATCCTTTTTCCAGCATACTTTAAAATTTTATATTATAAAAACCAATTTTTATTGTTCAGGCTATTATAAAATCAAAAATCAAAAATCAAAAATCAAAATTGAGGAATCCCGACAAGTCGGGATAAATTTTTTATTTTTACCTTGTTTTCTTGCTTTCTTGCTTCCTTAACTAATAGCTTAGCACTCATTAAAACTTGACATTAGTTGTTTTGGGGCTTAAATTCGGGTTTCCTGAAGTATTAGAAGAAAGGTAATTAATGGCAGTAACGAGATTTGCGCCTTCACCGACCGGTTATCTTCACATTGGCGGGGCAAGAACAGCGTTATTCAGCCTGCTGTGGGCCAGAAAGACAGGCGGCAAATTTATTCTGCGGATTGAGGACACCGACCAGAGCAGAAACACGCCCACCGCGGCAAAGCAGGTGATGGATGATTTGCGCTGGCTCGGAATCGAATGGGACTACGGGCCGCAGGTGGGCGGGCCCGCCGAGCCGTATTTTCAGTCGCAAAGGCGAGATATATATGACAGATATGTTGAGCAGCTCATTGAGCAGGGCGGGGCATATTATTGTTTTGATACGCCTGATGAGCTGGAACAGATGCGACAGAGAGCCGCTGTGCAAAAAAAGAATTTTCTTTACCCTCGCCCCGAAAAATTTCCGGATGCTCAACAGGTCAAAAAAGCGCGTGCCGAAGGCAAACCTGTTGCAGTGCGTTTCTGTATGAGCAGTGAGGAAATTGTTGTGGATGATGTAATACGCGGACAGGTTAAATTTAACGGCGGCGATATAAGCGATTTTATAATACTCAAGAGCGATGGTTTTCCGACGTATCATTTTGCCTGCGTTGTTGACGATGAGCTTATGGGCGCTACGCACGTTATCAGAGGGCAGGAACATCTGATGAATACGCCATGTCATATCGCACTGCAGAAAGCACTCGGTTTCAAGACGCCGGTCTATGCTCATATGTCCGTTACCATCAGCGAAGCCGGCGGGAAGATGTCAAAGCGCGACAGGGCGAAGGCTCTGAAAGATGCAATAGAGAAGGCAGACGATTTGGATATGGAAGAGCTTGCTTGTGTCGGCGGGATTTCGGTCGGCCGGCTTGAAGAATTTCTCACCGGCGATTGGTTACCGGATAATCCTGCCGTCGATGCGATGGCAGAATATATGAAGGTTGAACTTCCTGAGATAAACATTGTTGATTTTTTCAAGAGCGGCTATCTGCCGGAGGCACTTGTCAACTTTTTAGCCCTTTTAGGTTACAATCCGCCTGTTGAAAAAGAGATACTTACAATGCAGGAGCTTATTGATACCTTTGACCCGTCGCGGTTCAACAAGGCGAACAGCCTTTTTGACCGGAAGAAGTTACTGGCGTTTAATACAGAGCATATAAAGCTTCTCGGTAATGAAAAACTCCTGAGAAGATACAAAGATTTCCTTGTGGGCACAGATTCTCCCGCCGCCAATGCGGATGACAAGCTGCTTTTACGGATACTGAAGGCAGGCGAAGGTGCAAGAACGCTTGCGGAGATTGAACACAAGAGCAGATTCTTATTTATTGACTGCGATAAAATCGAATACAACGAAAAGGATGTCGAAAAAGTCCTTCTCAAAAATAACGGCGAAGGTCTTGCGATGCTCGGCGAATTGAAAAGACGGCTGTTGAAACTTCAGACCGTAAGTGAAAAAGCAATAGAAGATATGTTAAGAGGACTTGCGGAAGAAAGGAAAACAGGTCTTGGCAAAGTGGCTCAGCCGCTGCGGCTGGCAATCTGCGGTACAACCGTTTCGCTGCCGATATTTGGGTCGGTCGACATGCTGGGCGTCGAGGAAACCATAAAACGGATTGACAGAACGATGTCGAAATTTAGTCCGATGTATAAAAAGGAGTGAAAAATGAGTCTGTTAGTAACAGGTTCGATAGGAATTGACACGGTAACGACGCCTTTCGGCAAGAGTGAAAACTGTATAGGCGGTTCGGCAGTATATTTTGCGATGGCAGCGAGTTTTTTTTCGCCGGTGCGATTTGTCGGCGTCGTTGGAGATGATTGTCCCTTTGATTTGGCAAAAGTCTTTGCGGGAAGAGACGTTGACCTTTCGGGGCTTGAGGTAAGAGGCGGCAGCAAAACCTTCAGATGGAAAGGCTCTTATCAGGGCGATATGAGCCAGGCGCTGACAGATGCGGTTCAGCTGAATGTCCTTGCAGAAAGGCCGCCGATTGTGCCCCAGCATTTCAGAGACAGCGAATTTGTATTTCTTGCCAATACTCATCCGTCGCTGCAGATACAGCTTCTCGAACAGCTTAAGGGCCCTAAATTTGTCGCTGCGGATACGATGAACTGCTGGATTGAAAACCAGGCAGATGAGTTAAAGAGACTGTTGCAGCGAATAAATGCGCTGATACTTAATGAGAGCGAGGCAAAGATGCTGACCAAGATAGATAATCTCCCCTCTGCCGCCGAGGAGCTGCTGAAGATGGGGCCGAAGGTGGTAGTAATCAAGAAGGGCTCACACGGCGTAATTTCGCTGGAAAGCGGTGATAACTGGTTTACGCTGCCGGGGTATCCGACCAAAAACGTCAAGGACCCGACAGGGGCGGGCGATGCCTTTGCAGGTGCGCTTATGGGTTATTTGGCAAACGCCGGCAAGACAGATACCAGATATATAAGAACCGCCATTGCTTATGGAACGGTAACGGCCTCGCTGGTTATTGAGGGGTTTTCGCTTTCAGCTATTGCATCTGTCGGCAGAAGCGTTATAGACCAGCGGCTCGAACAGCTTCGCAAAATGACCGGCTTTTAACCGGATAGAAACGAAAATGAGATTATTTATTGCGATTGATATTAATGATGATGTCCGGGCAGCTGTTGCAAAGCTGCAGCAGGAACTTAAAGGCAGAATGAAAAATCAGAATGGATTAAAATGGGTTAATCCTGAACTTATGCACCTGACCTTGAAATTCCTCAGCGAAGCGGATGAAAACAGAATTGATGAGATTGGCGATGCAGTTGAAATTGCCTGTGCTGATAAAAAAACCTTTGAATTCAGTTTTTCCGTGGTCGGTACTTTCGGCAGACCGGTGAAAGTGCTCTGGCTGGGCAGTGAAAAACTCAGTGCCGAACTTGCCGGGCTTGCCGGTGATATTGAGCAGGCTCTTGAGGCAATAGGCTTTGAAAGGGAATCCAGGCCTTTCAGTGCGCATCTGACTTTGGCAAGAGTAAGAGATAACGGCGTTGATAAAAATTTGCGGCAGCTTTTGAAAAATTATACGCAGGTGAAAATTCCGCAGGTTTCAGTTGATTCGGTATGTCTATATAAAAGCCAGTTGACACAAGATGGTCCGGTATATACCCTGTTGAGGAAAATCGAACTGACTTCGGCGAGCTCAGTCGAGTCGAAAAAAGACATTTAACAGGAAGAAATTATGGCAAAAACTACAAAGGAAAAGAAGACGGAAGAAAAGTCCGCCAAAGGCGAGACCTCGCCAAAAGGCGGGACGGAAAAGTCGAGCGCCAGAGACAGCGCTCTTGAAAGGGCCATTGCACAGATAGAAAAGCAGTACGGCAGCGGCTCAATAATGCAGATGGATGAAAGCAGGTATGCACGGATTGAAGGCATTGAGACAGGGTCGCTGTCGCTTGATATAGCGCTTGGCGGCTGCGGTATGCCGCGAGGCAGGACAATCGAGCTTTTCGGGCCTGAATCCAGCGGCAAAACGACTCTTGCACTGCATGTTATAGCAAGCGCACAGAAGGCGGGTGGAGTCGCAGCGTTTATTGATGCCGAACATGCCCTCGATATCACATGGGCCAAGAAGCTCGGCGTCAATGTCAGCAGCCTGTTGGTCAGTCAGCCGGATACCGGCGAGCAGGCGCTCAGTATCACAGAGATGCTGATACGCTCCAATGCCGTTGACGTTATTATTATCGATTCGGTTGCGGCTCTTACGCCGGCCGCTGAGCTCGAAGGCGAGATGGGACAGTCTCATATGGGGCTTCAGGCAAGACTTATGAGCCAGGCGATGAGAAAACTTACCGGCGTTATAAACAAAAGCAAAACCTGCCTGATTTTCATCAACCAGATAAGAATGAAAATCGGCGTAATGTTCGGCAACCCGGAAACCACGACGGGCGGCAATGCCCTTAAATTTTACAGCTCGGTAAGACTCGACGTCAGAAGAATTTCCACAATAAAGGAAGGAAATATCGCTATCGGCAGCAGAGTAAGGGCGCGGGTTGTAAAAAACAAGATTGCTCCGCCGTTCAGAGAGGCGGAATTCGACATTATGTTCGCTTCCGGCATCAGCTATGAGGGCGACCTTGTCGATATGGGCACGAACTGCGGCGTTATCGCCAAAAGCGGAGCATGGCTGCTCTACGGCGAAACAAGACTCGGCCAAGGCAGAGAAAATGCCAAAAAATATCTTGCTGAGAACAAGGAGCTTGCTGAAGAGATAAAGAACAAAATACTTGTCGCAATAGGAGTGAAGAAGTAATTTTAGGTTTTGAGTTAATGGCGGTTATTTAGTGTTAACGGCAGCGGAAATCAGAAGTTCATTTGTCGATTTTTTTGTCGAAAAAAAACATACCGTTGTAGCGAGTTCATCTGTTGTTCCGATTGGCGATGATACGCTTCTTTTTACAAATGCCGGTATGAACCAGTTCAAGGACGTGTTTCTCGGCAGCGGCAGCAGAGAATACAGGCGCGCCGTGAACAGCCAGAAATGTATCCGTGCCGGCGGCAAGCATAATGACCTTGAGGATGTCGGAACAGATACCTATCATCACACATTTTTCGAGATGCTGGGCAACTGGTCGTTCGGCGAGGCCGGGCCAAATGACGGGTATTTCAAGGCCGAAGCAATCGAATGGGCGTGGGAACTTTTGACAAAAATCTGGGGAATCGACAGGAACAAACTCTATGCAACCGTTTTTGCAGGCGATAAGGCAAACAGACTGGAGTTTGATAAAGAAACTGCCGAATTGTGGTCGAAGGTTACAGGACTGCCGAAAGATAGAGTTCTTTCATTCGGCAGAAAGGATAATTTCTGGGAGATGGGCGATACGGGGCCGTGCGGGCCGTGCAGTGAAATTCACATAGACCTCGGCCCTGAAAGATGCGACAAAAAGAATGTGCCGGGGCATAAGTGCAAAATCAACGGCGGATGCAGCCGATTCATTGAGTTGTGGAATCTTGTTTTTATTCAGTATAATCAATTTGAAGACGGCAGAATTTTACCTCTGCCTGCGAAACACGTCGATACGGGAATGGGTCTTGAAAGAATTACAGCCGTTCTGCAGAACAAAAGCTCGAATTATGACACAGACCTTTTCAGTCCCATAATTGAAGCGACAAGTCAGATAAGCGGCAAAAAATATTCCGGCAGTCTCAACGGAAAAACAGATATTGCTTTTTGCGTTATTGCCGACCACCTTCGCTGTCTTGTATTTGCGATAACCGATGGCGGAATGCCGAGCAACGAGGGCAGAGGCTATGTCCTGCGAAGAATTTTAAGAAGAGCGGCAAGGTTCGGCCACCAGCTTGGTATGCACGAGCCTTTTATTTACAGACTTGTCGATGTAGTTGTCGATTCAATGTCGCAGGCGTTTGAGGAGCTCAAACAAAGGGCTGAGCTCGTAAAGACCGTTATAAAATCGGAGGAGGAAAGTTTCGGCAGAACGCTCGACAGAGGACTTGAGATATTTTCTGTTGCTGCAGATAAAGCGAAAAAAAGCGGCGCTATCAGCGGCGAAAATGCCTTTGAGCTGTATGACACTTACGGTTTTCCGCTCGATTTGACGCAGCTAATGGCAAGAGAGAAAAATCTTAAAGTTGATACAGCCGGTTTTGATAATCTTATGGAGCAGCAAAGACAAAGAGCAAGAGCGGCACAGAAAGGTCTTTCTGTATTATCAAGACTTGATGGTTTGTTGGGCACTTCTGGATTGCCTGAAACTGAAGATATTTATAAATATGAGGTTGATTGTTGTAAAAGCAAAATGATTGGATTTGTGGATAGTGAAGGTTTTAAAGCAAAAGGCAGTATTAAAGCAGGAATGGAAGTTGGAATTGTTCTGGACAAGACTTGTTTTTATGCTGAATCCGGCGGGCAGGTTGGAGATTGTGGTGTAATAGAAACTCCAAACGCTAAATTCATTGTTGACAAAACAGTTGGTTTGGGAGACTGTGTTATTCATGGTGGAAAAATGGCGGAGGGTTCATTAACTGTTGGTGATGAAGTCATAGCGAAAGTCGATACTTCCAGAGGAGAGAGCAAAAAAAATCACACGGCAACGCATCTTTTACAGTACGCCCTCAGACAAGTTGTCGGCGAAATAGCTCATCAGCAGGGCAGTTTGGTCTGTCCGGAATATCTGAGATTTGATTTTACTTCGTCGCGAGCTTTGAAGCCCCAAGAAATCAAGGAAGTTGAAAGACTCGTAAATGAGAAAATCGCTCAGGCTCTGCCGGTAACAAGCGCAACTTTGCCGATTAAGGAGGCCAAAAAACTCGGAGCAATGGCGCTTTTCGGCGAAAAGTACGGCGATACCGTCAGGGTTATCGCTGTCGGTGCGCCGGACGAAAATCATCTCTCGGACGCTTTCAGCAAGGAATTCTGCGGTGGGACGCACGTTGCCAACACTGCTGGTTTAGGCGGTTTTAAAATCGTAAAGGAAGAAAGCATTTCCGCAGGCGTCCGCAGGATTACCGCTCTGACAGGCAAAGGTCTTGCAGAGCATTACAAAAAAAACAGCGAAATTATCGAAAACTTAAGTCAGACTCTTAAAGTGCCCCCTGAGGGGATTTGTGAGCGTGTCAATAAGATTATTGAGGACAATAAAAACCTGAACAAGCAGCTCAAAAACGCTTCAAAGCAGAGCGGCACTGATTGTTTAAGCAAAGCAAGGCAGCTTTTGGAAAATTGTGAGAAAGTCGGCTCAAGCTCGATTGTCGTAGGCAGTATTGAATCTGCGCCGGTTGAAGAGATTCGGGACGCAATTGATATGATAAAGAAGAAAGCTGGCTCCGCTGCGGTGGTTTTCGGCTTGTCCGATGGTGATAAAGTTGTGCTGCTTGCGGGCGTTAGCGACGACCTTATACAAAGAGGGCTCAAAGCCGGTGATATAGTCAGCCAGATTGCTCCGATAGTCGGCGGCGCCGGTGGCGGCAAGCCGCAAATGGCTCAGGCCGGCGGGAGAAAAAGTGAAAATCTTCCGCAGGCACTGCAAAGAGCAATTGAGTTTATAAGGCAAAAACTTCGTAAATAAAATTGTAAGGCGTATGGCAGAGCAACAGACAAAAAGTTCAATGCTGGAGCAGTTAGGCGGCGGTGTGATAGCCGGCATAGGCAACTGCGGCAGATTCGCGAGGTTTCAAGCCGAATCGATAGTTGCCTCTGCCGCAGCGTGTTTCAGACCTGTAACTTATCCGTTGATATGGAATCAGATGCTTGCCATCGGCGTGCGGAGTGTGCCCGTCGTGATGATAACCGGAGCGTTTGTCGGAATGGTGCTCGCGATTCAGGCCTATGACCAGCTTGCGGGTTTGGGCATTGAAGAACATCTGGGCGTACTGATAAACCTGTCGGTTGTAAAGGAGCTGGGGCCTGTGCTCGCAGCGGTTATGCTCGCCGGCAGAGTAGGAGGCGCACTTACCGCCGAACTTGGAACAATGAATGTAACGGAACAGATACTGGCAGTTCGCAGCATGGGCACCGACCCGGTACGGTATCTTGTGGCGCCGCGGCTGATAGCGTGTCTGCTTCTTACGCCTTTTCTGATTATCTATGCGGACGTCCTCGGCATAATCGGCGGTTATCTCATCAGCGTGCCTTATATGGGAATAAACAGCAGGGCCTACTGGAGCCTCAGTGCCGCGGGAGTTGAACTGTGGGACATCACGATAGGAGTAGTGAAGGGTTTTTTCTTCGGAGCGGCGATTGCGGGCGTCAGTTGCTACAAAGGCTTTCACTGCAAAGAAGGCGCTCACGGCGTAGGCCAGGCCTGCACAGAAGCCTTTGTCGGCAGTTTTATTTTGATTTTGGCAATCGATTTTATTCTGGTTGTGATAATCAAGGCTATTTACGCGTCAATCTGGCCGCTTAAAATTCTGCTTTAACCCCGCACCTTCTTTTTATTATCTTGGAAGGAATATTCGGAAGGTGCGGGATTAAAGAACTTTTATCACAGATTATGCTGATTACACGGAAATAATTTTTTAGTAATAATCGATATAATCTGCGAAACTTGTCCTCGCAAAGGAATGTCACCCTCGCGCAGGCGGGGGCGGGGATCAGCGATTAAAAAAGAAGGTTGAAAGGTGCAAAAGGAAATCAAACCAGGTGACGGGATAATTGTCCTCAAAGGGCTTACCAAAAGGTTTGGCAGAAATGTTGTGCTTGACGATATTTCGCTTGGCTTTGAGAAGGGCAAAACGACGGTCATAATCGGCCCCAGCGGTTGCGGAAAGACGGTTTTGATAAAGCATATAATAGTTCTTTTGCGGCCCGGCTCCGGGGAAGTTTATTTTAACAGCCAGAGAATCGACGACCTGCCTGAAAGCAAACTTGGCCAAATCCGCACCCAGATGGGTTTTTTGTTCCAGAGTGGAGCGCTTTTTGACAGCCTGACGGTTTATGAAAATATTACATTCCCAATCAGGCAGCACCATCATATCAAAGACCACACAAAACTCGATGAGCTTGTTAAAACAAAACTTGCGATGATGGGAATGGACGGCTTTCAGGATTATTTTCCTGCGAAGCTTTCCGGCGGACAGAAAAAAAGAGTCGCCCTGGCAAGGGCGGTTGCGTTGAATCCCGAAGTTATTCTTTATGATGAGCCGACAACCGGACTTGACCCCATCAGGGCGGATATAATTAATGAATTAATTTTGAAAACTCAAAAAGAGCTTGGCGTTACGAGTATAGTGGTAACGCACGATATGAGCAGCGCATACAAAATCGGCGACCGGATAATTATGCTGCACAACGGCAGGATACTCGTTGATGGCAACGCTGATACTATTAAAAACAGCACGTTACCGATTGTTCAGGGATTTATCAGGGGACAGGTAAGCGATAAAGACTTAAAATCGCTGCAGATTTCCTTTGAGGATATAAGAACGGATGACACGAGGAAGTAAGGAAATAAAGAAAAATCGTCAATCGGTTGACTTCGACGAGCTCAGTCGAGTCGCGGTGGCGCGGCTCGTTACGTCTATCGTTTTGCGGTTAGCGTAAAGTTAAAAAGAATACAGAACTCAGAACACAGGAGACAGAAGAAGTAAATTAAAAATCAAAATGCAAAATGCGGGCAGGGAAAGGAAAGGCAAGGACAATTAAAACCTTATTCCTAATAAGCCTTCGTCATCAGTCGCATCACTAAGAGTCATCCTGATGTATTTTTCCAATTGGAAATTTTGGCTAAAATCTTTTACCGGTATAGTATCTGAATTCATAGTACAGATATATTGAAAACCGAGCCTTTCGGATTCTTTTGCGGCCAATTCTAAAGCATGGGCTTTTTGTCTCTCATCAACGTCCGCAAAAATAATACTGTCATGAATAAGAAAACCAGGACTCTTTTCTTTTTGCGCCCATATCTGGGTAAGCATAAGATCGTAACAGAATACTTTCATACAACCTATGCCGTGACTTCCAGAACGTTCAATATTCACATTAAATTTGAACCCCGTCTTTTCGAAATCAATTGATAGCATTCCTGGAACTGAATAAAGGGCTTGTGAATTAGAATTGAATAATAATATTGCTTTCTCCTTCTGTATTTTCCGCTCACTCAAATCAGTATTTGCCTGCTGGTAAATTATTTCCTGCTCAACTACCGTTTCGCTTCTACCCTGTTCAAATTTCTTTAAATTCTGGAGTCTAATTTTTACGTCGTTTAGTTCTGCGATAGTTTTCTGATGTTTGTTCTGTAATAAAGTATACTCTTGCAAAGCTCCATGTTTCTTCAATATTTGCATTAATTCCACACGTTTATCGGAAAGATTTTGTATTTTTTGTTCATTACTTGCGATCTCATTCCTAACACGTTCTATCTCTAATATTAGAAATTCTTTTCTATTTGTAACAATCTGTTCATGAAATGATAAGACGTCTTCAATACGTTTTTTTATTGCATCGGCTAATATTAATCCTGCTTCCTGATAAATCCTTGTTAGAGACTCAGGGTTAGCGTCAACCTCTCCTTCTAAGCTTGCCTCGTAATGTTCAAGAAGTCTTTTATTATCAACATTAAAGTTAATCAACTCATGTATCTTCGATGTTAGACTATTTGCTTCATCCTCAATCCTATGATATTGAGGATGAACTTTAAAATTATCAAGCTGTTCTCCTTCCTGTGTTGCCTGTGCCTCTAACCTGATTTTCAACGCCTCCATTTCACCAACCGTGCCAATCAGATGAGCAAGCATACCACTTTTTGCCTCTTGATTAATTTGTGCTAAAACCTTTATTCTATCTTTAAGGACTTGAAGTTTTGAGGCATATTCCCAGCCCAACCCAAGCAAGAAAGCATTATTCACCTGCTTATCCCACTCTTTTTGATGCTGGTGGTTTTCAAATGGATTTAGAAATCCCCCTCTCTGCCCGTTTCGTCTCACAAAGTATGCAATTAAACTTCTGAATGTTGGCACATATTTCAAATCATCATACATAGCCTGAATGCCGAATATTAAAGTACCTAAAACCTTATTCCAATCTAAAACGGACATTATTTGCCTGCCGGTTTTCTTGTCTATCTCGGGCTTTATAATCCAATCTGAGCAATTGCCTTCGATTATTATCTTGCGTTGGTATGCAGTGTTACGAGACACGGAGTATGTTTCACCGGCCAAATCCAATTTCAAAGTAAAAGTCCAATCTTCTAATTCAGGTTTTTTTAATGTTTCTCCCTTATCAGCACCCAAACAAAAATGTATTATTTCAATTAGTGTTGATTTTCCAAGGCCGTTTCTTGAATCTTTCTGAGTCGATTCCTTTTTCCTCTCAGCAAGTATTACATTAAAGCCGGGCTTAAATTCAATATTTTTAAAGAAAGGTTTGTCGCATTTAATAGAATGAATCATCTTTTCACCTTCACTAGCAAACCTTCTTTAAAATCAATTATGCCTAACATAAACAATAAGTCTAAACCGAGAGTAAATCTTTCAAAGGTTTTTACGTGAGAAATAGTTCGAGTTTTATTCCATAGTGAAGTAACAGTTTGAGCTTCATCAATGTATTTTAAAATCTCTGCTCCAACATTTAATAATGAGTTTGACAGCTTTATGTGTTTAGTTGGGAGAATCATTTCTCAAAGACCTCACATTTTTCAAACAGGTAGACCAAAACCGTTAATCCTGCCGCTTTATTTTTGAAATCGCTGCTCTTATTCGAAGCAAAATCAAGCAAGGTATTAAATAAATCGTCGCCCTTTAAGCCCTCTTCATTTTTTAATTTTTCATACTCAACAACAAACCCTTGTTTTAGCCGTTCGCCAAATTCAATATCGGGGCATTTATCAATAAAGTTACTAACCTGCCTAACTTGAGTCATACCCATAGTTATGAGTTGTTCTATACTCGTGGACAGATCATTCTTTTTGATTTTTTCTCTTGGAGGGACGATTGTTAAAGAATCACTTGATACAAACTGACCAGAGATTAAATATTTGGTAACCACGCTAAGTTCTGCAAAAGTAATATTAATGATTTCTTTTTCAGTTGATTCTATAACCCATTTTTCATGTTGTTTTTTGATTTTTTGTAACTTCTCAACTGTATAGGTATTAGGTTGATCGTCGATAACTTTATGGCAGTTGTTACAAACTAATATAAGGTTATCGTAACTGTTCCTTTCAGAATCACTCATATTTGAATCATAACGGGAAGCGGTTGATTTTTCGCCTTTAATGTGCGCCATCACGGCAACTAAAGATTCCTCATCATCTTCCGTTTTATCGACAATCAACACCTTACGACATTCCGGCATTGCACATCTATTACCGCTTCTCGTGCAAAGTATTTTTTGATTTTTAGAAGATATGTTGCTGCTCATTTTACCTCTACAGGCATTTCCGACCTCAATTTCACAGGGGGACAACTTATGTAACTATTTTTTTAAAGTTTTATCTTCAAACGTTAGTTTCCTCAAGGAAATCGGGGGGATTATAGCAGGAAGAAGGGAAAAAGTAAATACCGCGGACTTACGTCCTGCGGCCCTGACCTCGCCATTCTCGCATGACGGGGCTAACTAGAAAAAACACGTTTTTACTTAAAAAAATGGGATTTCCCTTGACTTCTTGTTAAAAATATGGTAAAATACGCATATTGTTAGGCAAATAGTGAACAATTTGGCCACAAAGGCATTAAGGCACAAAGAAGATTTGGGTATTTAGCAGATAGGGGAAAATATCAAAAATCAAACATCAATCCGTCTGCGTCCGAAGGACTTCGCCGCGATGCGAATGCAAAACCTGTCCTCGCGAAGCCTGTCCTCGAGTAATCGGGGAGTGGGGATGACATATTAAAAATCAAAAATTTACTCTGCAGACTCAGCGTTCCCGATAGGCAGAGTTCGCCGAGAAACACGGAGAAAAATATCATTTCAACTTTTCAAGACAAAAAAATAGATAAGAGAAAAAGAGATTACCTGATGTTCAAAATCCAAGACCGATTAGTAAAGGTTGACCCTGACATCTATTATAAAATCATAAACAACCGGCACGAAGTGCCGGATAAAAAATACAATGGAGATATTGCTGCGATGCGAATCGACGACGGCTATCCGGTAATCATTTTTGGCCAAAAGCCGCCGCAGAGGCGTACCCCGCTTTCACGATTTGTAATGGATGCCAAACAAGGCCAGATAATCGACCATAGAAATAGGGACAGGCTTGATAACCGAAGAAAAAACCTGCGGATTGTAACGAAGAGGCAAAATTGCCTGAATAAAAAATATAAAAACGGGTCAGGATTTATCGGCGTTTGTATTAACCGCAAAAAAGGGAGAAAATATTGCCAGGCTAAATATCAACTGAGCGATGGAAAGACCTTATCGTTTCAACTGCCGGATAGTCCGCAGAATAGAGTCATCGCTGCCTTTGCGCGCGATAAATTTGTGCTGGCGGCGGGAGAAGAAGATTATGCGCCGCTGAATTTCCCGTGTTTCAAAAACGAGCCTTTCAAAAGTTTTCTGCTAAAAGAGGATTTAAGGAGCAGGGCAGAGGTAAAGCTTTGCCACAGGTATAGACAAAATAATGGAAATGAGATATAATAGAAGTTAAATGAACAAACCTGCCGAAAATTTTTCAAATCCAAACCGGATTGCCAGTGAACTATCGCGATTGATAGCGGGCGATTGTTTGTCTGATATTTTTACCCGCGTAGCGTTCAGCACCGATGCGAGTATATATCAGATAATTCCGCTTTGTATTGTAGCGCCGAGAAATGCGGATGATGTTGCTGTCGTTGTAAAATATGCTCATCAGAATAACATACCTGTTGTGGCTCGCGGAGCGGGCAGCGGTCTTGCAGGCGAATCTTTGACCAGTGGTATTATGCTTGATATGACCCGGTTTATGAACAAAATCATCAACACAAGTAGTGACGGCAGCACCGTTACGTGTCAGAGTGGCGTTGTGCTTGATGAGCTGAATGGTTGTCTGTCGAGGTTCGGCAGAAAGATAGGCCCGGACCCGTCGAGCGGCAATCGAGCGGTAGTCGGCGGAATAGTTGCCAATAACGCGACCGGCGCCCATTCGCTCAGGTATGGTTATATCGCTGAGTATGTTGAAAAGGTAAAGGCGGTTCTTGCAGACGGCTCGGTTGTTGAATTTTTAAATAATTTTGAGCCGGCTTTATCGCGGATTTCACGAGATTGTTTCGAACTCTTAAGCTCAAATATTTCGGTTATCCAAAAGGCCCAGCCAAGGACAAAGCGAAATCACAGCGGCTACAACATCGCCGGTGTTGTTCATAATGGCAGGATAGATATGGCGAAACTGCTGGCAGGTTCGGAAGGAACGCTGGCGGTTTTTACTGAAATTACGCTGCGGACGGTTGATGTGCCACAGGTTAGCGCTGTGGTGCAGCTTGAGTTTGGTTCGCTCGAAAAGATGGCTCTTGCCGTGCTGCCGATTGTTGAAAGCGGCGCATCAGCATGTGAACTGATGGACGGCAGACTGATTAAAATTGCAAGAGATGCATTTGAGCAGTACAGAGACATTCTCAATCCTGTTTCTGCTGCAAGTCTTCTTGTTGAGCATACCGGCCGAACATCGCAGGAAGTTAAGGAGAAAATTGAAAAAACCATATCGGCAGTCGGCATTCTTGCTTTCGACAGAGTAACCGTTTTTGACCCTGCTGTGCAGAAGAGATTGTGGAAGTGCCGCAAGGACGCGGTGCCTCTTTTGAGCAGAGCCAAAGGCTTAAAACAGCCGATACCTTTTATTGAAGATGTCTCTGTGGATAACGCAAGGCTTGCCGAGTACGTCAAGGGTCTGGAAGAAATCGGCAGAAAACATGAAGTTGATATGACCTATTACGGCCATGCGGGGGACGGCGAACTGCATGTAAGGCCTTATCTGGATTTATCCAGCGGCGGAGATGTAAAGAAGATGACCGACATTGCAAATGAGGTTTTTTCGCTTGCCTGGTCGCTGGGCGGCTCGATAAGCGGCGAACATGCTGACGGCTTAGTGCGAGCGGCATTTATCAGGAAACAATATGGCAATGAATATTATGAGATTCTAAGGCAGATAAAAAAAATCTTTGACGAGAAAAACATCCTTAATCCGGGCAAAATAATAAATGACAATCCTGATGTGATGACACAAAACCTGAGGGCGGACAGAAAAATCACCGATGAGAAAGTAAAGACGGAGCTCAAATTCGAGCCGGACGAGTTTAAATTTGAGCTTCTGTTGTGCAGCGGCTGCGGGGTATGCCGAAGCACCGAATCTGCTCTGCGTATGTGTCCGACTTTTCGGGCAACCGGCGACGAGATGTTCAGCTCGCGTGCAAAGGCAAATCTGCTTGCTGCCTGGGTAAAGGGGATTCTGACAGAGCAGGATTTTGAATCGGAGCGTTTCAGAGAGATTCTTGCGACCTGTCTGAATTGCAAGGCCTGTGTGGTCGATTGTCCCTCTGGAGTGGATGTTTCAAAAATGGTAATGGAAGTCCGCGCAAGACTTGTAAAAAAGCGCGGGCTAAGTCAGGCTGCAAGAGTTTTAGCTGCTAATCGATATATGAGTATGCTTGCCTCTGTTTTTGCGCCGGTGAGCAATGTTTTTATGAATCTTGCGCCGGTCAGATGGGCTATGCAGCGACTGACAGGCATTGATAGTAGAAGAGTAATGCCGGAATTCGGCTTTTCGACTTTTTTGAAAAAGGCAAATAAATATCTGGCCCGGCAGCCGAAACTACAAAATCCTGTTGATAAGGCAGCGTACCTTATTGATACATTTGTCAATTACAATGACCATTCACTTGGTTTTGCTGTTATAAAGTTTTTGAGGCATAATAATATCGAGGTGATTGTTCCCAAACAAAGGCCTGTGCCGCTGCCGGCCGTTGTTTACGGCGATATAAAAACGAGCAAAAGAGATTTTCAATATAACGTCAAATATCTTTCCGAGGCCGCCAAGCAGGGTTACAAAATTATCTGCTCTGAGCCGAGCGCCGCTTTGTGTCTCAAGGAAGATTTACGGTTTTTTGTCGATAGCCCTGACGCAAAGATTGTTTCGGAAAATACATTTGAGCTTTTTGATTATCTAAACAGTCTTGCAGACGCAGGTAAATTGAAGAAACCCACTGCAAGAGTTGCGGAAAGACTCGTTCATCATACACCCTGTCATCTTATTGCCCTCGGCAGGAAGAGCGCGTCAATAGAGGTTTTAAAACAGCTTGCGGGAATTGATGTAAAAGAGCTTGACGGCTCCTGCTGCGGAATAGCAGGCACGTTTGGTATGCAAAAGAAAAATTATGACCTTTCGATGCAAATAGGTAAAAAACTTGCCGACAAAATAAAAGAAACAGGCGCAGATATAGTCCTTACCGAATGTTCAGCGTGTAAAATGCAAATAGAACAATTGACCGGCAGGAAAGTCGAGCATCCGATTAAGGTCCTGGCGGAGGCATTCGACTTGTTATAATTTTTACCACGAAGCTCACGAAGGACACGAAGACTAAATCAATTTAGCCACAGAGTTCAGGAGAACACAGAGGATTTTTTTAGACACAGATTAACACAGTTTGTTTCAACAAGTCCATTTTGCAAATGGCCTTTTACTCAAAGCAGTAAGCCGTACTCGAAATACATTTCTGCGTTCAGCTTTTCTGCTTTTCGTTGCGGCACAATAACTGTGCCTCGTTGAAACAAAACACGGTTACGGCACCGTTTTTAACCGCAGATTTCCAGATTACACAGATAGTTCAAACGGGGAATTTTATCGTTGAGTTTGAGAAGAAAAAGAGTAGAATTTTGATAGATCCGCCGGAGGCGGACAAGCATTGAGGAAGCAACAGCAGAAAATAAAAAATAGGTAAACAGCCACTATTTAAAATAAATGTTAAATGGAAAGTTGTTATAGAATAATATGAATACTGCCATCATAATTGCTGTCATAGCCGCCATAGCCTCATTACTTACATCTATAGCTAGTATCATTATGGTATTAGAAATGAGGAAGCAAAGAAAGGCTATTTCAACACCAGTTTTAAAAATTCTCTCAAAAAATTATTATAATTGCTTACGCGAGGTAAACCATTGGAAATGGGAAGGAGAAGATTCATACAGATTAAGATTAAGTCTTTTTAATTATGGCACAGGGCCTGCTATTAATGTATCCATAAATTGGGAACTTGATGAAGAAGACTTTATAAATACTATTAAACAATTTGCCTTAGATCCTCAAAAGTCATTTGGATTTAAAAAAGAAAGTGGCTTTATGAGTTTAGGGGATTCTTCTCATAATGTAGATAGCCAAAAAACACAAAAAATCGAGGCTGTGCCAGTTGGTATTAGCAGATATAAAACAACAATCACTATTCCATCATATTATATTGCAGGATTTGGAAAGTATATGGATTATATTTCTGCCATGAGGTCTAATAACAAGTCTAAATTAGACACAATGACATTCCCGCCAATTTTCACAACAGTCAATTATGAAGACATAAATGGTGATAAAATAAAACAAAGATTTAATATTTTACTAGTAATAGGAATGTTGGGGACAGATGACAATAAAAATGATTCAGCTTTAGTAGTATTTAAAATTAGTGAAGTTAAAGAATAAATAGGGAACGTTTAACTATTTTAAAAGAGAAGAGAGAGGATTTTGGCCGAGTCGCCGGAGGCGGAAAATTTTTTAATCGGTTGATATTAGTATAATGGCAGGATAAAATTGATGGAAATTGTGATGCGTAATGTTAGTTGGGCCAAGTAAAATGAATCACCATTCCGATAACATCAAAATAGAGCTGATAGTTCTGGTATCCGACATTGAGATTGCTTTAGAGTCAAAGGTTAATGAAAGATTGAAGAATGGGATATTATGTCGTTCAATAACCGGTGATAGTACAAAAAGAATACTAATCTTATCTCATGCTATAGATATTATTGATAAGAAGATGTATGATTTCCTTGTCTGGCTGAACCAGAGAAGAAATGAGGTCGCACACAATAATCCAATAGATTTTGACATGAAAGATTTGTCAAAATTTGAATTTTTTATAGATGTGAAAGAATTGCAGCATCTGAACACCTTTGTGGGTTCAAGAGAGGACCATTATTTAGAATGGCTTCGTATCTTTAGGGAGTCGTTTTTTAGGAAAATAGCTTAACTATTAGATGCACTGGGAATCTGTATTCGCAGCGATCGTATAGGTCAGGTGAACCATTACTTATGCATTGAATTGGACGAGGATTTCCGTGAGATGCCCTGATGAGATAGCAATTATATTCGTTGGAAGTAGTCCAAAGGTATTCCAGAAGAGACAGCCTAAGGTATTTCTTAGGGTAAATATCTCACAGGGTAAACTATCGCACTTCATGGGGGCGGGGAAAATCGACCCCGCACCTATTCTTTTATAATGATATATATGGAAATAGACAGAATATCAAATAGGTGCGGGACAGGCGAACCCCTTGATGTCCGCCTGAGGCAGGTAAAAATCAAGGGGCTAAATAGAAAATCGATAATCATTGTAATTTTTCCGGCTTATTTTACAATAATGTTATGGGAAATGAGCCAAAAGACCTTAAAGAAGCCGTTTTGTATCAGTCGCTTGGTGATAAGAAGGTTCGCTGCAATCTTTGTAACTGGCGATGTTTGATAAACGATGGCTTGCTGGGGCATTGCCGCGTTCGCAAAAATATCGGTGGGAAATTATATTCGCTTAATTATCACAAACTTTGTTCGGCAAACCCCGACCCGATTGAAAAAAAGCCTTTGTTTCATTTCCAGCCCGCAAGCAAAAGTTTTTCCATAGCGACACCCGGCTGCAATTTTCAGTGTGTTTTCTGCCAGAACTGGCAGATAAGTCAACAGGCAATAGAAGAGGGCGAGATTGACGGCCAGGCACTTGAACCTGCCGGAATCGTGGAGTTTGCACTTAAGACGGACTGCAGAAGCATGGCATACACATATACCGAGCCTACTGTTTTTATGGAGCTTGCAGCCGACTGTGCGAAAATTGCAAAACAGAAAGGACTTGCCAATGTTTTTGTTTCCAACGGCTTTATGACAAAGGAAGCGATTGATTTTGCCGCCGGCTGGCTTGACGGGATAAATGTTGACTTAAAATCCTTCAGCGAGGATTACTATCAGAATCTCTGTAAGGCGAAATTAAAACCTGTGCTTGATACGATTGATTACATTGCCAATCATACAAAGATATGGATTGAGGTAACGACTCTTGTTGTGCCCGGTGCGAACGATTCTGATTTGGAGCTTAAGCAGATTGCGGAGTTTCTTGTTAAAACCTGTGGGGCAGACATCCCCTGGCACGTGAGCAGGTTTTATCCTCAATATAAGTATTCCGATACGCCGCCGACACCGGCATCCACTTTGCAAAGAGCTTTCGATATCGCAAAGGCCGCAGGCTTGAGATATGTTTATATCGGCAATCTGAGAACGCAAAAGGCGGAAAATACTTACTGCCCGAAGTGTCAGCATTTGTTGATTGAGCGCGAAGGGTTTTATGTAGCTAAAAACAAAATCAAAAACAGTTGTTGCCCTGACTGCAATGAAAAAATTGCGGGCTTTGAACTCAACAGTTAAATATATTCCGTAAAAAAGATATATGTTGTTCGTGCCCCATGATGGTGTTAGTATAGCCTGCAATATGTATTAAGTTGAAATGGTTGTTTAATCCGGCATTGCAAGGAATGCCGACAGACAGCAATATTAATTTATATACATATCTTTATAGCCGTTTCTCTTATAGTGTTAACCTTTTTTAATTGAGATGCTTATGTACAAAAATGGCATACCCACTCTAAAAATAGGGAATTTGGGAATTTACCCGCCGATAATACAAGGCGGAATGGGTATCAGGGTATCGGGGGCAAATCTTGCCTCTGCTGTTGCCAATACCGGTTGTGCAGGGATTATTGCCAGTACGGGAATAGGCCTGTTTGAAAATTACCAGGGCATAGATTTTGTAACTTTTAATGGAGAATCTTTAAGAAGCGAAATCAGAAAAGCCAGGAGCCTTACCGAAGGAATAATCGGCGTCAATATAATGGTTGCTCTTGCCGATTATGAGAACCTTGTGAAGGTGTCGGTCGAGGAAAAGGTGGATTTGATAATTTGCGGTGCGGGCCTGCCGCTGGATTTGCCCAAATTTCTTAACGGAAGAGATATTAAACTTGTTCCAATCGTTTCATCGGCCAAGGCTCTTGAGCTTATTTGCAGAAGATGGAAAGGCCGATACGGCAAACTGCCGGATGCCGTAATTGTCGAAGGTGTTAAAGCGGGCGGTCATTTGGGATATTCTTTTGAGAGTTTAGCTGATGATACTGCGCCGAAGCTTGAGCAGATAGTCGAGGATGTAGTTGCTCTTGCTAATTCATTTGAGCCTAAGATACCTGTGGTTGCAGCGGGAGGAATTTTTGACGGCGAAGATATTGCTCGTTTTCTCAGATTAGGTGCGGCAGGAGTTCAAATGGCAACTCGATTTGTATGCACTGATGAGTGCGACGTTCATCAGAACTTTAAGCAGGCTTATTTAGATGCAGGTCCGGACGATATAACAATTATTAAAAGCCCCGTAGGATTGCCGGGGAGAGTTATCAACAGCAGCTTTGTGGAAAAAATCAAACAAGGCCTAACTATGCCTTTCAGATGCAGTTATAAGTGTCTGAGGACCTGTGAGCCTGACAAAGCGCCATATTGTATAGCTAAAGTTCTGGCAAATGCGGCAAAGGGGAAAATGGACGAATCTTTCGTATTTGCCGGCTCCAACGCTTACCGGTGTAATGAAATCGTGCCGGTCAAGGTACTTGTTGAAAGATTAACCGAAGAATTAGCTTTGGCGCTTGCTGCAGAAAAGCAATGCCCTGACACGAAAACAGCCGTTACCGCAAATCCGGTATAAAGTTTCAACAGATTTACCAGTTGTTCATCTGAAAATCGCCACTGGAATCGAAGCTAATATTATATATAATATCTGGCGGTAAGAGTCTGCAGATAAGTTTTAGTCGAACTTTACCAGAGCGGGATATTTATGAAAATTGTCGCAGATGAGAATATACCTTTTGTAAAAAAATGCTTCAGCTCGGCAGGGATTGTTTTGACACTTGGCGGCCGAAGGATTACGCCTGAAATTTTAAAAGACGCCGATGCTTTGCTTGTTCGCAGCATAACAAAGGTTAGGAGAGATTTGCTTGAGGGTACAAATGTAAAATTTGTGGGCACTGCGACAATCGGCTTTGAACACGTCGACCTCGATTATCTTGCGGGGAAAAATATCGGTTTTGCCTCAGCTCCCGGCTCAAATGCAAACTCAGTGGCTGAATATGTAGTTTCTGCACTTTTAAATCTGGCCGACAAATATAAATTTGATATTGCTGAAAAATCAATCGGTATTGTCGGTGTGGGCAATGTCGGGAGCAGGGTTGAAAAAAAGGCCAAGGCGCTGGGAATGAAGGTTGTTTTAAACGACCCGCCGCTAAAGAGACAATCGGGCGACGAAAAATATCGGCCGATTGAGGAAATTTTTGATTGCAGCATTGTAACGCTTCATGTTCCGCTCGTCTCTGAAGGAATAGATAAAACTTATCATCTGGCTGATGAGAAGTTTTTTAAATCCTTGAAACCGGGAGCAATTTTTATCAACACCTCCCGCGGCAGGGCAGCCGATACGCCGGCTTTAAAAAAAGCTGTAACTGCCGGCAAAATAAAGGCTTGCGTCCTGGATGTCTGGGGAAATGAGCCGAATATCGATATTGAGCTTGTCAGTTTGGTTGATTTCGGCACCGCGCATATTGCGGGTTATTCTTATGACGGCAAAGTTGCCGGAATGATTATGATTTATGATGCGTTCTGCAAGTTTTTTGATATTGAGCCGAAGTTCCGCATCGAAGATTTTCTCCCCGCCCCGCAGATTGAGCGAATTATTATCGGCAAAGACGAAAAAAATCCGTTACTTTCAGCTGTGAATATGCTCTATGATATAAAAAAGGACGACCAGACGTTGAGACAGATAATTAAAGAACCTGCTGAAAAACGCGGGGCGTATTTTGATACTCTGCGGAGAAATTATCATACCCGCAGGGAATTTCAGAATACCGTGGTTTCCGTAAAGGATAAAAAACTCGAAAAGGTTCTTGTGGAACTCGGTTTTAAGCAGAAGTAATTTCAAAATGGCGAGAAATAAAAATCCTGACATTTTAATCTGGCCGGGCGGGAAACTCGATTTTTCCGCCGGCTGTATTGTGATGGGTGTTCTGAATGTAACGCCCGATTCGTTCAGCGACGGCGGAGATTTTTTCGATACCGAAAAAGCCGTCGAACACAGTATAAAAATGGCTGAAGATGGGGCAGCCATAATTGATATCGGTGCAGAGTCCACGCGCTCCGGCTCAGAAGCGGTAACTGCCAAAGAACAGATAAAAAGGGCTGTGCCGATAATTGAAAAGCTCGCAGCGAAAATAAAAATTCCTATAAGCATCGACAGCAAAAATTATGAGGTTACAAAAGCCGCTCTCGATGCGGGCGCAGTGATAATAAATGATGTAACCGCGCTAAGCGATGAAAAAACAGCCGGATGGGCAGCAGAAAAAAAGGTGCCTGTGATACTAATGCACATGCAGGGCAGTCCCGGCATGATGCAAATTGAGCCGAAATATGAAAATGTCGTCGGTGAAGTGCTCAACTATTTGCTTCAAAGAGCCAGGGCTGCTCAAAAAGCAGGCATTGAGAAAGAAAAAATATTTATTGACCCGGGCATAGGTTTTGGCAAGACACCGGAACATAATATAGAGCTTCTGCGCAGCATTGATGTTTTTGCAAGCAGCGGCTATAGAGTGCTTCTTGGCACAAGCAGAAAGAGTTTTATTGGTACTTTAACGGGCAAAAAGACGCCAAAGGAAAGAATATTCGGTACGGCTGCAACGGTTGCCTTGGCGGCGGCAGCGGGAGTTTCGATTGTGAGAGTTCATGATGTTGCACAAATGGTTGATGTGGTGAAGATTGCAAACAGATTACGGAGGAAACCTGAAGATTGAAATATTCTCCAATCGCAGATATAATACGCCCCGGCTTATTCGACTTTGAAAAGGTTGAAAATGCGGCCAAGGGAACAATCATCTGAAAAAACTCGCTGGACCTCGGTGCCTGTTCGCAAACTTGAACCGGTTAAGGGCAAGGACGGTTTTTATCTTGGCATTGATGTGGGTTCAACGAGTTCTGATGTTGTTGTGCTTGATGGGCAGCAGCAAATTGTTTACAGCAGCTACAAGCGCACAAAAGGCAGGGGTGTTCAAACGCTTGTATCGCAATTCGAGGAGCTTTTTAATGTAATTAGTCAGGACAGGATAGAATTTGCCGCCGCTACAGGTTCAGCCTCGAGACTTATAGCATCGCTGCTTGAGATTCCTTATATCAATGAAGTCTCGGCTCAGGCCGTGGCGATTGCACAATTGTATCCGCATTTCAGCCAGGCAACGGTAATTGAAATGGGTGGCCAGGACAGCAAGCTGATTTTCTTGAAGACCGAAAACAGCCGGCTGACCCTGGCGAATTTTGCACTTAACAGTGTCTGTGCGGCAGGGACAGGTTCTTTTCTTGACCAGCAGGCACAACGGCTGGGTGTTGATATTGAGAATGAATTCGGGAAAATGGCACTTTCGGCAAAAAACGTTCCAACCCTTGCCGGCAGATGTTCTGTCTTTGCCAAGAGCGATATGATTCATCTCCAGCAGCAGGCCACTCCCACTGAAGAAATAATCGCAGGGCTCTGTCTTGCGCTTGCCAGGAATTTAAAGAGCAATCTCGGCAGGGGCGGAGAATTTATAAAGCCGATAATTTTTACCGGCGGTGTAGCGGCCAATGCAGGGGTGGTTCGTGCAATCGAACAGGCACTCGAACTACAGACCGACCAGCTCATAGTTCCCAAAGAGCATTTCTTTACAGGAGCAATCGGGGCAATATTGGCGGCGCAAGCCGTAAATAAAGAAGACCGCAAATTAAAAATCGACGGCCTATATGAGTATCTTAATTCGCAGACAGGAATTCTTGAAAATGCCCCGCGCAGGGAGGCTCTTTCAAAACCTTTTTTCACTGCGCCGCAGGGGAATATCTGCAGGCTGCCGGCGGACAGCAAAGAAAAAATTGAGGCTTATCTCGGCGTCGATGTCGGCAGTATAAGCACAAATGTCGTTGTTGCTGACAGTCAGAACAATGTTCTTGCAAAGGCTTATCTTATGACGGCAGGCAGGCCGCTTGAGGCGGTCAAAAGGGGCTTACAGATGGTCGCGGAAGAACTTTCCGGCCGGGTTGAAATAAAAGGCGCTGCAACGACAGGTTCGGGCAGGTATCTGACGGGAGATTTTATAGGTGCCGATATTGTGATAAACGAGATAACCGCTCAGGCAACCGGTGCTGTCATTGTTTGTCCTGTGGTTGATACAATCTTTGAAATCGGCGGGCAGGACAGCAAGTTCATCGCCCTTAAAGACGGCGTTGTTGTTGATTTTGAAATGAATCACGCATGTGCTGCGGGAACAGGCTCATTTCTTGAAGAGCAGGCGGAAAGGCTCGGCATAAGCATAAAAGATGAATTTGCTGCTCTTGCTTTTCAAAGTGCAGAGCCCATAAGGCTCGGCGAAAGATGCACCGTGTTTATGGAATCCGACCTGCTCGATTATCAGCAGCAGGGCGCCCAGACAAAGGACCTGGTTGCTGGTCTTGCCTATTCGATAGTAGCCAATTATCTCAATCGTATTGTGGGCAGGAGGAAACTTGGTGACAATATCTGTTTCCAGGGAGGAACAGCGTTTAACAAGGCTGTTTGGGCGGCATTTGAAAAAGTACTCGGCAAACCTGTTCGCGTGCCCGACCACCATGAAGTAACCGGAGCACTCGGCGCTGCTGCAATTGCCGCAGACTATATGAAAAAGCAAAGAGAGAAAAACGCGATTGTTTCAAGCAGGTTCAGAGGCTTTGAAAATCTTATTAAGATTGAATATGAAGTGGAGACCTTCGCCTGTGAACATTGCTCGAACAACTGTGAAATCAAAAAGGTCAGTTTACCCGGCTGTGAACCGTTATATTACGGTTCGCGATGCGACAGGTATAATGTATCAAAGGCGAAAAAACGTAAAAAAACCGCACCTGCTTTTGAATACCGCTCGCAAATACTGCGGCGTTTTGCGCAGCTTGACGAACCGGCCGCCGGTTTACGTAAAGAGAAAATAGGCATACCGATGGCTCTTGTAAACTGGCAGTATCTGCCCTTGTTCAGTGTGTTTTTCAAAAGTCTGGGCTTTGACCCCTTTATAACTTCGCCGACCGGCAGGTTAACCGTGAAAAAAGGTATTGAATCAATTACAGCAGAGCCTTGTTTTCCGGTTAAAGTCGCTTTCGGACACATTGCAGAACTTATTGAGCAGGAAGTTGACTATATCTTTCTGCCGAGCATTGTAACTCTTGAAAACTCTTTTGAGCTGAACAGGACATCGAAGCTCTGTCCTTATGTTCAGTCTCTGCCGTATCAGGTAAAAGCGGCATTTGTCCACAAACTGGGCGCCAGCAAAATACTTTCACCTGTTATACGGTTTGGCGACGGCCGAAAAGAACTGCTGAAAAGTTTTGTGAAGCTTGCGGCACAGTTGAAAATAAAACCGGCTCCTGCCAAACAGGCGCTCCAAGAAGCCCTCACGGCGCAAAAAGCTTTTGAAAAGAGCCTTATTGAAAAAGGTGACCAGATACTGTCTTCGACCCCAGACACAGGCAGGCTGTTTGTGCTTATCGGTCGGCCTTATAACGGCTGTGATTCTCAGATAAATCTGCGTCTTGCTGATAAGCTCGCCGAGCTGGGGGTCGATATGATACCAATGGATATGCTTTCTGTTACTGATGCACCAATCGGCGATGAAGATTTGCACAGCAGGATTTACTGGGGCTGGGGCCAAAGAATTTTGCGTACCGCTGAAATTATAAAAAGAGACAAGCGATTGTTCGCGGTATATCTGTCGAATTTCAGCTGCGGACCTGATTCTTTTCTGATGACGTTCTTCAGGGACATCATGGCAGATAAGCCCTGTCTGTTTCTCGAACTGGATGAGCACTCTGCCGATGCGGGACTTATTACGAGGCTTGAGGCTTTTCTCGACAGCCTCAAGTCTTACAAACCGAAGGAGATAACAAGGATTGAGACAGTCAAAACTGCACAGACAATCGGTAATCGCAAGATATTTATTCCTTATATGAGCGATTGTTCCTACGGAATGGCCGCGGCCATGAAGGCTCACGGCAGAGATGCGGAGGTTATGAAATGTGCCGATGAAGAAGGATTGCTTATCGGCAGAAGATTTACAACCGGCAAGGAGTGCCTGCCATGTGCGATAACAACCGGTGATATGCTTGCTGTCGCACAGAGAAAAGATTTTGACCCGGCAAAGAGCGCATTTTTTATGCCTTCCACCTCCGGACCGTGCAGACTTGGGCTGTACAACTGTCTGCAAAGGCTTGTGCTTGGCTATGCCGGTCTGGACGAAGCGATGATTGTTTCACCGAATCAGGACACAAGTTTTTATGAAGAGTTTGCCGGTTCGACAGACAAGAGACGTTCAAGATTTATGCTCGATGCCTGGGTTGCAATGGTCGGCATTGACCTTATGGGCAAACTGCGGTTGAAGGTACGCCCCTTTGCAAAAGATAAAAAGGCTATTCGGCAGATTTACGATGAGAGTCTGGAGTTTTGGATAAAAGCAGCGGAAAACAGAGTTTCTTTGGGGCAGAGAAAGAAACTTATGGCCGACATTGCGAAGAAATTTTCTCAGATTGAGTTTGATTATACCGTTCGCAAACCCAGGATTGGTATAGTGGGCGAGATTTATGTCAGGAATCATCCATTCGCCAATAATAATACAATAAAACGGCTTGAAGAGCTTGGAGCGGCCTGCTCGCTTGCTTCGCTTGCGGAATGGATTTATTACACAAACTTTACAAGGCTTGCTGCGGCAAAAAGAAACGGCGAAATCAAAAACTATCTTGTTAATCTTATGACGGATTTTCTGGAGCACAGGATAGAAAAATCGCTTGCCTCGCCGCTTGAAAAAAGATTCGGCAAATTGACGGACTGTAAGATAACAGAGCTTCTGCGCTGCAGCAGGCCGTATATGGATGATTCTTTCGAAGGCGAGGCAATTTTAAGCGTCGCCAAGACGGTTGAGTTTTTCCACGAAGGCTGCGCAGGTGTGGTGAATGTAATGCCCTTTAGTTGTATGCCTTCCACGATTGTCAGCAGTATAACGCCGCAGATAGCCGGAGACTGCGGAAATATGCCGATACTTAATGTGAGTTTCGACGGTTCTGAAGATGTGACCTTCGAGACCCGGCTTGAGGCATTTTTTGAGCAGTGCTGCAGAAGACAGGATTCAATGTTAAGCGTGTCGGAAGTTCTGCAGAGGATATAGTAGTTTCAGGAGACAGCCTTTCGGTTCTTTGCGCAGAACTGGCCCATAAGTTTCATTGCGTGATTGAGGTTTTCTTCTGAGCCGTCCATATTCGCATAAGCTTCGACAAGTTTAACAAGCTCAGCGTCCGCAGGTTTCAGGCCGAACTGGTGAGAGACGTTCAAAATTGCAGCATCCAGACCATACCGCATGGCCACCTCGGCGTATGCTCGTGCGACGCCGATTTTTCTGCCGGGCAGCTCGCGCACACTGTTGGTAACGCCCAGCGAGAAGTGGCATTTCTTCAGTTGCGGGTCAGTCTTTATCCGTTTGATTGCATTGAAGGTTCGGTAAGTGAAGCTGGGCACGCCCGGCTGCATCGGCAGGTCGATTGCCAGCGGAAATACGGTAGAATCAAAGAAAATTTCTTCGGGCTTAAAGCCGTATTTGTTCACGGCGGCGTCGTAAATTGTTTTTGCCAGCCCGTAAAGGTCGTCAACGGTGTCGGTTTTACTGGGGTCTGTTGCCTTTCCTTCGCTCAGGAGCAGACCGATGAGTTTGTAATCGAAATGTTTTTTAAGCGGCATCATTTTTTCAATCGTGTAGATTTTTATGGAGTTTATAAGCGGCGGTGCGGCTTTTTCGCTGGTGTTGTACCATTCCTTCAGGCCTGCAATCAGCACGTTATCGTCACTGCTGTCGATACAAACCGGCACGCTTTTGGCGTATTTGCGGACCAGTTTTACATATTCTTTTATCAGTTTTACGGCAAAAGCGGGGTCCGATTCTCCGAACTGGTCGATGTTGACTGCGATGTAATCGGCACCATCAGCAGCCTGTGATTCTATCAGGGCTTTTATATAATCAAGCTGCGGACTTGGCTCTTCGAAGGCCTTTTCGCCCAGGGCATGGAGGTGTTTCATAATCTGGCCTGTTTTCGGTATTGAAGCATGGACGAGTTCTCCTACGCCGATAAGTGGGCTTTTCTCAGTATGGTCTTTGCCAAAAAGGTAATTGAGTATCGAGGCGGTGTGCTCGAGTTCGGACTTTCTGGACTTGTTGATGATTTTTCTAAGTTTTTCAAGGCCTCCGATTTGGGCTGCTGCAGCTTTGTAGATACGGTCGCCGATGCAGACTATGTCGAGGTTATTTCCGCATCTGCCGTCAGCAGTTGAGTCTCCGCAGGGTGCGTTGTCCATTCCCTTTTCGCATCCGCCGATTGTGCACAGACTGAAATTTTCAGGAAGATAGCAATCTCCGCATTCCTCACAGTCAAACAGACAGTATTTGATTGCCTTTTCTGCTGTTGTAAAAGTTTTGTAGACGAAACCTTTGCCTTTTTCTGCGCCGAGAAACTTCATTGTTTTTTTAAACGCGCCAAAGCCGGGATACTGCGGGTCAAGAATCGCAGCGTGCATAAAATTAAAGAAACACTGGTTGAGAGTCTTTTTAAATTTTGCACTTTTTGTTCTGTTGCCGGCATCGTCATACAGATAGAAAGCCTCTTTGGCGGGCCAGCAGAGATTGTCCTTGAACTGTTGCCAGTTGTCGCCGATTTCGGCAGCACGTTTGAGTATCTTTATAAACATTTCATAAGCAGGAACGCCTCCGACATCAACACCGGCGGCACCGATGGATTTATACATAGCAACCTGCTGGGCGGCCCGCTCGATGTGCTTGTCAACATTTTCACTGCAGACCTTTTCAAAAAGTTCGTCGCTGACGAAGCAGCCGGGCAGCTTTATATCGTGCATCAGTCTCGGAGCAGGCGTAATTGTGCTGAGAAGATAAACATTTCCAATGACAGGGATATCAAGTTTTTGCTGGGCAAGATATCGCATCAGTTCAGTGCTTTTTTTCCAGTCCCACCCGACCTGGGTTATCAGGAACTTTGCGCCGGATACTATTTTTTTCTCCATTTTGAAATATTGCTGCATTTGAGACTCTTCGTTGTATTTGAATGGTGAAACGGCAGCGCCCGGGAAAAACCGCGGCACGGACTGAAGGGCCTCAGGCTTTGCCTTCATGATAGCATCGTTGTTTAAACTGGTAATCAAATTGAGCAGACCTATTGATTCCAGTTCAAAGACGCCTTTTGCTGCTGTGGGTTTGTCGCCTGTCGGGGCAAAAATACTTTCAACGCCGGCGGATTTATGAGTATTTAAAAGACTTATAATGCCGTCTTTGTTCATGTCTTTGCAGCTTACATGGGGGATAAAATCCAGTTCGCCAAGCAGGTTGTTGCTTATTACAAAATAGTGAACGTCGGAAGGTTCGAGATTGGCTGCTCCGCCCGGACTCTGAGGGCAGGTTATGCCGACAAAATCAAAGTCGGCAGGTATGTCTTTGCCGCCGTTTTCCCTGTGAGCCTGGAGGAATTTTTTAATGGGGTCATAACTGAAATTCGGTCCTCCGGCAAGTTCAGCAACAATGATAAATCTGCTTTTGTTTTTCAGGGCCTGACTTAATCTTTTTTTTGTGCCTGATTCCATCCACTGGTCCTTTATTTAGATTTTTATGCATATCAAAACGCCGACAAGGTCGGCACAAACTTACAGTAACGAAATTAACACCTGAGCTGGCGAAGGCTCATTTAATATAATAATTTCGGTATAAATAACCACTATAAACGCAAAGTCTTTTTTTGACACTATGTTGTTGATGGGGACATTTATTTGCGAAAAGATAAGTCTTTAATTTTGTGGATGGGATGTTGATAACATTATCGTGGTGTTAAGATGAATACCTTGCGCAGAGCAGAGAAAATAATGAAATTGCATATGTCTTTTAGTGAAGCTGAGCGGTTTTAAAATCAGGACCGATAATTGTTTCTGTAACTTGTGTTTTAATATACACTTAAGAATGTGCCATTTAGTTAGCCCTCTTTGTCGGCATACCGATTAGTATGTTAATGAATTTAGCGAGGGTTTAAAGTTTGTCTAACCGTTAATTTTTAAAGGTTGCACGAAAAGGTGGATAACTCTTTTGGTTGGCAGGTATATAGCTTTTGCAGGATAAAAGACTTACAGCGGGCTTCTGCTTGTTTTTGTAATTTAGTCCTGGCAGTATTGTAAAATCTTTTGCTTAAGTTTTCTGCACACCTGGCCTGGATTTTCAGCCTTGCAGATACACGAAGAGACCGCGATTCTTCTTGCGCCGGACTGCAGGACTTTTTCAATCGTTTCCGGATTGATGCCGCCGATTGCAACAGCTTCTACAGGTTTGTCTTTGAGAAACTGAATTGCCTTGGCTATATACTCAAGACCGGCAACTTTAACCTGTTGTTTGGTATCTGTTGAAAAAACTGAACCTAACCCTACGTAGTGCGGCATCTGTTCGATTGCTTTTGTAAGTTCATCCATTGAATGTGTGCTTATTCCCATAATTAAAGGTCTGAGTTGACATTTGCGAACTTCCTCAAGCGGCAGGTCATCCTGCCCCAGGTGAACACCGTCAGCTTGTGCTGCGACAGCAATGTCCACCCTGTCGTTGATTATGCTTATTACGTTGTGATGTTTGCATAAATCAACAAGGCTTTTGGCCAGTGCAAGGAAGTCGGCGTCGGTTGTTTTTTTGGAGCGCAACTGCAGGCAATCGGCCCCATTTTCTGCCGCAGCCTTTGCGACAGCCATCGCATCCGGACAGCTCTCAACAGTAATGATGCCATAAAGCCTTACTTTTCTGAATCTTAAGGCACTAAAGCCAAAAAGCACTATATCTTTTTCGAGCACATAACAGTCGTAGCGAAGCTGTTCAAATGTACCGGCTGTAGCTGCACCTATGGTTGCGGCAGCCTCAGCAAGAACTCTCAAGGCCTCGGTGGTTCTTGCAAAGCCGGCAGTGACGCAGTCTTCGAATCCGCCTCGTTTCATCTGGTTGGCAACGTCTATTCCGCAGCCGATGTCGTTTTCGGTATCACGAGCAGTAATAAGCCTTTGCATATCGAGTCTGCTGACCGCGGAGCTTAATTGATGTCTGAGCTGTTTACAGCGACTGCTGAGGGGTTCATTGTTCAGGGCGAATCTGCAGAATTCTTCCGCTATGCGCAGGCCTTCGCGTGCGCGATTGAAATTGGCATCTATAATCCTATAAATCGCTCGATTCATAGCGTTAGATTATAAGATACATGCAGGAAAATTAAACCAGGAAAGTGTTTATGATATTTTGCGCAGAAAAAAGGAGCTGCCTCCTCCTGGCCAGCTCCAGAACCAAACGCAATCTATATTTAACAGGGTTACTTTTTTAGGTTTTTTTAACCCTGGTTGCGTCCGCAAGGGGGCTTTCCTACTTCTCCTCCTCCGGATTTTCAGACAGCCCTCCCGGCAAAGTTAAAGTATTTGAAAATCGAGCAAAGTTTATGCCAGGGTTTTTCAGGACACAAGAAAGCCGGTTCAAATTGCTGCAAGATATGCATATTGAAAAAGTTAGCACTAAGCTGGTGGAGTAAAAATGCAGGGAAGGTATGTTAAAGTTTAGCAATGTGTTGTATTTTGGCAACATGAGGGGTGATAACAATACTGAAAAGTGATTTTTTATGGGCTCTAAAACCTTGCAGGACAGAAATATGATATGATGTTTAAAAAAAACAACAGTGATTTTATCCAGGCGCAGCCTTTTTAACGCTTGTCTCGAATGGCTCTGGGCTCCCTGTTATCGGTCTGGCACAGCCAGTTATCGAAAAGGCGCTGATATTTTTCTATGCTGTCGGGGTGCAGGTCGATAGACATTTCTCTTTGCCATTTGAGGACTTCTGAGATTAAGGGGACCTGGTTTTCGGGATTTTTTTCCAGAATGAACTTCCCTTCAGACTCGTCAGGGTCTTCTGCCAGGTCGAATTCGATGACCATTTTGTTTGTCGGGTCATAAATGAACTTATGCCGGCCGGTTATGAGGCCTGTCGGGCCGTTATTCATCCATGTCGAGAAGAATAGATTTCTGTCGGCTGTATCTGTCGCCAGTGCGTTTATGCCGTCAAAGCCAGCTTTTGTGGTATCAAAACCCAGAAGACCGAGCAGCGTCGGCGTAACATCAATAATGCTGACAGGAAAATCGATTCTGACAGGTTTCTTAATCAATTTGGGTGATTTTATAAACCAGAATACCTTCAGGGCCTCGTCATAAGGAATTCTGGCATGGCCGTATCTGTCGTGCTGGCCGAAGGCTTCGCCATGGTCGCCGATAACGCAGAAAATAAGTTTTTCTCTGTCTGTTACCTGCGCCAGTCTTTCGTACAGGGCCGCCAGAGAAGAGTCGGTATATTCGATGAGTCTGCGGTATTTTTTTACGGGTTCGTCATTTTCTTTATCAGCAGCAGGTTCATACCAGGCTGGAAGTTCGTAAGGGTCGTGTGCCGCTGAACCGAGTATGGTTATCAGAAATGGCTGGTCAGATTGTTTAATCCATTCGCAGACCGGCTCAATTAGTGCAAATTCGTCGGCGGCCAGATAGCCAAGATATGTATTTGCATCGGGGATATCTTCACGCGCAAAGAATTTATCGAAGCCGAGATTGTGCACAAGCCCCGGCCTCCCCTCAAAGGTGCCTGCCGCGGACTGGAAAAATGCCGTTCGGTACTGGCAGCAGTTTTTCAGGATGGTTACAATACTCTGATAAGGTTTGTTTTTCACAGCAGCTTCGATGTAATCCTGGCTGACTGACGGGTATCTGCCCGTGTGAATTGCAAACAAGGCCTTTGTGGTATGCGTGGCGATTGTGCGGCAGTTGGTGAACGCACCACAGGTGTCGGCAAGTTTCGCAAGGAATGGTACGTTTGCGCCGTTTTTGTTAAAAAGGGTTGTTTGCCCCGGCGAGATGCCCTCGAGCACGACAATGATAAGGTTAAATTCTCCTGCGAACCTGTGATGTTGCGGGAGCAATTGTTTTTCTCCGGCCGATGGTATTTTTCTAATCTGCTCTGTTGCGGCTTTCTGATGCTGATTTCGGCTGATGTTTACAAATATCGATTTGACGGCCTTGAACTGACTGTTGTATCGCAGTTCTGCAAATGACTTTGTTTCCGTATTTGTTTGCGAGACTTTTGCGGTAACACCGCAGGCGACGAGCAGGATGAGATATATAATCAATCTTATCTGTATATGTTTTTTGGTAAGTTTTGGGATCTGAGGTTTTGTCAGCACGTAGAAGAAAAATGCAAGAGCAACAGCACTTGGTCCAAGCAGAGCGACGGCAGCAATTGGTCTTGCCGCAAGATCGTGGCCAATTATCAGGAATCTGCTGAGAGGGTCGAAAAAGAGCGGCAGCAGGACGGCAGGCAGAACCTGTGTCCCTGTGGCGATGAGCCAGCCGGCATTGATTACGGACCATGTGCAGACAATGGCGGCGAAGATGAGCGCGCTTCTTACTGCCCAATTGCGCTGCCAGAAGAAGCATACAAGCACACAGAGCAGTTCGATGGCCGCAAGCACAATGACATCGGCGGCAATCCAGCCGGGGTACTGGCTGAGCCGGTTTATATGGATTGCCCAGTAGAATTTCGCCAGCAGCGTACATAAAAGTGCGCCGATAACAATAAGACTTACTGCCCTGGCGACAAGAAAACTGAAAAACCTCTTGGATATTGCGTCCGACTGTTCGTCCATAGGGACTAAATATACGTACCGGCCCAACAGATGGCAAGTTATATCATCTGTAACTTTATAAACCGGCGGGTAAACCCTCCCACCTTTACAAGTTGGGCTTTGGAAATTTCTCGCACTGCGGAGTTGTCCGACCATTTATCCGCAGGCTACACATGTGGTCTTCTGAAAAGGTGGGCGGGTAAAGCTATTTGACAAATGAACAGGCCGACGGCAGAATAAAATAATGAACGGGTTGATAATTATATGAAGAAGAAAATACTTCGTTATTTTGGCAGCCTTGTGGGTATTTGTTTGTTCATTTTTGCCCTGGTTATTATCCACCACAGGCTCAAGGAGTACCATTTCAGTGATATTGCGGCGCAGGCACATCAAACTTCTTTTGTATCTTTGCTTTTGGCTGTTTTGCTGACAATTCTGGACTACTTTGTTTTGACGTTTTACGATGCATTGGCCCTTGTCTATATTCGTCATCCGTTGAAATACCCAAGAATCGCATTGGCCTCTTTTGTAGGATATGTTTTCAGCCATAATCTGACCATAGTAGGGGGCAGCACTGCCAGGTACCGGATTTACTCGGCTCTTGGAGTTTCGGCAGCCGAGGTTGCCGAACTGGTTATATTCTGCACTATTACATTCTGGCTGGGATTTTTAAGTCTTGCCGGTATTGTTTTTATTGTTTATCATCAGCAGGTTCCTGCGGCACTGCATATACCGCTTGTATTGGTCAGACCTTTGGGGTTTGTTTTTATTGCGGTTGTGACCGGATATATAGTTTATACCGGCCTCGGTAAAAAATCCCTGAAGTTCGGCGGCTGGGAACTGGCCAGGCCGAAAATGGCGATTTTGTTCGGGCAGATAATAATCGCCTGTGCGGATTGGCTTATTGCCTGCGGTGTTCTTTATGTGCTGTTGCCGACCGGAATCAAATTGGGTTATCCTCAGTTTGTCGGCATTTTCCTGCTGGCGCAGATAGCCGGACTTGCAAGTTATGTTCCGGGCGGTCTCGGCGTTTTTGAAACCGTAATCCTTCTGCTGCTTTCGCCTTTTGCCGAGCCTTCTGCCATCTTCGGCTCTCTTCTGCTTTATCGTCTGATTTATTACCTGATACCTTTTGGCTTTGCCGCCGGTTCTCTGGTAGTACATGAACTGGTTACAGGCAGAAAAGCATTAAGGATGGCTGGGGCTGTGTTTGGAAGATGGACCTCAATAGTTGCGCCTCAGTTTCTCGCTTTGACAAGTTTTATTGCCGGCGTGATTCTTCTTTTTTCCGGAGCTCTGCCTGCCGTTAAAGGGCGAATGGTATTCCTCAGAGATGTACTGCCGCTTCCTGCGATTGAGTTTTCTCATTTTCTGGCCAGTATCGCCGGAGCGCTGTTATTACTGCTTGCGCGGGGTCTTCAGCGTCGGATAAACATAGCATATCACCTGACAATTACGCTGCTTGCTGCCGGTGTGGTTTTTTCTCTGCTGAAGGGTTTTGATTATGAGGAAGCCATAATTTTGTCCATAATACTGCTGGCGTTTCTGCCGTGTCGCAGGGAATTTTATCGTAAGGCTGCGATTTTTGCCCGTCGTTTCGAGCTGTCCTGGCTCGTGCTGGTTATTATCGTGATAATTTGTTCCATCTGGCTCGGCGTCTTTTCATACAGGCATGTTGAATATTCCAGCCAGCTCTGGTGGCGTTTTGCATTTCTCAGCGATGCGCCGCGATTTCTGCGTGCCACATCCGGCGTTGTTATCGTTGTTTTTTTGTATGCCGTTATGCAGCTGTTGCTGCCTTTTAAGCCGACGACAAAAACCTCTCGAGCGGATGAATTTCAGATTGTGCGGCAGATTGTAAATTCATCGCCTAAAACTTCTGCAAATCTCGCTCTGCTCGGCGATAAACAATTTTTGTTAAATGAGCAAAAAAATGCCTTTGTTATGTACGGCGTTGAAGGCAGAAGCTGGATATCAATGGGCGACCCTGTCGGGCCGGAGAATGAGTGGGGCGAACTTTTGTGGAAATTCAGGGAGCTTTGCGACTACAATGACGGCTGGCCTGTTTTTTATCAGATTGAAAATATCCACTTGGATTTGTATCTCGATATAGGAATGAACTTTTTGAAACTGGGAGAAGAAGCATGCGTTGATTTGGAGAAATTTTCGCTCCAAGGAACTGCAAACAAAAACCTGCGGTACTCTTACAACAAAATTCAAAAGCAAGGCTATACATTTGAAATAATACCGCGGCAGCAGACCGGAGGAATTATTGATAAATTTCAGGAGATTTCAGATTCATGGCTGAAAGAGAAAAACACAAGAGAAAAAAGATTTTCGCTCGGCTCTTTCAGCAGAGAATATATAAGTAATTTCCAAACAGCGGTAGTTCGCAAAAACGCGGATATTACGGCATTTGCCAATATCTGGACAACCGAACAAAAGGAGGAGTTATCCATTGATTTGATGCGGCATCTGCCGGATTGCCCGAACGGCATTATGGATTATCTTTTTACCGAGCTGATGCTCTGGGGCAAAGAGCAGGGTTTCGAATGGTTTAATCTCGGCATGGCTCCTTTATCAGGTCTTACCGATAATGCCCTGGCTCCTCTGTGGCACAAGGTGGGAACATTTGTTTTCAGGCACGGCGAACACTTCTATAATTTTCAGGGGTTAAGACAATATAAAGAAAAGTTCAATCCTGTCTGGCAGCCTCGATATCTTGCCTGTCCGAAGGGGCTGATGCTGCCGAGGATACTGGCAAATCTGGCAGGTCTTATCTCAGGCGGAATCGTGGGAACAATCGCCAGATGATAGTCCGGACAATCAGATATTCAGGTCCTGCTCGATGTGAATTTTGACATTGCTGCTTCTGCCGTTGTTATCTTTATTGGTTTTTATGGCGCTTGTAAAAATTCTGATTGCATTAAAACAGCATATGCAGCCCACTACGATAAAGATTGCGGCAGCGATGACGGCAAGGACTTCCTTGAGAATCCAGACAAGCGTGCCGAAGCCAATCAGCAAAAGCCCCACGACAAAAAGCCCTTTTGCATAGTTTTTCGAGAGCTGGTTGAACGAATTTGGATAAAATCTGAAAAACATAAAAATAGTTGTCCCGCACCTATTTGAATTCGTTTTTCGTTTATCGGTTGCGATGCTCGTTTCGTCTATCGTCATACGTCAAACGTAACCGTAACCCCCGCAATTTCTTGCATGCCGCTGCGACTCACGTCGCAAGACGTGGCAGCAGGCGAAAGCAAGAGCGGCGGTAACCGCAACCGTTTAACGCAACCTTGCGGTGCCGTACAAACAGGTGCGGGATTCCTTAATTTTTTAGTACATTCCACCGCCGTGCGGGGGCATTGGCGGCATTTCTTTCTTTTCCGGTATTTCGCTGACGATAGCATCGGTTGTCAGCAGCAATGAAGCAATAGAAGCGCCATTCTGCAGGGCGATGCGTTCAACCTTTGTCGGAACGATGACGCCGAACTCAATCATATTGCCGTACTCTTTTCTCAAAGCGTCATATCCAAAGTTGATGTCGTTGCTGTCCATAACCTTTTGAGCAACGATTGAACCGTCCATGCCTGCATTGATTGCAATCTGCTTAATTGGTGCCACGACAGCTCTTTTCACGATATCGATGCCGACCTTTTCATCGTCTTTGGCCTTTATCTTGTCCAGAGACTTCAGGACTCTGAGCATTGAGACACCCCCGCCGGGCAGGATGCCTTCCTCAACAGCCGCCCTGCATGCGTGCAGAGCATCCTCGACGCGGGCCTTTTTCTCCTTCATTTCAGCTTCTGTTGCGGCACCTACGTTAATTTGTGCGACGCCTCCGCTGAGCTTGGCAAGTCTTTCCTGAAGTTTTTCAATGTCATAGTCGCTGGTTGATGTTTCGATTTCCTTCTTAATCTGCTCAATGCGGCCCTTAATAGCTTCGGTAGTCCCTGCACCTTCGATAATTGTCGTGTTTTCCTTGTCGATTGTGATTCGCTTGGCCTGGCCGAGCTGAGAAAGCTCGACGTTTTCAAGCTCGATACCCAAATCCTCAAAAACAGGCTCGCCGCCGGTCAGAACACCAATATCTGCCAGCATGGCCTTGCGTCTGTCGCCGAAGCCCGGAGCCTTCACTGCAGCACACTGCAGGACGCCGCGAAGTTTATTTACAACCAGTGTTGCAAGCGCTTCACCTTCGACTTCTTCGGCGATAATCAGCAGAGGTCTGCCCTGCTTTGCGATTTTTTCAAGCAGCGGCACAAGCGATTTTACCGAGCTGATTTTCTTTTCATGAATGAGGATGTATGGTTTTTCAAGGACGCAGCTCATGTTTTCGTAGTTATTGATGAAGTGCGGGCTAACATACCCCTTATCGAACTGCATGCCTTCGACCAGTTCAACGGTGGTTTCAAGGCTCTGGCCTTCCTCGACGGTAATGACGCCGTCTTTGCCGACTTTTTCCATTGCCTGCGCCATGGTTTTGCCTATTTCCACATCCTGATTTGCCGAGCAGGTGGCGACCTGTTCGATTTGCTTTCCGGATTCGACAGGTGTGCTCATCTTTTTAAGCTCTTCGACGATTTTTTTAACAGCCATGTCGATGCCGCGTTTTACCTGCATCGCGTTAGCGCCTGCGGTGATATTTTTAAGACCTTCCTCGAAGATAGCTTCAGCGAGGATTGTTGCGGTAGTTGTGCCGTCGCCTGCGACGCTGCTGGTTTTGCTGGCGACTTCCTTAACCATCTGAGCGCCCATATTTTCGTAGGAATCTTCCAGTTCGATTTCCTTTGCAACAGTAACGCCGTCTTTTGTGACGGTGGGTGAGCCATAAGATTTTTCAAGTATGACGTTTCTTCCGCAGGGGCCCAGCGTAACTTTTACCGCCCGAGCAAGTTTTTTTACGCCCTGTCGGATTGCCTCGCGGGCTTCGGTGTTAAAAGCAATTTTTTTTGCTGCCATTTTATAACTCCTGTTCTTAAATTCCTTGATTTTAAATTATACTATTCTTCGTGCCTTAGTGTCTTCGTGGCTGTCTATTTTTCGATAACTGCCATAATGTCTGACTCATCCATAATCAGATATTCTTTGCCGTCGAGCTTGACCTCTGTGCCGGCATAGCTTGTAAAGAGCACCTCATCGCCTTTCTTTACCTGCATTTTGCTTCTCGAGCCGTCATCGAGCAGTTTGCCGACGCCTACGCTGATGACCTTGCCTCGCTGCGGCTTTTCCTTTGCAGAATCCGGCAGAACGATGCCGCCGGCCGTCTTGTTCTCGGCCTCGATGCGTTCAACAATCACTTTGTCAGCCAATGGTCTGATTTTCATTACCTTATCTCCTTTCAAGACAAAAAAACCTTATAATCTTAGTTTGTGTTCATTCTAACAATTTAATGCAAAAACGCTACTTCCATACTTTTTCAAAAAAAGTCTATGAAGCTGGCTTTGCAACAGCAGGATATTGACGGGTTTATTTATCACGCTGAATACATCCAGCTCAAGCGCTTCTGAGAGCAGCTTCTGCTCTGCGGTCTCGGCGATGAGAATACACGGAAGCAGCGGGAATCCTGAGCGCATCATTTTTATAATAGTTAGACCACCGGTTTCTGAGTCCATATCGACAATGGCGGTATGAATCCGTCTGTGCTGCAGGATATTCAGGGCCTGCTCGGCATTTTTTACCAGCAGAAGCTGGACGCCTCTTGAGCTGAATATCTGCCTGGCCGCCTCCGGCCAGGCCCAGCCGGCATCATTTATCAGTACATTTATATAGTCTATAACCATAATCTGCCCGCAAAAAATACAACATCGCAATAAGATGCAAATAATGTGCCACAGGCCAGAGAAGGGGGTTATAAATCATAAGTGTCCTTAAAATAAATAGTTATGAAAATATATCACAGACCGGCTATCTTTGTATTATCTGCACATCTGCCCTGTCTACTGCAGCCTGACAGCTAATCGTTGTGCCTTGAATTATAGAATACCGGCGTAAAAAATAAATGAATAAGTTAATAATATAAAGAATTTTCTTAATTTTATTCATTTTTTACTTGACATTATTAAACCAATAGTTAATATTAGTAAATATGCATTGAACCGTTTTCTATTAAATGAAGTAAAAAGGGCAAAACTATGAAAAAATTACCTTCTATATGCCCAGCATGTCAGAGTCAGTTAAATATCAAAAAGTTGTCCTGTCAGAAGTGCAGCACCGAAATAGAGGGATTGTTTGAGCTGCCGTCGCTGGCAAAGTTGTCAGGAGAGGACCAGGAGTTTGTTGTCCAGTTTGTCAAATGCAGCGGGTCATTGAAAGAGATGGCTCGGCTGCAAAAACTGAGCTATCCGACTGTACGAAATCGTCTTGATGGTATTATTGAACAAATTAAACCTGTGGAAAATCAGGAATGAAACCATTGAAAGGAAAAGTTATGACTAATATAGAATTAAACAGTAACCAGCAAAACAGAACCCTGACACAGTGGTTGTTTAATCCGTTTCAGTTTATTGCCGGCGGCAACGCTTTACTTGCGGGTCTGGCGATTATGCTGGCCTCTGCATATTTAGGCTCATTGAGCAATTCGCATTTTGATGGTGTATTGGACTTACACATCGGCAAGGCCGCGCCATTGTGGATTTTTTTAGCTGAGGTGGTTATTGACTGGCTTTGTATATCCATAACGCTCTTGATTGCCGGCTTTATTGTGTCACGAACATCTTTCAGAATAGTTGATGTTTTCGGTACTCAGGCTTTGGCACGAGCCCCTTATCTTCTAAGCATTCTGGTTCTCATGCCTAAAGGCTTTATCAGGTTCACCAAATATTTGGTATCCAAATTGACTCAACAGGTACCGATGGAGGCAATCAAAAATACTGATGTATTGTTTTTTGCGGCGGGGGTTATTGTCGCGATTTTAATGATCGTTTGGATGATCGCACTGATATACCGTGCCTATACCGTATCGTGCAACACAAAGGGAGGTAAGGCCATTGGCAGTTTCATCGCTGCCTTAATCGTTGCGGAAATTTTGTCTAAAATAGCCATACTAACCATGTGGCAGTTAGCTCTATGAATAGGCCTGCTTTCGCCTGCTTAACATTGATAATTATCTCTGATGTGCTATAATCCCTGACCTTGTAATAGTTGTTTTTAAAGGTTAAGGAAAAATGGAGCTTCAACAGCGATACGCGAAAGTCAGACAGCTGCTGGATAAGTATAAGCAGAGTCATCTACTGACATTTTGGTCCCAGTTAAGCGAAAAGCAACGACACAATCTGTTGAATCAGATTGAACAGCTTGAATTTGACCGAATCGAGGAAAAAATCAGTCGATATGTCAAAAATCCTGCCTCTTCGGGGTTGTCAAAAGATTTTTCTGCGGCCCCTGCGTATCCTGCCTTGCCGCAAACCGCCCAGCAGAAGGAAAAATACAACAGGGCAAAACAACTCGGCATAGAGCTGATATCAAACGGCAAAGTTGCTGCCTTTGTTGTTGCCGGCGGTCAGGGTACAAGACTTGGTTTCGACGGACCAAAGGGAGATTTTGCAATCAGCCCCGTCAAAAACAAAACGCTGTTTCGACTCTTTGCAGAAACTATAAAGGCGGCGGGCATAAAATATAATTTTCAGCCGAGATGGTATATAATGACAAGCCCCCCCAATCACACGCAGACGCTGGAGATTTTCAGACAGAATAATTTTTACGGTCTTGAGCCCCAGAGCGTGTTCATCTTTCAGCAGGGCACCGAAGTAAACTTCTCGACAGATGGGGAAATTTTACTGGCCGAAAAAGATGCTCTGTCGGCATCTCCCGACGGCCATGGCGGCAGTCTGAAGGCTCTTTATAAAAGTGGTGCCGTTGCGGATATGAAGGGCCACGGCATTGAATACATCAGCTATTTCCAGGTTGATAACCCATTAATTAATATTTTTGACCCGCTCTTTGTCGGCCTGCACGTAATGGATAAAACTGAAATGTCGTCGAAGGCCCTTGTGAAAGCAAGTCCCTTTGAGAAAGTCGGCAATTTCTGCCTGGTTGGTGGGAAAATCAGGGTGATTGAGTACAGCGATCTGCCTGATGAGCTTGCGGAAAAGAAAAATCCTGATGGTTCATTTGTTTTTTTGCTCGGCAGTATCGCGATTCATATAATCAGCCGCGTCTTTGTTGAGCAGCTTAATGTAAAAGGTTTTGCTCTTGGCTATCATAGAGCAGTCAAAAAAATACCTTATGTTGATTTGCAGACGGGTGAAAAAATAGAGCCTCAAAAACCCAACGGCATTAAGCTTGAGACATTTGTGTTTGACGCTTTGTCTCTTGCTAAAGCTTCGGTTATTCTCGAGACAATCCGCAGCGAGGAATTTGCGCCGGTGAAAAATGCCGTCGGCACCGACAGCCCGCAGGTTGCGAGAAAGATGATGATTGCACGTGCGGCATCGTGGCTGGCGCAGGCAGGTATAAAAACCCCCACAAAAGCTGATGGCTCAATAGACTGCAGAATCGAAGTTGCACCATCTTTTGCACTGTGCAAAGAGGATATATCAGAAAAGAAAGATAGAATCCCTCCAATTAAATCGGGCGATACGACCTATCTGGAGTAAGCAATCCGACATCAGATTAATCAATCCCTGCCTGGATTCGGTTGTTAGCAATTTTTCAATGTTGCTGTTGTTCTTGCAGGTGCTCTTTTAGCCATTCAAGCTCTTGTTGTTTCTGCTGTGCTGCGAGGGTTTGCTCGAACTGTTTTTTGTTCATCCATTCAACCTTGCCGTTTAACCGCAGCACGATACTGCCGGCCTTTACGAATCCTTTATAGTTTTTTTCTGAATAGGCAAGAATTATCTCGTTGGGTTCTGAACTGAATTCTATCCAGGGCGCCCTGTAATGAAAGTCGAAAATTCTTACCGCGCCAATTTTATCTATGTATTGTTTTACGTAATATTCCGGCGGCAATGAGCCGTAGGTTTTTCGGTATTGCAGGATTTCTGCACCGAGCAGTTCCATTGCACGCATAGCCTCGGAGCGATTAATTACGTTTTTGATGTTTGCAAAGCCGGCTACCATCGCCACGGTGAAGGTGATAACGACAACAATGTTGGCAACAAGTTTTTTCTGCCGGACATTCAACAAAATTCCAATCCTTCAAGCCCTTTTGGAATCGCCTTGAAAAGGCTGTTTTTCCTGTCCTTTATTTTATAAAAGCTCTGTTGTCTTTTATACTGATTTTTTCCTGTGAAAATAATATTATCGCCTCAGGGTATGCGATGCATTCCTGCTCAAAGACCCTTGCAGCGAGGGTGTCGGGGTCGTCATTTTCCCTGACAGGACAGCAGCGCTGAATGATAATCGGTCCTTTGTCATATTCATTTGTGCAGAAGTGTACCGTGCAGCCGCTGATTTTACAACCGGCCTTCAAAACAGCCTCGTGCACGTGATGCCCCCACATGCCCTGTCCGCCGAATAACGGCAGAAGAGCAGGGTGAATGTTCATTACGCGGTTTTCGAATTCGGCCGGGATTTTCCACAGGCACAGCCATCCTGCCTGGATAACGAGGTCGACCCTTGCAGCAAGAAGGGTTTTTCTTATCTGCTGGCTGAAGCTGTCGATATCAGGAAAAGCTTTTTTTCTTATTATTTCTACCGGCAGTTTCGCTGCCCTTGCCTTTTCGACTCCTGCCGTCTCCGACTTTGAGGAAATGACTACGGCTATTTCGGCGTCGAGCTGTTTTTGTTTTATCTGCTCGAGGATGTTTATCATGGTTCTTCCTGAGCCGCTGATAAGAATCCCCAATCGCAAATGTTTTGTCTTTCCCGTTGCGACGCGGTCGTACCGCGGCGAATCGCTTTTTTGTTCGATGTCGCCTGTGGTGTCGATAGCGCGGTTTACCAGTTTGTCGGCAAGTTTATTTTCTGTTCTCGGGATATAGCTTATCTGCCAGCTTTGGAACTCTGAAAGGATATCAAGACACTGTTTGAAAAGCTGTCTTATGCTGTCGTTTTTGACCTTGTAATCGCCGTTAAGCTGTTTTACCATCAGCTCACTGTCGCTGAAAATTTTCAGGGCCTCTACGCCGAGGGATTTTGCCTTTTGGAGAGCGCAGGCAAGCGCGGTGTATTCAGCGATGTTATTTGTGGCGATGGGCAGAAATTTTGCCTGTGTACAGAGTTGCTTTCCATTCTGGTCGATGATAACAAAGGCCCCGGCGGCAGGGCCGGGATTTCCTCTGCTTCCGCCGTCAGTGTAAATGGTTATTGTCTGGGCCAAACTATCGGTTCTCCGCCTCTTTCAGGTACAAAATGCGGGTACAGTTTGGACATCTGATGATTTCATCACGGCTCAGGAGGGTATTTGCGGTCTCGGTGGTCAGGCTCATAAAACATCCGCCGCAGGTGTAAACTCCGCTCCTGTTATCGTGTATTTCAATTTCCGCAAGGGCTTCCCCATCGTATGTTTCTGCAACTCTTTTGAAGGTTTCGAGGGTTTCGGTGCTGACTTCAGAAGCGGCCCGTTGCCACTGTTGTTCGATCTCGGCGATTTCAGCCTCGTATTTTTTTGCCAGCTCTTCAGCCTGTTTTCGGATTTCGTTAAGTTGGTTTTTTTCCTGCTCAATCTGCTGGATTATCTGGTCACATTGCTGCTGGTCAGCGTCGATGTTTTTCATTAGTTCCAGTGTTTGCGACTCGATTTTGCTGCTGTCGGCCTTTGTCGTATTAAGCGCTGTCAGTATTGCGGCATATTCTTTGTTGCTTTTTGCATTGTTCAGTGCCGCTCGGTACTTTACGAGGGTTTGGTCTGCGTCTTTTACCTCGAGTTCGAGCCTGTCAGCCTGGATTCGCGCAAGCTGTATTTCTTCCTTTTTAGCTTCGAGTGAATTTTGAAGTGTTCGAAGCTGGTTTTCCTTTATGATGACATTTCTTCGGCAGCGGGTAAGTTTGGTCTTTGCCGCTCTTAAATTGTTTTCAACGCTTTGAAGTTTTACCAGAGCATTGAGTACCGTTCCCATGAACGCTCCTTTTAACCCTGTGCTGAATATCCTAAACCCTTTATTATGAACGATTATACCGGATGTTCAACAAAAATTTTGATTTTTTATTTCAATTACTGCAATATGTTCATAACTTTCTGTCAGAAGAGGGTTAAGGAGATAGATTGGCAGAGTTTGTCAACAATCCACAAAAAATCGTTCTTGAGCAGAAATTGCCTGCTTATTCGATTTTTCGAAGAGTAGAAAAATAGAAAAAAGCCCTTCCCCCCATAAATCGGGAGTCAGGGAATTTGTCAAAGACAGGAAACGATTTTTTATTTAAAGCTCTTTTACCGGTGTAATGCCTGCAAAGGCTCCGTTGCATACCGAAATAATGAACGGTTGCATTACAAATCGGATTTGATAGAATGTTGCCGATGGAATTTATTTAATTGAATTTTTGTCGTTATAAACAGGAAGCTCTAATGCGATTTATAAAATTTGCTATTGAATTCTTAAAGTACCCGAAACAAGTTGGAGCATTGGCAGAAAGCTCTCCGTTTCTTGCCAGGAAGATGGCCCGGCAGATAGATGGGGCAACCAACATCGTTGAATTTGGTTCCGGAACCGGTTCTGTTACAAGGGAAATCCTGCAGTATCTGCCTGAAAATGGCCGACTAACGTGTCTTGAAATTAACCCGTACTTTTGCAAACATTTAAGGAGGATAAAGGATCCACGGCTGAAAGTTATCAATGATGATGTCCAAAACTGTGGCCGGTATATTGATAGTTTTGATTGCATTCTATCCGGTCTGCCTCTTGGTGTATTTAACAAGTCGAAAAGGGAAAAAATTCTTGCTTTGTCAAGCAAGTCCAAAACTTATATTCAATTTCAATATACGCCTTTTTTGGTGCCAAAATTGAAACGGTACTTTCGGGATGTAAAGGTAAAATTTGTCCTGCTGAATTTTCCTCCGGCATTTGTTTATATATCTAAGAATCCTAAGGATAAAACTCATAGCTCCGAATGTTATAATGAGCAGAAAGCCGGATGGACAGGTTTAGCACGAAAGATTATGCAAATCCTGTTGATTTTTGCTAATTTCTGGAATTGGTAGATAAAATATTGAGGCAGTAAAGATTTAAAATTCTTTTGCCAGTGTAACGCCTGCGGCAGGTCCCTCGCTGTGAGGGGCGATGAGCGGCAGAATTTCGAAGCCGGCCAGTTCAAGTTTTTTGTGTTCGCCCGCGATTGCATGTCCGACTACATAGCCGAGCACGCCGCCGAAAAGCACATCGCTCGCCCAGTGGTCGCCCGAATCCATCATCCGATAGCCGACAAAACCGGCAAGCAGATAGGCTGGTATCCCGACTTTAGGGCCGTAAAATTCATCCAGCACCGATGCAACGCAGAAAGAGCTTGAGGTATGGCCGCTCGGCCAGGCAAGGTCTTTGCCGTTTGGAGTGTGATTGTTGGCTATGCCTTTGAGCGCGAGTGTCGTTGCACCTGTAACAGTCAAAGCCCTTGCCATTACCCAGCTTCGCTGAATATTCAAATCGTCATTTTTCTTTGATGCCAGTAAATACCAGATGCCTGTTACCCCGAAATGCGTTACAGGCGAACCTGCTATGTCGGTGATATTGTCCAAGTCCTTTGGGAGCGACCTGTGTCTTTCAAAATGTCCTGCAATTGTATCATCGGCCTTGTCGTGCAGTGCGATGCTTCCGCCGCCGGCCATAAGTATAAGCAGCAGGTTGTTGCTGTTAAGGTAAGTCTTTTTCGCATCATCCAGCGAAACTTTTGGAAACGCCTTTAAATCCTGCCGGAATCGGCCGGTTGCGAGATTGGTTGCGTTTGTATCATTCACATCATTTTTATCCGCCGACTTGTCCGCCGTAGGTTTACCGGAGGTGGAAGCCTTGGCGACCTGTCCTCCGTAGTCCGCTTTGGCAGACGAAGGACGGAAGGCGGACGGCTCAGCCGAGAAAACGTAAGAATTAGAAATGAAGATTAAAAACACAGATAAAACAATTTTGAATTTTGAATTTTTAATTTTTAATTTCATTTTCATTCCCATTCAATTGTTGCAGGCGGTTTTGAGCTTATATCGTAAACAACACGATTTATTCCGCGGACCTCATTTGTTATCCTGTTTGCAATCAGGGCAAGAACATCGTAGGGTATCCTTGAAAAATCGGCTGTCATAAAATCATTTGTATCCACCGAGCGAATTGCGATAACATTATCATAGCTTCTTTCATCGCCCATAACGCCGACAGTTGCCACAGGCAAAAGCACGGCCAGTATCTGCGAGACTTTTCTGTAAAGTCCGGCAGCCTTAATCTCATCAATAAGAATTTCGTCAACCTCTCTTAAGAGCTTAAGCCTTTCTTCTGTAATTTCTCCGATAATTCTTACTGCAAGTCCGGGTCCCGGAAATGGATGTCGCCAGACAATATCCTCCGGCAGGCCCAGATATTCGCCGACAAGTCTGACCTCATCCTTGAACAAATCCCGCAGCGGCTCAATCAGTTCAAAGTCCAACTGGGCCGGCAGGCCGCCTACGTTGTGGTGCAGCTTTATACTCGCAGCCAGGTTGCCGTCCTTGTTGCCCGATTCTATTACATCGGGATAAAGTGTGCCCTGAGCGAGATATTTTACGCCGGGTATTTTTTTTGCTTCCGACTCGAAGGCCTCGATGAACTGGTGTCCGATTATTTTTCTTTTCTTTTGCGGCTCTGTTACGCCTTTCAGAGCAGATAAAAATTGTCTGCTCCGGTCAACAACGTGCAAATCGATATGGAAATGGTTTCTGAATGTGCTCTCGACCTGCTGTCTTTCATTTTTTCTCAAAAGACCGTTATCGACAAATATACATACGAGTCTGTTTTCGACAGCCTTGTGGATAAGCGTTGCGGTCACGGCAGAATCGACCCCGCCGCTAAGACCGCAGAGAACAGTGCCGGTTTTGGCCTGATTGCGGATTTTTTCAATTGTCTGCTCTGCAAAGTCCTTCATTTGCCAGTCGCCGCTGCATTTGCAGATGTCGTACAAAAAATTTCTCATTATTATGTTGCCTTTGGGCGTATGGCTTACTTCCGGATGAAACTGCAGACCGTAGAATTTTTTGTCTTTGTGCCGCACCGCCGCATAAGGACACGTATTTGTTTTTGCAAGGATGTCGAAATCTTTGCTGATGGCTTCGACCTGGTCGCCATGGCTCATCCAGACGGTGGCGATATCGCCGATGTTTGCAAATAAATCACTTGTTTCGAGAATTGAGATAACTGCTCTGCCGTATTCGCGGGCTTGGGCCGGTTTAATCTTTGCGCCGAGCACCTTGCAGCCCCACTGCATTCCGTAGCAGATGCCCAGAATTGGGACACCGAGGCCGAAGATTTTTTCATCGGCTGCCGGGGCGTTCAGAGTATAGACGCTTGCAGGTCCGCCGGAGAGGATTATGCCCTTTAGATTTTTTATTTTTGTAAGCTCTTTTGCAGAGATGTTCGGCTGATAAATTATCGAATAAACATTGTGTTCACGGACTCTTCGGGCGATGAGTTGGCCATATTGACTGCCGAAATCAATGATGACTATCGTTTCGCTCATGGTTTTTCTGAATCAGTCTTCAATCATTTCTCTTGTTGAATAATTTGGCGGCTCTTTTGTAATCAAGATATCGTGCGGATGCGATTCGGTTACACCTGCTGCGCTTATCCTGACGAATTTTGCCTTTGTACGCAGTTGTTCTATCGTTGACGTTCCACAGTAGCCCATTCCTGCACGCAATCCGCCGACAAGCTGATAAACAAAATCGCTGAGTGAGCCGCGATAAGGCACTCTGCCTTCGACACCTTCGGGAACGAGTTTTTCTTTGGAGGTTGATTTCTGACCGTATCTGTCGGATGAGCCTTTTACCATAGCGCCGAGTGAGCCCATTCCGCGATATTCCTTGAATTGTCTGCCTTTGTAGATAACCAATAGTCCCGGACTTTCGTCAAGCCCTGCAAGCAGTGAGCCGAGCATAACGCTGCTTGCTCCTGCAGCGATTGCCTTTGTTATATCGCCGCTGAATCTCACACCGCCGTCGGCGATTATTGGAATATCAGATTTGTCGGCAGCGGTGGCACAATCCATAATAGCAGAAATCTGCGGCACACCTACGCCGCTGATAACTCTTGTTGTGCAGATTGCACCGGGGCCGATGCCGACCTTTACAGCGTTTACCCCTGCCTTTATCAAATCGGCAGTTGCTTCTGCTGTTGCGACATTGCCGGCAATTACGTCGATATTATGTTTTTTCTTTATTGCCTTTACGGTATCGATAACGTTTTGTGAATGTCCATGAGCGGTGTCAACCACAAGTACATCGACCTCAGCTTTTATAAGGGCTTCAATCCTGTCGAAATCTTTTACTCCCACTGCTGCACCGACTCTTAATCTGCCGCGATTGTCCCGAACGGCGTTGGGAAACTGCTGAAAGCGGTCGATGTCCCGCATTGTAATCAGACCCGCGAGTTCCCCCTTGTCGTTTACAAGCAGGAGCTTTTCCACTCTGTGTTTTTGCAGAACATCCTTTGCCTGTTCGAGAGTCGTATCAGCCGAGGCCTTGATGAGATTGTCTTTCGTCATAACTTCACTGATTTTGACGCTGTCATCCCTGAGGAATTTCAAATCCCGCTGAGTAAGTATCCCGACGAGTCTTTTGCCGTCGATGATAGGAATGCCGGAGACATTTTGCTCGTTCATTACCTCGCGTGCCCGCTGCACGGTCTGATTTGGGTTTAAGGTAATGGGGTCAAGGATAACGCCGTTTTCGCTGCGTTTTACCTTTATGACCTCTCTGCGCTGGGCCTCGACGGTAAGGTTTTTGTGAATCATTCCGATACCGCCTTCCTGTGCCAGTGCAATTGCAAGAGCAGATTCGGTAACAGTGTCCATCGCAGATGAGACTATCGGAATATTGATTTTGATATTGTTTGTCAGTCTTGTCGCGGTGTCTGTTTCTGTGGGCACAAAGTCGCTTTTGGCCGGTATTAGCAGACAATCATCGAATGTAATCCCCTCTGCAACAATTTTGTCTCTATGCATTGACAGCCTCCATGAAAAATAGACTGGATTGTTTAAGTCAATTAGTATAATGGCTTTAGCCGAACAGTCAAAGGAATTTCAGCGGGTTAGTTTCCCTCCTGGCTGAGCTGTTTGCAGAGGTTTATGGCCTCGGCCAGGTTCATAGTGCCTTCGTACAATGCCCTGCCGACTATGGCGGCTGAGATTACCTTTGTCTCGGCAAGTTTTTTTATATCCTCGATGGTTGTAACGCCGCCGGCTGCGATAACAGGGATATTCAGAGCTTCTGCCAGCGATTTTGTTCTTTCAATGTTGGGCCCGGCCAGCATTCCGTCTCTGTTGATGTCGGTGTAGATAATCGCTGCCAGCGGGAGCTCGGCAGCCCGTTTTGCAAGCTCTATAAGTTCCTGAGAACTGTCCTGTTTCCAGCCGTGGGTTGCGATTCTGCTGCCCCTGGCGTCGAGACTAAGCACCACTTTGCCGGCAAATTCCTTTGCAACGCTGCTGAACCAGTCAAAATCGCTTATGGCCTTTGTGCCCAGAATTACCCGCGTGGCGCCCATGTCGAGCATTTTGGTGATGGAATCTCTGTCGCGGATGCCGCCGCCGACTTGGATTTTTAGGTCTTTTGCCTGCTGAACAATTTCCCGAATTGTATCGGTATTGACGCATCTGCCGACTTTTGCGCCGTCGAGGTCGATGATGTGCAGCCATTCGGCGCCGCCGTTACGAAATTCAATCGCCTTTTTTGAAGGATTGTCTTCGTAATTGATATAGCGGTGGTATTCGCCCTGTATGAGGCGGACGCATTTACCGCCGAGAAGGTCAATTGCAGGTATCACGTACATCCTGTTAGAAATCTCCTTTCTCCATCTATAATTTTAAACAGGCGTGTCCCCTTAGAAATCTCCTTTTCCATTTATAATTTCTAACGGGATACATCTTCACACCCTTTGCCGTAAGGCATACTTCGTATAAAGAGCTTTGGCCCGCCTCGGCTTGATGCCCGCTTCGCCCGCGAAGCGAGGCGAGCCTCGTCGAGACGGGCAAATTTTAGAGTGATATTCGCTGGCTTTCAAGGCCAATTTTCATAAATTTCGAACTGTCAAAAATTCAAAAATTGGGGTTTTTGCGGGTTTTCGGGGAAATTTTTAAAAGTCGAAACCCTGTTTTTAATTCAAAAACGAGGTTTGTCATCAAAAATGCGCAAGTTTTTTCGAACAAAGCGCGCAAGTTTGACAAAAAGAGGGGTAAAAATGGGGTCAAAATTTCAGGTTTTTAAAGATTTTTTCAAAAAGTGAAGGACTTTTTTCGATTTTTTATCGGTTTTTTCAATTTCTGAAAACCCGACTTGCGCGTTTTTGCTTATTCAGGCAAAGAGGAGAGAAATAGCCACCAAGACACGAAGGCACAAAGAAAAATCCTAAATACTAAGCACTAAATTCTAAACAAATTCAAAATAAAAAATTCCAATATCCAAAACTACCTTCGGCGGGTTTCCGCTGCGCTTCGAATTGCGCGTTTTGTGCGATATGGATAAAAAGGAGGAAAATAGCCAATAGTCAGTAGCCAGTAGTCAGTAGAATTAAAAAGGGGGGAAAGTCGCTCGGCACTAACCCCGATACGACGCTGATTGTAACCGGTCTTGGAGCAGATACGCTCGTCGCAGGCTACGCAATATTCTCTCAAAAAGACCGTATATCTGCCATAAACGCCATCCGCAACGTCGATAATTGCCTTGTAAGATTCATCCCACCCTTTCTGAAAAACGGCTCATGCCGCCAAGAATTTGTTGACGAGACGGTGTGGTTTAGTGTAGCTTGCCAAATTTCAGAGAATTAATATTAGGAGGGTTAAAATGAATGCCGGCAAAATATCTGTAATAGCGGTCTTGTTATTGTCTTTTTTTATCCTGCCTGATTGCGTACAGGCCTACTCAGGCGGGACAGGAACCACCGGCGACCCCTACAAAATCGACACAGCCGCGAATCTGCTGACACTGGCGGCAGAGGTAAACAATTATAACAAATGTTTCATCCTTACAGCAGATATTAACCTCGGCTCCTTAGACCCCTGTACAACCGCCATCATTGCGCCCGATACGAACAACACCGGCAATAATTTTGAGGGCACGGCCTTTACAGGCGTTTTCGACGGCAACGGCCACACAATCAGCAATTTGACAATAGATACTAATAGCGCTGGAAACGACTTTTTAGGCCTGTTCGGAAAAATCGGCTCCGGCGGCAAGATAAAAAATCTCGGGCTTAAAAATGTGAACATCACCGGCGGAGATAATTCGGTCTACCTCGGCGGGTTGGCGGGATGGAATGCCAGCGGCAGCAATATCGGCAATTGTTATTCGACAGGCAATATCAGCAGCGGTGCCAGTTCAACTCACCTCGGTGGTCTGGCAGGAGACAACGACGGCAATATCAGCAATTGCTATTCGGCAGGTGCTGTTAACAGCGGACATAATTCAGAAGACCTCGGCGGGCTGGTGGGACTGGGCGGCGGCACCATCAGCAATTCCTATTCGACAAGCGACGTCAACGGCGGAAATAGTTCACAATATCTCGGCGGTCTGATAGCAAGGAACTGGGGCGGGGGCGGCAATATCAACAAATGTTATTCGACAGGCACTATCAAAGGCGGAGATAGTTCACAATACCTCGGCGGACTGATAGGATTTAACAACTCCGGCGGCGTCAGCAACTGCTATTCGAGCGGTGATGTCAACAGCGGAGACACTTCAAACACCCTCGGCGGGCTGGTGGGATATAACTTCAACGCCACTATCAGCAATTGCTATTCGATGGGCGATGTCAACGGAGGTATCGGGTCATCCAACCTCGGTGGACTGGTGGGAGCACACTACGACGGAACTATCAGCAGTTGCTATTTCCTTGCCGGCAGCGGGCCGGATAACGGA
>JBGOWI010000074.1:0-8667 GCA_041478555.1 Phycisphaerae bacterium
CACGTATAACGTTAGGAAGGATGAAAGCAGCCTTACTCTGAAAGGAGACGCAAGAGGAAACAGCCTCAAAATGAAAGTAGGCGGCAGCGACGGCAGAATAAAATCCCTAAACGGGAAGGTATTAGGACAAGTGCTGAAAGCGACTGATATAATGCCAATGCCGTGATATGGGATTGTCATGGCTTGGCGCCGGAGAGTTCCAGCGGGTTATTGATGATTGGAAATATCTCGTCGACTCTATGAAAATCAGCCGTGACCCAAACGATAAGGCTTACCTGCATCACAACGGCAGGCTGGTCGTGACCATCTGGGGTATCGGCTTCAATGACCGCTTAAACCTTGCCACAAAAGGTAACTCGCCGGCTACAACCACGTTGAGCAGATTACGCTTCCATAAGTTGGAGCTTGCGCCTAACCAGGAGCTAATCACGTGCGTGAAGACAATTTGCAGCACAAATCCCGGTTCGCCTATGTTTATCGAGTGTGTCGATTACCCCAAACTTGCCTGGCAGTTCATACCAGGCGATTCTGACAATGACAAGGACGTTGATTTTGTTGATTTCGCCAGGATGGGTCTGAAGTGGTTGCGGGCTGACTCAAATCTTTACTGCGGCGGAATGGACCTCACCGACGACGGCTAAACGACCGCCGAATAAATTCGGCATAAATTAACCAATTTTACGGGCAAAATCGAGGCTTAAATTCCTGTTGCAAATCCTCTATTATGCGATATAATGTTGCGTTCTGCGTATCCTGTAAAAAACAAAATCTCAAACTTTAAACTATTAAACGTTTGCATTAGGAGCAAAAGACTATGGTAACGATAAAGCAACCGCAAATTGACCTGTTCAGCGCTGAAACCGTTACGTTCGACGAGATTTTATTAGTGGCCGAGTATGTAAACTCGAGCGAGCGAAATAAAATTGCATTTGCCGAGAAAACCGAACAGGAACTGTCAAGGTCCGGCAGAAAAAACTACCTCGCTCTGGGCGCCGCCCTTGCGGTGCTCGGCAGATATCAGCAGGCAATCGAAACGCTTGAAAAGGCTGATGACAGCAAAGAAAAGCATCTCGAACTGGCTTTCTGCCTGCGGAAGACAGGCCAATACGATAAGGCTATCGAAGCGATTGACAGAGCCGCAAAGGCAGGAGTCGATGCACTGCAGGTTAACTGTGCAAAGGCCGGCGTATATCGCCTCAAAACTGACTTCGCCAGTGCTGCAAAAGCTCTCAAGGCCTGTGAAAACTACCAGAAGGTAAGCGCTCTGTATCACTATACCCTCGGCCGCTGCCTCCAGAGGCAGGGAGACTACGACGGGGCTATTGAAAACTACCAGACGGCAGTTGAGATTGACCCGCTGTTTTCAAAGGCCCTATTCCACCTTGCATTCCTGCTCGACATCAGAGGCGATGAGCAGGCGGCAATCGACTACTACAAACAGCTCATCAACAGCGGCACCGTTTACGTCGGCGCACTGCTTAATCTGGCCGTTCTTTATGAAGACGGCGGCGAATATGACAAGGCTTTTAAATGCGTTGAGCAGGTCCTTAAATTTCATCCGAACAATCAGAGGGCAACCCTTTTCAAAAAGGACATCGAAAGCTCCAAGACCATGCTATATGACGAGGAAATCGAGAAAACAAAGGACCTGCGAAACAGGACTCTCGAGACGCCAATCTCCGATTTTGAACTTTCAGTAAGGAGCAGAAACTGTCTTAGAAAAATGAACATCAATACCATCGGCGACCTGCTGAGGATTACAGAGCTCGAGCTGCTCGGTTATAAGAATTTCGGCGAAACATCGCTTAACGAAATCAAGGGCATGCTCGAATCAAGGGGTCTGCGACTCGGCATGGCAATCGAAGGCAAAACTCCGCTGCCGGTCATACAGGAGGTACAAGAAACCGAATCTGACATCGACCCCGAACTGCTTAATAAGTCTCTGGCCGATTCCGAGATGTCGGTGCGGGCAAGAAAATGCCTTAACTATCTGAATATCAGAACCGTCGGCGAACTGATTTTAAAAACGGAAGACGAGCTGCTCGGCGTCAAGAATTTCGGCGTTACAAGCCTGACAGAAATAAAACAGATTCTCGAAAAACTCGGACTGAATCTGCGGAAACTCGACTAAACCTCAGCCATGGTGGTACAGACTAAAACCATCCGAAAATTTCTGTTTGTCGCAGGGCTTCTTTTCATCTTTCCGGCAGGCTGTATTACAAGCGAACAGCCCCAGGACATCGCCATAAGGCAAAGCCCCGGCCAATATGCCGTCAGAGTCCTGCTCGACGACGAAGTCCGGGCGGCATCTTTAAAAGTCGATTCTCCATACAGACTTGTCAGTGTTGATACCACCGAAGTTTTTTCTGCACAGGAGACAACCGACACAATCAACATAGAGCCTGGCGACGAGGGTATAAAAATAGGCCAGCAGCTCTTTAGAACAAAACATCTCATAATAGAACCGCAGGACAGTCTGCCGTTTACAATCACCTGTGCCTGCACAACCCCCATGTCTGCTTGCGCAGACAAGCGTGGGGGTGCAGGCAACAATCAGTCCTACCGGGGCAGCCTTGAGCTGGTTGTTAATGCCGACAGCAATAGTATGACGGCTATAAATAATGTTCCGCTTGAAACATATCTTGCAGGAGTTGTGGCAGCCGAGATGCCCAGCTACTGGGAAACCGAGGCCTTAAAGGCCCAGGCCATCGCAGCGAGAACCTACTGTCTTTACATAAAATCAAGATTCGGTAAAAACCGGCTCTGGGACGTCAGAACAACACAGGCAAACCAGGTTTACAGAGGAGTAGCTGCTGAAACAATGCGAACAACCAATGCCGTCAACAGCACGGCCGGCATGGTATTATGCTGCGAGCAGGAATCAGGCATATGCGAACAATTTCCCGCATATTACAGCTCTGTCTGCGGCGGCCATACGGAAAACGCTCAGGATGTCTTCGGCGAAAGCTGGGCGGCACTTGAAGGAGTAGATTGTCCATACTGCAAAGAAATCACAAGACCAGACCTTTTCTACTGGCCAATGGCAAAATTCGATAAAAAATACGCAACTGAAAAAATCATCGATAGATACCCAAACTTAAAGGATTTGGTCACAATAGAAAAAATAGAACCTGCAAAAGAAAATATCTACAACAACAATTTTAAAAGAATCGTCAGTGTGAAACTAACCGGTTCGGCTCGACTGCCCTCGACAGGCTCGGGCCGTGAGCTTGTCGAACGGAGCTCGCCGAAGTCTACCGGCAAAACAGCATACCTTCGGGCAGAAGACTTGCGCCTTGCCATCGACCCGACAGGAGCAAAAATTCAAAGTGCAAGCTGCACGATAGCAAGTTTGAAGGATGAATTTATGTTTGTGGCCGGCAGAGGCTTTGGCCACGGAGTCGGCCTGTGCCAGTACGGGGCGAGACAGATGGCAAAACAGGGTAAAACCGCTCAGGAAATTCTAAACTTCTATTATCCCAGCAGCAGAATAAAAATTCTTTATTAAAAAACCACTATGAGCATTTTTGAGATTATTGCAAAAGATGCTTCAACTTCAGCACGAGCAGGTGTATTACAAACGGCTCATGGCAGGATTCGTACGCCTGTCTTTATACCCGTCGGCACGAGGGCCGCGGTCAAAGGCATAATGCCGCAGCAGCTTCGAGCGGCCGGCAGCCAGATAGTCCTTGCCAATACGTTTCACCTGATGCTAAAACCGGGAGTCGAGACAATAGAAAAGTGCGGTGGGTTGCATAAATTTATGGCCTGGGACGGGCCCATCCTGACCGACAGCGGCGGCTTTCAGGTATCTTCATTAAGCACAATCAGTTCTACCGATGATAGCGGAACCGAATTTGCCAGTCCTTATGACGGTTCAAAAATAAAACTTAATGCTGCAGGCGCCACAGAAATACAGAACAAACTCGGCGCTGATATAATAATGTGCTTTGACCAGTGTCCCGCCTTTGATGCAGAACCAAAAGAACAACAAAAAGCCGTTAAGCGCACGATAAAATGGGCAAAGATTTGTAAAGATGTACATTCCAACAGTAAGCAGTTACTATTCGGAATCGTACAAGGACAGACCGACCAGCAACTACGACAGGATTGTGCGAAGGAGCTTGTCAAGATAGATTTTGGCGGCTATGCAATCGGGGGATTGAGCGTTGGAGAAGGCACGGAGCAGATGCTGCGAACCGTCCGTTTTACCGCCCCGCTGCTGCCGGAAGACAAACCCCGTTACCTGATGGGAGTAGGCACACCTGCCGACATTATCCAGGCCGTCGAGGCTGGCGTCGATATGTTTGACTGTGTAATGCCGACCAGAAATGGCAGAAATGCCCTGGCCTTTACAAAGGATGGTTCTATCAGATTGCGCAACTCTGCTTATACTGACGATTTTAGGCCGATTGACCCATCCTGCCGATGCCTGTGCTGCACAACATATACCCGCTCAGCCATAAGGCACTTTTTCAATGTCGGCGAGATGCTGGGGCCGATTCTGCTGTCGCTACATAATATTGTTTTTTATCATAATTTAATGGACAAAATACGAGAGAATATAGAAAATGGCACGTTCGCAGGATGGGCGGCGCAGGCCTTGCAGAGTTCTGCTTATGCGAGAGCGTGAAGCGTGAAGCGAAATTCGAGATACGCTTCACGAAATACAAGATACGAATATATAGAAAGGAGTAATCATGGAAAATGGATGGATTCTGGCAGAGGCACAGCCTGCCGGACCGAATAGTACGGAGGTTATCAAGGCGGAGGATATTTCTTCTCAAAATGAGAAAACTACCACCGTTCAGCAGGCCGATGCGAATACCGTTCCTACTACAGGCAGAAGACAGCCTCAGGGCCAATGGACGCAGCTGATTTTCATTGTCCTGATTTTCGTAGTCCTGTACTTTGTCATGTTCAGAGGACCCAGAAAGAGACAGCAGCAACAGCAGCAGATGATAAAGTCCTTAAAGAAAAACGACAGGGTCCAGACCGTCGGCGGCATATTAGGCACCGTCCTTGAAGTCAGCGACAATGAAATAATCCTTAAAGTGGATGAATCAAACAACACAAAAATAAAGGTTCTGCCGTCTGCCATCACCAGGGTTATGGAACAAAAATAAATCCGCCTGCGGTAGGTAAAAACAATTAAATCAGACTTCGGCGAGCTCCGTTCGACAAGCTCACGGCCCGAGCCTGTCGAGGGCAATCGAGCCGACAAATAATAACACGCAATTTTTTCAGGAAATCGACATGGATAAAAATCTTGTGCGTTTCGGACTTGCAGCGATAATTGTCCTGGTACTCTTTGCCGCTTTCGAGCTTTATCCGCCGAGCCAGACATTAAAACCGGGCCTCGACCTTGCAGGTGGAACAAGTCTCATCTACGAAATCGATACAACCGGCCTTGAAGGCGCCGAGATAGATAACCTCGCCCAGCGCCTCTCGCCAATTCTCTTAAGACGTATCGACCCCGGTAATATTCAGAACATCATCATGCGTCCTCAGGGGGATACCCGAATCGAAATCCAGGTTCCGCTGGCAAGTGCTGATACGCATAGAAAAAGACAAGCTTACGACGAGGCGATGGAGGCAATCTCCAAGGATAATATCAACCTTGCGATAATAAAAAGAACACTAACCAAAGAGCCGAATGAAAGAGCCGTGGCTTTTGCGGAATTTGCCGCCGACAGCAACAACAGAAAAGAAATTCTCGACCAGCTCGCTTCAACTTATGATGCCAGAAAGGCGACCCAGGACAAAAGAGACGCCTTTAAGGCTGAACTTGATACAATAGCTGAAGAGCTCGAAAAGGCCGGCACAGACAAAGAAATGCTGGTCTCAATTGCGCCCGCCTGGAGCGAAATGGACCCCAACGAGCAGAAAAGTACCGTTGAGCAGCTGCTCTCAGACGTCAATGACAGGAATGCTAAAAAAGCAAATACCGAACAGACAAACCAGAAACGCAGTCAGATTGAGCAATACTTTGAAGTTTATCGACAATGGGGACAAGTAGTCAATGAACTTACAAAACCCGAAACAGGCCTTAATGCAGTGTACCGCCAGGCTGAGATAAGACTCAAAGACCTCAATCTCGGCACCGAAGCCTTTGTTGAAGTCCTTGAAATGCTTGTAAAATCCATCAAGCGTGCCGAACTAATTCAACAGTTCAAAGACAATTTTCCTTCAAAGGCGGAAAGAATCGATAACCTTGTAAAGGTCTTTGAGGAATATCGGCCGGCCAGAGGAAGGATTGACGGGACGGAAGATGTCAAAAGAATGCTCAAAGGTGCAGGCGTCCTGGAATTCCGGATTTTGCCGAAGCTCGATGACGGCAGAACCAACAGGGATGAAATGCTCGCATACATCGAAGCTCTCAAAACAAAAGGGCCGAAACTTGCATCGGACAGCAAATATATATGGGTGCAGATAGAAGACATTAAAAACAACACCTGGCGTATGACTGAAAGAAACCAGATTATCCTCGGCACATTTGCGGATAAATATTATGTTCTTACAAGCAACCAGAAAGATGAAGGCCTGCTCAGGAATACAGGCAAAAAACCATGGAAGCTGCAAAGGGCAGGCTCAACTGTCGACCAAATGGGTAAAAGAGCTATTAGTTTTTCTTTTGATGAAGTCGGCGCTTCGCTATTTTACGATGTAACCAGAAACAATCTTCAAAGGCCGCTTTGTATCCTTCTCGACGGCCTTGCAATATCGGCGCCAAACATCCGAAGCGCCATTCGTGCCAGCGGCGTTATCGAAGGCGATTTTACCCAGAACGAACAGCTCGACATGGTCAACAAGCTCAATGCAGGTTCGCTGCCGGCAAGACTGATTGAGCCGCCGATCTCGGAAAAAACTATCGGAGCAAGCATCGGCGCCGACAACCGCGACCAGGGCATCCGCGCTGGCTATATCAGCTTCGCTGCCGTCTCGGCCTTTATGCTCATTTATTATACTCTTGCAGGTTCTCTTGCCGACGTCGCTCTGTTTATGAACATACTCTTTTTGCTGGCCATAATGGCTCTGAGCCGGGCAACCTTCACTCTCGCCGGTATCGGCGGTATAGTTCTTACCATCGGTATGGGTGTTGATGCCAACGTTCTTATCTTCGAACGCATCCGCGAAGAACAACAGAAAGGTGCGTCACTCCGTATTGCAATTGCCAACGGCTATAACAGGGCCTTCGTAACCATTTTCGATTCCAACCTGACAACTATAATCACCGCTCTTGTTTTGTATATGGTCGCCTCGGAGGAAATTAAAGGTTTTGCCATCACGCTTATGCTCGGTCTTGTCGCCAATATATTCACTGCCGTTTTAGTAACAAGGCTGGTTTTCGAGTTCCTTCTGGACAAAAAGATTATCAAGAACAAGCTTATTATGTTTCAGGCTATACGCACACCAAATATTAACTGGATGGCCTTAAGACCTGTTTTTATTATATTCTCGCTTACGCTCATCGCTGCAGGCTATTATATCTTTTACACACGTGATGAGTCCAAAAACAGTAAATACGACATTGAATTTACCGGTGGAACAAGCGCTCAAATCAACTTAAAACAGGGTTCCGAACTCGACCGTGCAACGGTTGAGTCGCTCATTCATCAGGAGGGCCAGAAACTTAATAATCCTGCCCTTGCCACCGCTACCGTTTACAGAGTCGGTCCGGCGAAAGAAAACCGTCAGTATGAAATCACCACTACCGAAACCAACAAAATTATCGCTGATATTACCTTCAACGAACCAAACCAGACTATTCAGAGCATAACCTCCGCAATCAAACTCGCTCAGACAGACAACTATGCAAAACTGACTAATCTGCAGGTTATTCAGGACAAACAAAATCCGGCAAAATTCACCATAATTTCCACACAGCTTAACAGAAACGCCGTATCAAACATTCTTGCCAAGGCATTTGGCTCAAAGGCGGTTATTTCCGAACCGGTCGTTAATGAAATTGTAACCAGCGCAATCAAACAAGCCTTTGGAGACAAACTTGAATTACAGCAAAATCTACAGCCGAAAATAATTTCTACTGAAAAAATCGGCGATTCCGACATCGAACTCTATCCTGAACTTGCCGATTTTCTCGGCGGCGTAAAAATAGCCTTTTCAATCTCTATGCCAACAACTATCGCAGAACTTGAACAACGCACAAACAGCCTTCGCTTCAAGCCTGATATGCAAAATCTAACCTGGTATAAATACAAACTATTCGGCCCGAATTTCACAACCACAAAGGACAAAATCTCAACTTTCATCTATGTCAGTCTTGAGCCGGAAGCAGGCTACAGAGAATTATCCGAGGAAGAATGGAACACCCTTGTAAACAATGAACAGCAGAAAGTTACCACAGCCGCAAGTCTTGAAACATCCCTGCAGAGAGTTACTCAAATCGCTCCATCCGTAGGCAAAGAGGCCAAAACCAGGGCTCTCATTGCCATCGTTCTTTCATTCCTCGCTATTATCGTTTATGTCTGGTTCCGATTCGGAACAGTACGTTATGGTGTTGCAGGCGTTATAGCTCTTGTTCATGATGTGAGTATCGCCGCCGGCGCAGTAGTTGCCTGTACATATATCGCAAACACGCGAATCGGTCAGATGCTGCTCATAGGCGATTTTAAAATCAACCTCACTACCATCGCAGCCTTCCTG
>JBGOWI010000063.1:0-12496 GCA_041478555.1 Phycisphaerae bacterium
AGTAATACAAGAAATAGAACAAGCGAAAACAGAAACCCAATTTAGTAAAGCAGTTGATACAATAAAACATGCCCTGCCCCAGTCTTTATTAATTAACGGCCAAAATCCTTTAAAACTTTTGTACTCAGCCTTGAGCGAAGGAGTGCATGACCTTAGTGATGATGAGTGCCTTGGATATGCCAGCAGTATAAGAGTTATCTTATTTGAACTGGCGGAAAGACTTTCACAGGTTATGAAGGACAATGCCGAACTTAGTAGTGCTGTAAATAATTTAATTAAAAAACGGAATAAATAGTAGCCGCTTATTCCGCGCCGCGGCTCCGCAAATCTTCAATCCTTGCCCCGTGAGATGCCGCTTCGGCTATCTCATCGGGGTTCAATCTCAAATTCCGCTGTAAAAAATCCTCGGCTACTATACTCGTATGCAGTATACTGCATACGAGTATAGTGGATAAATAGTAATAAATAGGGGCGTTGGGTCTGTTGAAAAAACATATCCGTCATAAGTTTACTGAACAAAAAATCGGTGAAATCTGTGCTATCTATGGTTAAAAATCTTCGTGTCTTGGTGCCTTCGTGGCTACTGTCCTTCTTCTTTTACATCTATAATATTCGCATCAAGTTCGGAAAGAATTGTTCTGACCGCAGGAGTATCGGCAGCTTCGTCTATTGTTTTTTTACTTGCCTTTGCACCCGGCGGCTTTGGTTTTTGCCCGGCTTTGCCGCCGTTATCAATGGTTTCAAAGACGGCTTTTATTTTTGTGCCGAGAGCGCTGCTCAAAACCGACTCGATTATCTCCGCTCTGCCGTTGCTTTGGCAGAGCTTCATCGAAAATTCATCGCTTGTATCAAAACCGATTGACAATGTACCGCCGTTGAGCCGCAATGGAACTGCTTTTTTCAGCAGCTCCGCAATCCTCGCATTGGTATGCAGTCTGGCAAAATCGACTATTTTACCCCAGTGCTGTTTTATCTGCTCGATATCGGCATCCGAAGCGATAACAGGTTCCTGCTGTGTATGCTCAACTTTCGTCTCAGGCTGTTTTTTTGGGGGCGATGGCGTACTATCGGCCGCTACTGTGTTTTTTTTTGAGCCGGCTGAAGTATTTTTTACAGCTTTTACACCGCCTGCCTGCGACAAAAGTTCCGGTATGCTCATAAAATGCTCACTTAAGGCAAGTCTCAGAAGCGCTGCCTCGAGCAATGCGCGGGGGTTGTCACTGTTCTTGACCGGCCAGCGGAGCTTTTCGAGAAGCGTAACATTATAAACGAGTGCAGGAATATCAAATCCGCCTTTTGGCGAGATCTCGCTCGCCTCGCTTCGCGGTCGAAGCGGGCCTTTGGCGGAAACCTGGGCTATCCGGGAAAGTGCATTTTTCTCCACCTGCGTCAGTATTACAAGAGACGAACTGCCGCCGACAGAGGCCTTTAAGACCATCATATCACGAAACGATTCAACCAGACCGTCAAGAACACCGATGCAGCTCAAGCCGGAGCTGAGCAGTGCATCAAGACAGACAAGAGCCGCGGCAGCATCGGATGAGCCGACTTTCTCGAGAAGCTCATAAATCTTTTCTTTATTTGGCTGGCCGAGAAATTCTTCGAACATATTAACGGTCAGCTTCTCTGCGCCGGTGCTGATAAGCTGGTCGACAAGACTTAAGGCATCACGCATCGAACCGTTGGCAAGACGAGCAAGGGCGATGATACAATCATCCTCGAATTTGATTTTTTCCTCGGTGAGAATTTTTTTAAGCTGAGCGATAATGTCGGCAGGACTGATATTGGCAAAATCAAACCTCTGACAACGGGACTGAATGGTAGCAGGCACTTTGTGCGGCTCGGTAGTTGCAAAGATGAATTTTACATGTGAAGGAGGCTCTTCAAGAATCTTCAGCAAGGCGTTAAAGGCGCTGATACTAAGCATATGCACTTCGTCAATTATATAAATCTTAAACCTTGCCCGTGCCGGTCGGTAAATGGCGTTGCCGCGAAGCTCGCGAACATCTTCTACGCTCGTATTAGATGCACCGTCTATTTCAATGACATCGATATCCTCGCCTGTATTCACGGCAACGCAACTGTCGCATTTAAGACAAGGCTCAATCGTAGGCTCGCCGGTCGAAAGACAATTAAGACTTTTGGCAAGAATTCTTGCCATCGTCGTCTTGCCCACCCCCCTTGTGCCGGTAAAAAGATACGCATGTGCGACACGGTCGGTCCTTATTGCATTTTTCAATGTATGAGCAATCGCGTTCTGGCCGACTACGTCGTCAAACCTCTGTGAGCGATACCTTCTTGCAAGGACAGTATAAGACATTTTTACTCCGTATGGTTTTTTACGCCTTTCAAAACCATAATAATTGCAGCCGACCGAATAGTCAAATTCAATCCCGCCTTTGGCGAGGTCTCGCTCGCCTCGCTTCGCGGTCGAAGCGGGCCCTTGGCGGATGTCCCGGCGAATATAACGTCTGCATCAGGCAATATTAAGCTTGTCATTTGCTCATCAGCAGTTACAATTAACTGACTAAATACGGCCGGGTCCCAAGCTAACCAAGTTCGTGAAACTGGTCAGACGGGGAACCGAGCAGCCATAAGCGGTAACGCGGTTGTGCCTGGCAAACCCGGCCACCTTGAAAAATTATCCCGGCTACCTTAAAATTTGTTTAGGGAAAATATATGAAGGTTAAAATTGACGACAGTTGTACCGCCTGCGGCCTTTGCGTCGAAACCTGCCCGGAAGTCTTCCGAATGGGCGATAATGTCGCCGAAGTTATCACCGAACAGGTGCCGCCGCAGTTCGAGGACGCCGTCCAGCAGGCAGCCGACGAATGCCCTGTCGAGGCTATCGAGGTCGAATAATCCGCAGGACTATTGAGCCGATAACTGCCGGCTTCGCTCGACAGCGGACTTGAGGGCCTCAAGCACCATCTTTTCAAAATCATACTTTGAAAAAATCTTCATCGCGGCTTCCGTCGTTCCGCCGGGAGAAGTAACGTTCTTTCGCAGAGTTTCAGGAAACTGATTTTTCCTCGCGGTTTCGACGGCAAGAAGACCTGCCCCTTTTGCGGTCTGAAGAACAAGTTTTTCAGCAACCTGTTTTTCAAGACCGAGTTTTACGGCTGTTTTTATCATCTCCTCCATAAGCAAAAAGAAATACGCAGGCCCTGAGCCGCTGACCGCCGTTACCACATCAAGCAGTTTCTCATCATCAACTGCTACAACCAAACCGACAGCAGAAAATATCCGTTCAACCTCACAGACCTTATCCTTAGCTTTTTTTGTCGCATATATAGCAGCAGCGCCCTGGCCGATGAGAGCAGGAGTATTCGGCATGACACGAACAACAGGAATGTCGCCGAGAACTCTTTGAATTCGTTCGGTCGTAATGCCGGCGGCAATGGAAACTATCAGAAGATTTTTGTTTACAGAATCCTTAATCTCGTCTAAAACCTGCGACATATTCTGAGGCTTAACACTTAAAACAAGAATATCAACAACCTTTGCCAATTCAGAATTGCCGGCAACCGATATGATTTTGTATTCATCACAAAGATGTCGGACCCTGTCGGCGCGAATATCGCTGATAATTATATCCTGTGCCTTATAGACCTTTGCATCAATAAGACGAGCGATAATCGCCTCGGCCATATTGCCGGCACCTATAAAACCTATTTTCGCCATTTAAAACTCCTTGTTATAAATTGCTGTTTTACTATAATTTTAGCGAAGAACCAGAAATTTGCAAACGGTTCTCTTTTTTCTTTATCCATATAATTTGTTATGCTATAATGAATATATGTTGTCCGAAACCGATAAAAAAGTAATTGTCGCCCTTGCACGCAAATACGGCGTTAGAGAACTATTTCTTTTCGGCTCAGGCTGCGACCCAAAAAGTCCAAGCAAAGATATTGATCTTGGGATTAAAGGCATAGCCGCCGACAAATTCTTCAGTTTTTACGGAGACCTTATGTTTTCCCTTTCTTTGCCTGTTGACCTTGTAAATTTAGCCAAGGATAATAAATTTAATAGACTAATCCGCAAAAATGGATTGAGGTTATATGGCAAAGCTTTATGAAAAAGTCGAAGCCGAACTGGAAAATATAGAGCAGATAATAGCAGAACTAAAACAGACTAAAAATCTTGCTGAATTATCTACTATTGAACTGGCGGGAATAGGCGCTTTTATCCACAATTTCTATAATGGTATTGAGAACATATTAAAGCAGATTCTAATCAGCAAGTGCGGCCAGCTTCCCGATGGAGCATCCTGGCATAGTGAATTACTAAAAGTAGCGGCAAAAAAAGGGATAATTTCCATCCAAACAGCTAAAAAACTCAAGGACTATCTTGCTTTTCGTCATTTTTTCAGTCACGCCTATTCGTTTGACCTCGATAAAGACCTGATGATGCCGCTAGTGAAAAAGGCTGATTTAGTATACAAGGATTTCCTTAAAGAGATAAGCAACTTTCTTTGAGGCACTATCCCGTCAGCAGCTTGAACTTCTCCGGGCTGAATATCTGTTTTAAAAAAAGGGTAAGGGAGGATAAAAATGCAGAAAAAAACCAATTATGATACGGCTATAAAGACAAAATATCCGGAACAGATTGTCATAGCAATCGCCAGGGACAAAAACGGCAAACCAAATCCCGTAACTATCGGCTGGACAATGATTGCAAGCGGCCGGCCGCTGATGCTGGCAATTGCACTTACGCCTAAAAGATATTCAACAGCCGCCATAAGACACAGCAAATGCTTTACGGTAGCATATCCGAGCGAAGAAATGGCAAAAGACACCTTATTCTTCGGCACGCACAGCGGAAAAGATACCGATAAATTCGCCGAAACCGGCTGCAAATACAGCCCCGCTGAGAAAATCGACTCGGTCATTCTCGATGATGCGGCGGCAAACTTCGAATGTGTTCTTGAAGACGAACTTGCCACAGGCGACCATATAATCTTTGTCGGAAAGGTCGTCGCCTGCCATGCCAACAGCGAAGATAAAAAACGGCTTTATACCGTAGGACCCGACCACGAGCTCGGCGGAGTAATAAAAAACACAAAAATATAACGATATCCGAAACTCTTTTTCCTTTTTCGCGACGACTTTCTTTGCTATAATAGTATTATGATTTCCAAAACTGACAGAAAAGTCATTGTCGAGCTCGCACGCAAATACAATGTAAAAGAACTGTTCCTCTTTGGCTCAAACTGCAACTCCAAAAGAGTGGGCAATGATATTGACCTTGCGGTAAAAGGTATAAAAGCCGATAAATTTTTCAGTTTCTATGGCGACCTTATGCTTTCTCTTTCCAGACCTGTTGACCTTGTCGACCTTTCAAAAAATAACAAATTTAACAGGTTAATCAACCAAACCGCATTGAGGCTATATGGCGGAAATTCGTGAAAAAATTGAAGCTGAACTGGAAAACATAGAACAAGTACTGGCAGAATTAAAGCAGGCTGAAGACCTTGATGATTTATCAGCCCTTAAACTGGCAGGAACGGGGGCTTTTATCCATAATTTCTATAACGGCGTTGAAAAATATACTAAAACAAATAGTAATCAGTAAATGCGGGAAACTCCCTGAAGGACCAACCTGGCACAGCGATCTGCTAAAAACGGCAGTAAAAAAAGAAATAATCTCCTCAAAAACAGCTAAAAAACTCAAGGACTATCTTGCTTTTCGCCATTTTTTCAGCCATGCCTATTCGTTTGACCTCGATAAAGACCTGATGATGCCGCTAGTGAAAAAGGCTGATTTAGTATACAAGGATTTCCTTAAAGAGATAAGCAACTTTCTTTGAGGCACTATCCCGTCAGCAGTTCAAATTCCTCGGGGCTGAGGGTTTGTCTTAACTTGCCGAGAGCAATGAGCTCTATTTGTCTTACTCGTTCTTTGCTTATTCCAAGCTCATCGCCGATTTGTTTGAGCGTTTTGAACTTTTTCTTTACTATCGAGCCGGTAAGACCAAAATGATAACGGATAATATACTGTTCCCTTTCGGCAAGATTTTCTTCTATCACCTGCTCAAGACTCCTGCGAGCCATCTCAATCGCTTCAACGCCGGCAGGCCTCGTCTTTAAATGCTCAGAGACCGATTTCTCGTCGAAAGCGCCTCTTTCCATACCACCCGGTCTTGTCGGCTGAAAATGCGCAAACTCTCTCGCAATCACCCATGAGGCAAACGTGCTGAACCGAAAGCCCTTTGTGTAATCAAACTTCTCCACCGCTCTGATAATCGCTATATTGCCTTCACCGATAAGGTCCGGCAGATTGGCGCCCGAGGTGTGCCTGCCCGCAACACGAATTACGAGCTTGAGATTCGCTTCTATTATCAGATTCTTTATCCGCTCTGCCTGATTTAGAAACTGCTCAGCCTGATGGGCAGCATTTGCACACGGCCCCGTCAGACTTAACTGCCTCACTTTGCCGGCTGCAAGATATTTTAAAAAATTATAGCGGCGGAAAAGCTCAACCTCCTGCTCGCGATTCAGGGCAGGAATTTTCTTAATCGCTTCTACAAACTCCTGCCAGCTCGTCGGGGCGGAGCCCGCCGCAGTCCGATTCTCATCCGGCTTTGTTCCGGGTTTATGTAAAAGTCCCTTCGGTGTTCTGCGAACCGAAACAGGGGCCGCCAGGATTTTCTCCTGGGCATCCGGCTGCTGAAATTCATCGCTGGCAATATAATCAATTTTCGCCGATAAAAGTTTCCTTACCCCCCTTCTATTTATTATCCTGTATATCGTACTGCTGCTTTTATTGAATTTAGCCGCAATCTGCTCTATCGAGGCGCCGGCTTCATACATATTATATATTAACGAAGTTTCTCTCGAACCCAGCAGGGTATGAGGACTTTTGAATATCTGCTTCTTCTGCCTTTTTTCACAGTCAACAATAATCAGCCTGATGGTTTCAGGAGCTCTTTTAAAATGGGCGGCTACCTTTTTTATTACCGCTGTTCTGCTCAAACCGCCCTCGGCTCGACTGCCCTCGACAGGCTCGGGCCGTGAGCTTGTCGAACGGAGCTCGCCGAAGTCTGAGCCTAACTGCTGCACCATCTCGATAATATCCTGCCGGACTACCGGCGGAATTGCACTGAAATTAGAGGCTTTGGCCACAAGCTCAGCATTTTTGCTGACAAAACCCTCGACGGCAGAAGATGAAAAACCGATTCCCGAAGTATTCCCGCTAAAAATGTATCTTCTGCATAGCAAACCCCTCTTGCGCCAACGCTCAATTGTCCTTTTCGAGACATTAAATTTTTCCGAAAGCTCGTCAATCGAATAAATCTTCTCACCTTGCTGGTCGGCTTTTAATTTCAGCCTTGCACTTGCACGAAAAACATAAACCGGCAAATCCAGCAGAAGCTCTGAGCCGGCAATTGTCTCTGTCTTCATCTGGCTTTTTGGCCTGTAGCCGGTAATCTTAAAGCAAACAAATTCAAAGGGATACTGCCTGTCAGGCTCAATTATCTTGTAAAGCTCCTCGGCGGCGACAAGCTGTTTGAGCTGTCGCACCCTCGGCACAAAACTTGTCCCCATAAAGAGTTGTGAAAGTAATGGATTTTTTATTTTTTGCATACCCCCAATTTTACGCCAAAAACTACAGCAAGGTCAAGAGGATAGGCACATTTTTACCATATAACCAAGTGTCAGATTCTGCCATTTCAAGACGGCAGAATAGTCGTTAGTCGCTGGTTGATAGTCGTTAGTTAAAACGAAAAATAAGGACTTATGACAAAAACAGACAACGTAAAATAAAGACTTACAATAAAATGGCCAACGTAAAATAAGGACTTATGAACGTTTTCCTTTACAAAATGCGCAAGTTTTTGGTCAAAAGCGCGCAAGTTTTAAAAATTACGCTAAAAACGGGGGTCGAAATTTCGGATTTTTAACGATTTTTTCAGATTTTTTCAAAAAATGAATCACTTTTTTCGATTTTTTATGAATTTCGTCCAAATTTTGCAACTCGTGCTTGCGCATTTTGTGCGAAGAGCACAAAACGGAGACAGAATACATAATTCAGTAGACAGAATAAGGAATCCGACTGCGGCGGATAAAAAAATAACTGCTCATATTTAATCCCCGGATTTTTGGTTCGAGTTGCCGGTTTGAGCCACCTTCAGCATAGATTTTGTAAGTTTAAGGTTGTCAAGTAGTTATGTTTGAGAACCTTTTTAGTTTTTATTGGGAAAACCCTCATTTTTGGCAAAGTAAGCCGGTTAGGTTTTTTCCTGAACCAGCCAGGCCCAACCCTGTTTCCACCTTTCCGGTAAAAATTTTTATTGACAAAATCGCATAAGCATGATATTCTTATATATATGATAAAATCATATATATGACTAATATTATTGACTTAAAATACGGAGGTGCCCGAGTGTTTGAAGGCAGCAAACTTGCAAAAAAATATAAAATCAACAAGTGTGAATGCCCCAGCGGCAAGATGACGCGGTTTATTGAGCCTTGTATGTTGTTTTTTTTGTCTCAGAAGCCGTCGTATGGCTATGAACTAATGGACAAATTGAAAAACTTTGGATTCCAAGAGACTGCGCCTGATCCGGCGATGGTTTACAGGACGCTTCGATATTTAGAAAAGGAAGGGTTTGTAGTCTCGCATTGGGATACGAAGAGTGCCGGTCCTGCAAAACGAAATTATGAATTAACTCAAAAAGGTTTAGGGCTGCTTCATATGTGGGCAAAAGGCATCGCGGTAAGAAAAAACGTACTCGGGAAATTCTTAAAGCTCTATACGCAGCTATTTCAGGGCATTAAAAAAGTTGATATTCCTTTAGCAAAGGGAAAGAAAGGGGGTTCAGCATGAAAAAAATAACGTTTATTTTAATCGCTGGATTTATTTTTTCTGGAATAGCTATTGCAGCCACTTTTTTATTGCGCAATGGTAATAAATTAGACAAAGATCCTTCTTATGAAACCGTTGCAGTGAAGAAAAAGAATGTCAGCACTTCTATACTTGCCACTGGTTCGATAAAACCGATAATCGGTGCCGAGGTAAAAGTGGGAGCCAGGATTTCGGGAAAAGTTGAACATCTTTATGCCAATATTGGAGACAGGGTGGAGAAATATCAGGTTATCGCGGAAATAGAAAAAAATGATTTGGAGGCTCTGGTAGCTCAGGCGGAAGCTAATCATAAAGCAGCAGAGGCAGGGATAGGGATTACGAAGGCTTCGTTCTGGCCCGTGTTAAGCGCTGAGACGGATTTTGGTTATAAAGGTTCGACATTTTTCCCGAAGCAGGAAGATAATTTTGTAGGATTAAAAGTAACCATACCGCTTTTTAACGGCCAGAATTTATATGCCATTAAACAGGCTAAGGCAATTAAAGAAGCTGCTAAAGCCGCGACTGGGTTTGCCAAAATTCAGTTATCTTATGCTACTATCACAGCCCCTATTTCAGGAGTCATAGCATCCGTAACTACTCAGGAAGGAGAGACCGTGGCTGCCGGGCTTAATGCGCCGACATTTGTTACGATAATCGATATCACGAAACTGCAGGTTGATGCTTTTGTGGATGAAACAGATATAGGTAGAGTCAAAGTTGGGCAAAAGGCAATATTTACCGTTGATACTTATCCAGATAAGGAATTTACCGGTAAGGTAAAAGCTATTTATCCCAAAGCAATTATTCAGGAAAACGTGGTTAATTTTGACGTCGTCATAGAAATTGACGATTCTAATATTGAACTTTTGCGGCCGGATATGACTACCAGCGTGACCATTTATCAGGAAGAAAGGAAAGGGGTTTTGGTGATTTCGCGCACGGCGATCATAAAAGAAGGAACCAATAAATTTGTTTTGGTAAAACAAGATAGCGGAAGTTTTGAAAAAAGAGCGATTAAGACCGGCATAACAAGTGGAAGCGATGTTGAGGTAACTTCCGGGCTTAATGAAGGGGAGATTGTCGGCATTCAGCGGGAATAAGAAAAATATCAGGAGGCGCGCAATGATTGAATTTAACGATATTACGAAATCATTTACCAGCGGGACGGTATGGACTGATGTTCTTAAAGGAGTCACTTTTAAGGTCAATAAAGGAGAGTTTGCCGCAATTATGGCGCCCTCGGGGACAGGCAAGACCACTTTGTTGAATGTTCTCGGGTGTTTAATGAAGGCATCAGGCGGCTCGTATCTATTTGAAGGCCAAGACATCGAAACTTTAAACGATGACCAGCTCTCCGAGATAAGAAATAAAAAGATCGGGTTTGTTTTTCAGACTTTTAATCTTTTGGAAAGAACGAGTGCGCGCGATAACATCCTTTTGCCGCTTGTCTATTCTGATATTTATCCTCCCGACGCTGCAAAAAGAGCGGATCAGCTTTTAGAATCCGTGGGGTTAAAGGATAGGATTAATTATAAGCCGAGCGAGCTTTCCGGGGGGCAGCAGCAGCGAGTTGCGATAGCCCGGGCGCTTATCAATGACCCGGCGGTTATTTTGGCTGACGAGCCAACGGGTAATTTAGACAGCAATTCTGCTAAAGAGATTATAGAAATCTTCAAGACCCTGCATAAAGAAGGACGGACGATCATTGTGGTAACGCACGATATCAATATAGCGCGCAGTGCTGGGAGGATCATATATTTGAAAGACGGCAAGGTAGAAAAAACGGAGGTGCTCTCATGAAAGCAATTAGAGTTGCCGGAGTTTCCATAAATACTATTTTTAAACATAAAATGAGGGCGTTTCTTATCATTTTGGCTATTGTGGTGGGCATTGCCACATTGACGGTGATAGTCGCTTTAACTCAAGGAATGAATAAACAAATCATGGAGCGGATACAAAATTTTGGTCCGGATGCAATTGTAGTTCATTCGGGAGGCGGGAAGATCCGCGGGCCTTCCACGGCAGCCGAAGCAAGCATAACAAGAAAAGATATTTCCGACATCGAAAATATTGAAGGAGTGAAGCTGGTTACTTCTTTTCAAGTGGCTCTGGATATTCCCATAAAGTATGGGAATAAATTTACCACTTCGTGGGTATGGGGAGTTGAGCCTAACTGGAAAGATGCTTGGCGCAGAGGCGCTTCTAAGGGCGAATTTATTACGGATTCAGACAATGAACAATTATCTAAGGTGTGTGTTATAGGCCAGACCGTTGCTAAGGAATTATTTGGAGAGGCTGATCCGATAGAAGAAAATGTATTAATAGAGAATGTTTCTTTTCAGGTGGTAGGAATTCTAGAAAAAAGAGGATTATCTCCAGTTGGAACTGATTTTGATAATCTCATTGTCATCCCATTTACGACAGCCTCAAGACGGTTAATGAACCAACCGTTGTATATAAGCACCGCAAGAGTCATTGTGCGTAATCCTTCGCAAGTAGAAGCTGTGGCTAAGCGGATTAAAGAGGTTTTAAGAGAGAATCATCATTTGGCAGCAATCGAGGAAGACGACTTTAGGCTGAGTACGCCCGGGGAAATTTCCGAGATGGTAAAAAGCACGTCAAAAACATTAAAACTATTCTTGTGGCTGGTTGCCGTTATCTCTCCTCTGGTTGGAGGAATTGTTTTAATGAACATCATGCTTATGGCTGTTTCGGAGCGGAAAAGGGAGATTGGCTTACGAAGAGCGGTGGGGGCCAAGAAGAAACATATTGTTGTTCAGTTTCTTGCGGAATCCATAATGCTTACCTTTACAGGCGGGATTATTGGCGTAGGTGCGGGAATTGTCATTGCGTTCTTAATTAACCTTTCCGGGAAACCAATCAGCATTACGTGGCAACCTTTTGCGATCGCATTTTTATTTTCTACATTCATAGGCTTATTTTTTGGCATTTACCCTGCTAAAAAAGCAGCCATGCTAGATCCGGCAAGTGCATTAAGCCAGAAATGAAGATAGTTAAAAACATATTAATCTCAAAGAGGATTTTATTGGAACGTAAAGTACGGACAATCCTTTCTCTTTCTGGGATTATTATAGGTGTTTGTGCGGTTATTATTATGGTTGCTATTGGAAAAGGAACGGAAGAAAAGATTATTTCACAAATAACGAAGATGGGAAGCAATTTGTTATTAGTCAATGCAGGACAAGTCAAAATTATCGCAGGCAGAGCCCGGCAGGTCAAAGTGGTCACTACGCTTGAATTAAAAGACGTGGACAGCATTTCAAACGAATCAACCAGTGTTAAATATGCCGCTCCTGCACAAACGAGGAAATTACAGGTAAAATTTGAGAATCTCAGCACAAAGACCAATGTCGTCGGGACAACCTCTGCCATAACAGAGGTGCAAAATTACTCTCTTGCCGAAGGAAGGTTTTTTGATGATGAGGAAGATAGAGGTCTCCGTAGGGTAGCGGTAGTGGGGCAGACAGTCGTTGAGAACATATTTGAGAAACAGGACCCGATTGGGAAAATAATTCGCATAGGCAAGGTTCCTTTTGAAGTTATCGGAGTTTTATCTCCTAAGGGGCTGGATATTAACGGAATGGATCAAGATGACCAGATATTTATTCCAGTCAGAACCGCATTGAGG
>JBGOWI010000078.1:0-7084 GCA_041478555.1 Phycisphaerae bacterium
CCCTGCCCCGATTGCAGAACCTTCAAACCGGTCTGCTTGACCCCATCCCGCTTTTCACCCGCACTGTTAATCTCTTGCTTTTGCCGATTATTGACAACACAAAGAATCTTCTTTCCGCAACAGACCGATTCTATCGCACCGCACCGCTAATATTGTCCGTCTTTCTTATATTTGTAATTTTAAATTTATTTGTCCCGCGATTTTTCTGTTTATTTATTTGTCCTCTCGGCGCACTTTTTGGAATCCTGAATCGATTTGCCCTCTGGCGAATCAATCGCAATTCCAATTGCACCGACTGTAAATTATGCAATGAACACTGTCAGGGCTCCTATCAGCCTTCTGAAACAGTCAAGTTAAGCGAATGTATATTGTGCTTTAATTGTCTTGACGATTGTAAGTTTGATGCGATTGATTTCAGCACCGTCTCTTCCGATACTGTTCAGGTTTCGCCCGACTTATCGCGTCGCGGCTTTATCGCAGCCGTCTTTACAGGCCTGCTTGCGATGCCCGCTTTTAGGCTTATTCGAGCCGCCGCCGATTCCGAAGGCGTTATTCGTCCGCCCGGTGCACTGCCGGAGAAGGAATTTATAAAGCGGTGTCTAAAGTGCGGCCAGTGTATGCGTATATGTCCCACGAATGTAATCCAGCCGGCCGGCTTGGACTCCGGCCTGACAAATCTCTGGACGCCGGTAATGAATAACCGTATCGGTTCAAGCGGCTGCCAGTTGGATTGTGTCGCCTGCGGCTATATGTGTCCTGCCGCTGCGATAAGGCCGCTGACGCTGGCTGAGAAACTCGGCAAAGGCAAATTCTCCGACAAAGGCCCCGTCAAAATCGGCACAGCCTTTATCGACAGGGCAAAGTGTCTGCCGTGGGCTTTTAATACGCCCTGCATTGTCTGCCAGGAAAGTTGTCCCGTCAGTCCCAAGGCAATTTACACCCGCACCGTATTTGCTAACGTCTCTGACCGTCAGCTCAAAATTAAAAATGTGGAGGATAACAAAATACAGTTTGAGGAAGGTATTCTTTCCAGCCAGCGATTCTCAACCGGCGATTATTATTGTCGGTTCAGCTCCGGCGGCAAAACAACTCATGCAAAGATTATTTCAAACACGGCTGATACGATTGTGGTATCTTATGATACGCCGTCCAAAACCTTGCCGCAGGTCGGCAGCAGTGTTCAAATCCAGATTAAGCTTCAGCAGCCGTATGTCAATCCGGTTCTTTGTATCGGCTGTGGTACTTGTCAGCACGAATGTCCTGTCAGCGGTGCTGGTGCCGTGATTGTAACGCCTTTCGGCCAGAGTAGAGAAAAATGAACGGCGTATTTACTTGAAATTTGAATTTGATAGAATAATAACCATATTTTTTGAAGGATATACGATGGAAAATAAACCGATGAACAGAAGAGAATTTTTAAAGACCGCAGCCGGCGCCGGTTTTGCAGCAGCCATAACCTCAGGCAGCGTTTTAGCCGCCGCGTTAGACCCCAACAAACCTGTCGAGCCGAACAAACCTTCCGCAAAATCGGAAACTTATCCGCAGGTTCCGACCCGTCCGCTTGGTCGCGCAAATATCCCCGTGCCTGTCTTGTCTTTTGGTGCGATGTTTGATATACTTGAGAACCGGATACTGCTACACAAGACTTTACAATGGGGCGTAAATTACTGGGACACCGCTTTAAGTTATGCCGGCGGCAGGAGCGAAGAAGGTATAGGGCAGTTTCTTGCCAAAAATCCTGACCGGCGAAAGGAAATCTTTATAGTTACCAAGGCAAGCGGCGCAAAAGACGCTGCTTCGCGTACCAAATGCCTGCAGTCATCTCTTCAAAGGATGAATACAAACTATATTGATTCGTATTACGGCGCACACGGCTTAAGTAACCCTGCCCAGTTAACGGATGAGCTAAAGCAGTGGGCCGCCGACACCAAGGCCAAAGGCCTGATAAGGTATTTTGGTTTCAGTACGCACACAAATATGGCCGCCTGCCTCCTGGCCGCCTCGAAGCTCGACTGGATTGACGCGATAATGACAAGTTATAATTATCGTCTGACGCAGGATGCAAACCTGTCTGCTGCGGTCGACGCCTGTCATAAGGCTGGCATCGCCTTAATTGCGATGAAGACTCAGGCGCTCGGCTCAGACACCGAGGACGAGAAGACTATTAACAATTATTTCATCCAGAAAGGCTTTACGGAGGGCCAGGCTAAAATCAAATCCGTCCTTCAGGATAGCCGTATATGTTCAGCCTGTGTTACTATGAAAAGTGTTGCGACTCTCACGTCAAATGTGGCAGCGGTTCTCGACAAAACCGAATTGAGTCAAAGCGATTTGGAATTTATGGATAGTTACGCAAAACAGACCTGCAGCGGCTATTGTGCCGGCTGCGCTAACCTTTGTGCCGCAGCAGTTCCCCAGATGCCGTATGTCAGCGATGTATTAAGGTCTTTGATGTATCATCGCAGATATGGCGATACACGGATTGCAAAGGAGGTCTTTTCTGAGGTTGCCGGTCTTGTGAATGGCTCGATAGGCAGTTTTGATTATTGTCCTGCCGAGAAGGTCTGTCCCAATGGAATATCCATTGGCTCTCTGATGAGAGACGCCGAGAAACTGCTGGCGTAAGAAACAGTGCGGCAATAAATTAAATTTTTCCGCCGTCTGGTTTGTTATCCTGGGGCAATTGAGGAAACAACAATGCTCTATGATATGGTAATTGCACAACACGGCAGGAAATACCGAATTTTTTAAGTGCTTCAATTATCCCAGCGGTTTTTTCATCTTTAGGACTGAGAAAAATCACGTTTTCACTTTTCTGAACTATTTTTTCTATCTCTTCCGTAATATGTTCCGGCCTGTCAAAACTCAGGTATGGTACGGTTTTGTCTGTCAGATGTTCCATTTTCCTCACGCCATAGAATATCAGCCCTTCGTCACGCTCGTCCACCGTACACAATTCGTGGTTGTCATCTGGCAGATAGTCTTTTACCTGTGTCCATAAAAGCCGCATATTGCTATGAGTTGGATAGTAAGCCAGTGCCAGCTTCGCGGCCAGCAAAAGCAGAATCCAGCAGCCGACCAGCTTTATTGGGCGAGCAAAAGATTTTACCGCATTTGTAATCGACATACCGTCAAACTCGGGAGCTTTTTGTGTCCACAGCTTCGCTGTGGCTATTGTCAGCGGAACAAAAATAGGAAGGACATACAGGCCGAGCTTGGAGCTTGCAAGACACAGAATAATCAGCGGAACAAAAAAATAGCATAGTAAAAACAGTGTTTCGGGTTTTGCCGGTAATTCTTTCCACCAGAGCTTTTTAAATAAGGTGGATTTAATCAATTCTTTCTGTTTCAACCAGACTGCCGACCACGGCAAAGACCCTGCTGTCAAAATCGGAAGATAAATCAAGGCGTAGATTAAACCCGAATTTCTGTTGTACTTTGCCGTAAAGAGTCGCCCTGAAACCTGGCTGTCAATAAAGTAACCAAATGCCCCCGGAATTTTGAGCCCCACCCAAATATACCAGCTTAATCCGATACCTGAAAATATCAAAATTCCCAAAAGCGACCACGGTGTCAGGAAATAACGAAATACTTCTTTTCTGACCAGAAGAAATACAAACATTCCGCCGCAGGGAATCAGTATTGCAGGACCTTTTGCAAGAAATCCAAAACCGGCCGCGGCACATAGAAGCATTTGCCACAGAAGTCGCGTTTTACCTTGCGATTGGACGCTATTCCAGAAGCACAGTGCAGATACAGTGGCCCAGAATACCAGCAGTGTATCCGGCGTTACAAAGTTTGCGGCGAAAAAGGGAACTATTGTTGTCGCATAAATAAGTGACGATAACAAAGCCAGAAATTTGTTTTTGAATATTGAAAAACTCAATGCGCCGACCACTAAACTTGTGAGAACAAAAAACAGTCCGTGAAAAAAACGAACAGCAAATTCATTGTGTCCGAACAGTTTCAGGCCGCCCATTACCGCACAGTAAATCATTATTGGTTTATCTAAATGTATTTCATCTTCGTTTCGGTAGGGTATTAAAAGACTGCCTTTGTTTTGCATTGTAATGGCAGCGCCAGCGTAACGCCCCTCATCCGGCCGCCATAAACCACGGGAACCCTGGAACAAAAAAGCCAAGGCTGATATGCAGGCGACCAGTATTACAATTGTAATTATCTGTACGCGATAACTTTTCAATGAAACGTTACAGCCCGGCGAATTCACTTTATCAACCTGTCCCTTACAGTGTTATTTATCAATACAAAGTGAGACTACAAAAATTATAAATTAAAAGATAATTATTGGCAAGAAAATGTGTCCTCTTATTCGGTTGGCAGTGCCGACACTTTGGGAGGGTCAAAAATCAATTTAACATACTAAACATTTAATCAATAACAACGGCAGTGCAAGAAGGACAATAAGAGCCAGCATAATCGGCAGCACTAACGGCAGAGCCATTAAACCCAAAAGCACCAGCAGCATACAAAAAACAATCCCAACAGGAATTAAAACCAGCATAACAACCGGCAGGAAGACCAGCGAAATAGCTATCGCCCAGAGCCCGAATAAAAGCTTAAAGGCAAATTTTATCATAAAGAAAATGATTTTGATGAACACTGCCGCAATCAGAAGTGCCGCCAAAATCCCAATAAACAACATTGTTATCCCCATAACACTTATCCTGCAAATTGCTTATCTCGTATAAAGTATAACCTGTTTTTTTACGCCGAAACGGTCTCTTTTTTCCGTGGTTGTCTGTGTTTGGCGCCTATTAAACCGTCAATTGACAAGTCCTCGTCTATCAACGGCCAATGTATTCCGTATCCTGATGGCGAGATTTCATATTTTCCCCTTTTCTCAGATGGGGCATCGGCAAGTTTTCTGGAAATATCAGCTAATGGGAATCTATATTCTTTGCCGTCAACTTTTAAAAACAGTTCTTTCCCGACAAAGGCGACTTTTTCAATTTTATGATGTTTTTTCATCACTTCACCCTTTTTTGAAATCTGTTCCACTCGTTCTCGATGAACTCAAAATATTCAAAAATGATTTTCTTTACCTCTCGTTTGTCCTTGTTATTCATATTATAACTATAGGCCTCTTCAAGAGCAAAATTATTTATATCCAACCAGTATTTACATTCCTTTTCCGCTTTTTGACAATGAATATGAATGGGTTCATTCTTTTCATTTGAGTAAAAGAAAAACCTCCAACCCATCACCAATAAGATAGTCGGCATAAAATTTGTTCTCCCTAACCACGGTTTTTTTGAATAATAACAGTCTTTACCACAAAAATACTATACACAAACTTTTCTTTTAGTCAAGCGCAAAAGGAAAGGCCAAAGGGCTTTAGACCCTTTGGCCTCATAATCCTGGCGATGACCTACTCTCGCCCCGAAGAACTACCATTGGCCCGGCAGGCTTAGCTTCTGTGTTCGGATTTTTCTAAAATTTTTGGCAGTACCTCATAGATGGATTTAGCACCATGTGAACGTAAAATACAGGGATTTGCTTTTCCTATTTGATAAAAAATTACACCTGAAAATATAGTATTGCTTATTTTTAAATCGTGTAAATTTCCTGTTCGACTATGAAACGAGAGTGATACTTTCCATAATCCTCCACCACTCATACCATAAAAAGTATTTGGGGCATCGTTTTGAGTGTGGTTAATTGTTATGTCAAAGTAATCAAATCCATCTTTATCAAACCGCTTTTCGATGCCAGTAAAATCTATTAGGTATTTACAACCAATAACCTTATCAAAATTACTGTTTGGCATCTCATCTCTTGTCCAGTCCTGTGGTGCACCGCATATTGCCCATAGACTGTTCGAATCTTCGTAACAATCATTTACAAAATTGTTCTTGGATGATATATCCCAAAATAAACTATTACTATAAGCTATTATCGTATCTAATTTATACTTGTCTAATATTTCAAGAAAAACAAGGTCCGGGCCACATTCATTATATTTGCCATTGTGAGGGGTTCCTATTTCATGAAGACGAATATGTTGTAGCTCAAATTCAAGTGTATGAATATAATTTGTTGCTATACAGACCCCAAGTTTTCCGGCAGAGTTGTTTTTGAATAAATTCGTTCCTATTCTTTCTTCAATAACATGATAAGCAGTAAGAATCCCACAACGCGAGTTGTATTGCACAAATGTTCCTGAACCTATTACTTTACCCCCATAAAGTAGAACAGTTATATAACTGCGAATAGAATTACTTGCTTGTTCTATTATTTCTTTAGGGAATTGATTCGTTCTTATTGATATCTCTTTTTCCATAATAACATCATATTACCATAGCTATTTCTGCAGTCAATTTTGGAAATCTACAAAAACCTGTTCATTCGTGATTACATAAAAATCAGTGAAATCAGCGTAACTTGTCCATCCGTAGCCTTTCGTGGCTTTATGCGAAGAATGGCGAAGGCGGACTCGCCGACAAGGCTTCCTGAATATCATCATTTGTTTAGTTTCTTAACTCGAAGCTTCTTCACTGCTTTCTCACCTAATCGTTCAAAAGCATCCCATTTTCTCGGATGGTATTTCCGTTCGGCTCTGACGGTTCCTTCAAGTATCAACCATGCTTTACCCAACGGATATCCCCAGGCCTGAAGGATTGTTTTCATCCCAAGATACGGCTTCAGCCGAGCAAGTTTATCCATCTGGCGACAAACCAACAAAGCGGCGTCTTTCAGATCTTTTAGATTTAGGTCAATATAGGCAGGCACTTGTCTTTCAAAGGGAAAATATCCAAACACTTTTTCACGCGCTTTAACAAATTCTGTTTCAGTAAAGATATTTTGTGCCTCAATCCACCCACTTAACTTGATTTGTTTTATTGCATATAAGACACCTAAGGCAGCAACAACAGTAGCAACTGCACCAACGAAAGTCCAGAAATCCGGGTTTTTCAACAAAATCCATAAGTCACCTAATAAGTTACCTACGCACATAGTGTTTTCTCCAGTTCAATAAATTCATTTGTCAAAAAGGAAAGGCCAAAGGGCTTTAGACCCTTTGGCCTCATAATCCTGGCGATGACCTACTCTCGCCCCGAAGGAC
>JBGOWI010000050.1:0-17152 GCA_041478555.1 Phycisphaerae bacterium
ACCCGGTTCGAGTGTTGCGGATGTCTATGTTGATTCACTCAAACAGTATGAACAAATTGAAAAAATCATAAAAGATAGTTCCACTAAAGCATTAACCAAGCTTTCTAAAAATATCGGCGGCGATATTATCATTGTCAACCCTACCTCATTTGAAAGAAATGACCTTGCAGTTTGCTGCGATATTAAATTTGAATCAGACCAGCGTCTTCAAACCGCTGATGGACAGGATGTAGATGTCCAAAAAACTGAAAATGAGCTTATTATTGATACACCGGCAATTGATGCTTATAGTGCTGTCCCACTTAAGATTATTAAGAATACTGCAGTCCCCAAAGATAAAGGCTTAAAGGTCAGTCAGAATCTATTGGAGAACAATTTTATTCGTGTTGGACTCAATTCCGAAGGTGATATCATCAGTTTTTATGATAAGACAAACCACAGGGAAATAATTCCTCAGGATAAAATTGCCAACCAGATGCTGGCATTTGAGGATAGACCTTTATCGTGGGATGCTTGGGATATTGACATATTCTATGATGATAAGGTTTTCAAAAGCCAGCCCGCTCAGTCAATAAAAATTGCCGAATCAGGCCTATTAAGAGCGACTCTCGAGATAAAAAGAAAAATTTTAAGCAGCTTTTACACCCAGAGAATTTCTCTTGCCTATAATTCACCCCGTCTTGATATTGAAACAGAAATTGATTGGCAGGAAAGATATGTGCTGTTGAAAGCAGCGTTTCCCGTTGAAATACTTTCATCTTATGCGACTTACGAAGTTCAATGGGGCAATATCAAAAAGCCGACCCACCAAAATACAAGCTGGGACTGGGCAAGATTTGAAAACTGCGCGCAGAAATGGGTTGACCTGAGTGAATCTGATTATGGCGTCAGTCTTATGAATGACTGCAAATATGGCCACGACATCAGAGACAACATTATCAGGATAACTCTGTTGAGAAGTTCGACATTGCCCGACCCACAGGCCGATAAGGGAATCCATAAATTTATCTACAGCCTGATGCCTCATAAAGATTCTGTTGGTCATGAAACGGTAAAAGCCGCATATTTATTAAATGTCCCGATTGTTGTATGGAAGAATTCTGCTGCCGCGAATAAATTGCAGAATATGCAATCAATGTTCAAAGTTGACAGAGAAAGCGTAGTTATCGAAACTGTCAAAAAAGCTCAAGACGGCAATGGCTTTGTTATCCGTATGTATGAAAGCCTTGGCGGCAGAGGCGAGGTAAATCTGACAACATCTTTTGATATAAAGTCCTGCTATGAAACAGATTTAATCGAAGAAAATAAAAAACAGATTCAGACGCAAAATAATCAGATAAATTTATTCATTAAACCGTTTCAGATATTGACATTGCAAGTTATTCCTAAAAAATAATATTAAGCCTGCTGAAATAACAGATGTTCACATTGAACAGACCGATTTAAGCTTATATATAATACTACCCAAAAACTGGGCGCATGATTAAGGTGGATTTTTCTATACTGCTCCCGAAGGCGTAGGGTACAAAAGTTATACCGCAGTAACTATATGCAATACAAAGGCTTGAAACCTTCCCTGACAAAAGTATTTGCATGCTTTTTGGGGATTTGCTACTATCCGCGGACTATGTTATAAGTGAATACATGGAGTACTACCATAAGGAAAGGCCTCATCAGGGGCTCAATCATGAAATAATCGAGCCTCCTCCCTTGGGTAAGGGCAAAATTGTCTGCCACCAGCGTCTTGGCGGGCTTCTAAAAAGCTGGCGGAGGGCCGCCTGATGATTGGGATGACTTTTGAAGTGCTTCTAAAAGAGATATAGCGGCATTTTTGCTGGGGTATTTGTAATGAGAGTGAACATAGGCTTGTTTATCCGAAGGCCATCCAAATTAACACGGATGGCAAGTCCGGTTAGGTTTCAGTCATTGTTTCTTAAATCTAAATCTCTAAGAGTTCGTCAAAAAGTTTGTCAGTTTGCAGTGGATACTGAGTTGTAAGTGAGTTGCTATTTGAGTTGTTAATGAGTTGTAATCCACTTTTTTGACAAAAATAACACTTGTAAGGTACTGTAAACAAAGCGGTTATAAGCGGAGTATCGGACTGTCAATCCGAAGGTTGTGGGTTCGAGCCCCATCGGCCTCGTTTGAATGCACATAATAACGTCAGATCGACAATCCAAAGGTTAAAAGCAAGTTCAGGGGGACCCTTCTTCAGGTTTGTCAGAGGCGCTAGCCCTGCAAACAACTTGGCTAAAAAATAAATGGGAACAATTATGGTTGCATAAATCTCTCGCAGCGTAAAATCCATCTATGAATTTGATATACCCTCATCATCACAAGGTTCTGCGGAGGTCCGCTTGATAAATTCCGACCAACTGTGTATAATAATTTCGTTTGAGATAATTCGGGACGTTTAGCGTAGTTGAGATATTAGAGAATGTGGGAAATTAAGGGAGAGTTATAATTGGCAAAGTGCTTGGGTCCGGAAGAGTTGAGTCGGTACGCTGCCGGAGAGTGCACGGTGGATGAGCAGTCTGAGATTCAGACACATCTGGCAGAGTGTGAAAAGTGCCGACAGAATGTACGTTCTGCGCGAGGAGAAAGAAAACCAGTTCAAGCACAGTCCAAAGAGGCGGTGAAATCCGAAGCCGGGGAAGACGGCAAGTCAGACAAGAGTCCTGCGGTTGAGGATGAATGTCTCACAATGTCGATGCCGGGAGTTTCGGAACGTCTGGCTGGCGCAGGGGGCTTGGGTAAAGACATCATTCCAGGTTTCGAGAACTACGAAATACTTCAGGAGCTTCCACAGGGAGGGCAGGCAATTGTCTATAAGGCCGTTCACAAGCCGACCAAGACACACGTAGCAATCAAGATTTTGCTGCCGACTTTGCTGGGTTCAACCAGGGCACGCTATTACTTTGAGAGAGAAGCGGAGCTGATAGCGAGTCTCGACCATCCCAACATAGTCAGGATTCGTGACAGCGGGATTATCCATGGGCAGTATTTCTTCGTGATGGAGTACATAAAAGGTCAGCCATTGTACCGTCATGTCGAGGCACAGAATCTGTCTTTCCGCCAGCGCATAGTTCTTTTTAACAAAATATGTAGCGCGGTGACCTATGCCCATCAGCAGGGAGTTATCCACCGTGATTTGAAGTCAGCCAATGTTTTGGTAGATGAGCGGGGCGAGCCGCACATACTGGATTTTGGACTGGCAAAGGCAATTGGTCTGGGTGAGCTTGCGCAGAAAGATGCGATGCCGACGATAACCGGACAGTGGTCCGGGTCTCTTTCGAATATGTCGCCGGAACAGGCGGCCGCGAAGCCCGAACTGATTGATGTTCGCACGGATGTGTATGCTCTGGGAATGATGCTTTACCACATATTGACGGGGCAGTATCCATACGATATTGCCAGCTCGGTTTTGCAGGTCCTGCGGAATATTCAGGAGGCTGAGCCGGTCAGGCCGAGCAAAATCATTCGCAAATTCGACCCGGATGTCGAGGCAATTCTGCTGACTGCATTAGCCAAAGACAGGGCTCAGCGATACCAGTCTGTTGCGAGTCTTCAGAGCGACATCGAGAACTGGCTCGCCGGTCGTCCTATCAGCATAAGGTCAATCAGCACTTTGTATCTGATGCGCAAAGTCATCGCCAGACACCGATACGCAGCCGCTGTCATCAGCCTGCTGCTGTTAATCATTTTTTCGTTTTCCTTCATAAGCTTTAATCTGTATCTGACCGCCAGGGCGGCACAACGTGACGCGGAGGGCATTGCAAAACAATGGTCTAAAAGAGTTGCTGAACTGGAGACAGAAGAGGTAGTAATATCCGGGCATTTTACTCATATTCTTGAACTGGTGCATGACGGACGGATAGCAGAGGCGGGGTTTCTAAGTCGCATTTTTGCTGATGGTTCGAAAGAGCGTATAACCGCGGCGTTTTTGGTCAGTCCGCAGCCGTTAAAGGATAAAGAAGCTGAGTTTCGTCGGCGGTTTGGAGAGAAACAGGCCGGATTTGTGGACTTTATCATAGGTGAGCATCACTTGAAGGATGGGAACAAAGAGCAGGCTTTGAACGCTTACAGAGAAAGCTTTCAGACCCTGCAAAAGATGCGGGCAGACAATCGGCCCGTAGAAACATGGCTTATCAACCTTGTGGAGGCACGGCTTTATGAGCTGACGGAGACACAGAGCAAGACAGAAGACGTTTCGGCGAGTCAACCAAAGGATTAGACAGATGTTCATCGATTGCTTCAAGAGATGTGGACGCGGTAAATTCGCTGGCGGGTTCACCCTCGTAGAACTGCTTGTTGTTGTAGCGGTTATCGCGATGCTGTTAGCTATATTGCTGCCCACCCTGCGTTTGGCGCGGGCTGTCAGCAAAAAGACGATATGTCAAAGCAATCTCAAGCAGCTCGCTTGCGCGTGGAGTATGTATCTTGAGCACTATGACGGATATTTTTATCAGGAAACAAACGCCAATATGGACTATGGCGGGTGGAGAGGGACAGAAAATCCGGGCTGGGTCCCACGTCCGCTCAACAGGTGGGTTGGTCTGGCTGAGACGCTGGATGACGAGAAATCAGCAGAAGTTTTCTGCTGCCCCGCCGACAAGGGTGGAGTGTTCCAGTCTATGCCCAGAGAAAGGTCCTTTCGCCTTCTCGGAACAAGCTACCGGACAAATATCTTTCTTATTGGTCCGGGCCAGCACGCCCAGTTCAGCCCACGGACCAAAGACCTCGACTTAGCGATTAGCAGTCGCCTTCGGAATCTTCGTATTAGTCAGATGACCGCAGGCTCCGCTCATCTGGTGCTTATGGGGGACCAGGGTTGGATGTTCCAGTGGATGCCGATGTCGCCGTTGCGCAAACAACAGTGGGAACAAGACTACAAACCTTACGCCGAATGGCATATCAAGCCCGAACATTATAATCTGGCATTTATGGACGGCCACACTGCTTTTGTAAAAATCCGCAAGGCCTACTATGTAACCGACGATTACAGCGTGGTTCCATTCAAGGAATTATACGGATTGGCCTATCAGGTTCAGGGGGAGGAACCATAAGCTTAAGTTGACCGATTTTTCCTGATATTAAGACCCGCCAAATAAATAAGTTATGCGAAGTCCTGTCAGGTTGGTAGTGAATGCATTTTATCGTCGCAAAGATGAAAGATAGTTGACATTTCTTCGATGCTACGGTATGATATATCGACTTTGAGACGGGTCGTCGTGGGCCAATGTGCGTTTAGATAGTGCGAATTAGGGCTCTTTGCCGCAAATAAATTTTGCCCTAACGGAGGGAGATAAAATGAAAACTATCACACATCCCGCAAGTAAATGTGTGCTTGCGCTGAGGAATTCTACACTCCTGTTTGGCCTGATTCTTTTGATTTGCACATCTGTTTTCGGCGAGGAGCCGCCGGAACAGCAATGGGTGGCACTTTACAACGGCCCGGGGAATGGCACCGACAATGCTACTGCCCTGAAAATAGATAATTTGGGTAATGTCTATGTTATGGGTTGGAGCACTGGCAGCGGAACAGGTAGCGACTACGCCACGGTTAAATATAGCCCTGACGGCAACCAATTATGGGTGGCGCGCTACAATGGGCCGGGAAACAGCAGCGACTCTGCTCAAGCCCTGGCAGTGGATAACTCTGGTAATGTCTATGTTACGGGTTGGAGCACTGGCAGCGGAACAGGTAGCGACTACGCCACGATTAAACATAACCCCGACGGTAACCAACTATGGGTGGCACGTTACAATGGGCTGGCGAATATTAACGAGGAGGCTCGTTCTCTGTCAGTAGATAACTCCGGCAATGTCTATGTTACGGGCTACAGCTATGGCAGCGGCACAGATCAAGACTATGCCACGGTTAAATATACTCCTGACGGCAACGAGTTATGGGTGGCACGCTACAACGGTGACGCAAATAATTACGACTCTGCTTATGCCCTGGCAGTAGATAACTCCGGTAATGTCTATGTAACTGGCCGGAGCTATGGCGGCAGCGGCACAAGTTACGACTACGCCACAGTTAAATATAGCCCTGACGGTAATCAGTTATGGGTGAGGCGTTACAATGGGCCGGTGATATATAGCCAAGACGGTGCTAAAGCCCTGGCAGTAGATAATTCCGGTAATGTCTATGTTACGGGCAGTAGCGATGGCAACGGCACAGGCAGTGACTATGCCACGGTCAAATACGACTCCAACGGTAATCAGTTATGGGTTGCACGTTACAATGGGCCGGCAAATAACGGCGAAGTTGCTCAAGCCCTGGCAGTAGATAGCTCGGGTAATGTCTATGTTACAGGCGGTAGTTATGGCAGCGGAGCAGCAGATAGCGACTACGCCACGGTTAAATATAACTCTGACGGCAATCAGTTATGGGCGGCACGTTATAACGGACCGGCAGATAGCAACGACGCTGCTTATGGCCTGGCAGTGGATAACTCGGGTAATGTCTATGTTACGGGCAATAGCCCCGGCAGCGGCACATACGATGACTACGCCACGGTTAAATATAGCCCTGACGGCAACCAATTATGGGTGGCACGTTATAATGGGCCGGGAAACAGTTATGATGCAGCTTATGGCCTGGCAGTAAATAATTCGGGCTATGTCTATGTAACGGGCCCTAGTTATGTTAGTGGCGGCACAGGTTATGACTATACCACGATTAAATACACACAGCCGTATTACAATTGCATATATGTTGACGCCAATGCCACGGGCGCCAATAACGGCTCAAGCTGGGCAAACGCGTATAATTATCTTCAAGATGCCCTAGATGTGGCCACCTCAGGTTATGAGATTTGGGTGGCACAGGGCACTTATCGACCTGATAGGGACACCAATCATCCGGGTGGCACTAATGACCGAACCGCGACTTTCCAGCTAATAAACAATGTTGCAATCTACGGTGGGTTTCCCAGCGGCGGCGGGCAATGGGCAAGCCGAGACCCCAACATATACGAGACCATCCTCAGCGGCGACATAGGTGTTGCGAATGATATTAATGACAACAGCTACAACGTAGTTACAGGCTCCGGCACCGATTCTGCCGCCGTCCTCGACGGCTTCACAATTACTGCCGGCAATGCCGTTAGCGGTGGTGGGATGCTTAACTCGCATGGCAGCCCGACAGTGACCAACTGCACCTTCAGCGGTAACACATCATCAAACGTTGGCGGCGGGATGTACAACGACCACAGCAGCCCAATATTGACCAACTGCACCTTCAGTGGCAATTCGACGTCAGGGTGGGGTGGCGGGATGCGGAACAATAACAGCAGCCCGACAGTGACCAACTGCACTTTCATTGGCAACTCGGCAAGCACTAATGGTGGTGGGATGCACAACGTCAACAGTAGCAACCCAACGGTAACCAACTGCACCTTTACCGGCAACTCGACATCCGGTGGCGGCGGCGGGATGTGGAACAACAGCAGCAGTCCGACGGTAACCAACTGCACTTTTACCGGCAACTCAGCACACTCTAATGGCGGCGGAATGTACGGGTACAACTCCAGCAGCCCGACGGTAACTAACTGCACATTCATCGGCAACGATGCCAACAACGGCGGCGGAATGTGTGTTGAAAGCGACTGCAACATGACACTAACCGATTGCAACTTTAGCGGCAACTCGGCGAGACAATTTGGCGGCGGGATATATGCCATCAGTAACAGCGTTACCAACGTTAAAGCAGGTGGAAGTATCTCTATAGTAGATGAATTTTATATCAGCGAGAACTCGCAAATTCGGGGCATAGGGAGAGTGGTTATTGGGCTTGGCGGGGAAATGGTAGTTGATGCAAATGCGGTCGTTGACCTCAACGACCCCAATTACCCGAATGTAACCGGCAAAATCCAATGTGACGGCCTGCTGCAAGTAAAAGGTAGCGCGAGGCTGAGCCACGCAACACTGCAGGTTACCCGCCAGGCAGGAGGATTTTTCGGCAAGTTCCGGGTTGAGAACTTAGCGCAGGTGCAAGACGTCAATATCTATACGGATGGCGACCGTTTTATGGATGTTGACCCTTGTACATTCACAGGTCTCATCGCGAATAACCATATCTACGTTACCATTACGGAAGGCCAGAACGAGACGCCTGAGGGCATGTTGGAAGTTCGAGGTCGGGACCTGAACGAATCCCACTGCGATTTTAATGAGCCAAATGTATTGGCCTGTCATCTTGACAGCAACGCTATGCCTTCGTTTGATACGAATTCCTGGACGCTGGAGCGGCTGACGGTTACAGCCGGTGCGAAGGTGAGTCTTGTGGACCGCTTTAGCTCCGGCAACGGAGACCCTGAGGTCCTGTATGTGAAGAATCTTGTTCTTGGCAGTGGCTGCGTTCTAAATGTTGGCCTCGAGCATCTTTACTATACAAATTGCACCGGCGACCCGAACTCAATCAAGAAAGGGGCGATATTGGGATTTTCACTGGACGATATGGACTGCGACAGCAATGAGGAGTTCGAAAGCCGGGTAGGCAATAATAATTTTACTCATCCTACGGACCCCAACTATAACAGGGCCTACACCGAAAGAGTAGTAGGTGACCCCGACCCGAACGGGATGATGAGAATGCGCAATCTGGAGGACCCCTGCTCTGGGCAGATAATCTTTGCTCGTGCGAAGGGGGAGTTTGCGCCGGTTGTTGAGGACAGAATCCGGATTCGGTTCAATTATCTGTTTACTACAACAGACCCCTGCACCCAGATAGTAGTTTATCTGTCGGATGTACCTGAATTGCAGGGAACAAGAGACCCAAACCACTATATTGAGGTCGCTCGAATTTCGGCACCACCGGTGCCTCGGCCTGGTTCGGCAGGCAGCGGCCGATTCGGCAACTTCGAGAAATACGTATCGACCGGCTGGCTTGACCTTTCAAAGGGAACGTGGATTGAACTCGAACTGATTGAGCCCGTGCAGGGTCCGCTTTTTGGACGTGGTGGTTACGAACCGATGTGGGCCGCAGACTCCGGAGGAGGCGCCATTGTCTATGTGAATGACTGGAATCCGGGAGTCGACTGTTGTTGGTTAGGCTATGATTGCCTTGATTTGAATGGGAGTTTGACCATCACTGAGGCAGACTTCCTGATAGTTGTAGGTGGTGCCGGAAGAAGTGGCATACCACCCTGTCTGGAGGGTGTTTTCAGCAGAGACGGCTGCTCGGACGCATACGATACCGTATCATGGGACTGGGCGATGAACGATATCCAGGCACGTGGGCCCCTCTGCGCGGAGGACGGGTATATGGAGGTGCCCCTGAGTATGACTGAGGGTATGTACGGCGGCGGAATGAGCGGATTGTCTGGATATCTCGGCAGCCAGCTTACACTGCTCGATATTTCCGACTTGAACGACTTACTGATAGTCGGCAAGCGGGGCACCACCAATGCTCAAACAAAATTGAAAGACCGACTTTATGTATTCGATAGCAATGCTCACTATGTACAATGGTTCGAGCCCGAACCGAACCGATGCAATATCAGGATAGTGCGTGGCGTGGGCGATGACTTATATCAGATTAATTCGGAGAATGGAGTGCTGCGGCTTGACGACCACACGCAAGTAGTGCCTCCGGGCGAGACTAACTGTCCCAACGAACCACGCTACAATCGGCCTGCAACGGTTTACGTGGGTGTTCATGAAAACGGCAATACTTTTGGCCGACCAATTCTCGATGCCGCCTTCGATACGAACTTCGTGTACGTTGTTCCTGTGGTAGTGGCTCCTGAGGGAAACGAACCTTATACTGCCGCAGCAAAACTGGCATTGGACCAGAGCTCTCCTCCATATCATGTGGTTAAGCTGTATGATGAGCCTCCTCTTGTCGGTGACAACCAGCGTGAATGCCGAAACACCCTGCGAGAGATTGAACTCGACGCCGCGGGTAACGTCTACGTTACCAATGCCAACAATAAGAATGAGAGCGACATACTGTGGAAGTTTGAGCCCAACGGGACTGTTCGCCGGCTTGACCTTGACCGGGTCGACCCGGCCAATGAGCCATACTATGCTCCTACTGGTATGTGCATCTCAATCGCCACAAATGTGCTTTACCTTGCATCTTCGATTTATAATAAGACAGACCCCAACTCGGCGGTCATTCGTGGATTTTCTACCGGGACGCTTGCTCCTGTTCGAACCATAATGGTATCCAAAATGCAGCATGTTACGAGTATCACCGAAAACCCGCTTACACACTCACTCTGGATAACTGGTTTTTGCTTTAATTCTATGCCAGATTCTCCTGACGCAGGCGCTTTACCTTTCTACGACCCTTACCTGGCGTGGGTGCCTTTGGGAGTAAACAACGTCTCGGCAGTATGCATTTTGGACGCCAACGACCCCAACAATGACTTGGCTATGCCCTTGTCGATAGTCTGGACGGGTGCTCGGCCTGCACAGGAGCTGTGCGGCGGGGCCGACCTCGATGGAAGCGGCAGGGTAGATATGCCGGACTTTGCCTGGCTGGCCCGGTATTGGCGAAACACGAACTGCGCTGCTCCGAATAATTACTGCGAAGGGGCCGACCTGGAACCGGAAGCAAACCCGGACGGCGATGTTGATTTGAAAGACCTTGAAATCCTGGCCGAGCACTGGCTTGATGCCGGCTGTTAACTGTCTGTACGAATGCTCAGACTAAATATTCAAGGAGTTGAAAGATGGCTTCGTTAATTGTGTTGAACGGCCCACAGAAAGATAACTATTATCCGCTTGGTTACCGAAAGAACGTGATTGGCCGAAGCGAGTCCCTTATGATTCAGATAATCGATGAACGGATCTCACGAAAACATGTGACGATTATCTACGACAAAGAGAAAGAGGAGTATCACGCAATCGATATGAACAGCAAACATGGTGTGTACATCAACAACAACAAAATCAAAGATGAAACACGCCTTGTCGATGGTGACTTTATTACAATCGGCACTACAACACTTTGGTTTACTATGGGAGACTTCCCCGACCGTGAAAGTGCTCTATTGCACTATAAGAAAGTTGGTGAAAGGTTGCGTCCCACATATATTGAGTAACATACATTTCCTTTAAGCAGGACCACTTTCGGTAGTGACTACGGGTGTGTGCCTCAACTGATGTATGTAAATTTGGTTCGGTGAGTTTCAGTGATAAAAATAAAATTAAACGGCTGTTTTATTTATCGGCTGTGTCAAAAAAGTGTCAGTCGCCAGTGATTCGCCACTGCAAGTTAACTTGTTGAGAATTTGTAAACCACTTGTAAACCTCTTTTTTAGCTTAAAAACGAGATGCAAGATATTACTGACACTGCACTTATAACCTCATCTTCGGATTAGAAATCCGTTGCTCTGTCAGTCATCGTCATACAGCACGAATACTCATCAGCAGTTAAACCTTTGTTTTTTCATAACGGGTATGATTTTCCTTCAGATTTTTTGTACCAATCATATTCTATTTTGGATTCTGTGAGCTACCTATCTGCACCAAAATCTGCACCAAGACTGCTCGGTTGGTCCTCGGTCAGTTCTCGGTTGGTTCTACGTTAGTTTCATAAGTCCTTAATTTGCAACCATAACCACTTATTCCAAAAATACTTACAAACCCTGATTTCGGACTGTCGATCCGAAGGTTGAGGGTTCGAGTCCTATCGGCCTCGTTCTTTTAACTTAAGGGCTGACAAGCAGTTATGTTTGTTAGCCCTCTTTCGTTTTCGTTCTCAACAGGGGGTGCGCGACAAGCGCGCAACAAATCTGATTCGATAGTCTGCTCCGAAACCAATCTGGCACGGTCTACAATATTCTCTCTTACCGCCAGATAAAACCTTCGGGTTGTTTCGAACTTGGAATGACCGGCAAGGTTCATAACATCGAATTCGCTCAAACCATTTTTGGGCCAGTTTGTCAGGCAGGTTCGCCTTAAGTCATGAAACTCACCGTGGTCAATCCCGGCCAATGCCCGGATTTCCTTGAACTGACGAGTGAAGTTATTCAGCAGGCATCTGGCGATTTGAGCTTTACGAATATGTGCCCCGTTCTGCCGAATCAAAAGGAACAAGACTTTACATCTGGCCGGATATAGACCTTGCAGATGCAAAAGTAAATTACGGCCTGTGGCAGGATTATTTAAGGTGCTATAAATTCGACCTTAACCTCGATATCGACCTTGCAGGCGATAAAACATATATCCTGCAGGCGGTATGCTTCACCATTCAGGGGACATGAATCACAGATTCAGTCGAGTTGAAACTGTAAGCTGCAAATCTTTGTTAAAAGGCTAATTTCCACTCCGCTTTATTGCAGTTATCTTCGAGCAGGCAGCCGCGTTGTCTTATCGCGCAGGATATCGAGATACAGCATGCCGTAGCCGTTATAATAAAGACCGCGCGTAAAACTCTTGGTGGTGTTGCTGTCATCGACGTTTGTCGGCGGCGCAATCGCGGTCGGCTCAATCTGGGTGTCTTCGTACCATTCGTTCCAGGAGGTAACCATTATCATATTCCTGTCGGCGGTTGATTTGGCCCTGTCGAGCAGGCCCGCAAATAGCGTACCGAAGGCGGCGCTATCGTTGTTGAGCTTTCTTGATTTTGGCGGATGGCCGTTGCGAACGGCTGTGTCGTTAAAGCCCGGCGTTACAGCGGGAATGAAATCCCTGCCGATACGGTGCGCCTCAGCTTGCCACAATTTGTTTGTAGATTTCCAGGTATCCAGATTGGCAGTTGTAACATACTGGCCTGATGCGCCGAGTTCGCCCAGATTGCCGTACACGTCATAATTGGTGATTGCGTCCAGGAGGCTTACTCTTTTGGCGATGAAACGGTCGACGCCGCCGAATACCTCATCGCCGACGATGTAAACTTCACCGACGCCTTTATCGCGGGCGGCCGTGCGGATACTGTTGGTATACTCGGCCAGATTCGTATCGTTCATCACTCTGGTCAGGTAGATAAAAATGACAGGTTTGTTATCGATTCGGAAATAGCCGGGGCGGTTGAAATAATTGTCGCAAAGGTAATTTGTCTGTCTGGCTACATTCGCCAGCGTGATTTTTGGTTCAAAAAACACGGCCAACTTGATATCGCCGCGGTCGGGATTATCAAACATACATTCTCTGGTCGTGTTATCGGTGGGGGTGCCGCTGCCCCAGTAACTTGTGATAAAAAAGTCGATGCCGGCGTATTTAGCCCATTTGTAATGCTGACTTATTACTTCAGGGTGTGTTTGACTGTACCAGCCTAATTCGGGTATCTGCTGCGGTTTTAAATGATATATTAAAGTATGACTGCGAGTAAGCCAGCTATTTTGAAAATTCTCATCGGTGTACCAGGGATAGTAATAGGCTCCCACTGCATAGTCCTTACTTTTTGCTGCGAATGCCAAAGTCGGAAAGATAAAACATACCACCGCCGCAATGAAAAACCATTTCGACATATTCATCAGACGACTCCTTTCGAAAAATTATACACAAGTTTACTATATCGGATTTTAACGGCCTGAACAACCAGATTGCCGAGAAAATCTTTAGGCTTTTTATTTCAGAAAAATTACTGGCCGGTCCATTGCTGCGCACAGGTCGCAAAATCGGCAAAATTGATTGTGCCGTTTGTGGTAAGGTCCGCCTCGATGCAGTTTATGTCGGTGGTGCATGTATCAAGCCAATAGTCTAAGAGGAAAGCCAGGTCGTCGAAGCCTACCTGGCCGTCGTCGTCATAATCGCAGAGCGCAAGTAGCGTTGTTTTGTCGCGCAGTATGTTCAGATACAGCATGCCGTAACCGTTGTAATAAAGGCCCTGCGTGTAATTCTGGGTAGTATTGCTGTCATCGACGTTTGTCGGCGGCGCACTTATAGTAGGCTCTATCTGCGTATCCTCGTGCCACTCATTCCAGGAGGTAACCATTATCATATCTCTATCAGCAAGTGATTTAGCCCTGTCGAGCATGCCGGATAGGAGTGTGCCAAAGGCGTAGGTCTCATTATAAAGCTTCCTTGATGTGGGGGTGTGGCCGGACCTTACACCTCTGTCATTGAAGCCCGGCGATACGGCGGGGATGAATTCCCTGCTGATGCTATGAGCTTTGGTTCTCCACGAGTTGCAGTCGGATTGCCAGGTGTTCAAAGTTGAATCTGTAGCAAAATGGCCTGCGCCCAGATTGCCATACACATCATAATTGGTGATGGCGTCCATCAGGCTTACTCGGCTGCTTTTAAAAGCGCCGGAACCGTCCCACACCTCATCGCCAACGATATACACAGCGTAGCCTTTACTGGTTGCAGCGGTGCGGAGATAGGTAATATAAGTTGTGAGGTTTGCATCACTCATCGCTCTGGTTACATAAATGAAGATGACCGGCTTACCGTCGATACGGAAGTAGCCGGGCCGACTGAAATAGTAGTCGCAGAGGTGATAGGTCTCATCAGTAATATTCGAGGGCGTGATAACGGGTTCGAGAAAGACGGCCAATTTGATATCGCCGCGGTCGGGATTATTAAACATACAGTTTTGGATGACGTTATCCTCGGCACTGCCGGAACCCCAATAACTTGTAACGAAAAAATTGATGCCGGCGTATCTGGCCCATTTGTAATGCTGGCTTATTACATCAGGATTCCATTGATTGTACCAGCCAAGCTGGGGCGTCATTTGCGGGTTCAAATGGTACACCAAAGTAGTGCTGCCGGTGGGATAGGGGCCGTGGAAATTGTTGTAGCCATACCAGGGATAGTAGTAGGTCCCTACAAAGTAGTCTTTGTCCGCTGCGGCAAAAACCAAAGCTGGAGAGAGAAAAAACACCCCAACTAAAATGAAAGCCCATTTTGGCATATTCATCAGCCGCTTCCTTCCGCTTTTAACAGCGATGTCAAAACATAACTGCTATAACTGATTATACACTATATCGGCATGAATTGCAAGCCGGCCAGCCGGCCGGATGCGGGCAGATATGGGCAAGTGTGGGCCCGAATAGATTAGTTTGCAGTTCCAAATGCCGTACTAAGGATTTCCTCCAGAGCCGGTGCAGTGCCTTCCCATGCTTTTAAAGCTTCGCCATTGTGGACGGATTACCTTTGCAAAATGTTTTGAGGATAGATAATTCTCTTTTGAAAATCTTGCAGTTGTTGAATTGTATCAATCTTTGTCCAGCCGTCTGAAAGAGGATTGTCGAGATATTGCAGCGGGATGTATTTTGCAGGCCTGACAAAAATACTGCCGGAATTATTCGCCAAAAAATGCAGCACTTCTGTCTGGCCGTCAGTGATTGGGACTGCCAGAACGGCCCATTCCTTTTCATAATCAAGCCCTTGCAATTCGTTATTTGGCGGCAGGATGCGGTCGTGCAAATCAACGAAATAATAACCGTCAATTGCCCTGGCAGGTTCTGTCGCGAAGCCAAGTTTTTTAGGGATAAGTTCTACGCGGACTGGGTCGCCGGCGGCGCTTACCGATGTCCAGAGATGAATAAAATACTTTGCATAGGTTTTTTTCCTATCTCCATCCCAGTCCGTTTCCTTATATTTTTTTTGTGCCTGTGCAATGAACCGCAGATTCAAAAAGGCCCGCTGCTCGTTTGATTGCATATCATTGACGGTTAATTGGCCGGGGCCGCTCCACAGAGTGTACAATTGCACCGCAGCCCAGACAAATCCGGCTGTTACAACGATGCTGAAAATAATTCCTGTTATGCTGATGTTTCTGCTGTGAGAAGTTGGCAAGGTATCGGTTTTTTTATTCATTTAACGATTCTCCGTTTCATACTGAATCACTTTTGGGCAATCAGGGTCAGGGTTATTAAAATCTCCGGTAACATATTCAGAAACGGCATGACAGCCGCCTTTACAGATATCAAGATAACCGCACGACTTGCAGGGCTGAGGGGCTCTTTGCAGCCAGTCAGCAATCTTTTCAAAGGACCCTTCCCGATTTAAGCCTGACTGGAGGTCAAATACCGAAAGCCCGGAACTTTTCAGAAATGAACAGCCGCTTACGGCTCCGTTGCTTCGGATGCCCAGCAGCACATTTCCGGCCTCACAGCCGTATGTTGCCATCGCCTCGAGCATTTCCAGCGGAGGATTATGACAGCAGAACATAGGTATAAAAGAACAGTCTATCTTTGCGGTAATTCTATATTTAGCGGAAAGCTCAGCCAGCTTGGGTGTAAGCGATATGTTCTGTTCGTACGTTGTGCGTTCATTCAAATATTTTTCCATCCCGCGGCCGGAAGGCTTGAGTCTGAGGAACTCGATTTCGTTGACTCGTTTTTTTGCTGCATATTCAAAAAGCTCGGCGATACCGTCGAAATTATTTCGTCCGACAACACAATTTATCCCTGTCGGCACTCCGGCCCCGAGCAGAAAGTCGATGGCGTTATCAGCGACCATGAACATATCTTTGTTTCTGAATACGCCATAGGTATTCCTGACACCGTCGAGAGAGACATTTACCTGTCCGAATATTTTCATTTTTTTTGCGATGTCGGCAGTTATTTTTGAGCCTGAGATAGTCAGATTGGGCACGAGCCCTTTTGTCCGTGCATATTCGGCAATTTCAAACAAGTCAGGACGCTCCAAAGCCTCTCCGCCGCCGAGTGCTATATGAAAAACCTTTATCTGTGCGAGCACATCCAGTGCCCGCTTAAGCGAGGCGGTATCCAATTCGCCTTCATCCTGTTTGCCCGCATTCATATAGCAGTGCGGACATCCAACGGAGCATTTATTGGTAATTGCAAAATGCACTTCGGTAGGCGCCGACAATCTGCCGACAGATTCATCGCTGGTATTCCAGAGGCTGGATTGGCCCAGTCCGAGCTGACGCATATAGTTTCTATCGACAAATGCGAGAAACGGCGGATTTTCACTGGAGATGATTCCGCCGAAATTCTCGTAGCGATATTTTATTTTTGCCACATTTTTTACATTACTCATAAAATCATTTTTTCTCAGTGAGCCGGTTGGCCAGCCGGAGGCGAAACCGGACAATGTTTTTTAATCCATTCCCGCATATGGATGTCAGAAACATTATCGATTGCCAGATTCGGATATGCTTTGGGATTTGTTAAAATGTAAGGTTCCATGCCGAAACTGATAAAATAGCTGCTCCCCCTGATATAGTGAAGAATACCGTTTTGTACGTCGGAGTTAAACACACTTTTCTGGTCGC
>JBGOWI010000035.1:0-24683 GCA_041478555.1 Phycisphaerae bacterium
AACGGTGAAAATTGCAACAATAACCGCAAAACATAGAGGAAAAATAAACTTATCATAAAATATAAGAAATATTACAAGTTCCCCTTGACATCCCCTTAAAAACCTTATATATTATGAAAAGTTAGTATATTATTTATTACAAGTTTGGAGGTTTTAAAAATGGCAAAAAGACAAAAATCCAAAAATAGAGGCGGTTTGGCTCCTGATAAATATCTCTCAGAAGAACAGCTAAAGAAACTCCGGCAGTACGTCAAAGACAGGGCAGACTTGGCCAAGGCAAGAGGCAGTAGCCGGGCAGTTATTGATGAACTGATTGTCGAGCTTCTGGTCAATACAGGTCTTAGGGCATCCGAGCTATGCAACCTAAATTTAGAAGACTTGCCTATGTGCCACGGCAAGGATTGTATCTGGGTCAGAGATGGCAAAGGCAAGGTATCCAGAACTGTTGATATATCAGAAAAGCTAAAGAAGAGGCTGGAAAGGTTTGTAAAGCTTTACTGCAAAGACACAAAGCCGACAAGCCCCATGCTCATTAGCGAACAAGGTGATAGAATCATCTACCGAAGTATATATTCCAAAATCAAACGGATAGGCCAGCAGGCCGGTATAGGGAATTTACATCCTCATATGCTCCGTCACACGTATTTGACAAGGCTGTACAATGTAGAAAAAGATCTTAGATTTGTCCAAGACCAAGCAGGCCATGCCAGCCCGACTACCACTGCCATATATGCAAAAACTAACAATAAATCCAGAAAACGCCAGGTCGAAGCCATAGATAATGACTTTGAGGATTGACCATCCGACGTTCTCAATTCAATAAAATGACATACGGATTATATAAAATGTTTGCCAATTTTTTATTTTTTGTAACTCATTGATATAACCACACTTACCAAATGATGATTTTTATAGAAGTGTCAGATAACAAGCCATTCAGTTGTAGCACGGTTGTATTCAAGTTATCAGCACTTACAAATAAAATTAACACAAATGTTGATCCTGTGCTTCGCCAATCCGTAAATCAGTTGCCAATAGAGCAATGGTTACAAAAATGATGTTCATATTCCTCTGTGGCATAACTCACTATCACAATAGATTTTGCTCCTCCGTAATAGCCGCACGGACACCCATGCGGGACAGAACTTAGACTGTTTATCAGATAATATAAGTCTATGTTTGAAAAATACTTATCATGTCAGTCGTAAAATCGCAAGGAGCGTTTTTATCCCTACCTACCCTTCTTGCAGCAAGTTAAAGACACTTGGAGACCATATTTTAAAGAGACGGATGGATTTATGGCTGGAGCAAAAAGAAGTGGCAGAAATAATCGGAGTAGATAAATGTACCATCGCAAATTGGGAGAAAAACCGAAATACCCCAAGAATCAGACACCTACCGAAAGTCATTAATTTTCTGGGCTATCAGCCTTGGGATGAAGGCTGTAGAACCTTAAGTGAGAGGCTCGTCAAACAGCGACAAAAGCTGGGCCTAAGCCAAAAGAAGCTGGCTATCCAGATAGGGGTCGATCCGTGTACTATCCGTTCATGGGAGAAAGGCAGGCATAAGCCAAGGAAGCCGTCACTAAGGATTCTAGCAGTACTCTTCGTTCATGGCAGACCGCAAAGAATTACTTAACTATTTTACGAACAAAGCACTTACACCTGAACCCAGACTGTAACTCAGTTGGTTAGAGCATCGGACAAGAAGGCTGATGGTATGGATGTTAAAAATATGCTCTCAAAGAGTACCAGTTGGTTGCCCCAAAGATTGAGGGTTCGAACCCCTTCGAGATGCTTCTGCTTTATGAAGCCCCCATTGAATTACCACAGTTGAAGCATTTGTAACAGTTACCATTGCGTACTGTAATTGAGCCGCAAAGGTCACAGACTGGTGTATATCATCCTGAAAATGTTCGAACTGGGCATTAAACTGCTGTATAGCGGTGGCCTCAGCTTGTACGTTGCTATCGCCTTTGACTACAGAAGTTACCATTGCAGCAATTCTGTCGGATAGCTCAGCAAAGTCATTGGTATCGATGGATTCTATTGACGTTTTTGCCCGCATAGGCTTTATCTCAGCAATTTTTTTTGCAAGATCCCGAAGAACCTGAATATCTTTTTTAGTGCTCATTGCGGTTACTCAGTTCGGCCATTTAAACGCTTCGGCAAACATTGCCAGCACGTTATCCATCTTACAATAATTTGCAACCGTATTGCCGCTGCCAAAAGCATAACGTCCTTTGGGCATACAAGAGTCAAGTATTTGGCGGCTGCGTCTGGATACCTCATCACAACTCGCTTCCGCCAAAATACCAATATCGAGACCGCCCAGAGTACCTATTCTTTCGGCATAGCGGTTATGGAATTGTTCGACAGGCATTATGACGTCCTCGAATGATTGTTTGGCGTCTATACCTATATCTGTTATCAATTCATCCATTATCTGGTCCAGCTTTCCACAACAATGCAGGAAATAGAGCTTTCCCCTTGAATGAGCCAGTTGTGCCAGTGCGCGATGTCCCGGAAAACAATACTTTCTGAGTATCTGGGGGTTTAAAAGTGTTCCCGTTTTGAACCCCATGTCGTCGCCCTGGAAAAAGCCGGTCACTTTCGGCAGTTCGACAGTTCGTCTGTATACATCCAGTAAAGTTTCCCGCACCCTTGAAAAAACAGCCTCAACCAGACTCGGCTCATCATAAATCATCATCGATAATGATTCAAATCCGATGAGTTTCTCCATTGGTATCTCAAGAAAACCACTCGTCGGACAGACGAAAATCCCCATACCGCCCGGCAGGTTGTCCGACACGAATTCATACATCCATACACTCTCATCTTTTACTCGAGGCCATGAATAGGATTCAAAATCGCGCCAACTCTGGATCGGTCCTGTACGCATATTAGCCCAGCCTCGCTGAGACCGTGCCAGCTCGCCAGCAGTATCCTTACTAAACACAATATTAGGATCAAAAGTAACGCCACCTGTTACCCTGATATAATCGTATCCCATTCGATACCAGTACTCGATTTCACACAGCAGATGGGCCTTCATTTGAGATATGTTGTTGGGATTTTCCGGAATTGCAGTCCATTTTTCACCGAACAGATTTTCTGTACACCACTGCATAATTTCCTGATCAGCGAACAGCTCAGCAAGATGCACTTTCTGTGGTTTTCTCCGGCCTTTAATAACAGCAATGAACTGCTCTATATCAGGACTGGGATTGGAAACCTGACGTATTATACTTTCTGGAACACTTGTTATTATCATAACTACCCTTTCAAATTTTCCAGGTATTGCCGGGAAAATTTCTTACCTTTTTTCATAAGCATTCATACAAACTAATATTTAAGCTGTGCCAAAATCCTGCCGATAGTGAATAGATTTTCAATATTGGCTCCCCTGTCTATAGAGTTTGAACTTGCCATTATCCATCTGCCGTCATAACCAACAGATTCAAAAAGCTCTCGTACATTATCACTAATATCATGAGTACTGCCATTGGCAATGATATTCATATCCAAATTGCCTACTGGAACAATTCTATCTCCAAAACGAGTTTTAACCTCAACGATATCCATCGTTCCATACGGTTCGATGGGATGAAGTCCCGTCATACCTAATGATAAAATGTCATCCATTACAGGCATAAGATTCCCATCGCTGTGATAAACCCAAGGAATAACACATTCCTGTGCCACAAGTTTCATTCGCGGGAGAAATATCTCCCGAAAAACTTGCGGTGAAACAAAAGGCCCTGACTTAAAAGCAATATCATCCCCGAGCACAATAATATCAGGGTCGTACTTAAAGAAGTCGCGCACTACTTGCCTGTTGCGCACAACATACCAATCGAGTACTGCTTCCAAAAGTTGAGGATTATCATAGATCGCCATACAAAATCTTTTAAATCCTATTGCCTGCAATGCGCTCTCAAAACACAAATTGGCAGTGAAGCCCATTGCCAAGTCGGTGGTTTTTCTGACTTTTTCAACAAATATATCGACACAGCGATACCAAACACTTTCCTTCAGGTCGAAAGTAGATTGAACAGCCTCTTGCCAGTCTTTCAATGTTTTTATTGTCCCGCCTTCATCGGACCGGTCTTTGGAAAAATCCGCAAATGATGATGACCAATGTTTCAGCCAGACTGTATCAAGTCCAACCATATGAGCTGCCTCAATTAAAGCATCTATCTCCTCATTATACTTCTCAATGTCCTCGTTAGGATGAAAACCGGAACTCGATCTTGGTAGTTTACGCCCAATGAGTTTGCTGGCAATATCGGTATGGAATCCAAATTCCATCCAAGGTGGCCTGTCCGGCATTCGACCTGACATTACTGCAAGAATTCTTTCTCTAGAAGTCATCTCCACTTTCATTGCTCCCTTTCTTTCACAACAACTTGCGGCCGATTTTTGAAAAACATATCAGATAGTTCAATAGTTTAAGCTACGCAATTAGCTTGTAAAAAGCTTGTGCCATGATTTTGGTAGCCGGCTCCGATATACCAGCCTGAGCAGCTTGAGTAGAATTAATTAATCTAAATATCAAACCTCCCCTTTTTGTCGACCAGTTGTCAATTATTTCACCTACTTCCGTCTCTATTTTTACCTTATCGCCTGTCGTCAAAGTTTTCTGAATATCGCACCAAGTCTCGACACATATTGTATCTCGTAACAAAAGAGCCGCCTCTGCAATTCCTACCATATGTGGGGCCTGAATATTTATTACATTAAGTCCCACCTCTTTCCAAGGCATTAAAATATCATTAATGCGTCCACACGAATGCATCCAGACGTGCCATCCGGCTTTGTGGATCTTATCGAACAGAACCTTATACCGCAGAGCAAAAAAACCCGACCACATTTTCGGAGATATCATTAATCCGGTTTGGGTGCCCCAATCATCGGCCATCCTATAGCCATGAATCAATGAGCCAAAGACTCTACTGACATACTCAATCTGGCGAATCTGATATGATAATACCATATCTGCCAATTTTTCCATAAATTTGACATTAGTAGCAAGATCCACCAAAGTTTCGGCAAATCCGTGCAAGCGGTGCATTCGTTCAAAGATGGCTGTATCGTCATTCTTTACACCATTGTAGACTACGTACTTGTTTTCTCTCCTTGCTCGTTCCAATACTATTGCAAGTCTATCGTATCTTCGGGCATCCGTAGGATCAGGAATAGTAATATCAGAGAGATCTTCAACCTGCTTAACCAGTATATCCTTGACCATTCCCATGTTATCAATATCAGTATGTTCCCAGACACAGCCCCACTGATCCACATTTTCAGCGATTTCAGGTGATTTGATGGGCTTAGCATACACAGCAACCACATCGCCGTCAAAGTTAGGCTCAAGCATGTCTGCAATCATCGGTATGCGATCTGGGCCGGTAAAATCGATTGCAGCACATGTCCTTTCATAACCCGTCATAGTTAATCTTTCATATTGATTGCACGAGCAACCCCTATGGCGTTTGCTCTGTTGGTTTTGCCACGTTTATTTCACCAGATTGACAACATTCTGTTTTAGAAACATCATATGGCATGCATTCGATTCGCTGGTAAAGCCTGAGAGGCATGCCTTGAGGTCTTATGTCAACCACATCACATCCCTTCCAAAGAACTCGGTAATTGGTGTTACGCAGCGTTTCCTCAACCCATCTTTCTCCGATGAGATGCGAAAGTTCCACCACATCTGCCTTTTGCACACTGGGAATATAAATCAAACCGTTATTATAAACCAAAGGAACAACCCTGTTGTTAATTTTCAGCGAACACTTTTCTTTCATAAAGGAATAAGGACGAATATAAAGATCTTTGCTTGTTTTGACAATCACACGAAGCCAGCCGGAATTTGGATATCCGGTCTCGACGCACACATCGACATTTTCGGTTTCAATAGGCAGGTTAATAATAGTTTTGTTATTAGTTGAGGTTATAATACGCTTCCAGACCATATGAAAAGCCTGAGGGGCTGTGCCAACACAACAGCCCGCTATAGACCGAAATCTTTGCAACGAGATAGAATTAGGCTCAGAACCACCGCTAAACCCGCCAACAACTCTCTTGTCAAGATTCCTATATGTGGTGTCTGCCGTATCCTTGGTATCTTCAACAATAATAAAGGAAGTATCTTTGATCTGTTGCTCAACAAGTTGATTGCGAACATAATTATTTATGACTTCCCAATACTCATCATATCCGGCGTCGATTAACTCGAAACCACACTCAATTATGTCTTTGATACAACAGGTTTCACAATATTCCTCTGATGGATCACGCCACCTGGCATATTCAGGGACCCATCCGAATGAAGAACTCAGTGAAAGAACGTAATCATAGATTTGCTTACCTTTTCTAAGAAAACGTTCATTATCCGTTAGCCGACCAAGCAACACCAGACCAGCAGCGAACCACACGGCAGAATGAACATGACCGAAAAACTGACCATCGTAGCTGAAGTATCGGCTCAAGCCTATTCCATATTCGGCAAGTCCTTCGGCCAAATCAAGAGCTACGGGGTCGTTAAACAATTCATAACGCTTTACAAGAGGATGAAGGAGTATTCCATTTCTAATGCTCTGCTCACCACGACCGGTGCAACAACTGAAATCCCACCCTTTATCACGCAAGTAAACATCATTGGGAAATTCATAGATTTTATAGCCATACTGGCAATCGCTGGACCAGAATGTACGGGTTTTCCTTTGAATAACCAACTCTCGCATTCCACTTACCAACCCTTTTGCACGTGCAGCGATTTGTTCATTATCCGGTTCTTTTTGCTGCCATCTGTTCAAGGCGGACAGGACATAAGCCATTTCATGGAATGATGAGTAAATGGAGTTGGTCCAAGGGTAACTTTCATGGTAACGCAGACCCATAGGTCCCCAGGATTTCAGCAAATGCCGTTGAAAACCGGCTTTGACTTCCTCGCCGTCAGAGACATTTAACATCTCTTGCACCGAATCAATAGCCTCATACCAGCTTGCCACAAGTTCTGCATCGTCAACACGGCAATGTCTGGCAAAAGCAGGGGTACTTGTTACATTAATCAACCAATATGGCAGGTAGTCATTTTCTTTATCAACCATTGAGGTCAGGTAATTCAATGACAATTTCACGGGCTCCATAATATCAAATTGTTTGTACATTTGCTAATAGCTCCTTAATAATCTATAAGACTTATCCGTTACAAAACAATGCACCTTTTATTACTTGGCAAAGTTCATTTTGGTAAAAACAAGTTCCTGAATTACTTTTCTTTTCTCGCCCTCCTTACTCATACCTTGAGCCTCACTGCCCAAAGCCTCGACGTCAATTGGAACCTCAAGAGTGATTTTCATCGCCTCACCATGAGAAGATGGTATCGGCCAAGGGCCGACCTCTATTGTTGTTTCAGGTTTAATTATAATTTTTTCCCCTACCTGCCTATCGTTCAAATACAGAAGAAACCACAGAGGTATCTCAACTGGATTTTTGACGGTGATTGTGAAAGTTTTCGCTTCCTTCGGCGGTGTAAGAAAGAAAAAGCCCTTTCCCGTTTTATCTAATTTAACTGGTGCTATATAGCCCATACGAACCAGTTTCTGCTCGCCAATCACACGACGTCCATCAGGCAAGTCATAAGATTTGTAACTAACACGACCATAATTGTGCGAGTTGATGGATATGCCCTGTTTCAATGGTGCGGCAAAAATGCCATTTTCCGAATTGAAATCTGCAAATCGCACTTCCCATCCGACTTGAGGGGCAAAACTATGTTCATTTGAAGCGAGATATTCGAGAAGATTTGTCAGTACCTTAGCCGCTACAGGATCACTATTTGCTCGACTTATGCATTCAAGCTGTGAAAATATCACACTGCCGTCCCCCTTGAAATACTCCATAACCACAGGATACTGTAAATGATGCCCACAATTTGCAATAATTGCCGAATGCTCGAGTGCAGCTGGCTTGATATCAAACGAGAATTTCACAGGGAAACAATCATTTGAATTTTGGCTAATATTATTCCAAAGGAAAAAATCACGGTGGCGCAAATCATGACTCAACAGTTGACGTTCAACATTCACAAATAATTCGCTATACTCAACAAGGGCCGTATCTTCAGGCAGCATCAACAGGCTTTCAGTAGGACCTGGGTGCTGTTCAAGTACCAGAACCCTGCCACCTTTTTCCACAAAGCGCCAGAAATTTTCTGAATCGGATATCAAAGCCTTATCAACCCCATTCATACCTACCACGAGAGGTATGTTAACATCAAGCGAGTCAAATCGGCTTATGTGCCGAAAATTGATGCCCATGTTTTTAAGAAGCAACTCTGTTTTTCCGGACGGATCATAAAGAGCAAAAACATTTTTTTCATTAACCAGAACCCAAGATTTTGGCGCGATAAAAAGCTCGACTTCATTTGCATTACAATTAGCCGTCGGTTTATTAAGTTTTAGAAGAAGTTTTGCACAGCCGGCATCAACATTCGCAGGCACCCGAAGTTCCAGAGGCAATCTGGCAGTTCCATAGTATTCGACGTAATCAATATGAAAGTCTTTTGCAACGAGAACCTTCTCATTTTGAATCAGAGAAACTGTTACAGTTGCATCTTTAATATCTCCGAACATCACATCATCGTTCACTATATAAATTGTGCCTTTTATTATCTCGCCTGCAAAAGCATGTCGGCTCCAGCAGTGCAGCGACAACAACACAGGGCTGTATGTTATCTTCAGAGTGTCAACGGCAGGTTTTGCTCGGAAATCCCTATTCGGGACATCCCAAAACCAATAATCAGAAAATGGAAAGGCGCCGCAGATGCGGTTTTCCATGCCGCGAGCCCGCCTCATGGCTTCCATCATTTCCTTGGTAATTACAGCTTGATACCATAGTGAATCAGCTGCAAACTCGGCACCATCACCGACCGTACGAAGCGCACCAGAGAGCGATTTGTTGCTACTCATCAGGAAGCCACCACTTAACCCCGTGTAGGCTCCAACACACTCAGTAAAAGTTATCGGTTTATTGGTTCCTTGGCCGATATGATAGAAGCCTCCGTCAAAATCATCAACTGAAGTGATAACGTTACCGTACCACCCTCGATAGTCATGGATATCTTCTATATCGCTGGCTTTGCCGCCTCCGAATCCTGCATTGCCAATCAACGGGCGCGTTGGGTCAAGCTGTTTTGCGAATACATAATTATACTCGGCTAAAGGAAGAAACGAAGCGTTGTTTTCCCACTTTATCTCGTTAGCTAACGTGTAAATTGCTGTGGAAGTATGGTTTCGTAACTTCTTTATGATCGGCGTAAATTGTTTTTTGTTGTGTTCCATGACTTTTATGTCTCTTTCGCCTGCACCACTGTAACTGCCTGCAACATTCAATATGCCCATTTCGTCAGCATATTTTACCCACAACTCATTGTCACCGATACGGCCAGCATTAATGTTAAGCTCCTTCATTTTCGCAAAAAACTTTTTGACAAACGCTTCATCGTTCCAGACTTCGGGAGCCTTATTGCCATTGCTGTCGTATACACGACCAGGCGGTATCTGTGAAAGAGCACGCAAGTAATATGGTTTGCCGTTAAGATAAAAGTGGGAACCGCGAACCTCAAATGTCCGAAAACCCAGCTTGCGAGAATCCAAAATAAAATCCTTATCACCGACAGAAATCTGAGTCTGAACCTGATGAAGATAAGGACTTTCCGGCCACCAAAGCTTTGGTTTTAGAACGGTGCCTGATAATTCTACCGTTATTGTCTGATTAGGGACTATCTTAAAATCGTTCGGTCCAATTTTTTCAAACGGTTCTCCATCGCTGCAATTTATAGACTGTTTGACAACCCCATTTATAGGCGCATCGGTGTTATTATGAAGAATTAGCTGTGTGTGAATACTATCCTGCGTCGTCCAGACAAATATCTCATCAAGGATACATACCTGTGTCTGGGCAAAGCAATTATTCGATAGCACCGCAAATGATAAAATAATCACACTATACAGTCTCATTATACTACTCCGATAAAAGATAGGTTGTCATATTTGCGAGTAATTTACGTGCAACCGGTTCTTCTTTTGCTTTGGTTTCAATCAGCATCTGACTGAGCAGAATCCGGCCTCTGCCAAGTTCTATCTGCTCTATTACGCTCGCTGCCGCATCTGCCGGCTCTTTTTTGCGGACATAAAATACTCGCGCCAGCGCGTTGGGGCTACATACTTTAAAACAAGCTTTGTTGATAAGTGTGTCGCCATTCCAAAGCCGTAAATCCATTGCACTGATGCCGGAAAATATCGGATGCTCGGCGTTTACCATCTCAACATTATCGCCATAATCATTTCCAATCAGCGACAGGTTGTCAATCGGCAGCCATTTATCGCTCCACTTTTCGATACTTTGTTCAAGAGATAATATCTTACCGCCTCTTAATACATAGGAGTACAGCTTTTTCTTGTTTTGTACCAAATTGTCGCCAACTCCATCGGAGGCAATAACCAACAGTTTAAATTTATCAATCTTGTCGAGACTATTTATGACTGATACTTTCCTGAAACCAATATTTCGCAATAGCATAGCGCACTGGTTATCTGTTTTTTGACAGTAAACACCAATTGGAAGTTGAGCCAGCCGTTTATCCATTGAGATATAATTTTCCGGATATATTGTAATTTTGATATCGTTTCGAGAAATGACTCTTGAATCCTGCAGCAAAGTTGCCTCAAGTGTATAAGCTCCCTTGACCAAGCCGGAAGGAATCGAAAGCTTCATATTTACTGTTTGTGCATCATAATATTTGATTGTACCGACATACTTTACGGCGTAGCTGACAAGACAATCGTAACCGTCCTTCAAAGCAAGAAATACTCTGCAGTTATTTATATCTTTCCCTCTCGCCTCATCATTGATTACAGCAAGATTGACATCAAAATCACAGCCGGCAATTTGATGACGATTCCAACAGTCAAAGCTAATCAGCACCGGCTGAAGGGCTTTGGCAACTTCATAAAATACCGGTTTCGGAATAAGATAATCACCATCCTTACGTAACAAGTTAAAAAACCAGCATTCATTACCAAATGTTAGTGCTCCGGCCATTTGAGAAGCTGGGTTAAGCCGTGCTCTTCGGAGCATCTCCGTCAATTCTTTGGATACAAAAGCCTGATACCACAAATGTACAGCAGGGTCGGATGACGAACCTATTCTTAACCTAGCTGCATCTTCCTGGAAAAACAAACCGTCGTCAAGAGTATAAACACCTGCAAACTCAGTCTGTATTTGAGGTGCAATAAAATTCGCTGTTTGAGCAATTCTGTCATCAATAATTTTTTGGAAGCTATATAAAGAACTGGAATACCAACCCGGATAGTCATGCCAGTCCATTACCTCACTGTGTTCCGTCAGCTTACAATAAGCTTCCAACAGAACCGGTCTAGAATTATCATCCAGTGAGTGCACCAGTTCCTTGAGTTTACCCAGAGCAGGGTGCAGGCCATTTCCGCCTCTTGTCCATCGAATGGGGGTATGATAATATTTGTCGCGATCCAGAACCATAGCATTTTCGTTTCCAAGAGACCACATAATAACTGACGGATGATTGCGGCAGGCCTTGACCATGGCAGTATATTCTTGTCTGGCCTGGACCCAGTATCGAGGAGACGAATAGGGATGACGTGCAAAAGCATTAGCTGCCTCCCAAATAACCATAATCCCCTTCTCATCACACATATCAAGAAGCAGACTGCTGGCCGGCTCTAAATGAAACCTCGTTACGGCTTGACCCTGCGCCTTCATCAAATCCGTCAGCAAATCAAGCCAGGGCTTATCAGAAGGCCAGGGATAGTAGGCAACCCTGTTGGCTCCTCTTAAAAAATATGGGCGTCCATTCAGATAAAAACGGCTACCTTTGACTTTAAAAGTTCTAAAGCCAAACCGCTCAATCTTTCTATCGAGACATTTTTCGCCAACATACAGTTCAATGACCAAATTATACAGATAAGGATTTTCCGGCTCCCATAATTTAGGCGAAAGATTTGTTAAACTAAACTGATTCTGTTTTCCGTCCGATATTCCAAATTTCATTTCGCTTCCAGCGAGAAACTGATCATCCTGCCATGAAACAATGTTCGTCTTTATATACATATTTGAGGTTTCATCAGGCAACCCCTGAAAACTCACATTGAATTTTAAGCTGTCAAGCCCCGGATTGATGAACACCTCATCAATATGAGCGGCTGGCAATGCCTCAATATAAACTGGGAAAATAATTCCACCCAGACCTTCATCACCTGTCATTTTAGGATCGATAAAAGGGATACCGGTGATATATTTTTTCCGAAACTTCTTTTCACCGTTATCAACTGAATCATTGCCTAATTTTACTTTTCCGTCAGGCGAGATGTTTACACAAAATTCACTATAGTCAACTACCTTTACTGCCAAAATATTCTCTCCGGCCCAAAATATTGTATTGTTCAGTTCTAATTCAAATGGAACATAGTTGCCTATATGCGACTTAAGTAATGTTCCGTTCAGCCACACTTCAGCACCTGCGCAAAGACCTTCAAAGACCAGCTTGAGATGATGTGTCTTCAAATCAGAAGGAACTGTAAATTTACAACTGTACCAAGCACTTCCACGGTCTTGTTGATACGGTCCGGGCCTCCTCGATTTAGTAAAAACATCAGCACCGTAGGACCATGACCAATATCCCGGGACATCTATCATACCGGGCTTATCAATACTTCCCTGCGTGCCATAACGAATGCTCCCTATCGGTAGAAAAGCCCAACTGCCGTGCAGAAATGCCTTTTTTCTTAAGTTGCCCAAGAAGTCGATGTCGATTACAGGAGCAGCATTAACAATCTTTTCAGGAGGATTTGTCGGTTGACCGATTATCTCGCTCAAAACGAAGGCCTCTGCCGGTGTATTGTATGCTTCAAGTGGGCTAAGGCAACTATCGTTAGTATCCGCAGAAACTACGGAGGAGATAAAAATACAAACAGCAACAAACAAAAGACTATTACCTACTCTCTGTGCTAACATTACGTAACAACTCCTTTCCTTTCTTTAGTTCTCTTTATCTTTTGCCATTACTCTTTTCTTCAGGGTCGTGTGGTAATATTTCCTCTGGATGCAGTTCAAGGCCGGCATTAATTAAAATGTGCTCTTGTCCAACCGGAGTATTCAGACGAGCATAAAATCTGGCTAATTTCTTCTCATCTTCCGGAGGAGTGAGAAAGCTGACTATAAAGTATGCCAGAATTCCCGCCGGTAAATACAAAGCCGACTGATACCACACAGTTGACCATTTGACATCTATAGGCACAAGATATCTGACTGTCAATTGCCAGACAATCACCGAGACAACGATACAAGCCCATGCTCCCCAGCTATTTCCGCGACGGACAAAAAGTCCAAGTATAAGTGTTGGACCAAGAAACGCCGTCACCTTCCACCAGAACTCCACAGCATCTCTTACAGACGAAAACAAAAATGCGACGGCAATTCCTAATACCATTAAAGTCGCTCCCATCATACGAGCTACAAAAAGGTAATGTTTATCAGTTGCAGTTTTGTTGATGTGTTTAGCGTATAGATTTCGGGAGAAAATCGCCGCAGCAATTACTTGAAGAGCAGAAATAGTGCTCATTCCAGCAGCAAGCATACCGGCAATCATTAATCCGGAGAATCCTGTAGGCAGGAATTGTCTGGAAGCCATTCCGAAACAAAGCTCCGGATTTGAAAGATTGGGCCAGATAACTATCGCGCACAAACCGACTAACGCCCAGCCGATGGTGCAAATCCTTTTGAAAAAGGCGCCAATTGTCCCGCCAATTCGTAAAGTCCATTCGTTTTTCGCAGCTTGCATTGTCTGCGCAGTCGGCTCGACAAGGTTGCCAAAAATCCCATTCACAAACAGCATAAAAATAGCAAAAAAACCTATGGTCTTGGTTGGATCTCCTGTCCTGGGCATTGCCAGCAAAAATTTCTCCACAGGCAAAGCTGCGTGTAAACCATTAAGGCCCCCTACAGCTGAAAACATTGACGGCAGCAGCATAAATGATAATATCACAATCAGTATTCCCTGGAGGACATCAGTTACAGCCGCAGCCAGCATTCCTCCGACAGTACTATAAAGAATTACTACGAATGCTGTTATAGGTATCACGATTTCCTTACTCAGTCCGCCGCCTGTTATACCTTCCACAATTTGCCCCATGCCGATGAGCATAGTGCCAGTCATTATACAAAGATTTATTATCGCACTTATACTAAAGAATGTGCCCAGTCCGCTGCTGTAGCGCAGCTCAAAGTAATCGGGCGTGGTGTATATCCGCAGTCGCCGGGTCAGAGGCTGTAATACCCATACTGCCGGCATAAAAAGCATATAGAGCCAGCTGTACCAGATCCCGGCCATGCCGAATGTATATACTGCTCCGGCAACAAGAATTGGATGAGTATTGCTTGTACCGACTCCGAAAGTCTGCATCATAACGAGCAACTTTCCAAAACGACGCCCACCAACATAATAATCTTTTTGTGTCGCAACTCGTCTGGAAGTAATAAGCCCGATTAACGCGATTATGACGAAATACAAAACAAGAACTATAATATCTGCTAAAGGCAAGCCGAGCATGTCCTGAACCCTTTCTTAAAGCCACATAAGCAGCTGAACTATAACAATAAGCAATACAACACCTGCTAATACAATAAAAAAACCTCCTATTGTTTCTTTATATGGCGTAAACATCTTGAGGGTAGGCTTTGTTTCCGGTTTTGAGTAGCCAGTATTTGTCATTATGTTCTCCATATCCAAACATCAGTGCCAGTAAGAGTAGGTCTATAGTGATGGAATCCAGAGCATATGCTGTTTGCTTCAGTTCTACTGCGAAAGTTTCTTCGGCGTAAAGCTGCCTCGCCTTTTTGATAAATACCTGAGCAAAGTCTGTATATATTGGCCGGTCCCTTCAAAGAACATTTAAAGGTCCGACCAGAGTTTGAAAATGATTTCAAGTCGAAAAAAGCCATTTTTGTCTCGCAAATTATTGTATAATACAGTTTATGTTAATTTCAAAATAAGTTTACTGGACAGCAGTGATATCAATCCAACAGCGGTTAACAAAAAATTCATTGGGCGGGCGTAACCAGAAAAATCCTGTCGCAACCTGCACGGAACCATTTACCGGACCTACAAAGGCAATCCAAGCATTCTACGCCTGCTAAGCCCACCAAAGTAAAGCCTGGACTCCGAATGTGATCAAAATGACACCCCCGGCCACAGCTAAAACACCGATCACGGTTTCCGCATAAGGTTCGAAGTACTTTAAACTCGGTTTCATTTGCGGCAGTTGCGACTTCGAATTTCCCATAGTTCTCCTTAGCATGCGCGAACGCATTCACAACTGCGGCGGGCCCGCGCATCCCTCCACACACATTAAAACGTCCAGGTGTATAGATGTCAGATTGAACTCTCCATCCAGTTTTGAAATGCTGTGGCAAAATCAACAAAGTTAACATAGCCATCTTCATCTACATCACACAAATCAGGCTCCGCAAATTTCATGCTGTAGAAGATCAATCCCTCGTCTGACTCGATCTCCAGCTTGATATTTGTATTTGCCGCAACGGGCGAGACAACGATGGATGCCAACTTACGTTCGAGCGGCGATACCTGGGTCCAGGCCGAAGCAACCCCGTTTATTTTCAGTCTGAACTGGAGCCCACTTGCGGTTGGGTTATTGACATCGACAACTATAGTATTGCCCAGGGCAAAATGGAACTTGACGTACATCGGGCAGATTGACCTGGTAGCTCCGCCATCAGCTTCATAAAGATAGCCCATACTGTTTGTATACATCGGGCCCCTGAAGGCATATCCGTCAATCTGGTAATATTCGCCTGAGGCTGAAATGAACATACCCTGGAGCAGCGAAGCGCAAATTGCGCCCTTTTCCGTTTTGAACTTGCCAAATCTCATGACCGGCCCGACTTCGATATATTGATTATGCTGGACAGATTCGGTCAGATAATCAAACAGATTTGCAGCAAATTTCATTGAGAGCGGATCTGAGGAATTAATTCTCAACTGGCTTAGTATGCAGCTGCCTGATGCCGGCCCTGACGGAAATATCTCGACCAGTGCGGCTCTGGACAGGTGCTGGCCGGCGTTGGCGAGTACCGCCGTAGTGTTGAGATCATCACCGGTGAGCTTGAGATAATATGCCATAAGGCTGCGGTCAGGCAGACTGGTCGTCCCGATATTGTTCCAGATGCGGAAATCGCTTCTCGATAAACCGCTCATCAGGGTAGAAATCTGGGGACGCTCGATGTTTACGAAATCATCACCGCCCTGTTCCAGGGTTATCGCAGTTCCGAGCCAACTGCTTGAATTAAAGCTGGATGCGACGGTTGAGTTGTTCTGTTCGAGTATGAGTACCTTTTTGCCCGCCGCTATGAAACTCTGAATGGTTGACTCGGCGGCGGCTACAGATGAATCAAAACCGTTGACGCCTATGATCAGCCACTGGTAGGAAGACAAGTTACTGAAGTTCGAGATCACCTGCACCGGTGCACCCAGACTTTGCAGAACCGAGACTGTGCTGCCTGCCGGATCATACAAAGCAACTGCGGGAACAGTTTTATTCTTGACCTGTGTCCAGCCGGATTGAGCGACACAGATTCCGGACTCGCTGCTGTCGAGTTCCGTTGAAGTAACCAGTCTTGCCCTCAGCGAATAAGTGCCGGTCGCTGCCGAAGAAGGCACAACAAAAGTCACCGGCTGAACTGCCGTTCCATAGTAATTAATTGCAGACAGCGCGTATGATGTGTTATAAATGCTCGTTCCGGCCGAATTGAGCAGGTCAACGTATAATGTCGAGGCCGGTAGTTGTGTCCCGTTGGGATCATCATTAAGCACGTACAACTGGGCTGAAAGCGTGCTTCCGGCGAAAACGTGAGGACATTGACATTCAATGCTTACATGAATAGTCTTGTACGCTTTCTGTATTTCAGTAAAGAGGGGTTTTGGAGTTTCAGTTTTTGTCTGGTAATTATACGAATAGCCGTTTGTAAAAGGCAGCAGCCCTGCTATTGAACTGCTTGAACCCCTTGCACGGCGGACAATCTCAATCCATTCCCTGGTGAGGTAAGCCTGGTACCACAATGAATCTGCTGCAAAGCTATAGCTGTGACCTATAGCTCGCAATGCACTGTCGATAAGTTTGTCGGCGTTAACTTGAAATGAACCATCATTTTCCTGAAGATTTGTGTATGCTCCGACACACTCAGTATAAGTAACTGGTAGTGAATCCGTATAAGCTATGCTGTACAGGCTGTAAACAGAAGAGCCGCAATACCATCCCAAGTAATTGTGCCTGTCTATGAAATCGGAAGCGGTGCCACTTGAAGCCGCCGCAAATACCAGCCGTGTCGGATCCAATGCCTTGGCTGCATCATAAAGCGACTGAAGTGATGAACTCGGCCCGGCGTATTCATTTGCCGTAATCCAGGCCACTACTGACGGGCAATTTTTGAATTTAGCTATTTCACCCTGTAGCACAGAAAGATTGTAGGAAAGGTTAGGATCCGTGGAGCCACTGCCGCTGTAGCATCCCGCCATAACCATCATACCGAGCCTGCCACAAGCGGTTATCCACGCCTCATTATCAGTCGCAGGACCTGCCATGCGGACGATATTGATATTATTCTGCTTGAGCCGATCAATGTGCTGGTTTATGAATGCCGGGTCGGAAGTCATTGTGCCAGGTATCCGTCCGGGAGGCATTTGGGCATAACCTCGGAGGTAAATTGTCCTGCCGTTGAGCTCGAAATGATTGCCGTTGACCGTAAAGGTCCTGAATCCAATGGCAGCCTCCCGTCTTTCAAGAAGCCCGTCAGTGTTGCTGTCGATGAGATCTGTTATGAGCAGGTAGCAAGTGGGATTATCGGGAGTCCATAAGGCCGGGCTCAGTCCGGTATTGCTGCTGGTGATTGTTGTATTTGTATCGCCAGGAATTGAAGTCACGATGCTGGTCACATCCAGGAATGCAGGCCTGTTTGTATCCTCATCCTCGTAAAGACGGTTTCTTATCTTGCATGAAACCGCCTGGCTTGTGACGTTCTGAACAAGCGTATCTATCTGTATCGAACTGGTGGTAGTCCTGGCGGTAACATCTCCAATGATAAGCAACCTAACAAAAGACGGCGGTGGACTCGAGGCATTCGGGCCATCAGTTGAGAAGTAAATGTTGTCAATATAGAAGCTCTGGGGTGTTGGCGTGACCGCCCCACTGAGATTGAATATTCCAAAGGCGTCGACTTGGCAGCTTTCGCCGCCGCCCGCGCTGATTCCATTCCATGGCGCGGTCAGCTCGCTGACCAAGGTCAATGAGCCGTCTGGCGCAATTTCATATACCTTGAGCTCCATTACTTTGACCCAGTGGTCATTTGGATCATAATAAATATGTGTCTTTACTCGGTTGGGAACTTTTGTGAACGAGCCTCCGGGGGTTCCAGTACAATACCTAAAGCCTGTCCCCCCAGTGAAGTACATATGCTCGTCTATACGATAGGGTCCGGTCCCTGGAGTTACTAGGTCTTTTATGATATCTATCACAATTCCGTTTCCACCGATGCCTTGGACACTGTCTGATTTCATCACGCCGATTTGCCCTTGGGTACGCTCGTCACCGTCTATGTACAGAACGTCGAGTTCCAACCAGATATCCGAGACTGTTGAATTCATATCGGATTTTGGCATATAATAAATCTGCGACAGAGCTTCCATGTAGCGGTCTTTGAGCGTTGGATTTCGAGCAATTGTCGCTTCGATATATCCAAGCGGGTTGTACGTAAAAACAGAACCCGCAGGATTTTCCATTATCCAGCCTCTCGTCAGGGGGTCGGTGCCAAAGGTCTCAAAGATTGTTTCAGCACAAGCAAATTGACACGCGAGCAATATCAAAACCAGAGTTATCAGGGAATTCAGTCTTCTCATATAAATTCCTGTGATAAAAAACCCATTTGAAATCGGTGTTATCATTTGCGACATAATCTTCTCCTTTGTTTTTGTTTAAGAAGTTAGTTCAGAATTGAAAGCCAATGTTCCGCGAAAATCTTCAAATCATAACTATCAACAACACAGTCCCGGTACTCGAGCCCTGCCCCGGCCTCGCTGCCGAAATCGCCTACCATAGGCTGGGTTTCGGAGCAAAGCGGCGTAGTAATCATCCATGTCGGAATTTGGCTTTCAAGAGGGAAACCTATATTTGAGACATAGAAATTATCAACAAACATCCTCGCCCAAGGAGGTTCCGGTTTTGCTGCGGCCTTCATTGTGAAAAATCCTATGATATCGGCGTACATTGGAGCGGTGACCGACCCAAAGGCTCTTGTGTAGGTCAGGCTTGGTGTTGGTATCAAATTGCCGTCGGTCCCATCCGGATTGATCCGATACACCTTCCCACATATAACCGGTGTAGTATCGTAAGCGACTGCACATTTTATTCTGTAACTGTCCGCGGCGACTGCCGGCCATGGGCTCAAATCCGCCACTTGTATGTGTTGATTTACTAGACCACCGTTACTGAAGTCATCGAAACCACCCACATACAACTGGAAATGCGTTCCATTGTTATAAGGGAAAAAGTATGCCACATCAAGATCGTTCCAGATTTTCGGCGGAAAAGCCTGGCTGAATCCAGTGCCGATAAAGCCCCCGACTTGATTGTACCCCCAACCCCACTGGGCGTCAGGGGTGTCAGCTTTGACATCAAATTGAAAATACCAGCCTAAAGTATTCTCAAGACCATCGAGGGTGAACGCGGTCCCTATCGGCCGCGTGTAAGTCCAGCGAATGTTTTCACGCCAGATCAGCACATCAAGATAGCCGTCGCCTCGGCTTGAAACCCAGCTTGCCACTCCACGTGAACAGGGGTCGGCATCAACCGACCATTGAGTAGGCAAGGAGCTGAAAGTATCCAGCAGTTCATAGCCGCTCTTGAATTGCATCCACGAGGGAAGCACTGGTACGGCATTGAAACCACTATCGGAAACATAGAAATTGTCAAAGTTCACAGCGATATATTTTCCTGCAAGAGCTGACATATCCGAACTAAAAAAACCGAAGATATCAGTCGTTAATGAAGTGATCTTGTTGGGATCATTGGGGTCCTGCATGGTTCGGGCTGAAAATAGCTGCCGCTCTGTGCTGCCGTCGGCTCTAACAGTCCAGGCTGAGCCCGTGGCGAAAACTATGTCGTTGGGCTCATCGTAAGCCAACTCATATCTGAGCCTGAGGCAATCTCCGGGAATAATCGTAATGCCGGTTACGTTAACAATTGTCTTTACACCCGTACTCCCGAAAATACCGGCATTATAGTTTGCACTTGCCTGATTTGCGGGCATTGAAATGTTCCCAAATGCGACACTTTGAAAATTAGTGCCGGCCGAATTACCCAGCCCCCATGAGCCGTCTGCGCCAAGCCTGACACCGCCACCTATCTGAACATCGATCTCATAATACATGTGCTTAAGCTTATCTGCGGACCCGATCGTCACGGCAGACGGGAGACCGCACGTATATTTTGCTGATATCCCATCACGCACATATACCACGCGCAAGTGACCTCCCGAACCCTCTGGTACCCATTGAAAGGTCGTGTGGGCTCCTGGAACCGAACCGTTGGTCCACCTCGAAGAGGGATTCGTATCGAAATTTTCAAAAACCTGGAAAGCTTGCGAGTTTGCACTCACAACAAGCAGGCACGCCAAAAGAATCGCACTACGCATAACCTTACCTCCTTACATGAATTCACTACTTATTCACAATCAAACACAAGCCAGCCTACCTGCCATTGCAGAAGCGATAGGTAATCTGCTCCGAATCTTTCGCTTGCCCATCTCATGGCATCGATATCGCCGATTGCAAGGCCGTATATATGTTTATCAGTGTCTTGGACAGTAACTACCCGGCCGTCTGCGAACATTACGTTGTAAAATCTCTTGTCGTGAACACCACCTTTGCTGTAGGTCCAGCGGTCAGCCAGAAGTGCAACTTTAGATCCGAATGGAATCGGCCGCTTGGAATATTCGGGCCATGCGGTCGCGTCAGGCCTGCCCCTTGCGTCCATCGGAATTTTATCTGCGTTGAAACCCCTGGAAATATAACTGATCGAAATCTGTGAACAATTGGTATAACCCGCGATCAATTTCCACAATTCAATCAGTTCCGCGTCTGATTTTGGTTTGCCACCGCGCCAGAACCAATCGTATCTAAGGCCGGCATATTCGTTAAATTTAGTGGGCATGGCGTCTGAAGGGCAATAATATACCCTTGTATCTTTTATGTAGTTAAGGGTATAGAGAAAGGCCTGGTTAACCCACCGATATTTCCCAGCATAATTTTTATCGTGATGTTTGTCTGTATAGATGACATAATTCATCTGATTGCTTCCAATTTGATCCGTCTGCCAAAGCATACGGTAATCAAGCCCGTATACGGCTGTGGCGGTACCGAGCTGCTTGAGGTTCGAAAGGCAGATTGTCCTTCTCGCAATCTCTTTTGCCCTACGCAACGCTGGCAACAAAACCGAAAGGAGCAGTGCAATTATTGCGATGACGACCAGAAGCTCCACCAGCGTGAACGCTTTTACCCAATTCTTGTAGAGATTTCCACTCCGCATGGGTGGTCTCCTTAGCTTTGCGTTAGTTACAGGCGGGAGAAATTTTCTCCCGCCTGTTCCTAACTAATTATTCAAGATTACTCCTTTTTTGTCCTTCGCTGTGTACGGCGCGTGCATATGTGTATGCCACCTAATGCCAACAGGCACATTGTTGCAGGCTCCGGAATAAATGGTATAACCGGATTTGCGTTGGGCCCTTCAGTGGAAAAATAAAGGTCGTCTATCTTCGCCCTTAAAGGAATGGCACTGTATGGGGTGCCATATTTGTTAGCCAACCCAAAGGTATCGTAAGACACAGACTCCGTTGCTTTTACGGCACAAAACCGACCAGTAGTTCCCAGGAGAGTATCTGTTGGAATGTCATAAACATCCATTTTGACATAACCATTGCTGTCCTCAACACTCCAGTAGTAATGAGTTTTGAGACGCAAAATGACATCATTGGGGGAATCTGAAGCGACTGCGTAGCGGGCCGCACCAGAATCTAAGTACACAAGCCAGTCAATACGATGGCTGTAGACCCCAGTCTTGTAGCCATACTCACCTACCATATTACTTTTTGCGTTGTTAGCGTCCGATTTGAACACTCCCGTGGACCCCATTTTTGTACCAAAGTAAGAAGTACTATCCATCTGTATGTCCACCTCCCACCAGTATTCCTGTGTCCTGTCATAAGTTGCACCTAACGCCGTTGTGTATCTGTCCACCTTAGTGAGGTCACGTATAAAACCAACATTGAGATATCCTCCGGTTGAATCACTGTAGGTATAGGTATATGTCGAATTGCCATCTATGCGGCGAGTCCAGGTGCTCCCTGTTGGATCAGTGTTGAAAGTCTCAAAAACAGTCTTGGCTTTGATTTCGGCGACAAACATCACAATCACACACAATAAAACCAAATAAATTCTTCTATTCATCTTTCTACCTCCTAATTCAAAAAGTTAATAAAGTTCTTCCTCTCCTAATTTCTCACTTTTTTTCAGTCCTCCCTTCTTTATTTCACTTTCTCAACATAAAAATTCATTCCAACTCAGAAACATTTCAGATAGCTTTAGTGGTCTTCCGCATTATGACCTCGACAGGCAATATAGTTGGTTCTTTATCCCACGATTGGCCATTTGTAAGTTTAAGCAATAATTCGCAAGCTTTCTGCCCAATCATATCAGGTTTCTGAGTTACAGTACTCAAGCCGATCCCCTCCAGAGAACTGGGAAAGCAATTGTCCAAACCCATAACCGATAAATCATCCGGAACCTTAATACCGCGAGTGTTGCACTCGGCGAGTATTTCATAGGCAATCAAATCATTTTGTATAAGCAAAGCTGTTGCGGTGGGGCTGGACTTCTGCCAAACATCAAGTACCTTCTTTGCAAATATTCTCAAGTCTAAAACAGGGTGCTCTGCAACAATTTTAATATGCTCCTCAAGGTTCTCTTCCCGCATTGCCGCAATATAACCTTGCTTACGAAGTTCAGTACTCTCCAGCACAGGCGCGCCGGTAATATAAAGAATCCGCTTATGACCTAAAACTCGTAATGCCATAATAGCTTTATAGGTTTGCATATAGTGGTCACTGCGAACTATCGGCAGTTCTAAACCTGGTATTTCCCTGTCTATCAACACCAAGGGAACGCCAAGCTGATCCATTATGTAAAGATATAAGTCGGCATTCTCAGGACAGCCGGCACAAGCAGCGATAATACCATCCATACGTTTGCCTATAAAACCCTCGAGATCTTTTCGTTCATCAGCACTATTATAATTATGCGCCGCCAATACAGGCGTAACAGACGTACCGCGTATTACTTGGTTAATACCATTCAATATTCCGCCATAGAAATCACCTTGCAATACGGCTACCACAACGCCAATCATATGAGTTCGGTTATTCCTGAGACTGCTGGCAAGCATATTAGGTCGATACCCCATTGACTTGGCAATCCTGCGAACGTTTTTAACTGTTTTAGCGGCAAGTTTGAATTTACCTGCACGTTTACCCCTAATTGCTATTGAGACAGTAGCAGGCGACACGCCCACTCTTTTAGCAACTTCGTACAGCGTAACGGCCATTTAACCCATCCACAATCAAATTTCTTAAAAGGATTTAAGCACTTATTAAAACAATTTAATACTACAATAAGCATGGTAGCAAATAGTAGGTTTGTATGTCAACAAAAATCCCAACATTTTTTTGCTGCTTAGGGTAGTTATTAGCTGTAACATTTTCCCTTGTAAATACTTATGGTCGTAGGGTACAAATATTATTCGGACACAAGTTTTGAATTCAACAACAGTTACAGTCTTTTCTGACGAAAATTATTGCGTCTATCTCGATGATTTTATACAATTTTCCGGCTATGAAACAGAAATTATGAATAACCATTATACTGCCCCCCGTTAAGGAATAATCAGAATTGTGGTAATATTTCTTAACGGAGGTAACAGTTTATGCGGTACAGAAAATGGTCTTCAAAAGACAATTTGACGATCGTATTGGAAGGGCTAAAAGGACAAGTTCCCGTAAGGTCTCAAAAGTCAATCGAACCCGAAATAAAGTTAATAAGAGGGCTGTAATTATAACATTCACAGCCCTATGTTCTTGTCTTTTCTTATCTCAAGGAAGATATCTTTATTAATCCTATGGGTCTATTATATGCATCCTGCTATTTTCAATAACTCTGTCAGTTTGATCAGAAACATCCTGTACATAAGTTGTAGCCATTTTTAAATCTGCATGACCAAGAAATTTTTGAACAGCAAAAGGATCTCCAGAACGAGCGGCAAAGGTCGCAGCAGTTCTTCGAAGGCTATAAAAACCTGTTCTTTTAGGAACGTCAAGACCTGACTTTCTAATCAACCTTGAAAATTTTGTTGTGATCGTGTTCAACGTTGTGTATTTCCCGTTGCCATTACCATCAGGCTTTAAGAGCGTCTGTATATAGGGGTTACCTCTGGATGTATAAAAGACAAGTTTGCCTGTCCTCGG
>JBGOWI010000044.1:0-18433 GCA_041478555.1 Phycisphaerae bacterium
TAATATTGTAGCGTGGAAATACAACCTGAAATTTATTCAATCGAAGTTCGGCAAAGCGGAGGTAAAACTTATTGACAACGGCCGACACGAATTATTAAACGAATCGGCTGATATACGTAAAGAGGTGTTTTCACAGATACGCAGCTATCTTGAAAATTAAGGATTAGTAGTTAAGATTACGGTAGCCCGGAGGTTTATAAGATGAATTCTGCAGCAAAAATAAAACTTGGGGCTTCTTTTGGATGGCTCAACGTAACGCAGTTTCTCGGCGCACTTAACGATAATATTTTCAAGCTTCTGACAGTCCTGTTTCTAATCAAACTGCAGGGGAGAGCGGCCGCAAGCAATATAACGGCACTTGCCGGAGCGGTATTTGTGGTGCCGTTTCTGCTTTTTATGGCGACAGCGGGCAAACTGGCTGACCGCTTCAGCAAACGCAATATTGTCGTTTGGGCCAAGGTAGCAGAAGTTGTGATAATGGCTGCCGGATTCGCAGCGTTCTTACTAAAAAGCGTTTTCGGCCTTTATTTTGTGTTGTTTCTGATGGCTGCCCAGAGCACATTTTTTTCGCCGGCCAAATATGGAATTATCCCGGAATTAGTTGAAAGTGAACAACTCTCACGAGCAAATGGTCTGCTGGAGGCATTGACGTATCTGGCTATTGTAATCGGGACAGCACTGGGGCCGCTCTTGTCGCAGATGACAGGCGGAAGATTCGCGTTGATGGGAACGGTTTGTGTCTTAATCGCGGGTTTGGGATTGGCAGCGAGTCTGCTGATTTCACCGACAGCAGCGGTCGGCACTGCCAGGCCGTCATCACTGTTTTTCCTGCAGGATATCTGGCGAACAATACGGGATATTCGTCGTGACAGAGACCTGCTGCTGGCTGTCATTGCATCAGCATATTTTTTGCTGATAGGCGGTTTCATTTATTCAAACATCCTTCCTTACGGCATAAAACATCTGGGACTGAGTGAAACACAAAGCGGGTATTTATTTGTTATTGGGGCAGCAGGTATTGGGATTGGTTCTTTCTGGGCAGGCAGGCTTTCAGGCCGAAATGTGGAATTCGGAGTTGTGCCGCTGGGCGCGATAGGACTGACTTTTGCGTCGGTCGGCCTTGGGTTTATACCGGCTTTATATCCTACCATTGTGCTGGCTTTCGTAATGGGAGTAAGTGCCGGTCTGTTTATTGTTCCTATTAATACATTTATTCAATTTCGCAGTCCGCCGCAGCAGCGTGGCCAAATCCTTGCAGCATCGGGCTTTTTAGGCTGGGTCGGCGTTCTTTTGGCTTCGGGGCTGATTTATTTCTTCGCAGGTATTTGGGGACTATCGGCAGGGCAGATGTTTATGGTTCTTGGCATAATGACATTAGTACCAACGATAGTGACGATAATACTGCTGCCGGATTTTCTGGTTCGTTTTCTGTGCATATTGCTTACCCGGCTGTGCTATCGGATTAAAGTAAATGGTATTGAAAATGTCCCCACAGACACAGATAAAAGTGCACTATTGGTCTGTAATCACGTTTCATGGGTGGACGTGCTGCTTTTGGCGGCAACCCAGCAGCGGCGAATCCGTTTTGTTATGGAGAAGCGTTTTTATAATAAGTGGTGGCTGCGGCCGATTGCGAAGCTGATGAAGGTTATTCCTGTATCAGCCGCAGACCCGCCAAAAAAAATTATTACCTCGCTCAGAGAGGCCCGAGCGGCAATGGATGACGGATTTTTGGTATGCATATTTGCCGAAGGTATGATGACTCGCAGCGGAATGATGGCTGGATTCAAACGCGGATTCGAACGGATAGTAAGAGGCAGCAACTATAGCATTATCCCTGTATATCTCGGCGGGATATGGGGCAGTATCTTCAGCTACTACAGCGGCAGGATATTATCAATGCTGCCTAAGAAATTTCCATATCCGGTCTCAATTCATTTTGGTGCTCCTTTGCCTGCCGATTCATCAGCAAACTTGATAAGCCAAAAAGTGGCTGAGCTTTCCTGTGACTATTTTAATAGTTTGAAATCGCCCAAGCGCTCATTGGCATATCACTTTGTTAAGACGGCCCGAAAAAATTGGCGAAGGCGGTGTATTTCCGACTCGACCGGCAAACGTCTTAATTACGGCCAAACTCTTGTAAGTGCTGTAGTACTTGCCGAAATAATAAGCAAATTCACAAGACCTGATGAAAAGGCAGGGATACTTCTGTCGCCGTCGGCAGGCGGAGCTCTTGCTAATTTAGCGGTAACTATATCCGGTAGAGTGCCGGTGAATCTAAACTATGCTGTTAGCCGGGATGCAAGAAGCTTTGCCATCGAACAGTGTGGCATCAAGCGCGTTATTTCATCTCGTAGATTTATGGAAAAAGCAGGGATTTCTGATGCATTAGACGGCGTTGTTTTTCTTGAAGACATTGCAGCCGGGATAGGTTCGCAGGCAAAAATTAAAGCGTATTTGAAAGCACGTTTTTTGCCGATATCGCTGTTGGCTAAAGGTCTGCAGCACTGCGGCAACGATTTGGCAACGGTTATTTTTTCTTCCGGCAGCAGCGGCAGACCGAAGGGGGTAATGCTCAGTCACCACAATATCATTTCAAATATCGAAGCCGTGCGGATGGTTGTTCGGTTAAGGTCGGACGACAATCTCTGCGGCGTGCTGCCGTTTTTCCATTCTTTCGGATTCAACTGCGGCTTGTGGCTGCCTCTTATCAGCGGCGTTTCGGTCAGCTTCGTTGCCAATCCGCTCGATGGGCCGGCGGTCGGACAAAACGTACATGAAAATCGCTCAACTATTTTATTTACGCCGCCGACGTTTCTTTTGAATTATATCAGACGTGTAAATCGAGAGGATTTTTCCAGTCTTCGGCTGGTAGTGGGGGGCGCAGAGAAACTTAAAAAACACCTGGCTGATATGTTTGAAGACAAGTTCGGCATTCGGCCTCTGGAAGGTTACGGAACCACGGAGCTTTCACCGGTAGTGGCTTTAAATATTCCGGATGTAGAAGCTGATGGTGTGCATCAGGTGGGTAACAAGGAAGGTTCTGTCGGCCATCCGATTCCGGGTGTGGCGGCAAAAATCGCAAGTCTTGAAACCAAAGAATCTTTAGATGTTGGAAAAGAAGGTTTGCTGCTGATAAAAGGGCCGAACGTTATGCTCGGCTATTTAAATATGAAAGATAAGACCGGTGAGGTTTTAAAAGACGGCTGGTATGATACTGGTGATATCGCAAAAATTGACGCGGATGGTTTTATAACAATTACGGACAGGCTTTCGCGCTTCAGTAAAATCGCCGGCGAGATGGTTCCGCACATCGGCGTTGAGGAAATATTTCTAAATGCTCTCGGCACAAGTGAGCAGCTCGTTGCCGTAACAGCCGTGCCGGACGATAAAAAAGGCGAAGAGCTCATCGTATTACATCTCCCGCAGGCAGGCACAGCCGATAAATTGCACGATATTATCACAAAAAGCAGCCTGCCAAATGTATGGAAGCCTCGGCGCAATAATTATATAAGGGTAGAGTCGATGCCGACCCTTGCTTCCGGCAAACTGGATGTCGCCAAACTGAAAGAAATCGCCTTATCAGCTAAAAAACCTGATGATAAAGGATTATCTTAAAAAATCCGAAGCATAAAATCCGAAAAAATATGACTTGTATCGCTTGAAAAACAGGCTGTCCTCAGTTATACCCTAATTATGTTCGAAAGATGACGTATCATCTTGTATTGTACTTGATACTTCTTGACGATTTTCGGTAGATAATAAATCGAGATACTTTTTAACTCTTGGGTCGCCCAAAAACACCAGAGTTAAAATGCCTACTGCTAAGCTAATCCAACCCGCAAGTGTCACAATCGCAACGATTTCAAGTATTGCGATTGTTTTAAGTCCAGACGGGTAATCTGGCTCCGCCTTCAACAAATTACTTGCAGAGATTATCTCAACAATGCCAAGGGGTATCAAAAGTAATGGTAACACGAACCAATAACACACAAGACCCGCAAGTATATTGCACACGCCTGCTCCTAATCGCATTCCACCGATAGCAGTTACTTTACCTGGCTTGCTAATTGTGAGAGCAGAAAGTTGTTTGGCTTCAGCCCGCATTCTTTCTGAACATTTGCTGCAAATGATGTGACCTTCCTGAATAAAAGCTCTTTCAAGCTTTCCTATTTCTGCCCCGCAGTTCTCACAAATCTCGACTTTCATAGAGACTCCATTTTCTTGTCTGCCACCTCGTTTTAGTTCTTCACAAATTATTTACGATATTTTTTAATGCATCACTTATTTTATTTATATCGGATGTCTAATAAGTGAACCTGACATTATGTTGTCTTACATTTATCCCGCATCTCAAATACGATTTTGCCAAGCTTTTCTGGGGATGTTTTCTTAGGGAGATGAACGCTCCCACTGTTTCGCATCCGGTAACGATTGCCCGTGCAATTGCTTGGTTGCACCACAATCGTGCCACCCTTGATGAATGTTATGTAAACCCGTCTTCCACTAACTCTTTTTGTTGCCATAGTACCGTCTCCTATGCTTATATTCCCTAAACTTTTCTGATACTTCTACTTCTGTAGAGTAGGGGTACGAATCAAATGAGAGCAATAGAAATGTCCATATTTTTCCTATTCATTTCTTTCCCATTCCCTAAAATTCTTTAGGTCGTTAGATATAGAGGCGATTACTAAACCAATGACCGCTGCATCATCGAGGTATCCTATTCCGGGAAGAAAATCAGGTATTAGGTCAAATGGGGTTACAAAGTAAATAATCGCCACTATTGCCCAAATGATTGTTTCCAAAGGTACATCTTTATATTCACCCTTGAAATACGACCGAACTAAACGGATCAGAGTCATCAGGTTATCCCAGCATTTTGCCAATATACCTTTATGCCGCTTAGCTTTTTTAAGAGCTTCATCTAATAAATATCCAGTTTTTTCCTTATCTGATGCATATTCTTCCGCGATTTTCCAGTTTTTCTTCACCTCTCGATTAGCTTCTTGTTGTGTGATTTTTTTGGGTTTGTCTTTTTGTTTTTTTTCTTTCTTTTTTTTCATATCAAACTTCTCCTTTATTGGGAACATTCTTTCGCAATAAAATATAGCGAATAAATTGGAACAGTAAGACTGTTGGAAAAGTCCATATCGCTTGTTTATCTCCACATATTTTTAGTTCCGTGATATGGTAGACTACTCCATTTCTTTAGGCAAATCAAGCACAAATTGGAAACAAAAACCCCGACTTTAATCAGCGTAATCAGCGATTAAAAAAATCGTGTCAATTCGTGTTCATTCGTGGTTAATATCTTTGTGTCTTGGTGTCTTCGTGGCTAATGACTTTCAAGGTCGAATGGCGAAACGTAATCGCCAAACTTTTTCTTTGCTGCTTCGAGCCGTTTTTTTTGTTCAGCCAAAACTTTAAACAGCTCTTTCGGGGCATCAGCAACATTTTCACGATGGAATTTTTCCACCCGCTCTATCTTGGCAAGATTTTCCGCAATGCGGATTGTAAACTGTTTTACGTAGTCGTCCTTTGAGTAATCCTTTTTGAGCGTCTCTTTGAACAATTTCTGGAGGTCTTCAAATTTCGGGATATATCCGGTCGGCGCTGCCATACAGCCTGCTTCGCCGTGCACTCTAAGCTCCATCCACTTTACCCATACGTGTTTGTCGCGGACGCCATTGACAAATTTGCCGTCTTTGTCTCGAAGGAAGTAATTTACGCCGAAAACAAACGGCGGTTTTTTAACTTTCCTGCCGAAATCGAGATTGTTTTTAATGTATTTGCCCAGCGAAATAGCCACAAAGTCCTGAATGCTCATCAGGTTAATTTCCGGCACACCTTCCTTGCCGATTGTTGCAAAGGTCGTTTCTGTCTCCAGCGAAGCGCCGTAAGCGATAATGCCGTGCTCCCAATCGAAGCCCTGCTGGCAGGGCACATACGCCTTTGCATCTCGTCCGCCGTACATAATGCCGGCCAGTTCCACTCCTTTTGGATTGTCCAGTTCGGGGTCGCAGTTCTTGAGGGCATTCAGCGCCACAGCGTAGCGAGCGTTTTTATGGGCTAATGGGATTTCATTGCCTTTGCTGTCTTTTTTACCTTTGTACCATTTTCCGGAAAAGTTTTCTCCGTCAGCAGACGTATCTGTTTCCATACCGAGCCAATAAGGCGTTCCGTCTTTTATCAGCACGTTGGAGAATATCACCTCGCCGGGCTTTGTCAGCACTTCCCAGATTGCCGGGTCATCCTTGGCATTGACGTTCTGGATGATTCCGAAGATTCCTGCCTCTGCGTTAGCGGCCATACATTTGCCGCCTGTCTCGCGGAAGTATGCGATGTCGTCGCCGAGTATCGTTTCGCCAGGCAGCATAGCCGTCGAGGTTTTGCCGCAGGCGCTCGGGAACGCACCGGCAAAATAGGTTTTTCGTCCGCTTTTGCCTTTGACACCCATCAGGAACATATGTTCCGCCAGCCAGCCTTCCTTGTCGGCCTTGCGGATAGTCAGCCGCAGCGCCAGTTTTTTCAGTCCTATCGTATTTCCGCCATACTGCGTATTGATGCTGTAAACGGTGTCAGTGGTATAGTCGATATAAATGCGTTTCTTATCGGATTCGACGCTGACCATACGGTCATCTACTTTTCCAGAAGAATGCAGCGTAGCGAGGAACTTCGCCTTTGCTCCTAATCGTTTGAACTCCTCATAGCCTAATCGGTACAGCAGATTCATACTGTGCGATACGTAGTATGAATCGGTGCACTCTACACACGGAGTGCTGTAATCCGAATTATTGGGTCCCAGCGTCATAAAACGAACAATCATAGTCCGGCCTTTCATTGCTCCATCGAGCAGGCCGCGAACTTCAGCAAGGCCTTCTTCTCGTTCTATCTGGTTGAGCGCCTTGCTCAGCGTATCTGTTTTTGGGACAAGGTATTTGGTAACTTCTCTGTCGCGTCCCTGGTCTTGGATCCCGTCAAAATGGATAGTATGCCCTTTTATCTTAAGGGGTCTTTCCTCACCTGTTTCTATTGCACGCTTTCGGGTATCTTCTACGTCTTCGGGCTTATCTGTGGAGACAAAAACACTGTCAGGCTTTGCCAGCTCAACGGCGTTCGCTACAAACTTGTGCAGCTTGTCATTAGCGATAGCCGCAAGTCTGTCGAAAGATTCTTTGTCTAATTTTTCCTGCAGGAACTGTTTAGCGTTTTGTACTGCCATAGTGCTCCGCCTTTGGCGTGGCATAGTCACAACCATTCAAAAATGATTATTTTGGGGTTTTTGCCGGCAATCTTCCTTCGGGATGCACAAAAACCGCCAAATCCTAAAAATTTCAGACACAAAAGTCAAACGTTTTGTAATTATTTTTTATCTGGTCAAGTTAGGTCCGGTAACAGATTTTAAAAATTCAGCCAAACTGACAAAACCGTCCATACCAATCCCTTACCGTCTCCTCTATATTCTACATTCCACCTCCTATATTCTTTTTTTATTTTTCTTTTTTTTCTTCTTGACAGAACGATTTGGTTGTGTTATCGTAGTAATGTATAGATGAAAAGCCTTAAAGGGCTGGGCAGAACATCATAATTTAATAATGCCATTATAATTTTTAACTTCTTATCATATCCCTTTTCAGCCCATCTTTTTGAGATTACTTTTTGACACAAGTTTAAAGTTAGAACGTCTTTTTTTCGATGTTAGTTTAAATACGTATCTGTGACGGTTTAGCGGTTTCTGTGGCAATTTAGTAAAAATGCGTAAAAGGTGCTGCCTTTCGGCTGAAATAGTTGTTAACAAAGAGATTTTCGCAGGGCCGACCGAAGACCGAATTGTGCAGTTAGTTGTTCTCATAAATTAAGTCTGTTGCCGAAGACAGCACTTTTGCGAATCTCTCGGTAGCTTTGAAAGGGAAAGTTATGAAAAGAAAAAAAATGAAAAAGAAAGGTTTTACACTTGTTGAATTGTTGGTGGTTATTGCAATCATTGCTATGTTGCTGGCGATTCTGATGCCGGCTCTGGGTAAGGTCAGGCAGCTTGCCCAGCGTATTATGTGCGGCACGAACTTGGGCGGTATCGGCAAGGCGATGCTGACCTATGCCACCGATGACAAATATGAATCGTACCCAATTAGTGGTGCAGCCACAACTGTCTGGGCCAGAGGTACCGGCACTATTGAAGGCGTTGACTCATGGGAGTGGCGCAATCCGAATGTATATTCGCTGTCACCACCAGATCCCTTTACCAGCAGTACATTGACTTCAAATCTTTATCTGCTCGTAAAGTTCGCCGACGTATCGCCCGACCAGTTTGTCTGCCCGGGCTCGGACCTGAAGAAGTTCGAGTTGTCGAAGTATACTCTCACCGGATTCACAGTTAAGGGCTTTACAGATGTTTGGGATTTCGGCTCCAAGGATACTGATACCCCTGACGGCTCCAGAGGAAAGGGGCACAACAGCTATGCTTATCAACTTCCTTTGCGACTTGCAGCCACTGATGCTTCGCCCTATCCTATATCAACCACGAGCAATCCTGCCAGGGCGATTGCTGCCGACAGAAACCCGTTCTGGCAAGACCTGGCAAGTGGCGAAGCAAAAACTTATTGCTGGACACCAGGAACTCCTGGCAAAGTAACGCCTGATGGCATTCCTCTCGGTAACGCTACTTACCATCAGAGAGACGGCCAGAATGTTCTTTTTGCCGACCAGCATGTGAGATTCGAGAAGACCGCCAACTGCGGCGTTGAGATGGATAATATTTATACCGTCTGGGGCACGGCAACGCTTACTGCGGGCAATGATACTGATGAATCGAAAAAGCAGTGCGGTGCAACCGCCTGTAGTACTACCAGTATACGCACAGATGCTGCGTATTATCCTAAGAATGAGAGTGACAGCTACCTGGTTTGCGACTTTGACAAGAGCCAGTAGTAAAAAGCTGCTGACCCAGCAGAGATAAAAAAAACAGACTGTAATCAGGCTGCAGTCGTACCAGCCTTTCGCCCATAAGGTGGAAGGCTGGTTTTTTTGTTGGGGGCATATCCTCTAAAATCGTTGCAAGACGAATCATTTGCCATTAGAATTACATTTTCTTTTGAAGGCCTTTTAAATAACAGGAGTTAAAATTGGCAAAGACGCTTACTTGCAAAATCCTCGAAAAACACCTTGTTGACGGCAGGCTGGAAAAGGGGCAGCCTATCGGCATAAAAATCGACCAGACGCTCACACAGGATGCCACCGGCACGACCGCATTTTTGCTGTTTGAGTCTATGGGCGCAGACCGAGTGAAGACCGAGCTTTCGGTAAGTTATATCGACCACAATATGAGCCAGTTCGGCCCGGAAAACCACAATGACCATCTTTATCTTCAGAGCATTGCCGCAAAAACCGGCGTATATTTTTCTCGACCCGGCAATGGGATATGTCATCAGGTTCATCTGGAGCGTTTCGCCGGCCCCGGCGCAACACTCCTTGGGAGCGATTCGCATACGCCTACTGCCGGCGGAATAGGGATGCTGGCCATCGGGGCAGGCGGTCTTGACGTGGCTGTGGCCATGGGCGGCGGAGCTTTTTACCTAACCTCGCCGAAGGTAATCGGCGTAAAACTTATCGGCAAACTGCCGGAGTGGGTTGCAAGTAAGGATATAATTTTAAAACTTCTCAGTATTCTTACGACCAAAGGCAATGTAGGATGTGTCGTTGAGTATTTCGGCCCCGCCGTTGCAACGCTGACCGTGCCGCAGAGGGCAACCGTTACAAATATGGGTGCAGAGCTCGGCGTAACGACAAGTATTTTTCCATCGGATGAGCAGACACGAAAATTCCTCACAGCCCAAAATAGAGAAAAAGACTATCAACCTTTAGTCGCTGATGACGGCTGTCAACTCGCCTCGGCGAAGCCGGGCGAAGCCGGGTATGACCGGATAATAGAAATTGACCTGTCGAGCCTTGAGCCGCTTGTTTCCTGTTCGCCTTCGCCGGACAATATCAAAACCGTAAAATCTCTCGAAGGAACAAAAGTCAATCAGGTCATTATCGGAAGCTGCACTAACTCAAGCTATACCGACCTGATGATGGTAGCAAAGGTTTTAAAGGGGCGTTTAATCCATCCGATGGTCGAATTTGCAATTGCTCCGGGCAGCAGGCAGGTCCTGAACATGCTCGCAGCAAACGGCACCCTGGCTGATATTATTGCTGCCGGTGCAAGAATCCTCGAAACAGCCTGCGGGCCGTGTATAGGCCTGGGTCTTTCGCCTGCTGACGGCACGGTAAGCGTCAGGACTTTTAACAGGAACTTTGTCGGCAGAACCGGCACAAAAAATGATATGGTCTTTCTGACAAGCCCCGAAGTTGCGGCAGCAGCAGCCCTGAAAGGCGAAATCATCGACCCTCGCCGGAGCGGGATTGAATACCCGAAAATTGAACTGCCGGAAAAATTTCTCATCGATGATAATATGATTCAAAAGCCCCTGCCGCCGCAGCAGGCAAAAAGTGTAAAAGTCCTGCGAGGCTCAACCATCGTTGTCCCCGAGGCGGCAGTGAAGCTGCCCGACAAGCTCAGCGGCAAAGTTCTCCTCAAGTGCGGCGATAAAATCACTACCGACCACATCATGCCTGCAGGAGCGTTTTTGAAGTACCGCTCAGACGTGCAGGAGTATTCCAAATATGTCTTTAACTGCTTCAATGAGCCGGGCAGACCGGTCTTTGCACAAAGAGCCCTTGAGCTGAAGAAAAAAAGCATCGCAGGCGTTGTTGTGTCTGGCGAAAGTTACGGTCAGGGCTCTTCTCGCGAACATGCCGCACTTTGTCCGATGTATCTCGGCGTTCGAATGATAATTGCCAAAAGCATCGAGCGTATTCACAAGGCCAATCTGATTAACTTCTGCATTTTGCCTGTTGAGTTTGAAACGCCGGCTGATTATGAAAAGATAAATCCGGATGACGAGCTTGAAGTTCAAAATGTTAACTCTGCGATAAAATCAGCGGATACTATCACTGTAAGAAATAAAACCGGCAGCCTTGAATTCAAATGCAGGCTTAATCTTTCCCAAAGGGACAGACACCTTCTTCTTGCCGGCGGCCTGCTCAATTATACGAAAAGTAAATGAGCGAAAAAATCATAACAATCTTCGGCACAGGCAACGCCAGAGACGGCGATAAAGTTTTTAATCTTGCATTTGAGCTTGGCAGATTGTGTGCCGAGACCGGCTTCGCAATCGCCAACGGCGGTTACGGTGGGACGATGTTTGCCGCTGCCAAAGGTGCTAAACAGGCCGGCGGAAAGACTATCGGCGTAACCTGCTCGGCTTTCGGCAGAAAAGGGCCGAATGAATTTATTACTGACGAAATAACCACGTCCAGCCTTATCGAACGGTTGGGTAAGCTTATCGAGCTTGGCGCAGCTTTCGTGGTTTTGCCCGGCGGAACAGGCACACTGCTTGAGCTTTCGTATATCTGGGAGCTTACAAACAAAGGCTTTGTAAATCCGCCGAAACCGATTATACTATTGACCGATTTTTTCGGACCGTTGATTGAGATTATTGCAGCTGACGACAAGAGCAGCGTTGAATTTGTAACTGTCGCTCGGACGCCTGCGCAGGTCATTGAAATTTTAACGAAACGCGTTCAATAATGAAACGAACTATAACAGTAATTACATTCTTGGTATATACGGTTGTCATAACCGCCTTCGGTCAAAATCCCGCGCAAAAGCCGCTTGCTTTGCGGGACGGTTTTGTGATTGACGGTATTGACGGGAAAATCTCATCGCAAGGCGATATCTGGTATTTCGAGGTCTTTGAACCGTTGACCGATGGCAGAGGCGTTCTGGCAACTGATAGTGCCGTCCAGATTCTTCCTTCGAGTATGCTCGAAAAACTTGCAAAGGCTGTAAGTGATGAAAACAAAAGTTTTCGCATCTGGGGCAAATTCACAAAGTACCAGAATAAAAATTTTATTTATCTTTCATATTTTCTGCCGATAACAGAGGTCAATCAGCCGGCAGTAGAACCCGCTCCTGCAGACGCAAATGAGGAAAAAATCATTCCCGACGATGTTCTGGCGCTACTGCGGCCCAGGCGAGTGATAAACCTCGCCGAGCTTAGAGAGCCGCTTTCGACCGAATCCGATGGCATAATAGCCGACCGCACCGGCTTTCTGGTGCGGGATGGAAATGATTTTTATTTTGATTTTGATGCTCTCGGCAGAAATATCGACTCGCTTTCTCTGCCGCTTCTTTCCTGTGAGATACTTGAAAATATGGCCAATCAGCAGTCTCTTTCGACAATCCCTATGCGGTTTAAGATTTCTGCCATAGTAACCGGCTATAAAGGCAAAAATTACATGCTGCTGCAGCGTGCATCAAGGGCCTACAGTCACGGCAATTTTGCAAAATAATTACCCAAGACAACTATGAAAAAAAAATTACGAAAAATACTTATCCCGTATACATCGACAGACTTTGAGAAACTTCTCGATGACTACCGAAACCAGTTAAAAAAACTGGCAAGATTCAGCGAAGGTGATGAGCGAACAAAAATAGTCTGGCGGATTATAAGAGAAATCGATGCGCCTACCGACAGAAAGGCAGACAATGCTGTTATAAAATACACTAAAAAATTTGATGGTGTTCTTTTAACGCCGACCAAATTTAAAGTTTCTCCCATAGAACTGCGCATCGCTCACGAACAACTCGACAGAAAACTTTTAAAATCAATAAGACAGGCCATTGCTAATGTAAGAAAATACCAGAAAGGTATATTCATTCCGAAAGAGCACAAAGTTTTTCGGAATGGAACGGCTATTAAATACGCACCTCTTAAAAGTGTAGGCATATATGTGCCTGCCGGCACAGCTCCGCTTCCTTCGACCGTGATAATGACCGCCGTGCCTGCACAGGTGGCGGGTGTGAAAAAAATTATTGTTACCTCACCGCCCCGTTTCGATGGTGATGTTCATCCTGTTATCAAGGCGGTTTGTTTCGAGCTCGGAGTAACGGAGGTCTATCGCGTCGGCGGCGTTCAGGCAATTGCGGCCCTTGCTTCAAAACACGGCACTATTCCTATGGTGGACAAAATTGTCGGACCCGGCAATCGGTGGGTTCAGTCTGCCAAGAAAGCTGTTTCGCCGGACTACGCAGCGATTGACTTTATTGCCGGTCCCAGTGAAGTTTTGATAATTGCTGACGACGATGCAAATCCCGCCTGGGTTGCAGCGGATATGTTAAGTCAGGCAGAGCATAATATTGGCTGCGGGATTGTATTCACAACTTCAAAAAATCTGGCTGACAGGATAGTAAAACAGCTTGCGCTCCAGATACCAAAACTCGGCAGGTCTAAGGAAACCTTGAACTGTATAAAAGAATATAGTCGCATTATTGTTTTCAAAGATACCAAAAACCTGATTAGATGGGCTGACGAATTTGCACCGGAACATCTGCAAATTCAATGCGGCAAAAACAGCAGACAGATTGCAGAAAAAATTGAAAACGCAGGGGCAATATTTATCGGCGATTATTCGCCGGTAGCCGTGGGCGATTACTGGGCCGGGCCCAGCCATACGCTGCCTACAGGCGGCTGTGCGAGATTTTCGAGTGCGCTGACTGCTAATGACTTCGTCAAATCAATCAGCATTATTGAATATGACAAAAAAAGACTCGCCAAAAATGCTGATGATATTGTTCGCCTTGCCGAGGCCGAAGGCCTTGACGCCCATGCGAACAGTGTCAGGATAAGATTTGAGAAAACCGAATACTGAAAAGTTTTCCAGGCAGATAAATTTTTGGGAAATTGCAGCAAAGATTACAGAAGTTATAAAAGATGCTCAAAGGCAATGCAATTTTAGGCCAGTCCGGCGGTCCGACTTCGGTCATCAATTCTTCGCTTGCCGGCATAATCACCGCAGCAGGGAATTTTAGTGCCGTTGAAAAAATCCTCGGCATGAGATTCGGAATTGAAGGCTTCATATCTGAAAACATTGTTGACCTCGGGACAGAAAGCGAAAAGACCATTCAGCTTTTAAAGACAACCCCGTCCAGTGCTTTAGGCTCATGCAGATACAAACTTGCCGACAGCGACCTGCCGAAAATCCTCGATATGCTGAAAAAATATAACATCCGGTATATATTTCTCATCGGCGGCAACGACACAATGGATACAATCTGCCGGATTGAGGATTTTGCAGGACACAGCAGCTATGAACTTGTCGGTATAGGTGTGCCGAAGACCGTTGACAACGACCTCTTCGGCACAGACCACGCGCCGGGCTATCCGAGTGCGGCAAGATATATAGCTCTTTCGGTTCTCCAGGCCGGCGTCCTTGCCCGCGATATGCGCAAAGTCGACCAGTTTGTAATCTTTCAGTGTATCGGCAGAAAAGCCGGCTGGCTGACGGCGTCTGCAGCGGTTGCCAAAAAAGACCCCGCCGACGCACCGCATATCCTCTGTCTGCCTGAAAGGCCGTTTGAGAAGGAAAAATTTCTTGCCGAAGTCAAAAAATGTTATGACAATTTCGGCTTTGTATCGATAGTCTGCGGCGAAGGAATTGCTTATGCCGACGGCACACCTGTCTCGGCTTCACAGATAAGGGACAAATTCAGCAATGTCGAGTTCGGCGCCATGGGCGGCACAAGTGCTGCGATGGTTTTGCACAGATTGATAAGCAGCAAATTTGGCTTCAGAGGTGAATTTCAGATAACCGAGTCCCTCCCGATGTGCGCAGCCGACCGTGCAGTTCAGCTCGATATTGACGAGGCCTTTATGGCAGGGCAGGAAGCAGTCCGGCTTGCAAAACAAGGCAGGACAGGCCTTATGGTAACACTCAACAGAGAACCCGGCAAAAAGTATAAATGTTTTACCGGCTCAATAGCCCTGTCTGAAGTTGCAGGAAAGGCAAGGCCGATGCCGGATGAGTTCATAGACTCAAATGGCTTTTTCATAACAGAAACTTTTATCGATTATGCAAAACCGCTTGCAGGTTCGATGCCTGAATATGTAAAATTGCAGGCAAAAAAATTTAACCCAAGATAACGGAGAAAAAAATGAACAGCGACAAAAAGTATTCTCAATTTACTCTGGTTCGTGAAATGATGCAGACACCTGATATTCTGCGTCGTTTTGCCCTGAAAGACGCTGACAAAGTTGTTGCTTCTGTCAAACAAAAGGGAAAACTCTTTTTTACCGGCGAAGGTTCAAGCCGGATTTTCCCCGCCAACAATGCGATATACTGTGCGAAAAGGGCAGGATACAAATTAAATCTTGCAGCCGAAGGTAGCCTTCAGGCGTGTAGCTATGATTTGTCAGATTTTGTCGTCTTCGGCGCTTCCAACAGCGGCCGGACAAAGGAAGTCATCCGTCTTTTTGACAGGTTGAAAAATGTCGGACACCAGCATCTTTATGCACTTACTGCAAATCAGAATACAAAGCTCGAATCTCTCGCCAAACAAACATTCATATTAAGCTGCGGCAGGGAAGAGGCAGTGCCCGCGACAAAAAGCGTTGCCGAGCAGGCCCTGTTTTACCAGTCGCTGCTGGCTGCAACGCAGAATATAGACCTTCAGAAAAAGTTTGCAGCCCTTGCCGACGCATTTAACGCTGCTCTTACAATGCCGATAGACAAAAAAATCATAGACGCAATAGCATCTGCCGGCACAATCTACTTTGCCGGCCGCAATGACGGCGTCGCTGAAGAGCTTACCCTTAAAACCAACGAAATCACTCGTAAAAAGAGCGATTATCTTGAGGGCACTTATGCTGTTCACGGCATTGAGGAAGTGATGAACCCCGACGATGTGGTTATCCTGATTGACCCGTTCAAAAGCGAGCTTGAAAAGATAAAACAGACGCTTGCCGACGGCGTGGGCATGAAGGTCTTTGCCGTCTGCGATGAGGATACCATTTTCCCGACGATAAAAGTTGCCCCCTCTGCTTCTTGCCTGCCGCCTCGACTTGCGTCGAGAGACGCGGAGGCGGGCGAAGCAAGAGAGGGGGGTGAGCTTGGCAATTATGTCTATCTTGCCGCCGGCTGGAATATACTCGTCGAGACGGGCGTTTCTCTTGGCATAAATCTCGACAAACCGCAGCGGGCCAGAAAGATTGGCAACGAATTCATAGGATGATAACCTTAGCTTGAATCCTTCAAAGCCCCCGTATATCGGGGGCTTTTTTATTTGCCAAAACTCTCAGTCGGTGTTATAGTTTAGCTATTACTGTATTTTTGCTGCTTTTGTCGTTTGCAATCAGGGGATTTCATTTATGCAGTTAGGTTATGTAAAATTGCTTTTCAGTCCTTTAAGAATTGCCTTTCTGATTTTCTGGTTTTATCTGTGTATGTATCTGATTCAGCGTTTTGAGTTCAGCCCGATTATACCCAAAAAGTTAAAAGCCGGCATGAATGTGTTGATGCTGATTTTTGGCCCGTTCGTTCTTTTGGTTTTTATTATAGCTGAAGCAGCCCAGAGGGTTCAGGAGCACAGCATATCCTTTTTTGAAGCCGTCAAAAGGGCCTTTGGCAAAGCTGTTGAGATTGTGGATTTCAGTCATTTTGCCGGTGCCCGCGGCAAAGATTCCATCATTCTGCTTGATGCGTTGGGCAGAAATCTCTTTGAAGTGTATGGCAACGCCAAAGACAGCAAAGAGGACAGAGGTACACTTGAGCACACTCAGAAAATAATAGCAACTGCCGTGGATAGTCTTGCCAGTGATATTCTCATAGACCCTGTCAGCAGTGATAACTATGTGGTGCGGTATCGAATCGACGGGATGCTGAGGACCGCCGAGGAAGTTGGGTTCAAGCAATGTGCTGCGATAGTCAACGGTATCAAAGCCATTTCCGGTATGGACATCTCTGAAAAGCGCCGTCCTCAGGATGGGGCTTTTATAGCCAAAACTGCCGACGGCAATATTTCCTTTCGTGTAGCGAGTGCCGGCGTTCTGCACGGCGAGAAACTTTCGGTAAGAGTCCTTAATCAGGCTGTTACGCAGCTTACACTTGCCGATGTCGGAATGGATGAAAAATATCAGCAGATTGTAAATGGCGCAATTACTCATCAGTCGGGGATGATTCTTGTCTGCGGCCCGACCGGCAGCGGAAAGAGCACTACCATGCAGGCGATGCTTCAGTTGCTGGATTTCAACACGCGTAACGTAATAACCATTGAGGACCCTATAGAATATGTCTTTCCGCAGGCCAGCCAGATAGAAATAAATCCCAAAGCGGATATAACCTTTGCAAAAACCCTGCGAAGTGTTCTTCGCCAGGACCCTGACGTAATATTCGTTGGTGAAATCAGGGATGAGGAAACAGCGTCAACGGCTCTTGCGGCCTCTCAGACAGGTCATCTTGTTTTTACGACGCTGCACAGCAGCAGTAATGCAGCGGCAGTCGTTCGTCTGATGGATTTGGGTGTAAAACCGCTCCTGATTTCATCGGCGATTGATTTGATAATCTCGCAGAGGCTTATTCGTAAATTGTGCGGCAGGTGCAAGACCGTCGCAAATAATATTGATGAGACTCAGCTCGAAAAACTCGTGGATAAGAATGTGGATACAAGCAAAATAATGCGGCCGACAGGCTGCCAACATTGCGGCGATACGGGATACAAAGGCAGAACGGCAATCTTCGACATTATGGTTATTGGCGACAATGTCAAGGCTCATATTCTTTCGCCCTATTTTTCAGTGAGTAGATTTAAGAATATCGGCGATGATCGATACAGAACAAACCTGAAAAAACAGGCACTTAAACTTGCCCTTGAAGGCATTACCAGTCTTGAAGAAGTAAAACGGGTAACTTCGAATCTTGGATAATTAAAAATGCCGAAACTGATAATAATAGCAGTTGGTCTTGTTTTCGCCTTTCTCGGTTACAGAAAAACCTTCTATCCGAGCTGGGCTTTTCTGTTCAATATACTTGTCTCTGTTTACACGAGCATAATGACGGCGCCGCAGATTGTTGACAAATTTCCGGTCATCAGAAGTTATCTCGGCAATTTTTCCTATTCAGTCTTTGTTCTGACAATGGCTGTCATTATTTTCGTTGTAATGCATCTTCTGTCCTTCAGATTTTTCACAGCCGTTTATGTTGTGTCTTTTCCGAAGATTTTAAATAGCGCCGGTGCGGCTGTTGTCGGTTTTTTGGCGGGTTCTGTGATTGCAGGCTTTTTGTTTTTCCTGATAAACATAACTCCATTGTCCGATTTTCCAGCCGTAAAGTTCCTTGCACAAGGCAGACAATCCCCCGACCAGGTCAACAGTGTTGTGCTGGAATCCTGTAATTTTGTCCACGATATTTCTCTTCAGCCCAGCCCGACAGCAATTGACAGTCAGATGGAAAAGATTTTGACCGATTGGAGAAAACCTGTAGTGAGGACTGATTCGGTCAAACCCTCCGGTCCTGCCCCGCTCCAATCCCAGCCTGAAGAATAAAAAATCATCGA